>DBDI01000030.1:72824-72950 GCA_002293505.1 Alistipes sp. UBA936 | reverse complement strand
GGTGACGTTCCAGTCGATATCCCGCACGTCGTCCCCAAGGCGGTATTCGCGAACCTCGGAGAACGACATACCACGACCGCGAAAAGCACTGTGGTACTGTCCGGCGAAAATCTCGCGCGACAGCCC
>DBDI01000030.1:1488-72683 GCA_002293505.1 Alistipes sp. UBA936 | reverse complement strand
CGCGGCGCTTGATGAAGGCGTAACTCTTAGCGGCGCGAGCAAGCGAGATAGAAGCGCGGGGCGAACCACCGTAACTGATCAGGGGGGTGAGGGAGTCGAGGCCGTACTCGGAGGGAGTGCGCGTGGCGAAGACTATGTCGATGATGTACTTCTCGATCTTCTCGTCCATATACACCTCGCTAACCACACCGCGAGCCTTAACGATGTCGGCCGGCTCGATCACCTTGTTCGGGTGAGGCATACCGCCGCCGGCGAGGTTCATACGAACGATGTCGCGCTCCTCCTGCTTACGGGGGTAGGTGACCTTGACCTTCAACAGGAAGCGGTCGACCTGAGCCTCGGGCAGGGGGTAGGTACCCTCCTGTTCGAGCGGGTTCTGGGTCGCCATCACGAGGAACGGAGCGGGCAGAGGGTAGGTCTGGTCGCCGATGGTAACCTGGCGCTCCTGCATCGCCTCCAGAAGGGCGCTCTGAACCTTGGCGGGCGAGCGGTTGATCTCGTCGGCCAGAACGAAGTTGGCGAAGATGGGCCCCTTACGGACGGTGAACTCCTCGCGCTTCTGGGAGTAGATCATAGTACCGACAAGGTCGGCGGGCAGAAGGTCGGGAGTGAACTGCACCCGGGCGAACTTTGCGTCCACAGCCTCGGCAAGAGTGGTGATGGCGAGGGTCTTGGCAAGCCCCGGAACGCCCTCCAGAAGGATATGGCCGTTGGACAACAGGCCGATCAGAAGAGAGTCCACGAGGTGCTTCTGGCCGATGATGACCTTACCCATCTCCATCTGGAGGGTGTCCACGAAGAGGCTTTCGCGCTCGATGCGCTCGCTGAGTTCCTTGATATTTACGATTTCGCTCATTTCCGAAATAATTTACCGCAAAGTTAATATTTTTTATGAAACGCATCACGAGGGGTTCCGTCCCCAAGGTAGATCACTCCGCAGCGGGTGAAGCCGAGGCGATCGAGCAGGGCCTGCATCACGTGGTTGTCGGAGTGGGTGTCAACGCGGATGTTACCGCACTGGGCGAGGCTCCAGTCGAGACAATGCGCCCCCACTCCGCGGACGCTACCGTCGGAAGCCAGCCGGTGAACCACGCCGTAGGGAGCGTCGTCGAGCCAGGCACCGTCTATCTCGGCGTAAGTGGGCTCGGGAGCGACAGCAAACCAGAAAGTGGCGACGATGTGTCCGTCGGCCTCGCATACATACTGCTCCCCGGAGTCGATACCCGCCGCGATGAGTTCGCGCGAAGGATAGCCCCCCACCCACTGAACAGCATTACCGCGCGAACGCATAAAGCGACGGGCGGCATCGTATAGCTCCATCAGACGCGGAAGCTCGTCCGGGCGAGCGGGGCGAATCAGGGGTGTTTCCATCTCGCAAAAATAGTGTATTTTTGCCGGATGAACCACGACATTCTACAAAACCTCAACCCCGCACAACGCGAGGCGGTGGAGAACTACAACGGCCCGTCACTCATTGTAGCCGGAGCAGGCTCGGGCAAGACGAGGGTGCTGACCTCGCGAATAGCCTGGATGATAGCACAAGGGATAGCGCCGCAACATATACTCGCACTGACCTTCACAAACAAAGCCGCAGCCGAAATGAGAGAGCGAATAGAGGGAATGATCGGAGGAGCGAGCAAGTGGATACAGATGGGAACGTTCCACTCGGTGTTCCTGAGAATACTGAGGGCGGAGAGCGACAAGATAGGCTATCCGCAAGCATTCACGATCTATGATACGACGGACAGTCAGAACCTCGTCAAGGCGATCTGCAAGGAGATGGGCCTCGGGGACAACGACAAGTACAAGCCGAGGACGGTCTTTGCGAAGATATCGCGACTGAAGAACGAGATGATAACCCCGGGGGTGTACGAAGCAGACGCGCAATTCGTGGCGGACGATGCGAAAAAGGGCCAGACGCAATTTCTGGAGGTGTACAAGCGCTACACCGCGCAGTGCAAAGCAAACGGAGCGATGGACTTCGACGACCTGCTGCTGAATATGGTGGTGCTGTTCAAGAAGCATCCCCAGGTGCTGGAGAAGTATCGCGAGAGGTTCAGGTATATACTGGTGGACGAATATCAGGACACCAACCACGTACAATATCTGATAGTGAAGGCGCTGGCGGCGGGTCACGGGAATATCTGTGTGGTGGGAGACGACAGCCAGAGCATCTATTCGTTCCGGGGGGCCCGCATCGAAAACATTCTAAACTTCAAGCGCGACTTCCCAACCGCACAAGTCTACAAGCTGGAGCAGAACTATCGCTCGACAAAGGTGATAGTGGAAGCGGCAAACGGAGTGATAGCGCGCAACCGATCGAGCAGGGAACTCAAGAAAGAGTGTTTCTCGGCGGGAGCGAGAGGCGAGAACATAAAGCTACTGAGGGGATACACAGACAGGGAAGAGGCGGAGATAGTGGCGGGAGAGATACGGTCGCTGGGACGGGCAGGGGTGCCGTGGAGTCAGATAGCGGTGCTGTACAGGATCAATGCACTGTCGCGAGGGATCGAGGAGAGCCTGCGGAAGAGGGATATACCGTATAAGATTTACAGGGGCCACTCGTTCTTCGACCGAAAGGAGATCAAAGACCTGCTGGCCTATTTCCGGTTGATTGTGAATCCGCGGGACGACGAAGCGTTCAGGCGAATCGTCAACTACCCCACGAGGGGAATAGGTGAAGTGACCCTGGGGAGGCTGACCTCCTCGGCAAGGGCGCAAGGCCTGTCGCTGTGGGAAGTGGCGGCGGAAAGCGACGACAAGAAGATCGGTGCGTTCGCGGAGTTGATACAGGGGCTGGCGCTGATGAGGGAGGAGCTGAGCTTGTATGAGTTCGGGCGGCAGGTGGCAATACGCTCGGGAATAGTGGGGCACTACAGGGCGGACGGAAGTGCCGAAGCAACCTCCGCGCTGGAAAATATAGACGAGCTGCTGAATTCTATGGTGGCAACGGCCACGGCAGATTTAGCTACGCAGAACGATGGCTCTCCCGAATCTCCACTATCCCTTGACGAGTGGCTACAAAACGTAGCCCTGATGACCGATGCGGATGAGGAAAAGGGCGAGGAGAGGGACAAGGTGTCGCTGATGACAGTCCACTCGGCGAAGGGGCTGGAGTTCGGGCACGTGTTTGTGATGGGACTGGAAGAGGAACTGTTTCCGAGTGTGAGGGACGGCGACACGAGCGAAATAGAAGAGGAGCGGCGGCTGTTCTATGTGGCCCTGACGAGGGCGAGGGAGAGGGCGTTCGTCTCGCTGGCCGATATGAGGTTCGTACACGGGTCGATGGATTTTCGCAGGCCGAGTCGGTTCGTGAGAGAGATAGCAGAAGAGTTTCTGGATGGCCAGGCGGGAGGAGAAAGGCGACCACAACCGGCGGCAGTTCCGGGGCCGGGGGTTACGAGTGGATATGCGCCCAAGCCGACGATGAGGCGGACGCCGCCGAGTGAAGCGACGAGGCCGGTGGTGCCCGCGGGATTCAAAAAGGTCGAACCGGCAACAAAACGCCAGGCAACCCCGGCTACGCGCACGGCCTCCGCCGGAGAACTGGGTGAAGGAGTGAGAGTGGCGCACGTGAAGTTCGGAGCGGGAACAATCCTCGAAGTAGAACCGGCAGCGGGTGCAACGGGCCCGGGAGACCTGAAAGTCGTGGTGGAGTTCGACGACCCGGGAGCGGGCAGAAAGACCCTGCTGAGCAAGTTCGCAAAACTCGAAATACTGTGACAACCCCGAAGATGACCACGGCCGAGAGATACGCGGGAATACTGGGATGGTTCGAGGAGAACGTACCGGCGCCAGAGAGCGAACTGAGGTTCGAGAATCCGTGGCAGTTGCTGGTGGCGGTAGTGCTGTCGGCCCAATGCACGGACAAGAGGGTAAATCTGACCACGCCGGCGCTACTGGAGCGATTCCCGAATCCGGCAGCGATGGCGGAGGTCGGGGCAGAGGAGATCTATCCCTACATCCGCAGCATATCCTATCCGAACAACAAGGCGCGAAACCTCGCAGCATTGGCCAGGCGGCTGACCGAAGAGCACGGAGGAGAGATACCGGCCGATCAGGACGCCTTGATGGCGCTGCCGGGAGTGGGGAGAAAGACAGCCAATGTGGTTGCGTCGATACTGTGGGGCAAGCCGGTGATGGCGGTCGACACGCACGTATTCCGGGTGGCGAGGCGAACGGGGCTGGTGCCGATGAGTGCGAAAACCCCACTGGCGGTCGAGCTGGAACTGACGGCGAACATACCGGTGGAGCTGATCCCGCGAGCGCACCATTGGCTGATACTACACGGGAGGTATGTGTGCACGGCCCGAAAACCAGCCTGCGAAGAGTGCGGAATCAAAAATTTTTGTAATTTTGTAGGTTGTGAGTAAGTACCTTGCCATACTTGTGTCGGTGGCCGCGGCTCTGTTGGGGCTGGGGGCCTGCAGCGACGATATGTACAACAACGCCCCAGGAGAACCACTGGAACTGTCGCAAGAGAAGATAACCGTCGGGCGAGGAGCAACAACGGTCAATGTGGGAGTGACCGCGCGAAACGCAGGATGGCAGATGAGCGGAGGAGCGGAATGGCTGACGACAGATCCGAAGAGCGGCCCGCAAGGAGTGACACCGATAGTGATAACATTCGAAGAGAACACACTACCGGAAGACGCAGAAGACCCCGAAGCGGAACCGACGACGAGGAGAGCGACGCTGACCTTCACCGCAGGAAGCGAGACAAAGACCATAGAGATAGAACAACTGGGAATACACATCACCCCGCCGAGACAGAGTCCGGAGTGGGAACTCAACAAGCGAGTGCACGAGGAACTGCTGAACCCGTGGTACTACAACGGCGAGACGCGAACAACGCCGGGAGACTACAATCAAGGGTACAAGAGTTTCTATGAGACATATCTTAGCACGCTGAGGCAAAACCCACTCGACGGAAACGTCTGGGCAAGAGACTCCAAGCGGTATCTGTATTCATACATCGAGCGCGACCCGAGCGGACTGAACTACGGAATGGAGTTCGACCTGGGCAACTACGACGGCAAGCTGGTTGGACGAGTAATGTGGGTCGGCGAGGGAAGCCCGGCAGCCACGGCGGGACTGAAGAGGGGCGACTGGTTCTGGAAAGTGAACAACATCCAACTACAAAACTACATCAACACAGCCGGGCGATATCAGTACAACGACAGAATAGACACGCTGGTACATCCGGTGGAAGGGTTCTCGCCAAGGCTGAGTATGCTGACCTTCCAACCATTCGCATCGCGGTTGATAGACGAAGGGAGGACGGTCGATCTGACAACGAGCGAGTGGGAAGGCTCGCCGATACTGGGGACACCGCAAGTGATAGAGGCACATACGCTCGACGGAGAGGTCGTCAGGACGGGATATCTGGCGCTGAGGAGTTTCGACCCGGAATACGAAACCGACATAGTGAGAACGTTTACAGAGATGAAGGCCGCGGAAGTGGAGGTGTTCGTGTTGGACGTGAGGTACAGCAAGACAGGAACGGCGAAGATGGCGAATGTGGTGGGAAATCTGCTGGTACCGGCCGAAGCGGCAGGACAGACCTTTGCGAGGTTCCAGTACGCGGAGGGAGAAGCAGCGGCGAACAACGCGACGTGGAGTTTCGAGCCGCACGAAAGCAGTGTGGGAGTACCGCTGGTGTTCGTACTCACCTCGGGCCACACGACGGGAGCGGCAGAACTGTTGATAAACGCTTTGAGGGGACTGGATCAGGGGATGGTGAAGCTGGTGGTAATAGGCGATGTGACCGAAGGGATGAACACGGGAATGGTGCGAAAGGAGATAACAGCCGAAGTAGAGGGAGAGCAACATACGTATGCGGTGTGGATTGCGGCCTTCAGGTGCTTCAACGCGGCGGGAAACGGAGCTTACGAATATGGCTTCACGCCGAACGGAGGCGCGGTGAACGAGTGGCAGGGAAACGGAATACTGTGGAACGACGGGTGGGGGTGGAAAGGATGGGAGGGTGCTACGGAAGACCCGCTACTGAGGAGGGCGATGGATATGGTGATGGGAATAACCGCGGTACCGAACGGAGGAGTGCTGGAAAGTCGCTCGCGACAACAAGCAGGATATCCGAGAGACTATCTACCGAGAGCAAGTATGACACTGGGAGATGAAGATGAATAGAGAACGTATATATCGGGCTGTGGGGGGCGTGCTGGTGGCGTTCGTGGCGCTGGCAATGGCGATGGCGATGGCGGCGTGCGGAAGCGACCCGTATCGAGGACCCGAACCGCCGGATCCACCGGTGAACAACACCCTGACGGGAGTCAACAAGTGGATCTACGACGATCTGAAGGATTGGTACTACTGGAACGCAGAAGTGAAAGCAACAGCCCCGCCGAGCAACAAACTGAGCTACGATGAGTTCCTGACCCAATCGGTGCTGGCGCTGAAGAACGCGCGCGACACGAGCGAAAACCCACCAACGATAGACGGAGGGTATGACTACGCCAACGGACGATTCACGCCGACGGGAATACCATACTCGTACATTGAACGTCTCGCCACGGCAACGAGGGCCTCGGGGAGCGAAAAACTGAGCTTCGGGTTCGATGTGCAGGCGTTCCAGAAGAGGAACAGCACAGTGGTCGAGATGCTGGTCACGTGGGTGCAACCGAACTCACCGGCCGAAGAAGCGGGACTGAAGAGAGGAGTGTGGCTGACAAGATACAACGGAGCGGTGATTCACGGAGGCGCGGGAGCGGAGTATGAGCAATTCTGGTACAGGCTGCACAGGTTCCAGGGCGGAACCTCGATGATAGTGGCGGACAAGGATGGGAACGAGTATGACCTGACGGCGGAGACCATTCGAAACACCCCCATACTTTATCACGATGTGTTCGACTCGCCGGTGCAAAACCGACGGGTGGCGTATCTGGTCTACAACGCCTTCGAGACGGGCGAAATGAGGGGCCAATGGGGCGAGTTCGACAACGATTTGCGAGAGGTGTTTCGCGACTTCAAGGCCCGGGGAGCGCAGGAACTGGTGCTCGACCTGAGGTACAACCACGGAGGTGCAATCAGCTCGTGTCAACTGCTCGCGTCGCTGGCCGCAAACGTGGGCCCGAGTCAGATATTCTGCAGGCTACTTTATAATAAGGACATCGCCGTGGCGGATGGATTCGCAAACCCGCGGTCTTACTTTTTCCTGAACGAGGATGCGTCGCTGAAGCTGAACAAGATATATGTGCTGGCGGGAGAGAACAGCGCCTCGGCAAGCGAAATGTTCATCAACTCGCTTCAGGCCAAAGCCGTCGGGATCGACATAGTACACATAGGCGAGAGAACCGAAGGCAAGAACGTGGGGATGAATCTACGAGAACACAAAGAGGGAGGGTATACCTATAATATGTGGCCCATATCGTTCAAGATTATGAACGCCGACTCGTTTTGCGACTACGCCGGAGGACTGAAACCCGACCTGGCCAAGAACGAATTCTGGGAGGTGCAAAACACCGGAGGAACAGGAGAAATATTCGAATTCGGCAACCAGGCGGAGAGACTACTGGGAAGCGCCCTGAGAATGATCGACGGAGGAGTGGTGAGTCCCGATGCGGATGCAGTGACACGAGCCCGGGGAGAGAGAGCCGCGGAGCCGGTAACCAGAGAACTTGTAAAACAACCGCACGACCCGACCCGGGGAGGCGCACGAATCTATGAACGTCCTCATCCTGTCGCACTATAACCCCGACGGAGACGCACTGGGAGCCTCGATCGCGTGGGCCAAGATGCTCGAAGCAGGAGGGCACAAGACAACCTGTGTGGTGCCGAACAAGTTTCCGTACTTTCTGGACTGGATGCCGGGGGTGGAACGGATCAGGATATTCACCGAGCACGGAGACGAAATCAGGGCCGCAACGGCGGAAGCGGATGTAATCTTCTTTCTGGATTTCAACAATATCTCGCGACTGGAAGGGCTCTCGGAAGCCGTGGCGGCGAACACGAAGGCGAAGAAAATACTCATCGACCACCATCTCGACCCGCCGGAAGGGTATTTCGATGTGTCGTTCTCCTACCCGGAGGCCTCGTCGACCTCGTTCGTGGTGTTCCGACTGATCTCGGAGATGGTGGGAGCGGAAGCAATAGACAGGGATATGGCAACGGTGCTGTACGTGGGAATGATGACCGACACGGGAAACTTCTCATACTCGAACCTCACGCCGGAACTGTTCCGGGCGGTGGCGGTGCTGGTCGAACGAGGAATAGACATTCCGGACATAAACCGGCAGGTGTACAACTCATACTCCGAGGGGCGGGTGAGGCTGCTGAGCTATGCGCTGGGGCCGAAGATGGAGATTATGGAGAAGGGACAGGCAGCGCTGATATCGCTCAAAGAGAGCGAACTGAGGCGATTCCATTTCAGGCAGGGAGACAGCGAGGGATTTGTGAACTACCCACTGAGCATCGCGGGAGTGAAGATGTCGGCAATGCTGTTACAGAACCATAAGTTCATACGGATATCTTTGCGCTCGCGAGGCGAGGTCGATGTGAACGAGTTCGCCCGCAAGTACTTCGACGGAGGAGGTCACCGAAACGCAGCAGGAGGCAAGTCGACCGACTCGATGGAGGTAACCATCGAAAGGTACAAGCGCGCAGTCAAAGAGTTCTTCAGCGGTTCAGGAACTTCCCAAGGGAAGTGACCTGAGCGTGGTTGGTGAGGTCGATCTGGATCGGAACGACCGAGACGAAGCCGTGGGCCAGAGCCCATTCGTCGGTGTCGGTGGCGTCGGGTTCGTGGTTCTGAAAGTCGCCAGTGAGCCAAAAGTAGTCGCGACCGGCGGGATTCTTACGAATGAAAAACTCCTCCTTCCAATAACCACGGCATTGGCGGCAAACCTTTATACCGGCCAGATCCTCGGGCCGACCGACCGGAATGTTGACGTTGAGGCAGAGAGGTAGAGCGGGTTTATGTTCGAGTATGGCGCCGGCAATGCGCTGGACGATCTCGCCCGCAGCCTCGAAGTCGGCGTCCAGCGAGTGGTCGCAGAGAGAAAAACCGATCGAAGGAACGTCGTAGAAGCTACCCTCGATCGCAGCCCCCATAGTACCGGAGTAGAGAACGTTGATGGCGGCGTTGGAGCCGTGGTTGATGCCGGAGCAGATCATATCGAGTTTACGGCCGGGCAGAAGGTAGTCGAGAGCCATTTTGACGCAATCGACGGGAGTACCCGAGCAGGCGTAGACCTCCAAACCGGGCTCCGAACGAACCTCGCGAAGAAACAACGGGTTGGACATAGTGATCGCGTGGGCCATTCCGCTTTGGGTAGTCTCGGGAGCAACAACCACAAGGTGGCCAAAAGGGCGCATCATCTGGATCATCCGCTCCAGCCCGCGAGCCCCCACCCCGTCGTCGTTCGTCAAAAAAATCAGTCTGTCAGCCATAATTTTTCACTATTCAAGCCCCAAAGATAATAAATCACATACGTCATTACAATTTTCATGTTCGAAATTTTCAAGCAATTAAAGTTATTGACTATATTTGCGATTAATATCTATTAAGATAATAGCGAAAACATATGAAAATCCAAGTTCGCAACATTGGTGCTATCGGCGAGGCAACAATAGATTTAGGCAAAAAACTGATTATTTTTTGTGGGCCGAATAATACCGGAAAAACCTATTTGGCTTACGTCATATATGCCTTGAGTGGCAATAGTTATCCTTCACGGATGCAGATGGATGATAGTAAAATGAAGCAACTTACAGAGAATGATGAATTAGTCGTGTCCATCGATCCTCAAGAAGTTTTCCGATATAGAAAAATGTCGACAGACTATATAAAAGATAATCTGGATACCATTTTCGGTATTTCTGACGAGGAAGCTGAAAAATTATTTGAGGGATTTGACATTAATTTCCTCACTTCTGAAAGTGATTGCTCAAATGAACTGCTTATTTCAGAATATAAAGATACTATAACATTAAATAAAAACAAGTTTGTTATTGTAAAAAAAACGGGATCATACGACATAACAATTATACCCAACAAAGATAATGTGTACGGTGAAGAAGCGTTTATGATATCCGTCATATTACCCTCAGCAATATATAAGGTTTCTGCTTTTGCACCTATTATAGGTACTGAGATATTCCCTGTTGAAAGGAATTCAATATATACATTTAACAAAGAGCTCTCATTAAGTAGAAACGCATTGATTGATCAAATGCAGAAGCTTTCTCGTAATGAGAAACTTGATCCATTCACATTATTAAATTACGGCTCAAAACGATATCCTCTTGCGATTCGAGATGGTTTACGAGTGGCCAATGATCTCGAAACCATAAAAAAAGAAAAGGGTTATTATTATGAATTAGCTTCGGAAATCGAGCAAGAATTATTAGACGGCAAATTAGATGTTAGTAGTGAAGGAGATGTGATATTTTACCCAAATAAAGCGGCTTCTAAAAAAAGGGGGAAATTACCAATCCATATGAGTGCATCAATTGTAAAAACACTGTCAAGTCTAATTTTTAATCTGAAGCATATTACCAGCAAAAATGAACTTCTTATCATTGATGAGCCTGAAATGAATCTACATCCTGATAATCAACTTATACTTGCTCGAATTTTAGGGAAATTACTTAATAATGGGCTGAGACTGCTTATTAGCACGCATAGTGACTACATTGTGAGAGAGTTCAATAATATGATTATGGCTAAGTCACTATACAATAAAGGAATAAGTTTACCGGATGAATATATAGACAGCACCTTGATATCTAACGATGATGTCGGTGTTCACTACTTTGATTATTATAAAAATGGTCGAAAAGTGGTTGTTAAAAATATTGAAGTTAGCGATAAGGGATTTAATGTCCCGTCCATTGACGATGCGATAGAACATCAAAATTTTCTAACAGAAAAATTATTCTACGCTACATTATCTAACAATAAATAAAAAAGTTTACACGCTTTGGCAAACACCATAATTAATAAACGATTTTTAGCTACAAATCAAGCGGTAATGGAAGAACTTGCTGTTGATAGGCGAGTTAGGAAGCCTATTATGTCGCTTAAAATAGACAGTAAGGGTATAGATCGGTACTGTCTTTATAAGTTCGATCCCGAAATACTTGACTTATTTCCCTTCTTTGAGAACAAGGAGGGACTAAAAAAGATTTGTGACTATGTAATGTTCGTATTCCATAACGATAAAACATTCGTATTTGTCATAGAACTAAAATCAGGTGGTAACCAAGTAAGCAGGCAATTAGAGGCAACTGAATTATTCATGAACTTTATCCTTAAGAGTGCTCAAAGGATAGGCATAAAGATTGGGAAACCTATTATTAAGAAGATACGAATATCAAACAATACCATCCTCAAGCGTCCAACTAGGACGCCTGATTTTTCAGACTCAAAATATGGCTATATTAATTATCCCTATTCGAGTTTTTGGATAAAAAAGTTGTGTGAAAACCTGTAGATTTTTGTTGGGTTATTTTTTTTTGTTTACCTTTGCACCCCCAACCTCTTACCTTTTCGAGTCGTAACGTTGGCGGGGGCCGAAGGGCGAACCCGTAAGTGGAATAAGTAAAAACAGCGAATAAGATGAACAAAGAACAACTCATCAGGGTGGCCCAGGATGCAATGTGGCCGGAAAAAGAAGTACCCGAATTCGGAAGCGGAGATACAATCACCGTAACCTATCGAATTATCGAGGGAAACAAGGAACGTCTACAAAGCTTCCGAGGTGTGGTCATTCAGATCAAAGGCTCGGGAAGAACCAAAATGTTCACCATCCGAAAAGTCTCCAACGGAGTGGGGGTCGAACGCATTTTCCCACTCTACTCGCCGCACATCGACACCATCGAAGTCAATAAGCGAGGCGTAGTCCGCAGGGCGCGTATCTACTATCTGCGCAACCTGACGGGAAAGAAAGCCCGAATCAAAGAACGCAGAATGGGCAGCGCCAAGAAAGAAGCCTGACAAAAAAAGCTTACACAAAAAAAGCACCCGATTTGGGTGCTTTTTTTGTACCTTTGCCATTATGGCAGTCAAAATTCTACTCATAGTCTCGATCCTGATGCAACTCGCAGCAACGGGAATGGCCATCGGACTGGTCAAAAAGACAAAGTACAACTCGGTGTGGATACTGTTCATCGTGGCACTACTGTTGATGACCGCTTCGGCCGTGTTGCAATTCGTCCACTTCCTGCCGCGGGGACAATCCTCGCCGTGGTTCGTGGCGCTGATCTGGATCGACATCGCAGCGTCGTTGTGCATCACGGTGGTACTGTTCAATGCCCGAAGGCTGGTGGAGTACATCGACAACCTGATCTTCCAGACGGGCCTTACCGGAAAGCGAATACTGTCGGCAACGCTACGGGCCGAGGAGAGAGAGCGGACACGGTTTTCGAAAGAGCTGCACGACGGACTGGGACCGTTGCTGTCGTCGGCAAAGATGTCGCTCTCGGCACTTGGGCGCGAGGGACAACCGACCCAGAATCTGGAGATCATAGAGAGCACCTCGCAAGTGATAGACGAGGCGATACGAAGCCTGAGGGAGATTTCTAACAACCTCTCGCCGCACGTGCTGGGCGAATTCGGGCTGGGACGCGGTGTGGGAAACTTCGTGACGCGCCTGAGCGGTATCCACGAAATGAGAATCGTCTACAACACAAACCTGAGGGCCGAGCGGTTCGACACGGACGTGGAGGTGGTGCTGTACAGGGTGATATGCGAGCTGATTAACAATACATTGAAGCACTCGGGTGCAACCGAAGCGGTACTCGACTTGGAGTACGACGAGGCAGGCCGTGCGATCGCACTACGGTACAGCGACAACGGCTGCGGCTTCACCCCGACCTCGGACGAAGGAGCGGGAATGGGGCTGGGAAACATCGTCTCGCGCATAGGAACTCTGGGCGGGCGACTCGAAATAACCAGCGCGAGGGGAGAAGGAATGAGTGCGAAGGCGCGAATCGAGCTCAAGCGATGAGCGGGCCGGTGAGGGGTATGGGTACGGGTGCGGCGGGCGGTGGTCCGGTACGGGTTGTACTGGTGGACGACCACAGCCTGTTTCGCGACGGGTTGAGGAGGCTGCTGGCGAGCGACGGGCGGTTCGAAGTTGTGGGGGAAGCAGCAAGTGGGGAGGAGTTTCTGGCGCTGATGAAGGATGGTGGCGAGGCAGACGGCTGGGGCGAAGAAGGGGGCGGAGAGCGACTGGTATTTATGGACATAGATATGCCGGGAACGGTGTCGGGAATAGAAGCGACGAGGCGGGCGATGGAACGCTGGCCGGAGTTGCGGATAGTGGCGCTGACAATGCACGGCGACGACGAGTATCGGACGGCGATGATGGATGCGGGAGCGGTGGGCTTTCTGGCGAAGGACTCGCGCTTCGAGGAGGTTGTCTCGGCCGCGCTGGAGGCGATTGGCCGGAACGAGGGGGGCGCAGCAGAGGAGGGCGACGTTGAGGGGGCAAAGGGGGCAGAATGGGGAGGCGAGGCGGAACCCGATCACGAACTGGAGTCCGAGGCTGGTTTCGGGCCCGGACCCGAACCGCTTTCAGACCGCGAACGCGAGGTGTTGCCCTTGATTTGCGAGGGGCTTTCGACGGGCCGGATTGCCGAGCGGCTCTTCATCTCGCCCCGAACAGTGGACAAACACCGCGCGAACATCCTCGCCAAGACCGGATGCCGGAACACCGCCTCGCTGGTGGTGTGGGCGTTGCGAAACCGAATGATCAAAATCTGACGATATGGAAACGACAATCTCCGCCTTTCCGCGCCAACTCGAATGTCTGCACGAGAGGTGCTACTGCGACGCTCCGTCCAAAACCGGCGCCGTTGAATTTCTGGGCCGACTGGTCGCGCTGCTTTTTCCGGTCACCCACGGTCAGTTGTTCTCGCTCGATGAGATCGAGTATCGCTGGCGAGAGCTGCAACTGCAATTCTCGCGACTGATCCATCCGGTGCTACCGCCCGACACTAGCCGGGCCGAACTCGTGCGGCAGTTCTTTTCGGCCATCCCGGAGCTCTATCTCGACCTGATCGACGACGCGGAGATGTTCAACGAGAGTGACCCCGCGGCCCACTCGATGGAGGAGATCGTGTTGTGCTATCCGGGATTCTATGCCATTATGGTTCACCGGTTTGCGCACGCGATTCACTCGCTCGGAGTGCCGATCCTGCCGCGGATTCTCTCGGAACACGCCCACTCGCGAACAGGCATCGACATCCACCCAGGGGCGCAAATCGGCAAGCATTTCTACATCGACCACGGCACGGGGATCGTCATAGGCGAAACGTGCGTCATAGGCGAGCGAGTGAAAGTGTATCAGGGGGTTACGCTCGGAGCAACGTTCGTCAAAAAGGAGCTCGAGGGCCGCAAACGCCACCCGACCATCGAGGACGACGTGATCCTGTACGCGGGCTGCACGGTGCTGGGCGGCAACACGGTCATCGGGGCCGGTTCGGTGATCGGCGGATCGGTTTGGTTGACCGAAAGCGTGCCTGCTGGGACGAAAGTTTTTCACACTCCGGAGATAAAAATTTTGTAGATTCCGATTTTTCGCCTACCTTTGCTCCCCTCAAAGGCCCAGGTGGTGGAATTGGTAGACACGCTACTTTGAGGGGGTAGTGCCGGTTACGGTGTGTGAGTTCGAATCTCGTCCTGGGCACGATAAACGCCTTACAGATAACTGTAAGGCGTTTATTATATCACCCCACCTTCACCAGTTCCACCCTTAGGGAGTAGTCGTCCGGTTCGACTTCAACCTCGTCCAGATCATACAGTACCAGTTGGCCGGGCCTCGGAAATTCGGCTCTGAAGCACTCGTCCTCCTCCTCGCGATGGATCACCAGTCGGCGTTCCTCCGGATCATACTCATACCCGAGTTCCAAAGGAGGCCCTCCCTCGGAGTCTTCATACAGTGGTTCGTCCGCCACGAACTCCCACACACATTGGCCTGGGCCGAAAGTTTGAAAGGGCCGCCACCCTCCGATGGCGTTCACGCTCCAGCACGTGATTTGCCACTTTCCAAGAAGTTTTTTCATACGTAAAGATGTGTGTCTCTCTCTTACATCGCCGCCGCCAACGCCTCGGCCATCGCTCCCAGCCCGTCGCTCTTTTCCATCGTGAATCCCTGCTTCACCTCCACCGGCGGGGCTGCCATCTCCCACCCCATTCTTTCGGCAAACTCCCCGAGCCGCTTCACTGCCGCTCCTGCCCAGGTAAACCCTCCGAAACATCCGAACACTCGCGAAGGGATCACTCTCAGTTCCAGATCGTCCACCAGTTCCTGCACCTTCGGGTAGAGGTGCATATTGTAGGTCGGGCTGCCTATCACCAGCGCACTGTACTTGAACACGTCCCTTAGTACAAACGACGCGTGCGACACCGACAGGTTATGCATCACAACGCGTTTCACTCCCCTCGCGGCCAGCTCCCTCGCCAGCCTCTCCGCACTTCGCTCCGTGTTTCCATACATACTTCCGTAGGCTATGACCACTCCCTTTTCGAGCGGTTCGTAGCGACTCAGCCGGTCATACAAATCGAGTACCTTCGGGAATTGCGTCGTCCACACCGGTCCGTGGGTCGGACACACCATAGCCAGCTCTCCCAGTTCCGCGAGTTTTCCCAGCGCCTTTTGCACCGGCCCGCCATACTTGCCCACAATATTGGCATAGTATCTCACCATCTCGTCCCAGTACTTCTCCGTATCCATCTGCTCGTCGACCACAGCCCCGTCCAGTGCTCCGAAGCACCCGAACGCATCTCCCGAGAACACCAGCTTCTCACTCGGGCTGTGTGTTACCATCGTTTCTGGCCAGTGCACCATCGGTATCAGATAGAACTTCAGCTCTCTCCGCCCCAGTTTCAGCCCATCGCCGTCTCCCACTTCAAGCGTCGGCCCTCCGATTCCATAGAACCCTTCCACCATCTGTAGTGTCTTCGCGTTTCCCACTATCGTCACTCCCGGCCACGCTTGCCTCACTGCGTGTATCGAGGCCGAGTGGTCCGGCTCCATATGGTTGATCACCAGATAGTCCACCGGCCTCTCCCCTATCGCTTCCCGAACATTTTCCAACAGCCGTTCCGTATACGCCGCATCGACTGTATCCACCAGTGCCACTTTCTCGTCCTCAATCAGGTACGCATTGTACGACACCCCTTGCGGTAGCGGCCACAGGCCCTCGAATCGGTGCTTTGTTCGGTCGTTCACTCCCACGTAGTGCACCCCCGGTATTATTTCGGTCACTCTCTTCATTGTTTTTGGATTTTAATCGCCTCGTCTCCCGGTACGGCACAATACATAACATAGCTCCGACCGCCCTCTCTCACCACCGGCACCACAACCGCCCTCTCGCCCTGCGTCACCTTCGCTTCTTCCCAGCTCGGATCCACCGCGGTGCGCAGCGTCAGCGGCATATCGAACAGCTCCTTGTCCAACGGATGATCCACCGTCACTGTGATTGCTCCACACTTTTCGCACACCGCCGCCGTGACCACCGCACTCAGCCTCTCCTTCACATACCGCGCCCCGTCTCCGAACGTTCCCACCCACACATCACGCTCTCGCTCCACCACGTGCCTGAAATGCGCCTCCATATCCTCTCTGGTCATTGCTTCCCATCCTATTCCGTCTATTCCGTGATGCACCGTCACCAGCCAGATGTTGTCTCCCGCCGCTGCCGTGTCGACCCATCCGTTCAGTTCATCGAGCGTCGTCCGTGTGTATACCGTCTGCCTCATCATCACATACTCCCTCTCCTCCTCTGCCATCTTGCTCCAGCCCGGTTGATGTAGTTCCATCGTGTACTTGAACCAAGGTCTGCTCCGCGCCACCGGGAATACCGGTAGCATCAATTCGAACGCCCTCTCCACCTCTGTGTCGTAGGGCATCTCTCCCACCAGGGTCGATCGCACTCCCAGTTGGCGCCTCATCTCGTCTCGCCCTGCCTCCAGCTCATAGAGAATATTCGGAGCATCCAAGGCTGACATATACGGATGGGTAACCATATGGCTCGAAAACTCATACCCTCGGGCTGTCAGCTCCCGCGCCAGATCCCACGTCAGCTCGCCCTCTTGTGGTTCTCGTCCTCCTGCCTGCCTCGGTGCCACCGGCTCCAGTTCACCCGCATTTAGCTTTCGATAGAAATCGTCAATTATCCGTATCCCTTCTGCCATCCTGTCTGCATCTATCTCGATTCCCGCTGTTGTAAACACTCCTCCCGCACCCCTGAACGGAATAAACCTCATTGCCGATGCCCTTTCAAAGACGTTCTCCGCATTCGTCGGTACAGTTTTCGCTTCGGCGGCAATCTCTTCCCACGTCCGCCCTATGTGCCTTCCCGTCCAGTGCGACCCGCCCGGTATCCGCCCCGTGTTGACGTGGAAGGTAGCTGGTAGCCCCAGTTTATCCATAATCGGTACTGCTATTCGGAACTGGTTTAGCGAGCCGTCGTCGTAGGTGATCGACATTCCCGCCCTCTTTCCGTCCGGCCACTTCGTAATCTCCGTCTCCCCTACCCCTTGCGCCTCCGCGCCCGCGACAACAGCAATCGCCATCGCGGTCATTAAGATCTTTTTCATTTCTTCTTCAGTTTAACGGTTTCTCCCGCTACTGCGCAGTACATCACCCACGCCTCCGCTCCCTCGCGCATCACCGGTACAACACTCTCACCCTTCCCTGTTATCACCCTTACTTCTTCCCAGCTCGGATCGACCGCGGTTCGCAGCGTCAGTGGCAGATCGAACAGTTCCTTGTCCAGCGGATGGTCGACCTTCACCACAATCGCGCCGCACTTTCCCCCACATTCGCATCCACACGGACAATTCCCCGGCACGCACACTTCCGCCGTAACCACCGCGCTCATCCTCTCCTTAATATACCTCGCCGCATCCCCGAACGTCGCCACCCACACATCGTCCCTCGAATCGGCAATATGCCCGAAATGCGCCTCCACATCTGCTGCGGTCATTGCTTCCCAACCCACGCCATCTATTCCGTGTATCACCGTCACCAGCCACAGGTTTTCCTGCTCGGCTGCGGTATCGACCCATCCGTTCATCTCTGCCAGCGTCGTTCTCGACAGTATTCCCCTCTGCCACTGTACATACTCATCTTCCGGCCTGATTGGCGATGCGGGGTCGCCTCTGTGTATCTCGTGCAGATAGTCGAGTCCCATCGCGTTTCGCGACGCGGGGTATACCCTCAACACATATCCTATGGCTCTCTTGTCCGGCGTTCCGTATGGCATTTCGGTTGCGATGGTCGAGCGCACATCTATCTGGTTGCGTATTTCCGCCCGGCTCGCCTCCAGTTCATACATAATATTGGCTTCGTCCAGCGCCGACATATAGGGATGGGTTACCATATGGCTTGAAAACTCGTGCCCTTTTTCGGTCAACTCTCTCGCCAAGTCCCACGTCAGCTCGCCTTCCTGCGGTTCACGGGGGCCCGAGCGCCTCGGTGCGGCGGGTTCCAGCTCTCCCGCGTTGTACTTTCTGTAGAACTCGCCTATTATCTTCACTGCTTCGTCCACTCGGCCCGCGTCCACTTCGACCCCCGCCGCTGTGAACACACCTCCCGCACCTCTCACCGGAATGAACCTCGCTGCGGATGCCCTCTCGAACACATTATCGACACTCGTCGGGATGGTTTTCGCTTCGGCTGCAATTTCTTGCCACGGCCGCCCCACGTGTCGTCCCGTCCAGGTCGAACCCGCAAGCGAACCCGTATTTATATAGAACGTTCCCGGCAGCCCCAGCCGATCCATAATCGGCACCGCCACTCGGAATTGGTTGATGCTTCCGTCGTCGTACGTTATCGACACGGCCCCTCGCTTTCCCTGCGGCCACTTGGTGATCTCGGTTTTCCCCACTTCCTGCGCTGCCCCTTGAGCCCACGCATTTGCGATCGTCGCACACGCAATCGCTGTTAACAATACTTTTTTCATAATCGGTTAGGATTTTTCTATCTTTGCAAAGGTAGAAAAAATTTCGAAAAATGGACATTTTATATCAACTTCGTGCGGCGGCCGATCAGGGCGACGAATATCGGGAGTTCAATCGGCGGATCGTCGCCACGAATTACGAGGTTCTCGGGGTTCGGATGCCGGCTCTTCGGGCGCTGGCAAAACGTATCGCCTCGGGGCCCGAAGTATCAAATTTTTTTACACAAGTGTCAAAAAATTTGACACTTTCTGCACAGGCCGAAATTCTCTACGAAGAGGTGATGTTGGCTGGTCTCGTTCTTGCCGCCCGGGCACGAAAAATGCCTCTGGAGGAGGTTCTGGGGCACCTCGACCGTTTGATTCCGATGTTCGACAGCTGGGCGCACGTCGATGTGATCGTCTCTGGTTTCAAAATCTTCCGCCGCCACCAGAGCGAGGTTCTGAGCCACTTTTTGCCGCTCAAAAACCACCCCGACGAGATGTCCAAACGCACTTTCGTGATCCTGCTGATGGACTATTTCCTTGATGATGAACACATTGAGAGCACGCTGAAACACCTAACCGAAGTGCCTCAGGGACAATACTACGTCGATATGGCTCTGGCGTGGGCGCTGGCCGAGGCTCTTGTAAAACATTGGGACACAGCGCTTCCGCTCCTTCAGACGCCTGTGTTTTCGCGCTTCGTTCACAACAAAGCCATCCAAAAGGCGCGCGAAAGTTACCGCATCTCGCCGGAGCGAAAAGAGCACCTCAACTCACTGAAACTCAAAGCATCTTAAGCGTTCCCTTGAGATTTGTGAACAAGCCGTCGGGCGAGCTGATGTTGGTGTAGGCGACTCCGCCGCCGTAATCCTCGACGTGCACGACGTGGGTGTTGTCGCTCTCGGTCCAGTAGACCATCCACACCTGCGGCGCGACCTCGACGGCGGTGTAGTGCAGCGTATCGACCGCCGCGGCACCGCTTGTGCGCTCACGTAAACTTCTGTATGTCATTGTTTTATCGTCGTGAAAAGTGAGCTCGAAGACGAACTCGCCGCCGAAGTTCACCTCGACTTTTCGCTCGATGGCCGGAAACGCACGGGCGGTTTTCCACGCCGTCTCGCCCTTCAGCACTCGCGCCGTCATCTCCAGATTTTGTTCACCGGGCAGGTTCGGGAAGGCCCGCTTCATCGCTGCAATGACCTCCGTGGCGGTTTTTGTGGCTGCCAGAGTGCTTTCGAGCGTGGTCAGATATTTTCGCGTGAAGGCGATCGGGGCCTCGAAATCGGGTTCGGCGAAGTGGGCGGGAATGGTGAGTTCGGGACGTTGTTTCTGCATCGCGTCGAGTGCCGCCAACCACTTACGGCGGTCGGCGGGCGTCGGCGAATCGGCCACCCAAATGTGCTCACCTTCATCGAGATATACCCCGCCGAGAATCGTGTGTGCCGAGGGGATCCACAGCCAGGCGTGGGACTCGTCGTCAACCGGACGGCAGATCTCGACGCGGTGGCCATCGATCAGGAAGTGGTCGTCGGCGAGCGCCTCGGGAACGACGATCTTCTGCGGCGCATTGGCACCCATCTGCGGAGCCCAGATGGACAGTTTTTCGTCCTTGGTGGTGTCGATCAACCAGCGGGTCTGCGGCGTGGCGACGAAGCGAGCCTTGGGAAACGCCTCGGCAAGGGCAGCAAGGCCGAAGTAGAAGTCAGGATCGGAGTAGCTGATGAATATTGTTTTCAATGGCTTGCCGATTTGATGAATATATTCTGCAAGCGAGTGGGCGTTGTCGGCGCTGAACTGCCCGTCCACGAGAGCCAACTCGCGAGGCCCCTCGATGACGACCGACGCAACCTGGAAGATCACGGGCGAACTCTGGAAAACGTGAAGGCGAAGGTCGCCGCGAGAGACGACATTAATGGATTGTGCCATAACTGTTTGTGTAAAAAAGATGAGTGCCGCAAGGGCAAAAAGTCGTGCTTTCATACCCACAGCGGCATTTCAAATTTCGCGCCAAACAACGCGGCCAACTAACTAACCGACGGACTATTCCAGAGGCCGGACACGCATCTCGACGCCGGTGTCCGCAATGAGGCGGGCGAGCTTGTCGAGGTCGGTCTTATGGTCGGTTCCGCCGTAATGGTACGGATAGAAAATGGTCGGCCGGATAGCCCGGACGGCGGAGGCGGCCTGCTCCTCGGTCATAGTGTAAGGAAGGTTGACGGGCAGGAAAGCGACGTCGATGTCGCGCAGGGCGAGCATCTCGGGAGTGGGTTCGCTGTCGCCTGCAACGTAGACGCGGCTACCGCCCAGAGTGAGGATATAACCGTTGTGCAGGCTGGCTTTGGGGTGGAAGTTCTGCTTCTCGGGAGAGGTATTGTAAGCCGGAACAGCCTCGATCCTCACGCCGAAGGGAGCGAGGTGGTATTTGTCGTAAGCCAACACAGCGCCGTAACCAAGAGCTTCGATGGCGGTAACGTTACCGAGAACAACAGTGGTGGGTTTCGAAAGTGCCTTAATAGCCGCCGCATCGAGGTGGTCGCCGTGCTCGTGGCTGACCAGGATGAAGTCCGCCTTGGGAAGGCTCGCCCAGTCGGCGTAAGGAGCAACGGGGTCGACGTAGAAAGTGAGGCCGTGGGAGGTGAAGCCGACGCTACCGTGGCCGAAGAAGTGAGCAGTCATTGTGTCGCCGTCGCGAGTGGCGATAACGTCGGACGAAGGGAGAGAGGATGAAATCATAGCCAGGAAGAGTAAGAGCGTTTTCATAACTACTTGAAGTATTTCCAATTAAAGATGATCAGGTAGAACACCGCCACGCAAATGTAACTGTCGGCAAGGTTGAACACGGGAGAGAAAAAAGTGAAGTTACCGATTGTGAACAGAGGGAAGTAGAGCATATCGACGACCCGACCGTAGAGAAACGGAGCGTAATCCCAAATGATACCGTAGAAGGCGCTGTCGATGATGTTACCAAGAGCCCCGGCAAGGATCATAGCAACGCCGACCAGAACGCCGGAGGGAGCTTTACGAGCGTAAAGGTGGTTCAAGTACCAACCGATAGCGCAGACGGCAACGATACGGAAAAGGCTAAGGGCGATCTTACCGAACCGACCCCCGAGAGACATACCGAAAGCAGCCCCCTCGTTCTCCACGAAGCAGATCTGGAACCAATTACCGAATACGTGGATGCTCTCACCGAGAGACATATTGGTCTTGACGAGGACTTTGGATATCTGGTCGACAACCAACAAGGCGACGATCAGGATAACTATGTGTTTACGTTTCATACGAGTGCAAAGGTAACGAATTTGTTGATAATAATCCGCACGCAGCCTCGATATCCTCGCCGCGGGAGGCGCGAATAGTGGTACGAAGGCCCTTAGCAGAGAGGGCATCGCGGAACCTTTCGACAGCGGCAAGAGGAGGACTGAAGAAGGGAGAGTCGGGGATGCGGTGGAAGCGGATAAGGTTGATACGGCAACTAAGCCCGTTTAGCAATTTAGCCAGGCCGGCGACGTGGCGCGGAGAGTCGTTGAACCCGGCCAGAACGATGTACTCGAAGCTGACGCGCCGCTGAGGCTCGAACGAGTGGCGGCGGATGATACGGACGATATCCTCGATGGGGTATGCACGCTCGATGGGCATAATGGAGGCGCGCTCGTCGGGGAAGGGGCTATGGAGGCTGACGGCAAGGTGGACGCGGCTCTCGACAAGGAACCGTTCGAGGGCGGGAGCGACCCCGGCAGTGGAGAGGGTGACACGGGAGGGGCTCCAGGAGTAACCCCAAGGAGAGGTGAGGATGTCGAGCGAGGCGAGAACGGCGTCGAGGTTGTCCAACGGCTCGCCCATACCCATATAGACGACATTCGTGAGCTCGTTGTGTTCGGGCAGGCGGGCGAACTGGTTGAGGATCTCGCCCGAAGAGAGGTTGCGAACCAACCCCATACGACCGGTGGCGCAAAAAGCACAACCCATACGGCAACCCATCTGGGAAGAGAGGCAAAGAGTGGAGCGAGAACCCTCGCGGCCGAAGTCGGGAATCATCACAGCCTCGACCCCGGGCTCAAAAAGATATTTACGAGTACCGTCCCGGGAGGCGACGCAGGAGAGGGGGTCGGATGCGCCGAGGGAGAAGTTTTCCTCCAAAAACCCACGGGCGGCTTTCGGAAGGTCGGTCATAGAAGCGACGTCGGTCGCACCCTTACGGTACAACCACGCCGCCAACTGCCCTGCGCCGAAGCGAGGCAATCCGGCCGAGGAGGCCACCGAAGCCAACTCGGAAAGAGTTTTACCGAACAGAGAGTCGCGTTCCACGCCGTAAAGTTAAAATTTATTTGGTTTTTCTACTAAAACATCGTACATTTGCGGAACCGCTAATACAGGTACAAAACGACTAAACTAAAACAACCTTAAATAAACCTATGGAAGCCAAAAAAACCAAAAAGGCCGACCTGCAGAACCGCAGAGTGCTGTTTGCCGAGATCGGGCTGATCGTCGCCCTCGGTGCTATGGTGCTCGCGTTCAACTGGGGACAGAGCGAGAAAAAGATCGAATCCCTGGTCGAAGACATCGCACCAGTCGAACAAGAAGTTATCGTCAACACCGAACAAGACCAAAAACCACCCGAAGTAAGACCACAGGCAAATCAAGTGTTCTCGGACTTCCTCGATGTGGTCAAGAACGACCAACAAATCACCACAGACTATACATTCGACGAATTCGACGAAGACTTTGTGATCGAAGTACCGCAAGTAGCGGAAGAAGAAGTCGAAGAAATACCAACCTTCAACCCGCAGGAATACCCCTCGTTCCAGGGAGGTGACCTGATGAAGTTCAGAAGCTGGGTTATCGAACGTCTACGCTATCCGACCATAGCGCAAGAAGCAAACATTCAAGGAAAAGTAACCCTGCGATTCGTGATCGAAAGGGACGGAACCCTGACAAATATCGAAGAACTGGGATCGCCGGATCGCTCGCTAACGGAAGAAGCGCGAAGAGTGCTACTCTCCTCGCCGAAGTGGGAGCCGGGAAAGAACCGCGGACGACCGGTACGTGTGTACTACATCCTACCGGTAGATTTCATTTTGCAGCAATAGGGCCCGGGAAGGGGAATGCCTATGAGAGCCGTTTTAGCAACGGTCATAACGGATAAAGTAACAGAAACGCAAGCCGCCGAATACCTCGATGAGCTTGCGTTTTTGGCACACACAGCGGGAGCCGAAACAATAAGACGCTTCACGCAAAAACTCTCGACCCCAAACTCGAGAATCTATATGGGGCCGGGAAAACTGGATGAAGTGGCCAGGTACTGCGAAGAGAACGAGGTGGATGTGGTGATTTTCGACGACGAGTTGTCGCCATCGCAAACGAGAAACATCGAAAAAATCATCCCCTGCCGAGTGATCGACAGGACGAGGCTAATACTCAACATCTTCACGACGAGAGCAGAAACAGCATACGCCAAGACACAAGTGCAAGTCGCGCAACTGGAGTATATGCTACCGAGGCTAACGGGAATGTGGACCCACCTGGAGAGGCAAAGAGGAGGAACAGGAACAAGAGGCGGAGCGGGAGAAAGAGAAATCGAGACGGACCGAAGGAGGGTGAGAGAGCGGATAGCGCATCTGAAAGAGGAACTAAAGAAGATCGACCGGCAGATGGCAACCCAGAGAGGAGGCAGAGGAGGGATGGTGAGGGTGGCGCTGGTGGGGTACACGAATGTGGGGAAGTCGACGCTGATGAACCTCATTGCGAAGAGCGATGTGTTTGCGGAGAACAAACTATTCGCAACGCTCGACACGACGGTGAGAAAAGTGGTACTGGAAAACCTGCCGTTCCTGCTAAGCGATACGGTGGGGTTCATAAGGAAGCTACCGACCGAACTGGTGGAGTCGTTCAAGTCGACGCTGGATGAGGTGAGAGAGGCAGACTTGTTGCTGCACGTGGTGGACATATCCCATCCGGGATTCGAGGAGCAGATAGGCGTGGTGAGGCAAACGCTGGCTGATATCGGAGCGGGAGACAAGCCGGTGTTTATGGTCTTCAACAAGATAGACGCGTATACCTACATTAAAAAGGATGAGGACGATCTGACCCCGGCAGGGAGAGAGAACCTCTCGCTGGATGATCTGAAGAAAACGTGGATGGGAAAAGAGAATGCACCGGCAATCTTCATCTCGGCGCGGGAGAAAATAGGGATTGACAGGCTCAGGGAAGACCTGTATCATATGGTGAGGGAGATTCACGCGGGACGATATCCGTTTAACAATTATCTATACTAACAGAACAGACAGACTATGGTTCGGATTCTTGACAAGCAAAACACCATTCTAAACCGCTTCATCGCCGAGATGCGAGACGTGAGAGTGCAGGGAGACAGTATGCGCTTCCGTCGAAACCTCGAACGAGCAGGCGAAATCACAGCATACGAGATAAGCAAAACGATGAACTACTCGGAGCAGGTGATCGAAACCCCGCTGGGAGAAGCAGTGGTGGCGCTACCGACGGGCGAAGATGTGGTGATAGCAACGATACTGAGAGCCGGAATACCGTACCATCAGGGGTTTCTGAACTACTTCGACGGAGCGTCCAACGCATTCGTGTCGGCATTCAGAAAGTACAGCAAGGACGGAACCTTTAAGGTGAAGGTGGAGTACATCTCGTGTGGCAACCTGGAAGGCAAAACGCTGATTCTGGTCGACCCGATGCTGGCGACGGGAACCTCCATAGTGTTGACGTACAAAGCGCTACTCGAAAAAGGAGGCACCCCGAAACATACCCACATCTGCGCAGTGATCGGATCGGAAGAGGGAGTGGCTTACGTGCGTGAAAACCTGCCCGAAAGGGAGGTCACAGTGTGGTGTGGCGCGGTGGATGAGGAGCTGACAGTGAAGTCGTACATCATTCCGGGTCTGGGCGACGCGGGTGATCTGGCATACGGAGACAAGCTATGAGCTACGCGGTAAGGCTTTCGGAATTTGCACCGGCGCCGGACGAGGCGAGGGTCGCGGAACTGGTGGCGAGAGCGAGGAAGGCGGCGCCGAAGAATGAGAATGCCCAGGTGTGGAAGGCGTGTCTGGGGGCGATAGATCTGACCACGCTGTCGGTGACAGACTCCGACCGCTCGGTTGGTGAGTTTGCAGGTCGAGCAGCGCGGTTCGCATTGGAGCATCCGGGGCTACCGGCACCGGCAAGCGTGTGTGTGTATCCTGTATTTGTAGATGTGGTGGCGCTTGCGCTGGGCTCGTCGCCGATAGCCATAACAAGTGTGGCGGGAGGATTCCCGTCATCGCAAACCTTCATAGAGGTGAAGATGCTGGAAGCAGCGATGGCAGTGGAGAGCGGAGCGGACGAAGTGGATGTGGTGATCTCGGTGGGAGAACTGATGGACGGAGAGGTAGACCGGATGGGAGGGACGTTGGAGCTGTTGCGGGAAGAAGTGGGCGAGGAGACGGTGCTGAAGGTGATTCTGGAGACGGGGGCCTTGGGAACGCCGGAGAGGATTCGGGATGCGGCTTTGGTGGCAATGATGGCGGGAGCGGATTTTGTGAAGACCTCGACGGGGAAGATAGATGTGGCAGCAACACCCGAAGCAGTGGTGGTGATGTGTGAGGCGGTGAGGGATTTCTACGAGCGGACGGGGCGGAAGGTGGGTGTGAAAGTTGCGGGAGGAGTGAGAACACCTGCCGAAGCCTCGCTGTACTACACGATTGTGGAGCAGCTGTTGGGGAGAGAGTGGCTGGGGCCGAAGCTTTTCAGGATCGGAGCGAGCGGGTTGCTGGACAATCTGGTCGAAGCGCTCGAACAATAAGGGTCGCCCCGGGAGGCGGCAGAAAAACTATGACTTGGGGGTGGGTTCAGATCGCGATTGCGGTACTCTACGGCGTGATGGTCGTGGCGACTATCGGTGTGATCGTGGCCGAAAAGCGAGACCCGACAAAATCACTCGCCTGGATAGCATTGGTGGCATTGGTGCCCGTTCTGGGCTTGGGGGTGTATTCGCTGGTGGGGCGAAACTGGAGAAAGCGAAAGATGTTCTCCAGAAAGGGAATACTCGATGAGGACTACCTGGAGGCCGTTTCGCGAAGGCAGTTTTCGAGACTCTCCGGCCCGACGCTCGAAGCAACCCCCGAAATCGAAAACAATGCAGGAACAATCAGATTGATGTTGCGCAACTCGCGCGCACTACTGGCGATGCACAACCGGGTGGAAGTGTTACAGAACGGCAAAGCTACGTTCGCATCGCTGTTCGAAGCGCTGAAAGGGGCGCGGCGCTCGATACACTTGGAGTACTACATCTTTGAGAACGACCGGCTGGGGCGCCGAGTGGCAAAGATACTGATGAACAAAGCGCGAGAAGGAGTCGAAGTGAGGCTGATTTACGACGGAGTGGGAACGCTGTGGACCGAAGGGTGGATCTTTCGAAAGATGAGGCAGGCGGGAGTGAACGTGGAGTGTTTTATGCCGGTGGCGTTCCCGTGGCTGTCGAGCAGGCTGAACTACCGAAACCACAGAAAAATAGCAGTGATAGACGGAGAGGTGGCGTACACGGGAGGAATAAATGTGGCGGAGAGGTATCTGGCGGGAACGAGGCTGGGGAGGTGGAGGGATGTGCATCTGAAGATCGAAGGCGAGGCGGTCAATCTGCTACAAGCGGTCTTCATCACCGACTGGCGGTTCGTGAGACGAAAAGAACTACTGAGAGCGGAAGACTACTTCGGGGAGAGCACGGTGGAGGAGGTGTGTCCGATGCAGATCGCCGTCTCGGGGCCCGACAGCGACTGGTCGGCAATTATGCAAGCGTTCTTTTCGGCAATCACACGGGCCAGAAGCAGGATTTATATCTCGACACCATATTTCACGCCCGACGGAGCACTTCTGACCGCGATGAAGGTGGCGGCACTGAGCGGTGTGGATGTGCGGCTGCTGATACCGGCGAGGTCGGACTCGCGGTTGGTTTACTGGGCGACGCGCTCGTATGTGGAGGAGCTACTGGAGGCGGGAATAAAGGTTTATATGTATCAGGCGGGGTTCAACCACTCCAAGGTGGTGATCATCGACGGGGAGTTCTGCTCGGTCGGGTCGGCGAATATGGATGTGAGAAGTTTCGAGGACAACTTCGAGGTGTCGGCACTGATCTATGACAGGAAGTTGGCCGGAGAGCTGGAAGAGTCGTTCCATCGCGATCTGGGAAACTCGCGCATCGTCACCCTGCAAGAGTGGAGTCTACGCCCGTGGCACGCGTCAGCCCGGGAGTCCTTGGCGAGGCTGCTCAGTCCGTTGCTTTAGTATTCGGGAAGCAATCCAGCGTTATACATCAGGATACACTGCTCGATCATACGGTCGCGATCGGCAGCGTCGTACTCGTCCTTGAGGTTGTGGCCGAAGATACGAGCGACACCCTGCCAAAATCCGGCAACAAAACCGCCGCGAAACTCCTTAATAATCTGGTGAGAAGTCATCTCGGTCTCGCGGTCGATCAATCTAACGAGGATCTTACCCTGAGAAACGGTCATACGGCGCATCGTTGGCTCGTATTCGGCGATGAGCGATTTTTCGGTACGTTTGGAGAACTCGCGTTGGGCCTTACGGGTGGGGAGAGCCAGGAGCTGCTCCTCGAAACCGGCCATCTTCTCGCGGGCAACCAACGCAAGGGGGTAGACCTTACGGAAGTCGCGAACGAGCTTACGGTGCTTAGACATATCCATCGGTTTGGCAAAACAGTAGACGCGGTTCAGGTAGATGTACACGGCGGTGGTGTCACCACGCGCGTCGGTGTCGACGGTGATGTGAGAAACGTCGCGGCCGGAAAAGCGCTCGGGTTTCGAGTCGCGGGCCTTACGAGGACGAGCAGCCTCGGCCGAGGAGACCGCCAGCAAAAGGACAACGAGTATGAGAAAAAGCCGTTTCATCGGTAAACATATAACGTGGCGGCCGCAGGGATTATTACTTGACCACCCAGTGTTTGTCGGCAAGGATCGTCACATCGCAAGCAGCCGAACCAGGGTTACCGGAGAACCATATAGCCGAAGGACGAGGAGGCGGAGGAGGCATCCGGGAGGCGAAGGAGGCCGAGGAGGCGAAGGAGGCGTCGAACGAAGGCAGGGCAGAGAAGATGGCGTTAAGGCTATCGGCGCTGAGGAGGTTATTGTCGATGTGAAGGAACCGGAACGACTGATTAGCGGTGACGTCGAGCTCGGTCAGGGAGTTATCGGTCGCGTGGAGCTCGCTCAAGAGAGGGTTACCCGAAAGATCCAACGAAGTCAATCCGAGGCCCATACACTCCAGGAATCGCAACCGCTCGTTAGCAGAGACGTCGAGCTCGGTCAGGTCTGAGCCGCTACACAGGATGTTCGCCAGGAGAGGGTGTTGTGAGAAGTCGAACGACGAGATACGGGTACGCGAAAAGTCGATAGTGAAAAGGCGGTCGCATCCGTCGAGGATCAGTTCGGTCAGGGCAGAATCGGGACAGCGCAGGTGGGCCAGATTTTCGTTACCACTCAGGTCGAGAGAGCGAAGAGACGGAAGGGTATAGAAGTCGGCCTGCTCGAGTTGCGTACATCCGTCGAGGTCGAGCGACTGAAGCTGAGCCCAATTACCAAGGTTGAGCTGTCGCAGAGCCGGGCAACCGGAGAGATCGAGCGAACTGTTAGATGAAAAACTATTCAGGTGAGCGTATTTGAGCGCGGGGCAGTTACCGATATGAAGCACGCCGAAGTTCTGCCCAAGCGCCGAAACGGAGATGAATTCGACCTCGGAAGACCAAATCCTAACAGTGAAATCACCGGACGAGGTGTAAGTATGTCGGAAAAAAGGCTGCCGGGCCTTACCATTTTCGGGGTGGATATCTTTAGTAACAGAATCGTCGCCCCAGTCGACAGCAATGTGGTCGCCCATCAGGATAACCTCGAGGGTACCACCACCGGAGCCGGAAGAGAACGAGAACCGTATGGTGTTGTCGTCGGTGAGGGCGGGAACGTCGAAGTTGGTGTTACGAGAGAACTCCTCAGACCACGGATCCGAATCAGGCCCACCATTGCACGAAGCCAACAAGACGAGCGAGAAGAAGAGAATAAGTCTTTTCATTGAGGCAAAGTTATGAAAAAATTTTATAAATTTGCGGTTCAACAAAATCCATACTCACAATGAAAGAAGCTATTGCAATACTGACGGGTGGCGGGCCCGCGCCGGGAATGAATACGGTCGTGGGAAGCGTCGCAAAGACTTTTCTACAAAAAGGATACCGAGTGATAGGGCTGCACGGAGGATACAGCGGGCTGTTCAGCACAGACGGGAAAACAGTCGATATCGACTTCCCAATGGCAGACGATATCTTCAACAGAGGAGGATCGTTCCTGCAAATGAGCCGGTTCAAACCCTCGCAAGAGGACTTCGACAAGAACTTCAACCTCGAATTCTTCAAGAAGAACAACGTCAAACTGCTCGTAACGGTCGGAGGAGACGACACAGCCTCGACAGCAAACAGAATCGCAGCTTTCCTGGAGACGAACAAGTATCCGGTAGCCAACATCCACGTACCGAAAACTATTGACAACGACCTGCCGCTACCGGACGGAATGCCGACCTTCGGCTATCAGTCGGCAAAGGACAAAGGTGCAGTCATTGCGCGGACGGTCTATGTGGATGCGCGGACGAGCGGAAACTGGTTCGTGCTGGCGGCAATGGGTCGCAGTGCAGGTCACCTGGCATTCGGGATCGGCAGCGCGTGCCACTATCCGATGATCGTAATACCGGAGATGTTCAACAAGACCACGATCACGGTGCAGAAGATAGTCGACCTGGTGGTCTCGTCCATAGTCAAGAGAAAGATTATGGGAATGGACTACGGTGCAGCAATAATCTCCGAAGGAGTGTTCCACGAACTGAGTGAAGAAGAGATCAAGAAGAGCGGAGTGAACTTCTCGTACGACGACCACGGACACCCCGAGCTGGGCAAGGTGAGCAAGGCGCACATATTCAACGAGATGTTGGAAAAGCGAGTCAAGGAACTGGGCATCAAGGTGAAGAGCCGCCCGGTGGAGATCGGATACGAGGTAAGGTGCCAGACGCCGGTGGCGTACGATTTGGTCTACTGTTCGCTGTTGGGGATGGGAGTGTACAAGCTATTTGCGCAAGGCAACACGGGCTGTATGGTCTATGTCAATCCGGAAGGCTATGTGTGGCCGCTGTATCTGAAAGACCTCGAAGACACAGCAACAAAGAAAATACCGCCCCGTTTGGTCGACCTGAACTGCGACAAGGTGCAGACCTTCATCGACAACGTGTTGGCCTACATCACACCGGACGACTACGAAGCAGCAAAAGCATATCTGAAAAAGCCGGAGGATTTCGACTTCCGAAAGATATTGAACTGGTAGTTAACTTACAGATTGCAACTCGACAAGGCGGGCGTAAAGTCCGCCTTTTTTCATCAACTCGTCGTGAGTACCGGACTCGATTATGGAACCGGCCTCGATGACTATGATACGGTCGGCAGACTGGATGGTACTGAGCCGGTGGGCGATGACGATAGAAGTACGACCGGCGAGCAGAGTTTCAAGAGCTGCCTGAACCAGTTTTTCACTCTCGGTGTCGAGCGCCGAAGTCGCCTCGTCGAGGATCAGAATGTCGGGGTTCTTCAAAACAGCGCGAGCAATCGAAAGGCGCTGGCGCTGGCCGCCGGAGAGCTTAACCCCGCGGTCGCCGATGTTGGTCTGGTAACCCGACTCGGTTTCCATAATGAAGTCGTGGGCGTTGGCGATCTTGGCAGCGCGAACCACCTCCTCCAACGAAGCGTCAGGAACCCCGAGGCGAATGTTATTGGCGATGGTGTCGTTGAACAGCACGGTCTCCTGAGCAACCATCCCGAGGTGGGAGCGGATACTGGCCATAGTGTAATCGCGAACATCGTGGCCGTCGATGAGCACGGAGCCCGACTGAGGGTCGTAGAAGCGAGGAACAAGGTCGCTAAGAGTGGACTTACCACCGCCGGAAGGGCCAACAAGAGCCACGGTCTCGCCTTTACGAACGGAGAAAGAGACGCCGCGGATGATCTCGCGGTCCTCGTAACGGAAGTGAACGTCGCGAAACTCAATCCCCTCGGTGAACCTGTCCAGAGCGCGGGCGTGAGGACGGTCGGTGATACCGGAGGGAGTGTCCAGAAGAGCAAACACACGTTCGCCAGCAGCGATACCCTGGTTGATAGTACCGAAAGCATCGGCGAAAGCGCGAACAGGGCGGGTAATCTGAGAGAAGATACCGATGTAGACGATGAACTCCACCCCACCCAACTCGCCCCGGAATACCAACGACGCCCCGAAGACCATCAACACAGCAACAGCCGAAATACCAAGAAACTCGCTCAGGGGCGAGGCCATCTGTTGGCGACGAGCCATCGAACGCATCAGGCGAGAGTAGATGTCGTTCATCGCGCGGTACTTACCGTCGGAGTAACTCTCGGCGTTATAACTCTTGATGATCTTGATGCCGGAGAGCGATTCGTCCAACTGGCTGGTCATCTGACCCAACTCCTGCTGAGCAGCGCGAGCAGGACGGCGAAGTTGGCGGACGATGGAACCGATAACGAAAGCCACCAGAGGGAGGAACACGACGGCGAAAACAGTCAACTTCCACGAAATGCCGATCATCACGACGAAGTAAGATATCACGAGCAACGGCTCGCGGAAGATCACCTGAAGGGTACTGGAAATGGCCTGCTGAACCATCGTCACGTCGGCCGAAAACTTCGATATTATGTCGCCCTTACGCTCGTTGGAAAAATAACCCACGTTGAGGCTCAGAACCTTGTCGTACATCGTGTTACGCATTCGACGGACCGTGTTGATACGAAGATTTTCTATGGTGTATTGCCCCAGATAGCGGAACAGGTTACTCAGGCAGGCGCTAACGACGAGCAACAGGGCAACGAAAATAAGCACGGATGTGGCGTCGGGCACCGCGCCGAAAAAGCGGTAAACAAGGAAGCTGACGAGCTGACCAAGGTAGTCGGCAGAGAACTCGAACGCGGGAGCGGAGGTGACCAGAGCGCTCTCCGACAATCCGAACAGGATGTTCAAGATGGGGATCACGAGCGTGAAGTTAAGCACATTGAACACGGCGTAGAGCAACGTGTAGAAGAAATACGGAATGGCGTACTTTTCGAGCGGCCGGCCGAACTGCAACAGTTTCCAGTAGGTATTCATAGCGGACAAAGATACAAAAAATCACTATCTTTGCGCAATGAAAATGGAAACCGTACTAAGTGGAATACGCCCCACGGGGCGACTGCATCTGGGAAACTATTTCGGAGCGCTACGCAATTTCGTGAGAATGCAACACGAGGCGCGATGCTTCTTCTTCATCGCCGACTACCATTCGCTAACCACCCATCCCGACCCGGCGTCAATGCACGACAACATACGCGATGTACTGGCAGAGTATCTGGCCGCGGGGCTCGATCCGGAAGTGGCGACGATATATGTACAGAGCGACGTGCCGCAGGTGGCCGAACTGTCGATGCTGCTAAGTATGCACGCGCCGGTGGGAGAGCTGGAGCGAACAGCATCGTTCAAGGACAAGATACGAAAGCAACCACAGAATGTGAACGCGGGTCTGCTGACCTATCCGGTACTGATGGCGGCAGACATACTACAACACAGGGCAGACAAAGTGCCGGTGGGAAAGGATCAGGAGCAACATCTGGAACTCACACGGGTCTATGCGAGGCGGTTCAACAGCTTCTACGGGGTGGAGTATTTCAAGGAGCCGACGGCGTACAATTTCGGGACGGAGTTGGTGAAGGTTCCGGGCTTGGACGGGAGTGGAAAGATGGGCAAGAGCGAGGGCAACGGGCTGTATCTTTCGGACAGCGACGCGGATATTCGCAAAAAGGTTATGAGAGCGGTGTCGGACAGCGGGCCGGCCGAGCCAGGAGCGCCGATGAGCGAGCCGGTAGCAAATCTGTTCACGCTATTGCGGCTGGTGTCGGCGCCCGAGGTTGTAGCACATTTTACGGATACATATAATCGCTGTGAGATTCGCTACGGAGATCTGAAAAAGCAACTGGCAGAGGACATCGTGGCTGTGGTGGCGCCAATCCGCGAGCGCATCGAAGCAATCCGGGCCGACGAAGCGTATCTGCATCGGGTAACCTCGGAAGGGGCGGAGCGTGCGAGAGAGAGCTCGGCAGCAACGCTGGCAGATGTGCGGGAGATAATGGGGATAAAAAGGTTTTAGTTGAACACAATATTCTGCTTTCAACAAGATGAAAATTTTTATATCTCATTCGTCGGCGAACAAGGACTATGGTGAGGCCATAATTGATTTGCTACGAGGCATTGGTGTTAATGATGATGAAATCATATTCACAAGCAACACGGCATATGGAATTCCCGTAGGACAAAACATATTTAATTGGTTAAAATCCCAGATAGATGATAAGCCATTTGTGATATATTTGCTTTCTGCCGAATACTATAAAAGCGTAGCCTGCTTAAATGAAATGGGGGCAGCGTGGATTGTGGAAAGCGAACACGCCGTACTTTTCGTCCCAGATTTTGATATTGATTGCAAAGAGTTCAGAAGCGGCGCTTTAGATCCACGGGAAATAGGCTTTTATCTTAATAATGAAGAACGACTACTATCTTTCATACAGCAGTTGGAGGAAAAATTTAACCTTTCGAAAAACTCTGTAATAATTAATCAGCAAGTCAAAAAATATCTCAAGACAATAGGGGAAGAAGTAAATACAGTTAATGTTGGACAAGTAGTTAGTGGAACTGCAATTACTGTTTCCGATGTTTCTCGAACTGCTGAAAAAAGCGAAACTAAAGACCCGTATTCAAAATTTATATCGGATGTTGAAAATAGGAAATTAAAGGACGATGAATTACTACTCATACAGTATATGATTGACGCTGGGAATGCAAGGTTAGATGTGGGTTGGCGGGAAGATTCTCAAATAGCCAAGATTAAACGCTGGGAGGAGATCAACGATTTAAACAACAAATTATCAAGCAATTTTCAGGGAGTAGTAGGTCGACTTCAAATGAGGCAATACGTAGAAGTATCTGAAATCACATCATACGGCAATCCCAGACAAGTAAAATTGAAATCCGAGATAGAATCGAATATTTTAGATTTGCCTCAAAAAATATTGCAAATAATATCCGCGACGTTTTCGAAGAACAAACAACAATTGCCATTTTAATAAAATGAAGCGGCACGACACGATATACCACAGGTTTCTACGGGCGACACGGAGGCTGACCGACCGGCAGGTGATGATGATCCTGGCCGTGGTGGTGGGGTTGTTGGCGGGTATCGGGACGTGGCTGTTCGAGCTGTTGCTGCACTGGGTGAGGCAGGCGCTCACGAGCTGGTTTCCGGGTGAGAGTCTGAGCTGGTTATATCTGGTCTACCCTGCGATCGGGATTATAATAGTGTCGCTGTTTGTGCGCTACGTGGTCAAGGACGATATCTCGGAGGGTGTTACGCGGGTGCTATATGCGATGAGCAAGAAGAGTTCGCGAATCAAGGGCCACAACACCTGGACCTCCATAGTGGGAGGAGCGACGACCATCGGTTTCGGGGGCTCGGTCGGGCCCGAGGCGCCGATAGTACTGACCGGTGCGGCGATAGGTTCGAACGTGGGACGGCTGGCGAGGCTCAACTACCGGCAGACAACGCTGCTGTTGTGTTGCGGGGCGGGGGCGGCTGTGGCGGCTATTTTTAAAGCGCCGATCGCAGGGCTGGTCTTCGTGCTGGAGATACTGATGCTGGAGATGACCGCGATGTCGATCATCCCGCTACTGTTGGCAACGATCACAGGCACCACGCTGGCATTCGCGCTGAGGGGTTTCGACCCGCTGATCGCGGTGAATGTGCCGGAGGTGTTCAAGATAGGGAATATTCCGATGTACATCGCCCTGGGGGTGGCGTGCGGACTGGTGGCGTACTACTTCACGTCGGTCAACGGAGCCGTGGGGGGATTCTTCCGCCGGAAGCTCGACCGCAGCTGGAAACGATGGGTGGTCGGAGGAGCGGTGTTGGGTGTGCTGTTGTTTCTGTTTCCGCCGCTCTATGGCGAGGGGTACGAGGCACTGGCCGAGCTGATGCACGGGCGGATGGATACGCTGTTCGAGGGGTCGCTGTTTTCGGATTACAGAGGGGTGCCGTGGGTGGTGGTGGCTTTTCTGGTTGCGACTCTGCTGTTGAAGGTCGTGGCGATGGCGACGACGAATGCCGCGGGAGGAGTGGGTGGAACGTTCGCACCGTCACTGTTTGTGGGAGCGTTCACCGGAGCGGCTATGGCATTCGTGTGCAATACATTCTTCGGGATGAGTCTGCCGCTGGTGTCGTTTACGCTGGTAGGGATGGCGGGAGTGATGGCCGGTGTGATGAAGGCGCCCTTGACCTCGATATTCCTCATAGCCGAGCTGTCGAACGGCTATGGGCTGTTCATACCGTTGATGATTACCACGGCAATCTCGTTCGTGATAGACTACTATCTCGACCCCGACTCGATCTACACAAAGCAACTCAGGCAAAAGGGAGAACTGTTGAGCCACGACAAGGATGCATCGGTGATGGTGTTCTTAGAGTTGAAGGCGCTGATGGAGACCGACTTCCTGAAGATCGACCGCAGCTATACGCTGGGTGACCTGGTGAAGATAGTTGCAAGCGCCAGGCGAAATATCTTTCCGGTGGTGGACGAGACGGATATACTGCTGGGTGTGGTGCAACTGGACGACCTGAGGCGAGATATGTTCACGCCCGAAAAGTACGACACACCCATAACCCACTATATGATCCCACCGCCGGATCGAATACTGTCGAACGAACAGGTGGCCGAAGTGTTGGAGAGGTTCGACGAGGTGGGAACGTGGATGCTGCCGGTGGTCGACAAACAGGGACACTATCTGGGATTCATCTCCAAGTCGAGGATACTGGCCGCGTACAGAGAGCAGTTGGTGGCGATATCACAATAAAAATATGAAAAAACTAACCCTTTTGCTGGCCGCGTTATTTGTCGCCGCCGGTGCAACAGCACAACACACGTTCAACCACGGGCCATATCTTCAGGGAGTGACCGAAGGCGAGGCGAGTATCTATTTCACAACCTCGGGGAGGGGGTTCTCGTGGGTCGAGGCGCGCGAGAAAGGCTCGTCCGCGGAGGCTCGGCGCTACGTCACGACCCGACACGGTCTCATCGAAGCCTACAACACCCGCAATGCGATCCGACTGGAGGACTTGAGGCCGGGCACGGAGTATGAGTACAGGATGGTGTCGAAAGAGATGGTCGATTTTCAGCCCTACAAGGTGACCTACGGAGACAGCATCACCTCGCCGTGGTACAGCTTTCGAACGGTCGACCCGAGAGCGAAGGAGTACACCTTCGCTGTGGTGAGCGATATCCACGGCGACGCAGAGAAGTACACAACGCTGTTGGTGCATCTGCCGATGGAGGAGGTGCAGACGGTGTTCCTGAACGGCGACACGGTAGATTACTTCGTCGAACCCGACCAACTATACCCCGCATACATCGACGCCTCGGTGGAGATGTTCGCTACGGGAAAGCCTTTTGTGGCCATCCGAGGCAACCACGAGACGAGGGGGGCGCTGGCCAGAGAATATCACAACTATGTTTATCGGCCGAACGGGGAGTACTACGGCTTGTACAAGGTAGGCGACACGGCGGTCGTGGTATTGGACTGCGGCGAAGACAAGCCCGACAGCCATCCGGTATATGCAGGACTGGTCGACTTCTACGACTATCGTGCCCGGCAAGCCGAGTGGCTAAAGGGAGTGGTGGAGAGCGACGAGTTCCGCTCGGCGGGGCATCGGGTAGTGATGATACACATACCGCCAATCGACCGTGCAGAAGCCGACGAGGATCGCTATCGCGAACTGGACGGCGGAACGCAACAAGTGTACGACTTCTTCGTACCGGTACTGAACGGAGCCGGGGTGGATGTGATGATGTGTGGGCACACCCACCGCCAGATGCTCTTCGAGCCGCAGGAGGATAGGGACTTCCCGGTCGTGGTGAACGACAATCGCAGCGCCTCTCTGGTGAGAGTCTCTTCGGCAGGCGTGAACGTACGAACCGTCGATGTGGACGGAAACGTGACCCTGGAGAGGGTGTTCTAACCCCGGGCCACGGCAGGCGGCAGTACCTCAAGCGACTCCGGCACCCCAACCGCCCTCTGCTCACTCTGCCGCAACCCTGCCCCTATGTTACTGGCCCCCGGCCTCTTTACGCATCAGGCGGAGGATCTTGCGGGTGCGCTGAGCGAGGTAAATGCCCGGCACGCGGCTATAACGCTCCAGGTACGGCTCGGTGTAACCGCGAATAGTGAGCAACTCCATACCCTCGTCGCGAGTGACGAAGAATCCGTGGCCCTCCAGAGCGCGAGTGAGCTCGTCCAGACGGCGGGTCTTGTCGATCGACAACGACATATTCACAGCCGAAGTCTGCACCAGATTGACCTTCACGTTGTACTGCTCGAAGATGGGGAAAATCTCCCCAACCTTCTCCTCCAACACGAACGAGTAGTCGCGCGGCCGGATCTGCAACAACACCTGTCCACGTTTGAGGATCAGAATCGGCACCTCGATCGGAGCAGCAATCTGGCCGCGGATCACGCTACCGGGAGCCATCTTGTCGCCGAACGGACGCACGTAAAGCGGAATGTTCTTATTTTGCAGCGGTTTGATCGTCTTGGGGTGGATGATCTGAGCACCACTGAAGGCCAACTCGACGGCGTCGAGGTAGGTCAACTCGGGAATGAACGTACTCTCGGGAAAGATCTTCGGGTCGGCGTTCAGAACCCCGATCACGTCCTTCCAAATTGCCACGCTATCAGCGTCGAGGATCGAGGCCACAACAGCGGCAGAGTAGTCCGACCCCTCGCGGCCCAGGGTTGTGGTCTTGCCCGAGGGAGTCGCGCCGATGAAGCCCTGGCCAACGAACACATCCACATCGGCACCAGCAACAGCCTCGCGAAGTTTGACGGTCGAAGCCTCCATATCGACGTTGGCGTATTTGAACTTCTGGTCGGTGACCATCGCGCGCCGCATATCGACCCAACGGTTACGAACCCCGACGGCATTAAGGTATTCGGAGATGATCGAAGTCGAAATCAGCTCGCCGAAGCTCACCAGAGCGTCGTACCACTTTTCGAAGTCGTTCTCGGTCGGGGTGGCAGTGGAAAGGATCCCGCGAGCCTCGTCGTAGAGTTTTTGCACGCCAGCGGGAGTTTTCGCACCCTTTGCGCCCGAGTCGCCCGGCCCCTCGAACAGCCCCTCGATGATCGTTGCGTGGTATGCCTCGACAGCAGTCCACTCAGCGAGCGCCTCGGCGCGGCGGCCGGCCATAAAATGGTCGACCACCACTTCGAGCGCGTTCGTGGTTTTCCCCATCGCCGAAACGATGATGAACAAACCGCCGCGCTCATCCTCCACGATGTATTTCAGGTTCTTAACCCCCTCGGCGCTACGAACCGACGCGCCACCGAACTTGTATACTTTCATACGCCAGCCGTAGGGGTTAGAGTTTGACCTTAGTATCGGTGTTCCAGAAGACGAACGAGTAGGTATCGGCCGCTTCGTCGATGCGTTTCGAGGTGGGCTTGCCTGCTCCGTGGCCAGCGTTGGTCTCGATGCGAATCAGGGTCGGGTTGTCGCACGCCTGATCGTGCTGAAGCTCGGCGGCGAACTTGAACGAGTGGGCCGGAACAACGCGGTCGTCGTGGTCGGCGGTGGTGACGAGGGTCGCGGGATAGCAGACACCCTCGCGAAGGTTGTGCAACGGCGAGTACTTATATATATACTCGAACTGGTCGGCGTTGTCGGCATTACCGTACTCGACGCTCCAACCCCAACCGACGGTGAAGCGGTGGTAGCGCAACATATCCATCACGCCGACAGCGGGAAGTGCAACCGCGAAAAGTTCAGGGCGCTGGGTCATCGCAGCGCCGACCAGAAGGCCGCCGTTAGAACCACCGGCGATGGCGAGTTTCTCGGGCGAGGTGTATTTGTTGGCGATCAGCCATTCTGCAGCGCCGATGAAGTCGTCGAACACGTTCTGTTTCTTTTCCAACATTCCGGCCCGGTGCCAAGCCTCGCCGTACTCACCGCCACCACGAAGGTTGACGTCGACAACAACGCCGCCCTGTTCCATAAACATTATACGCTGGGCCGAGAATCCGGGAGTGATGCTACTGTCGAAGCCGCCGTAACCATACAGGTAGGTAGGGTTGGTACCGTCGAGTTTGATGTCTTTCTTGTGAACGACGAACATCGGCACGCGGGTACCGTCCTTACTGGTGAAGAAGATCTGCTCGGTGGTGAACTCGTCGGGGTTGAAGTCGACCTCGGGACGGTCGTAGAAAGTGGAGGTGCCGGTTGCCAGATCGTAGTGGTAGACGGTCGGGGGCGCGGTGTAGGTCGACAGTGAGTAGAAGGTCTCCGTCGCGTCCCAACGGCCGCCGAAGCCCGAAGCCGTAGCCAACTCGCCGAGCTCGACCTCGCGAATCAGCTTACCGTCGATGTCGTATTGGATGACCTTACTGGTTGCATCCTTGAGGTATTTGGCGATGAAGTAACCGCCTGTCGAAGAGACTGTTTGGAGTCTCAGAGCGGGATCCTCGGCGATCACGTCCACAAGGCCGGCAGCAGGATTAGCAAGATCGACGCGAGCGAGGCGGAAGTTGGGTGCCTTGTCGTTGGTGTAGACCCAGGCGGTGTCGCCCTCAGCGTGAACAACGGAGTATTCGTTCTCGAAGCCCGGAAACAGCACGCGGAAAGCACGCTCATCGGCCCGGCGGTAGAGCAACTCGGCACCGCTCGTACCCTCGGAACCGACCACAAAGATCCAACGGCCGTCGTAACTTGGGTAGCCGTGGAAGTAGCGCAACGGGTGAGCGTCGTCGCGATAGATGCGCACGTCGGCGCTCTGAGGGGTGCCCAGCGCGTGGTAGTAAACCATCTGGTGCTGGTTCTGGACGGAGTAGATGTTACCATCCTTGGGAGCCTCGTAGCAGCTGTAATAGAAGCCCTTGGAGTCGGGAGCCCACGTCGCGCCGGAGAACTTCACCCACTCGACAAGGTCGGAGGTGTCGGCACCGGTTTCGACGTCGCGAACGTGGATTTTCACCCAATCGGAGCCCGCGGCAGCAACCGCATAAGCCATCCAACGACCGTCGCGAGAGAAGTCGACCTCGCCCAGAGCAACGGTTCCGTCCGTGGAGAGCGTGTTGGGGTCGAGGAAGAGCTCGGGTGCACCGTCGAGGCCCTTCTTACGATAGAGAACGCTCTGATTCTGAAGCCCGTCGTTGTGGTAGAAGAAGTACCAATCGCCCACTTTCGACGGCGCACTGGTCTTGGGATAGTTCCAAAGCTGGGTCAGGCGTTCGCGAACGGCGTCGCGGTAGGGAATTTGATCCAAGTAGTTGAACGTCACTTTGTTTTGTTCGGCAACCCAGGCGGCTGTCTCGGCCGAATCGGCATCCTCCAGCCAGCGGTAGGGGTCGGCGATGGGTGTGCCGTGGTAATCTTCCACAACGTCCCCGCGCAGGGTTTCGGGATAGGGCAACATCGTGATGGTGTTTTTTGTTTTCTGGCAGCAAGCGGCTGCCGCACAGGCGATTAGAGCAAGGGTCAGGAGCTTTTTCATAATTGTTGGTTTTGTATTTTGCGGATTTTGCCACAAAAGTAACTATTTTTGGCCAATGTTTTACTTTTTCGACGAACTAACTTCCACCATCGACGAGGCGCGCGACGAACGTTACGTTCACGGCGACGTCGTGGTAGCCGAACGCCAGACGGCGGGACGAGGACAGAGGGGGAAAAAGTGGAGCAGTCCTGAGGGTAAGAACCTGATGTTCAGCGCGGTGATGGACTCGTCGTTCTTGCGGGTCGGCGAGCAGTTTTTGTTGCTGCAAACCGTTGCGCTGGCGCTGGTCGACACTTTCGCGCTTTGGGGCCTCGATGCGCGGATCAAGTGGACGAACGACATCTATATCGGTGACCGTAAGATAGTTGGAGTGCTGATCGACCACTCGGCAGGCGAGGGCGGGATGTTGCGTCGCAGCGGTGCGGGGATCGGTATAAACGTGAATCAGAGGGAGTTCGACCCGTCGCTGCCCAATCCGACGTCGATGGCTCTGGAACTGGGCCGCGAAGTCGACCGGCGCGAGGTTCTGGAACGGTTTTATGAGTGTCTGATGACGCGGCTCGGGGAGCTGCGGGCGGGCTCGCAACAATTATTAAACGACTACCACGCCCGCATCTACCGCCTCGGGGTTCCGGCGAGTTTCGAACTGCCAGACGGCAAACGCTTTACCGCAACGATTCGCGGCGTCGGGCCGGGCGGCGAACTGCTTCTGGACAACGGCCGTGACACAAAAAGTTACCTCTATCGCGAGGTTTCGTTCATAATTTAATATCTTTGCACTCGGAGCACCTCACGCTCAGTTTGGTATATTTTTAGACAGGAAGACCGGAGGTTTTTGGCCTCCGGTAAGGTCTTTCTGTCGAAAATCTGTATGCTGTGAGGTGAGGTGCTCAGCAGCCGGGGGTCATTTTTTGACTGTGTAATTCAAAGGTGACTCGGTGAATATCAACGATATAGCGCTTTCGCTCGAAGATGGTGTGGGGGCATTGACGGCTGCGGCGTTGTTGGAGGAGTTCGGTTCGGCGGAGGCAATTTACGCCGCCTCGCCGAGCGAATTGACCCGCGCCGGGTTGCGCGAAGGGTTAGCCCTGCAAATCGCCCGCAAGGAGGCGCATCGTCGGGCAGCCGCCGAGCTGAAATACATTGATAAACATGGCATTACGGCTGTGGCGTCAACCGATGAAGACTATCCGCCGTTGATGCGCGAGGCGGCCGACCATCCCCACGTGTTGTATGTTTGTGGTGACGTCAATGCGCTGACACTCAGGTGCGTTTCAATCGTCGGCACGCGGCAGTTCGACACCTACGGCGACGTAATGTGCGACCGCCTCGTGAAGGGTCTCGCCGAGCGTGTGCCGGGTCTGTGCATCGTCAGTGGGCTGGCGTTCGGCGTCGATATGAGCAGCCATCGCGCGGCGCTACGCCACGGTGTACCGACTATTGCAGTGATACCCAATGCGTTGCCTAATCCTGTTCCCGCTTCGAACGCCGGGATTGTGCGCGAAATAGTCGCCCGCGGAGGCGCCGTGGTGACCGAACTCCACTCGAACAGCAAGCAGAAAGGCAATTTTTACATACCGCGCAACCGACTGATCGCAGCGCTGAGCGAGGGTACAGTGGTGGTTCAGAGCGACTTAGGCGGCGGCGCGATGACCACGGCCGACTTTGCATTCGGCTACAACCGGCTTGTGATGGCGGTCCCGGGGCGCGCGACAGACAAGACTGCAAAGGGCCCTAACTGGCTGATCAAGAGTAATAAAGCGCAGATGGTCTGCAACGGCGAGGATGTGATTCGAACGCTCGGATGGGATCTGACTGTGGAGAGTGTTGGGCCTCGCGTTACTCCCGCGGTTGAGGCGGGTTTTGGAGCGGAGGCTGGGGCTATTTCTGTCGATGCAGCCGGACTTTTGGGCTGTTTTCGCGGTGGCGATGCCATTTCGGTGGACCTGCTGAGCGAGCTTAGTGCTTTGAATCACAGCGAGTTGGCGCCAATTTTGCTTAAACTCGAATTTGCCGGAAAAATCACGCGCCTGCCCGGCGGACTTTACGAACGAATTGCCTGACGCGGCAAAAACACAAGGTATGATCGACACACATTCGCACCTCTATCTTGAGGATTATGACGCTGACCGTGAGCAGGTTATCGCACGCGCTGCGGAGGCCGGAGTGACGCACGTTTTCTGTCCGGCGGTGAGTTCCGCGAGCCACCCGCGGTTGATCGAACTGTGCAGTGCGTATCCCGATTTTTGCCTGCCAATGATGGGCGTCCACCCGACCGAAATCAACGATAATACACAGTGGGTTAACGAGTTGGATATCGTAGAGGAGTACCTTTCGCGGCCGCCTGTGCGGAGATTCTGGGCCGTGGGCGAAATTGGGCTCGACCTGCACTGGAGTCGCGATTTCTTGGCCGAACAGACCGCCGCTTTCGAACGCCAACTCTCACTGGCTCTGCGCTTTGATCTGCCCGTCGCCATCCATTCACGCGATGCCTGGGCCGAGACGCTCGACGTGCTGGAAAAGTACACCGGAACGGGCCTGCGCGGTGTGATGCACGCCTTCAGCGGGGGCCTCGACGAGTACCATCGCGTGCGTGCGGTGGGCGATTTAGTGCTCGGAGTCGGCGGACCAGTGACATACCGTAAGAATTTATGGATCAGCTTATTGCCACAGCTCGACCCGGCCCATATCGTGCTCGAAACCGACGCCCCGTGGCTCTCCCCCACCCCTTTGCGCGGCCAGCGAAACGAGCCGGCGTACCTTATATATATACGCGCCGCGGTGGCCGAAATTCTGGGTCTCGCGCCCAATGAGGTCGACCGAATTACGACAGAAAATGCGCAGCGGGTGTTCGGTCAATTGCCGGGTTGACGCGTCGGCTGGAACTTCATCGCGTCGAGCACAACCAACTGATAATCACCGCTAAAGTAACCTAACACGCCTTCGATTCGTCCCTCTCCGGCGGGCAGCAACCACGTCGCGAAACGAGCATACCGGCTCGTGCGCACGATCAACGTATTACCCTGTCTATCAATAATATGTCTGTTTGTCGCCGAGGGAGGTTCGGTCGCGGGATCTGTAGCGAGAACGTGGTTTGGGGCGCGGGCGGCTGGAGTCGCGGCTCCGGTAGCGGAGTGAGTCGCGATCTCAGGATTGGTCAGGGCTTCGGTTTCGGCCCATTGTTGCCCTTGCTCGACGAAAGACACCCCCTCGAACGCCACAAAAGTGGAGATATGTTGCAACGATAACTCGCTGAATGTAAGAATAGTAGGCAGAACTTCGCCGCAAAATTCGTTGTCGCAACTCAGATGCTCCGCCGCCTGCGCCTGACCGAGCGGTTCCACTTCATACTCTCCAAACGGTTGAGCACCAAGCTGTAACGTGCCGCCATACGAGCCCAACCACAACCCATTACACCGCACCGTGACGTGCGAATGCACTCGAAACTGCTTAAAAATCTGATCCATAGCGAGTTTCACTTCTATACCGCCTGTTCCGTCATCCACCAGCAGCGTGTGATAAAAATTGCCCTGATCGTCGCTCGAAATGACCGCTCCCTCAATACGTATTTCGCTGTCAATCAGCGTAGAAGCTCCTCTGTACAGCGTTTTCAGATAGGCAATCGACACGGTCTGCTCTTCGCCATCATCGGGCCCGGGCAGATCGCTCGTCGAACGGCATGCTACAAGAGCCAAGAAGCTAAAAATCAATATCTTCCTCATCACGTAACTTCAGCAAAAAGTGTTCTCGTCCACCGCCGCCGCGGCCCCACAACAAGATTCCGGTCAGCGACCCCTCCCCGCGCGGAACCGTGGCTCCAGCAAACGATGCGTAACCGCTTGTAACAATGGTAATTGAATCAGTCTGCGGGCGCCCCGTAAAATCATCAGGGCCTCGCTCAGACGAGCGAAATTTAACATAACCAGTCGTCGGTTCGGGCCACCTCGTCGCCCAAGTCGCGCCGGTAGCCAGGGCCCCGTCCGCTCGAAGACCGTCTATCCGCACAAGTCGACCACACAAATCACTGTCTAACAGCGCAATATCTGTCACAATCGGCGACACCGGAATCACACTTCGTTCGGCCATCACCCACTCCGCCGCGACTACCGGATGATAGAAATAGCCTGTGGGATAGCGACTTCCTGGATCCGGTGGCAGTCCGAGTTGCATCACCCCATCGCGCCAGCCGACCGCCAAGCCACGCACCGATACAACAACCTGCTGACCAGGATGATACACAGCATCCAGGTCGGGCCAACCCGCCATAATTTCGACCGCGCCGGTGCCATCGTCAATCAGAAACGTGTTGTAAAAATTCCCGGCTCGCGTGCTCGACACGACCCGCCCGGCAATCACAACATCGTTCGCGATAACAACCTCTGCACCAGACATATAATCACGCAATTCCGCAATCGTCACATTCCGCGGACGGGACGTATCCTCAAACTCCGGAACCGTCCACGACCCGATGCAGCCGACCAGCGAAAAGGCCACAAAAACACAACATAACAGCCTCATAATCTATAACTTACAGTAACATTCCACGTCATCGGATAGCTCCACAAATATTTCGACGGAAACGGCACCAATGTCCGCTCCGACCCGCTGCCGAGGCGCCGGATTCTCATCTGCTCGTATCCTGAGTGTATTATACTGGTTGATAACAAATTACGCGCCGAACCGACAATCCGCAGATATCCGCGTCTCAACACCCAACCTTTTGATACTGAGGCTCCGAGCGTAAACGCGTCGGGCAACCGCTCCTGACCCGTAAACAGGGCCATCACTTCGGGCGCGGCATTGATTCCCACGATTCGCGACGAGTGGTAGAGCGGATTTATCTCTACGTGGCGCCGCCCGAGCCACTCGCCGTAAAGCGTTATGCGCCAATACTTTCGATCATAATATTCGAGTTTCGTCCCGAGCACGGTTTGCGGTGGCCCGGTCCTCAGCCCGCTCACGTAGCAAACGATGTCGTCGGAAATCAGGCGGCCCGTTGCGTCGTCGAAAATCGTGGCTCGCGGCTCCGAATTGTACCGAAAATCGCCCACAGAGGCACCCATAGCAAGGGTCAGCGGCCTCGCAAGTCTCACCTCGGCCCCCAATTCGACCCCCATCGCGAGACGATTGACGCCCCGAACGACCATATCGGAAAACGCGCCCGCAAGGTCGTCATAATAGCGATACACTTGTGTTTCAGACGTTTGTGCGTTAACAAAAGCCGCCGCACGCAGCCTCGCCCCTTCGCCCGTCCACACCCACGCAGCCTCCGCTCCAAAGAGCCCTGACGGGGTCAAATCGCTGACCATAAGACTGTTTTGCTCTGGAGACAGGAACATATCTGCCATCCGCGGCGCCTCGGTCGCGGCAAGTGCGGAAACGGACAGAGAATGGCGCACACTTGGACTCCAATACGCTGACAATGAGGCTGAAAAAGTCGTAAATTCGACCGCCGGCGAGCGCCCGAACGACCCGCCGAGCCCCTCCGCCGCGTCGCCCGGAAAAAGTTCCTTCTCGTAGAACCCCTCGCGCTGCATCCGCGCATAAGTCAGCGAAGCCTCCGCAACAAGCCCGTATGTCGCTCTGTTCCAATGCAATGATCCGAAAACCGAAGGTCGCAGTCGCGTAAACGCATAATCGTATCCAAACCGCTTACCCACAGCTACTTGCCGCCCCGGATTCCTCAGATCATTTTCGTTCGGCGGCTCAGCGTGATACTCCCCGTCGGTCGGGTCGTCGGCATACTGATCAATATTCGGAAGCCACTGAGCACCAAGTAGATCGGCCGCCTCCTTGAAAAACCGCGAACTCTCCACCCCTACCCGTACACCATAAGCTAACGACAACTCGCTGTCAATCTGAGCATTAACCGTTGCTGCAAGATGCACGTCGTTCGCCTGCTCGACCTGCTCTTCGACCAGATATGTCGCCCTGCCATCTGCCGCCAAAGTGTTGTTATAGTATAAGTTATGCCAATTCACCTGCGTTATCCGCTCGTCGCCCGACCGCCAAGCCGCCTCGACCAACTCCTCCGCCGCGCCGGGTGGAAAAAACGACGGCATCGAGCGATAATAATCTGGCATCGGCGAGTGCGTGTCCATCCAAGCGAGCCGCGAACGACCTCCACGAGCACGACGGTAAGCAACTGAAACATAAAGCATTCGTTCGCGACCAATACCTCCGGCAACGCCCTCGGCAGCGGCAAAACTTCCCAGCGGCACCGAAAACTCCACCGCGCCGAAAAACTGCCGCACGCCGTTCACTCGCGAATTCCGCACACGCCCCTCTTGAAGACCCCAAACCGGATTGTATAACTTATTGCCTATCAGAGCAAAAGCCTCTTCTGTTGCGGCCGTTCGCGCACCACGTTCCGAAACGCCACCCGCTCCGAAAAAAGTCAACCGAGCGCCACTTGCCCACTCCTTCGACAGCGATGCAACGCCACCTAACGCATTGGTAAACACACCTTTGATATGGCCGTCGTCACCTGCTTCGCCCGTCGCACCGACAGTCCACGACCAACCACGCCCACCGGCCCCGGAATGCCGCAAATCGCCCCCGCCGCGTGAATATCGGTCGCCCGCGCGCGTCAAAACATACAGCCCCTCACCCGCAGCCTGCAACGAATAACTTTCCACGCCACCGACAACAGCAGCAGGTCGCGTAACAGATAAACCGGCGCGCCTAAGCAACGTAATAAGCGAATAATCAGGATATTGCGTAATGTCATCCATCAGGTCGGCACCCGCCAGCACAACGCGATATCTGCGATCGTCGAGTCCGCGCTGGCGGTATCGAACGTCGCCAAAGCGGTAGCGCGCAAACTCCTCGAACGGCCCCGACTGGCTCCAGGCGGGGGTCACGAAAACCCCGCGGTCGCTCTGGGGCGCAAACTCGGGCTCGACCCGCCGCTCGAAAAGCTCGGCCCGCTCCAGCCAAGGCTCGTCGGACTCCCACTCCGGCTCCTCGGACATCCACACCGGTTCGGCGGGTGAAAATTCGGTGTCGTGTGTTTGCGCCTCGGCCTCGAAAACGCAAGAAAACAAAACCGCCGACAAAACGACCCGCAAGGAAACCAGCCGCGCTCCAACCGCCCAACATACCAATTTCGTCCTCTGTTTTTGCATTCGCGTGACTTTTTTTTGATATTTTCACACAAAGGTGGCGAAAAACAAGGCGACAGAGCGGGGGAGTTCTCCCCGCGCACTAACGAAATAATTCCTCAATCTTTGTCGTATTATAAGGTACGGCAATGACTTACGACGAGGAGTGGAAATATGTTCGCAACAGGATTCAAGAGCTTCGACTGGCCCGTGGTTGGTCGATTCAGGCTCTTGCGGACTACGCGAACAAGGATCGCCGCGACGTCAGCCGCATCGAGAAAGGGCAGGTGAACAGCATCACGCTCCAGACCCTCTGTAAGATCGCCGAGGCCCTCGAAGTTCCTCCCGCCGAGCTCCTCCGTAAATAGCCCCTACCTTAGCCCCGCTTCCTCCAACACTTTTCGGATATCGTTGTGTAGCCGTTTGTAGAGGAAACAGTCCTTGTAGTCTTCGTTGTAGATTAGCGTGTCTCGCACATTCAGAAGGGAGTTTCGGTAGTTGCTCAGCTCGTTTCCCAGAGCCACTCCCCTCTGCGCCGAGTTGGTTATGTAGTCTCCTGCCAGCACTTTCAGCCTGTCGCACACGGCGCTCAGCATCGGCATCACCACGTTGTCCAGTAGCGTGTGGCCGTGCATAAACAGATACGTATTCTCCGGCTCGACCCCTTGCCCATCCAGCCTCAGCTTGAACTCCTCCACTCCCGCCACGTGCTTCTCGTGATGCGTTGCCAGCGAACGCAGCCTCTTTTCGACATTTCCTTTCAGCCACCGTAGCGTTCCAGTGCCGTTGTTCTCGATCTCCAGATAGTTTAGCCTCACGGTGTTTTTGAAATCTATCAGCTTATACACGTGCTCGTCGCCCAGCATCGCCGAGTAGGCATACCACGCGAAGGCCGGGAAGACTATCCGCGAGTACTCCTCCAGAAACCTCTCGAAATCGAAGATATGGCGATCATTTTTCGTCGCCCTCGTGCATACTGTGTGTAGCGACGGGGCGTAGCACAGATAGTTTTCCGAGGCGTAGGTATAGGTATGGAACAGATACTCCGCACTCAGCAGTCGCTTGCTCTGCGGGGTTGCTCCGTTGAACAGATAGTCGAAATCGCTGTCCACACACAGTAGCCTCTCCGGCGAGGCCTCGGGCAGCATCTCCATCACCACCCTCTTTCCCTTTGCCAGATCGGGCCTCGGTGGTACGGCCACTTCGAACGTCACCCTCGGACTCTCGAAGTCGTCGAATATTCCTCTCCAGAACGCCACATCGTCGTACCCTTCCACAAAAACCTCCACCCTCCGCCGCCCGTCCCGCTCTACACGGTGTGCATTCCTATCGTGTGCTTCAGCCATTTTCCTTGTGCTCTCAGTACTTGTTCAATTATGTCCCTCACACATCCTTTCCCTCCTCCGTATTGCGACACGTATGCCGCTATCTCCATCACTTCGTGACACGCGTCTGCCGGACACACCGGTAGTCCCACCATCCTCATCACATCCAGGTCCGGTATGTCGTCTCCCATATAGACCACATTCTCCAGCTTCAACCCGTCTCTCTCCACCACTTCCCTCAACACTTTCGCCTTGTCCGCCACATTGGTAAAGATCTCCGTGATCTTCAGTAGCTCGAATCTTCTCTTCAGCATCGCTCCCCTGCCTCCCGTTATGATATATATCTTGTAGCCCTCGCTTATCGCATACGTCAGCGCATACCCGTCCCGCGCGTTGTATATTCTCAGGAAGTCGTCGCCCGGTAGCAGGGTTATACCTCCGTCTGTGAACACTCCGTCCACATCGAACACGAACGCCTCGACCCTGGTCAGTTTTTCTTTGAAATTTTCCATATCAACTCGCTCACATATTCATACAGCGGCACCAATTCCGGATGGTCGGCTCGTAGCATCGCAAGGTGTTTTTTCTGAATCGTCACATCTCCCCGCGCCGCCGCGCCCGTTTGCGCATACCTGGGCGAGCTCATCGACAACGCTTTGTGATAGGTTTCGGCCACGATGGGTTTCAGTATTTCGAAATTCTCTCCCGCATCTGCTGCGACCTTTTCTCCCAGCGACAGCATCGCATTCGAGAAGTTGTTCGCAAACGCTCCCGCCAGATGTATGTGCGCCCTCTTTGCCGAATCCATCTCCGACACCCTGTCGCTCAGCGCATCGGCCACCTCTCGAACCACTTCCAGCGCCCGGCCCGTCGAGCCCTCTATGAAGAACGGCGTCTCGTGGAAGTTCTCTATCCTGTGGCCCCACGTGAAACTCTGTAAGGGATACATCACCGCCTTGTCCACAATCTTGTTCGAGATATCTTCCATCGGAACACACCCCGCTGTATGCGCCACCACTGCTCCTGGCGCAAACGGCAGACTCGCCGACACTTCTCCCACCGCCCCGTCGCTCACCGCCAGTATGTACAGATCCGCTGCCGGTAGTTGCTCCGGGGTGTTGTGCTTTCTGGCCCACAATCCCGCCAGCCGTATCCCGTGCGCTGCGGCGATCTCTCTCGCCAGCCCTTCGCCCACTCCACCGTCTCCCACTACCACCACTCTCAGCGTTTCGCTTCCTCGCTTGAATATGTTTCCTCTCTTGTGCGCCCTGTTCAGCGCGGCCTGCCTTCTCTCGAACTCGCCCACGTTCTGCATCGCGAACGACAGCTCGCCCCCGAACAACAGTATCTGCCACGAGATTTGCAGCCACAGCAGGAACAGTGGTATCGCCGCAAATGTCCCGTAGATCGCGTTGTAGTTGCTCAGATAGCCCTGAATGAAGACATATATCACCTGAAATGCGCTGAACCCGATGCCCGCCACTATTCCCGCCTTCAGTGCGTTCTTGTACTTCACCTCGGTGTTTGGCAGCACGAAATATATCACCGAGAACATCACAATGACGATCGCCACGGCCACCACTCCGAACAGTATCTCCGCTCCTAATGTTCCCGTGACCATCTCCACGTTTTGCCTCATCGCCACATAGACGCTGTTGGCGGCCAGCAGTAGTATCGGCACCAGAATCATCAGTGCCATATATGCCGAGAATCTCCTCGCGAAGGACCTCGATCGCTTCACTTCCCAGATGTTGTTGAACGCACCCTCGACATTCCCGAAGACCTGTATCACCGCCCATATCAACACGAAGAACGCACTCACGGCCATAATTCCGCCCTTCGTCCGGCCCAGCAGGTTGTTGATAAAGACCACGATCTGGTCGACTATTTCCGGATACTTGGGCATAATCTCGTAGAGGTATCCATTAAACGAGTCCTCCATCCCGAAACCCTTGAAGACCACAAAAACTAAAGCCAGTATCGGCACCAGCGACATAATTGTGAAGAAGGATAATGCTGCGCTTCTGATGGCTGTGTCGTGCCGCCCGAAACCTTTGGCGGTCAGTATGATCACCCTCAGTTGCCTCACCGCCCACCAGCTCTTTCCCGAGATCCTGTTCGGATCGGTCAGCCACACCCCGTGTGTGAGAAAATCTATAATCTTGCGGATCATATCTGCAAAGATAGCGAAAAATTCTTACTTTTGTGCTACTTATGCTTTATCCGTTGCAGTTCCGGCCGCGCGAGAAACCGCGCCTCTGGGGTAGTGAAAGTTGGGTGGTCTCGGGGTTGGGGGGCGACGTCTCTCTGATCACGGGCGGCTTCCTTAAGGGATCGTCTCTGAACGAGGCCGTGGAGGTCTATATGGGCGAGTTGGTCGGGGACGAGACGTACCTTCGCTTCGGTGAGGAGTTTCCTCTTTTGGTCAAGTTTCTCTCCACCCGCCAGACACTCTCCGTTCAGGTTCATCCTCGCGACGAGCTTGCCGCCTCTCGCCACCGCGCTTGGGGTAAGACCGAGTTCTGGTACATCCTCTCTGCCGCACCCGACGCCGAGTTGTTGATCGGCTTCCGGCCTGGGGTTACTCAGGAGATTTACCTCGACGCCTTGGCCCACGGCGAGGTCGATGCTCTGTTGAACCACATTCCCGTCCGCGCGGGCGAGGCTTACTTCATTCCCGCCGGTACTGTCCACGCCATCGGCGCCGATATCACTCTGGTGGAGGTCCAGCAGACGAGCGACATCAACTACCGCATCTTCGACTGGGGCCGCACCGGCTCCAAAGGCCGTCCTCGCGAACTGCACACCGACCTTGCTCTGGAGGCTATCGACTTCGCCGCTCCCGTTCGCCGCGTGACTCAACACCCTTCCGCTGGCGAGGCTGCTCTGCTCGTCGAATGCTCCGAATTCACTGTCGACCTTCTCGACGTTTCCGGCTCCTCCGAGCGCGAGCTCTCTTCTCGCGAATCGTTCACCATATACGTTTGTACTTCCGGGGAGCTTGCTGCCGAAACACCTGGGGGGAAGCTCTCTCTGAAGGCCGATGATACTGTTCTCATTCCCGCCGACCAAACCTCCGTCACCTTTTCCGGCAACGGCCGCTTGTTGGAAATATATATTTGAAAGCCATTATGCCTTCTATCTCACACCGCGGCGCGGCCCTGCCCGCCTCTCCGATCCGCAAACTCGCTCCGTTGGCCGACTCTGCCAAGTCTCGGGGCGTCAAGGTCTACCACCTCAACATCGGCCAGCCCGACATCCGCACTCCCCGGATCGGCTTGGAGGCTCTTCGCTCCATCGACCGCCCCGTGCTCGAATACACTTCCAGCGACGGGTTGCTCGCCGTTCGCCAGAAGTTCGTCGACTACTACCGCCGCTTCGGCGTTTCGGTTTCTCCCGACGAGATGATCGTTACCACCGGCGGTTCGGAGGCGATCCTGTTCGCTCTTTTGTCGTGCCTCGATGCCGGGGACGAGGTTATGATGACCGAGCCCGGTTACGCCAACTACATCTCTTTCGCCCAGCAGGCCGGGGTTAAGGTCGTTCCCATTCCCACCTCGATCGACAACGGATTCGCTCTTCCTCCCTTAGCCGAGTTCGAGCGTTACATCACTCCCCGCACCCGCGCTCTTCTCCTTTGTAATCCCAATAACCCTACCGGATACCTTTATAGCCGTCAGGAGCTCGACCAAATCTCCGAGATTGTTCGTAAGCACGATCTGTTTTTGATTTGCGACGAGGTTTACCGCGAGTTCTCCTACTCTCCCGAGCCTTACACTTCGGCGCTGACTCTGCCCGGTTGCGAGCAGAACGTAGTGTTGGTCGACTCTGTTTCTAAACGTTACTCCGAGTGCGGGCTTCGTATCGGTATGCTCGTCACCCGTAACCGCGATGTTCGCGCCGCTGCTATGAAGATCGCTCAGGCGCGCCTCTGCCCTCCTTTGGTTGGACAGTTGGTTGCGGCTGCTTCGACCGACGCACCGGACAGCTACATAAAGGCTATCTACGACGAATACATCTCTCGTCGCGACTTGCTGATCGCCGGGCTGAACTCCATTCCGGGCGTTTTTTCTCCCTCTCCTCGTGGTGCTTTCTACACTATGGCCCGGCTTCCCGTACCCGACGCCGATGCTTTTTGCGCCTGGCTTCTGACCGACTATCAATACAAAGGTGCCACCGTTATGATGGCACCTGGTAGTGGATTTTACGCCGATCCGGCTCGTGGTCGTGACGAGGTTCGTATCGCTTACGTTCTCAACCGCGACGACCTCTCCGCTGCTCTGGAGATCCTCGCCCGCGCTCTCGAGAGCTACCCCGACCGCCTGCGTTAGAGAACTACCATCCAGACGATGGTCTCTTTCACTGTCGTTACGACTGGGTTTTTGCCCTCTTCGTCGTAGTGGGTGATGTCGTACATCCGTATGATTTGTTCGTTGGTGGTGCTTGTTCTCACGTTGCTTAGTTTTTCCACCAGCGTTCCGTTCTGCGCGTCGCCGTCCTTGTATATCTCGTATTGGAGTACCTCGCCCTGCACATAGACTCCATACTCGACAATGTCTTCACCCTTCTTAGTCGTCCTGTTGTACCCTCCGGCGTAGTGTGCTTCCGACACTTTGAACGTCTCCTCCGTGCCGTCCTCATACGTTACCACCTTATCGTAGTTCACCTGTGTTCCGTCATACACATACGGTCCTTGTACTGTTCTCACTCCGTCCTCCAGGGTTTCGAGCCTCGACACTCTCTCTCCGGAGAGGGTTTGCTCCCACAACTCGATTGGTTCTGTTTCGCTTCCGCCCGCTCCCATCAGAAACACCTCGCGCTTTACCAACACATTGTACTGCTTCGAATAGGTTTGCACCCTCTTGTGCGTCGCGGTAGGTATTCCGCTTCCGGTGTAGTATGTCCTCAGGCTTGTCATTTCGTAGGCGGCTGCGTCCCACTCATATTCCGACTCTTCGTAGACCACCACTCCGTTGACTTTTTGGGTCTCGCCCGTGGTCTGTCCATACTCGTCGTAGGTATACTCCGTGAGGGTCACCTGCGTTCCGGTTTTCTCTTCCCTCGACATCAGTGCCGGCATCACACCGTTTCCGTTGTTGTCGTTCTTGTTGCAGCCTACCGTCCCGATCAGGGCGGCTGCGAATACGAGAATGATTTTTTTCATACCTTTGTTCTTTACTGAGATTTCTGATTAATGTTTGGCCGCAAAGTTACTGATTAATTTTTTCTAAAAAAAACGCGATATTATGTAAAAAATGGTTGTATGTATTGCATAGTATTATTTTTTGCGTAACTTTGCGGCATCAAAACTGTGGTTTATGATCAAGATTCGCGACCTGAACAAGACTTACAACCTCGGCCAGCCCAACGCTCTTCACGTTTTGAAGGGTATAGATATGGACGTTGCGGCTGGCGAGTTTCTCTCCATAATGGGTGCTTCGGGGTCTGGTAAGTCGACTCTTTTGAACGTGATCGGCATTCTGGACAACTACGACTCCGGGGAGTACATTCTGGACGGCATTCCGGTTCGCGACCTTAGCGAGACCTCTTCGGCCGAGCTTCGTAACCGTAAGGTCGGGTTCATCTTCCAGTCGTTCAACCTGATCTCCTATAAGAACGCTCTGGAGAACGTCGCTTTGCCTCTGTATTATAACGGTATTCCTCGTAAGAAGCGTAACGAGTTGGCTGCCGAGTATCTCGAAAAGCTCGGCTTGAAGGATCACGCTCTCCACCTTCCCAGCGAGTTGTCCGGCGGCCAGAAGCAGCGTGTCGCCATCGCCCGCGCCCTGATCTCCCGGCCCAGTATCATCCTTGCCGACGAACCCACCGGCGCTCTGGACACTACCACGAGCCGCGAGGTGATCGAGATAATGCGCGAGGTCAACCGTTCGGAGGGTATCACGATGTTGATCGTCACCCACGAGGGGGCTGTTGCTCGCGCGACGGACCGTATGATCTACCTTCGCGACGGTCGCATCGAGTCCGACAAACACAATCCTAACCCCGTCATTGAGTTCTGATGTTCGACATTCTGGGCGAAATATTGGAGACTATGCGGCGCAACAAACTGCGCACGTTCCTCACCGGGTTTGCCGTTGCTTGGGGTATCTTTCTGTTGATCGTTCTTTTGGCAGCCGGTACCGGTTTGCAGAACGGCGTCCAGAGTAATATGGCCGGTCAGGCGACTAATTATATCAACATCCGCCCGGGTTGGACTTCGATGCCTTACAAGGGCCTGAAGGCCGACCGCCGTATCCGGTTCGACGAGCGTACGATAGATTACGTCCGTAGGAATATTCCCGAGGTGGAGTACCTTTCCGGCGTCATTTTCCACAACACCCAAAGCGTCAGTTACGGCAAGCAGTACGGTACTTGGCAGATCATCGGCGCTTCTCCCCAGGCAGTCAACATCCACAACCTGACTATCCTCAAGGGTCGCTTCGTTAACGAGATCGACGACGGCCAGAAACGTAAAGTTGCTTTCATCCATAAGTTGGCCGAGGAGACTCTCTTTCCTCACGGCGAGGAGTCGTTGGGTAAATACATCGTCGCGGACGGAATCTCTTTCCAGATCATCGGGGTTTACGAGTGGTTGGACGGTTCGAACGACGCGCTCATCTTCGCTCCGTTGTCCACCGCCAAGATGCTTTACGACCGCGGTTGGGGCATCAGTCGTATCGACCTCACGGTTTTGGGTATTAAGAATATGAAACAGTACGACGAGTTCGTGCTTCGCCTTCGCGGTAAGTTGGGGCCATTGCTCGGGTTCGACCCTGCCGACACCTCCGCTCTTCGCATCTGGGGTTCGGCTCGCCAGTCTATCGAGATCGGTAACGTTTTCCGATTCGTCAATATGTTCCTTTGGGTAATCGGGTTCGCCTCTTTGATGGCTGGTATCGTCGGGGTGGCTAACATAATGTTGGTCACGGTCAAGGAGCGTACTCGCGAGATCGGCATCCGTAAGGCCCTCGGGGCGACTCCGTGGTCGATCATCAAGAGCGTCATCATCGAGGCTGTGTTCATCACCACCGCTGCGGGTTACATCGGTATCCTGATGGGTATCGGCGCCAGCGAGTTGGCTTCCCGCGTGATCGGTAGCGCGGGCGAGGGTGGTATGACGGCGTTCAAGGATCCCGACGTCGGACTGGGGGTTGTCTTCTCCGCTCTTGTGGTTCTGATCATCTGCGGGGTTGTTGCCGGACTGATCCCCTCGCTGAAGGCAACCCGAATACGTCCCATCGAAGCAATGAGAGCTGACTGAGTATGAAGTTTTTTGACATAGATAGTTTGCACGAGATCTGGGCGACGATCACTCGTAACCGCTTTCGCTCCGTAGCCACGGGGTTCGGGGTTTTCTGGGGTCTGTTTATGCTCATCGTTCTGCTCGCGATCGGTAACAAGATCACCCAGAGTATCCTCGCTCAGGTGGATGGCTTCGCGACCAACGCCGTGTTCTTTTTCACCGACCGCACCAGTGAGCCCTACGAGGGTTACCGTAAGGGTCGTTGGTGGGCCTTCAACAATAGCGACATCGACCTGTTGCAGCGCCGTGCCCAGACCATCGACATCATCTCTCCCGCCCTGATGGGTAATAGTAGCGACAAGAACGTGGTCAACGGTATGAAGTCGGGTTCGTGGCGCTTCATCGGTATCTTCCCCAACTTCTACGAGATCAATACCGTCAATCAGGACTCCGGTCGGTTGCTCAACGACGTGGACATCTCCGAGCGGCGTAAGGTATGCGTAATAGGTAACGTCGTTGCCGAGACTCTGTTCTCTCCCGGCGAAAATCCCATCGGCCGCTTCATCCGCATCAACGGTATCTACTTCCAGGTGGTCGGTGTGATCTCTCCCCACTCCAACGCGAGTATCTTCGGCCCGGTGGACGAGATGATCCACCTTCCGTTCTCCACCCACCAGATGTTGTTCGAGCGCGGCGAGAACTTCTACTTTATGGGTTGCACGGCCAAGCCCGGCATCAGCGCCGACGAGGTGGAGGAGGAGTTCAAGACGATCATCAAGGCGGCCCACAAGATCGCACCCTCCGACACCAAGGCCATCGGCAGCGTCAACATCGAGCACCAGTTCAAGATCTTCAATATGTTGTTCACCGGCCTTAGCGTCCTGATGTGGTTGGTCGGTCTGGGGGCTCTGCTCAGCGGTATCATCGGCATTTCAAACATTATGCTGGTCACGGTTCGCGAACGTATGCGCGAGATCGGTGTGCGGCGGGCGCTTGGTGCCAAGCCTTGGAACATCATCATCCAGATTATGTCCGAGAGCTTCGTGCTGACGGGGATCGCGGGCCTTGCCGGATTGATGTGCGGCATCGGGGTGTCGGTCGTTATCCAAAATATCAATATCAGCGGTGACGGCCCGGGCAACCCCATCGGGTTCCACCCCGAGCCCGTGGTGTCGTTCAACCTTGCAATGGTGGCGTTGTTGGTGTTGGTGATGAGTGGCATCGTGGCCGGACTGTTGCCTGCTTGGCGCGCCTTGAAGATTAAAGCTATCGACGCAATTAGAGATGAATAAAATAATTATCAAGTTATGAAAAAGTTTTTCAGAATTTTCCTGTTTGTGGTTTTGGGCCTTGTGGTGCTCGGGACTTTCTGGGCACTGTGGCGTAAGTCGCGCCCGGTGGAGGTGACCTACGAGATCGTGGAGGCCCGCGTCGACACGATCCAGAACGCATCCGTGGCGACGGGCAAGATCTCTCCGAGGGACGAGATTATGATCAAACCCCAGATCCAGGGCATCATTTCCGAGCTTCGTAAGGAGGCGGGCGAGAGCGTCCAGGTGGGTGAGGTGATCGCGGTTGTGAAGGTGATCCCCGATATGAACCAGTTGAACGCCGCCGAGAGCCGCGTCCGGATGGCCGAGATCGCTATGGAGACAACCCGCGCGGTGTACGAACGCCAGAAGGAGTTGTTTGCCGAGAACGTCATCTCGCGCGAAGAGATGGAGACCAGCGACGGCGAGTACCGGCGTGCGGTGGAGGAGTTGCAGAACTCGCGCGACAACCTGGACATCGTTCGCGACGGCGCTTCGAAGAGCACCTCCGACATCGCCAACACTCAGGTTCGCTCCACCATCACGGGGATGATCCTCGACGTTCCGGTCAAGGTGGGTACTTCGGTGATCAACGCCAATACCTTCAACGAGGGTACGACCATAGCAACGGTTGCCGATATGAACGATTTAATCTTCATCGGTAACGTCGACGAGACCGAGATCGGGCGCGTCCACACCGGTATGCCGGTCAAGCTGACCGTCGGCGCGGTGGAGGATCGTTCGTTCGACGCCAATCTGGAGTATATCTCTCCGCTGGGCGTGGAGGAGAACGGCGCAATCGTTTTCGAGATCAAGGCCGCAGCCCGCATTCCCGATGACGTCACGATCCGTGCCGGTTACAGCGCCAACGCCGAGATCGTACTCGCCCGCGAAGAGGGTGTGGTTGCGATCCCGGAAAACGCAGTCAACTTCTCGAACGACTCGACCTTCGTCTACGTGCTCGACAGCGCCGAGGCCAAGAAGCAAACCTTCACCCGCCACGACATTCGAACGGGCTTGAGCGACGGTATGATGATCGAGGTCGTCGAGGGACTCGTCGAGGGTCAGAAGGTACGCGGAAACCCGAAAGTAAAGTAAGGAGGGAGAGACGATGAAGAATAAACTTTTCACTATAGCGGCGGCGCTGACGGTTTCGGCCACAGCCATAGTCTCGGTGGCAGGCGCGCAAACCCTGCCCCGGACGTGGTCGCTGCGCGAGTGCATCGACTACGCGGTGGAGAACAACATCTCCATCCAACAATCAGCCCTGCAAGTCGAAGACGCGGCCCTGAATCTCAACACTACGCAGAACAGTCGCCTACCGAGCCTCAACGCGGGTGTGAACCAGAACTTCAGCTTCGGGCGTATGGCCTCGGAGGTCGACAACAGCTACGTCAACACCCAAGCAAGCAACACTTCAGGGTCGGTGTCGCTCAACGTGGATGTGTTCAACGGCTTCCGAATCAACAATCAGGCGAAGATGGATCGCGCAACGCTCGGTGCCGCAACCGCCAGCCTGCAAAGGGCCAAGGAGAATCTGGAGCTAAACATAACGGGACTATATCTGGACGTGCTGTTCAAAAAGGAGATACTGGCCGTCTACCGCGAGCAGACCTCCCTCACCCGCGAACAGGTAGCTAACACCCGCCTGATGGTCGAACAGGGTAAGGTCGCGATGTCGCAACTCTACGACATCGAAGCACAACTGGCCAACGACGAGGTGAACGAAATAACCGCCGGGAACGACCTTGCGCTCGCACTGCTCAGTCTCGAACAGGCGCTCAATCTGGAGCACGTGGAGGGCGGGTTCGACATTGTGGTCCCGACGGCCGAGGAACTTGCCGTGGCGGGTAACGAACCTCTCGTGTCGCCCGAGTCGATATACGACACCGCACTGGGAATCAAGCCCGAGGTTCGCCAGGCAGAGCTACGACTGGAAAGCAGCCAACATCAGGTGCGCGTTGCCCAAAGCGGCTACTACCCCAGCCTCTCGCTGGGTGGCAGCGTCAGCGACGGCTACTACCATCAGTTCGGGCAGGACTATGAGCAACAAAGCTTCTCAGATCAGATACGAAACAAGCACTCCGAAAGCGTGGGACTAAACCTGAGCATTCCCCTGTTCAACCGAAACCGAACCCGCAACAGTGTCCGTTCGGCGCGCCTGGGGGTGACCAACTCGACCTTGGAACTGGCGAACGTGCGGCTGGCACTCTACAAGGAGATACAACAGGCGCATCAGAAGGCAGTCTCGGCGCGCGAACGGTTTACGGCAACAACCAAAGCACTGACCGCGGCCGAAGAGTCGTTCCGAGCAATGGAGATACGCTACAACAGCGGCAAGGCAACCGTCTTCGAGTACGACCAGGCAAACACACGGCTGGTGTCGGCGCGCTCGGAGCAAGCGCAAGCACGCTACGACTTCCTGTTCAGCGCCCGGATACTCGACTTCTACAGGGGGGTGAGGATAGATCTGTAAGGGGGTTTGCGCAAAACGACCCCTCCCGTGCGCAATTAGGGGCCACCTTTTCAGGTGGCCCCTTGTTGGTCGGGGTGAAAGGATTCGAACCTTCGACCTCCAACTCCCGAAGCTGGCGCGCTAACCGGACTGTGCTACACCCCGAATCTGCGATTTGCAGGGCACAAAGATAGAAAAATTTTTTGGCCCGCACAAAAAAATAACTATCTTTGCACCCTCATTCGATGCCCAAGTGGCGGAATTGGTAGACGCGCTCGTTTCAGGGGCGAGTTTTCGTAAGGAAGTGCAGGTTCGACTCCTGTCTTGGGCACCATTAAGAAAAGACCGTAGGTGAGTATCAATCACTTATGGTCTTTCTCTTTTGACTTGTACCACATTTGCACCACATCGCGCTGATTTAGGGAAATTGTAGGGGTTTTCCACGAACTGAGTGATTGGTATATTTTTTGCAAAGAGAAATACTATGAAAAAACTTTTGCTTTGTCTGCTGCTCATTACCGCATTCGCGACCGGTGTCTCGGCGCAGGAAAATAACATTTTCGGTGTTCGCGCCGGCTTCAGTATGAGCAATATGCTGTTTCGCTCGGGTGCCGTTACCAACAGCGTTCACCATCGCAACTCGTTCCACGTCGGAGTGACGGATCAAATCCGGCTCATCCACTCGAACCCCCTCTATCTGGAACTCGGTCTGTTTTTCAATGATGCGGGCACAAAGGTCGAATCGACTAATAAGCATCTGGAAGCTATGTATCTGGTACTTCCGGTACTTTTAAACTATCATCTCCAGCTCGGTAATCAGTTCGTTATCATACCCCACCTGGGTCTCTATTACGGTTTGGGCATTGCGGGGAGGTTCGGTTCCGACCCCACATTCGGTAAGCACGGCACGATAGGACGCAACGACTTCGGCGGTCGAATCGGTGTCGGGGCTTCGTGGCGGAGGCATTATTACCTCGGCATAGGATTTCAGGGTTCGATCGTCGGAAATAGCGTCACGGCAGAGGACGATGTGAAGATGCGCAACCGGACTATAAATCTCACGCTGGGATACAATTTCTGATTAGTTATGGTCTTTTTGTGGTATAAATGTTGCACGCCGGGGAGGGTATGACGACAGAAGAAAGAAACAGTCTACCGCTGAGCGATTTCGGGCTACCGAAAGAGCACAAGTTCCCGATGCCGGATGCAGCGCACGTAAGAGCAGCAGAATCCTATTTCCACTGGGCGCCGGACGACGAAAAACCACAACTGGCCCGCCGAATACTACGGAAGGCCAGTGAGTTTGGAGTCGAAGTGCACAGCGAGAATGTGCTCGGCTGGGCGAAAAAGTAGTCGGGGCCGAAGCCCGGGCGGGCCGGGTTACTTGATCGGCACGTAGATCTCCGTTTTGAGTTTCTCGGGCGCGGTGCGCGTCGGGTCGTTACAGTATTTCTCGAACACGGGCTCGTCGCGCAAAATGCAACGGCACTCGCCCGGAGAACAATCGCACTCCTCGCAATCGCAGTTGGCCGGAACCCACTCACCGAAGATGGCGTCGTACGTCGGAGTAACCTCGTCGTAGGGCCCGATGTGGGTGAAGACGGCGTAGCGGCCGCCCGCGATGGTGCGCACGGCGAAGTCGCCATTGGCCTCGGGAGTTTTGTTAACGACAAGGCCCGCTTCGGTGCGGAGTTCAGAAGCGTCGGTCAACTTGGGGTCGTCGTAGTAGACGCCGATGTGTTCGATGCCGGCGGTGTAGAGGCCCTGGCGTTTGACCTCGGCCCACAGGCGGACGAAGGCGCCACCGAAGTCGAGCGAGGGATAGGGGCCGGTGAAGGAGAGGTAGAGGAAGGTGCGGGGTTCGAGCTCCACGATGCGCGGAGCTTTCAGCTTAGCGGAAGGAGTTACGGTTGTGGTTTTCATAATTTTGAGTATTTTAGAACTTCTGTATTCGCTGGGTGTGATGTCGTAGAGGGTGCGGAACGCCTTGGTGAGCGACGAGGGAACCTCGAAGCCGACGCGGTAAGCGATCTCTTCGATGGTGAGGTCGGTTTCGCGCAGCAGTTTTTCAGCCGCCTCGACCCGAAGACGGGTGATGTAACTACCGGGAGTCTCGCCGCGGAAGGCGCGAAAGATGCGGTGGAAGTGGAAGGGCGAGAAGTGGGCCGCTGCAGCCACGCGTTCCAGTTCGAGCTCCTCGTCGAGGTGGGCAGCGATGTAAGCCTCGGCCGCCGCAACGCGACGTTCGTAAATTTCTCTGGTCTGTTGTTTTTTCATAGTGCAAAGATAACGCGGCGGCGGCCGGAAAACTTTTCCGGGATTGCTAAATTCAAAAAAGTTGCATAACTTTGGAACCTATGAAAACTACTCCTGCACTTGTGCTCGCCCTGCTGTGTGTGGTCGGCGGATGCACCCGTAACGTCGAAACAACCGATGTCGATATTAACGTGATCCCGCTACCAGCCCAAATGACGCTTTCGGGCGGCGTGTTCTCGGGCGAAACCCCGGCCCGCTACCTGATCGACCCGACCGTCAGTCCCGACAACCCGGAAGGATATGAACTGGTAGTCGACAAAGACGGTATCACCGCCAAGGCACCAACGGAAGCAGGACTGTTCTACGCCGAACAAACAGTACGACAGTTGATCACGCCCGAGGGAGTGCCGATGGTGGAGATTACCGATGCGCCTCGGTTGCCGTACCGGGGGCTGCATCTGGATGTGTCGCGTACATTCTTCGGGAAGGAGTACATACTCAAGCTGCTCGATGCGATGGCGTACTACAAGCTCAACCGGTTCCACTGGCACTTGACAGACGGAGCGGGATGGAGGATCCAGATCGACAAGTATCCGCTATTGACAAAGATGGCGGCGTTCCGAAGCCCGTCTGGCGACGGGAGGTCGAGGCGGTTTGTTCCGGAGGGAACGCCGGGAGCAGAAGGAGGCTACTATACGAAGGACGAGATGCGCGAAGTGGTAGCCTATGCAGCCGAACGGCACATCACGGTGATTCCGGAGTTCGAAATGCCGGGCCACTCGGCGGAAGTCTTTGTGGCATATCCTAACCTTACGTGCAGCGGGCAGGCGTACAGAGGAGGCGACTTCTGTATCGGAAACCCCGACACGTTCACATTCGTGGAGGATGTGCTGACAGAGATTATGGAGATCTTCCCATCGACATACATTCACATAGGAGGCGACGAAGCCAGCAAGCAAGCGTGGAAAACCTGTCCGAAGTGTCAGGCGTTGATGGCGCGAGAGGGGTTGAAAAATGTCGACCAACTACAAAGCTATATGATCCGTCGGGTGGAGAAGTTCCTCAACTCGCACGGCCGAAAGCTCATAGGCTGGGACGAGATACTGCAAGGAGGCATAGCGCCGGATGCAACGGTGATGTCGTGGAGAGACGAGATGGAGGGATATAAGGCCGCGAGGATGGGCCACGACGTTGTGATGACTCCGCAGAACTATCTATATTTCGACTTCTATCAGACCGACCCGACCACTCAACCATACGCCATAGGTGGGCACACGACGGTGAAGTGGGTGTACAGTTTCGACCCGGCGCCGGCGGATTCGCTGGATGCGGCAGCGCGCAAGCACGTCATAGGAGTACAGGGCAACACCTGGACAACATACATACCGACGCAGGCGGACGTAGAGTATATGCAGTGGCCAAGAGCGCTGTCAGTAGCCGAAGTAGGCTGGACGCCGCAAGAGAAACGAGACTGGCAGGACTTCAAGCCGAGGATGAACCATCACGTGGGAGTGCTACGTGACCAGATGGGATTCAACGCCTTCCCGCTGTCGTACGACATAGACTACGAGATGACCGTCGACACGGAAGCCAGAGAGATACGTGTGGTGTTGGATGCGGAGAAGTATCCGGCAGAAATACGCTACACGACCGACGGAACCCAACCGACAGCGACGTCGCAGGTCTACACCGAGCCGGTGACAGTGCGCGACTCGGCACACTTTGTTGCGGGAGTGTTCCGAGACGGAGTACTGATGGGCAAGCCAACGGAGAAGAAGGTGGACTATCATAGAGGAATCGGAAAACCGATAGTCTATCGCACCCCACTCTATCCGGGCTATATGGCTGGAGGCAGAGGTGCTCTACTGGATGGCTATCGAGGTGGGCTGACCTATTATGACAGGCGCTGGCAGGGATATACAAACTCGCTGGACTGTGTGGTCGATATGGGAGAGGCTACGGAGATCAGCAAGGTCTATGCAAAGTTCCTGCAACTAATCGGGCCGTCGGTGTTCCAGCCGGGAGACGTGGAGCTGTTGACCTCGATAGACGGAGTGACGTTCACCTCGCGAGGCAAGGTATTCACAACCATCGCGGACACAGACCGGATGCTGTCGTTCCAGGAGTATGCGTTCAACGGCGAGTGGCCAGCGAGGTATGTGCGGCTACGGGCCAACAACACCCACCCGGGCCGAGGATTCATCTTCACGGATGAGATAGTTATCTGGTAATTTGATAAGCGCCCCAAGTCGCCAGAAGGCCGAGAATGAGGCTGGCGGCAACGTACAGAAGGGCGCAACCGGGCTGGCCGTCGCGAAAGAGGGTGAAGGTCTCGTTTGAGAAGGCAGAGAAAGTTGTGAACCCGCCAAGGAACCCGGTCGCGAGAAACATCCGCCATTCGAGGGAGAGCCCACCGCGGTCGAACAAGCCGAACACGATGCCGATGCAAAAGCAACCGACGATGTTAACAACGAGGGTACCGGTCGGGAAGCCAGCGAGGAGGCTGGCAGGGAGGCTTGTGGGGAGGGTGGCCGAGATTCCGGACGGCCGAGGCGAGAGGGCAGTCAAGCGCGGAGAGAGGCCGGTCAAGCGCGGAGAGAGGGCCAGAGAGAGCAGGTAGCGAGCAACGCCACCAAGAAAACTCCCCGCCCCGACTAACAATACGGTCTTCATAAGGCACTGTACTCCCGCTGTTTGTATTTGGGTTGGTTTTTGATCGTCTCCGCCGCCGCGTGGCGAACCAGCTCCGCGATGAGGTTGTCGGGCACGTCGCTATCCAACGAAACCGAATTCCAAAGCAGGGTCTTGAACCGCGTACGGGTAACGCCGGAGTATCGCTCGCGCAGGTCGAGCGACCGCGTGGGGTCGCATTTCAGAGCCGCGCGAAACTCGCCGCCCTTGGGAGCCAGGTGGATATAGGCGAACATCTTACCCATCACCTTAAAGACCAGCACGTTCGGGTCGATGAACGGACACGACTCCGAAGCCGCCTTAACGGACAGGCAACAGGCGCGAAACTCTTCGATGTTCATAATGCGGTCACGGACGGAGCCGTCACGCGTTTTTCCACCTCGGAAGGCGCTTCATCCCGCGGGTGTAGAGCCAGGCGAGGAATTTAGGAGTGCCGCCCTCGAGCATCACCTTGTAACAAAAGTCGCGAAACTCAGGCAACGTACCCTCGAAGGTGAACTTACCGTCGGCGTAACAGTAGCTGCAATAATTTTCGTTTTTCGATCCGTCGGCGTTCGTACCGCCGCCCTGCGGGTCCTTACTCAGAGGCATACCACAACTTCCACACATCTTACTCATAGCGCATTAACTATTTACAGGTTAGGTTATTCTTAGCATCGGGGTCGTTGTCGAGGACGGGCTTCACAGTCGGGCAGGTGTTGAGCTCGGCGCAATCACCGCAAGTCTCGAAGCCTTTGCCGGTGGCGCAGGAACGGATCTCGCACATCGAGCAAAAGCCGAACTTTACGCCGTCGGTACGGCAACCCAGGCAATTGATCGTCTCGGCGGTAATTTGCGGCGAGTTGTTCATCTCGGCCCACTTTCGGGCGGTAGTTTCACGCAGAGAGTTGTCGTCGTTGATGGTCGCGATTCGGGCGTCGCACATCTCACAATCGAGCCCGCAAAAAGCAATAAGCTGTTTCATAACGGAGTTTGAGTTTTGCTTCGCAAAGATAGGATTTTTTTATGAAAGTTCGAGGTGGAGGATCGTGTAGAATTTGCCCTCGCTGTCGACCTCGGGAGATATGTGTGTTGTTCACAAATTCCAATACTCCTCTTGTTTCTTCTTGGTCAGGCGTTTGATCACCTCCGCCACCGAATGCCGGACGAGTTCCTCGATCAGATCATCAGGCACATCGCTCTCCAACGCAACCGCATTCCACAGCGGGGTTTTGAATTCGGTTTCGGTCACACCGGCGAACTTGTAGCGCAGGTCGAACTGCCGCTGGAGGTAAGCCGCGTAAAACAGCGTCACAGCCGCAAGCGAGAGGATCTGAATGGCAGTCATTTTTAGGGCTTTGCCGGTTTATCGCCGACCACAAACCGGCCGTTGAAGTAGAGGTCGCGAATGTCGGTTGCCTCGTTCTCCGCCCAATTCTCGACCCCGACGGCGCGCATACGGCACAAATTGAAGAGTTTGAAGTTGTGGGGGTAACCCTGCGCCGCGCTGTCGACCGACGGGGCCAGTCGCCCGCACGGAAACTCATCACACTCAAAGCAATACGTCACGCCCCTTCGCTCGGCGCAGGCGTAGGTCGCACACAAGCCTCGTGTCCAAAGGCAATGGCCCTTCACAGCCCGGCAACCGCCCCGGCAGCCGGTGTCCTCGGGTGCGACTCCGAAAAGTTCGGCCACGCGGGCTCGGTATTCGGGAGTGATGTTCGCCTCGTGAGCTGCGCAGTTGAAGCAATCGAGCCCGCACGGAGCCGTCGATGCAATTTTTTCCGGGGTCGTCATTGAAGTGGAGTATAAAGTTCTATCAGATTCTCCTCCGGGTCGCGAAGATGGACAACACGCATCCCCCAGCCAGGCATATCGACAGGCTCGTTGACGAATTCCACGCCATTGGTTCTCAACGCATTGTATGTTTCGTCCACGTCGGCCACTTCGAAACAGACCATAGATTTCTCACGCCCGCCGACGGGTTGAGCCTCGTCCGCATTGCCTACCACAGGAGCCATATAGTCGCTCAGGAAGATGGCCAACCCTTCGATCCCGTCGGCCACCTTGAAAGCGCCGTAGCACTCCTCGATGTCCCAAAGCGGCTCGAAACCAAGCTTTTGCGCATAGAACTCGAAACACTTCCGGTAGTCCCGCACCAATAATCTCGTGTTGTTGAATTTCATAACTGTTTAATTTTTCGGTTCGGCGTTAGCGACTGTTCTTGCAAAGGTAGCCAGAATTTGTGAAAATTTTGCACCAAAATGAAGAAGACAGGCAGCGACGCCTGTCTTCTCTGTTTATCGGGTTTTGTCAGGATTACTCCTTTTCGATATCCTCGATCTTAGGTTTTCCACTTATCGGGGCGTGTATCTTCACGATCGCCCTGTAGGGATGAGGATCCTTTACGGAGGGTTTTGCGGAGCACTGGAAACGGTAGTTGACACCGTTCACGACCTGTTTCGACACTTTTTCGGGGGTATATCCCACGCCTACGAAACCCTCCATTGCCTGATCGAATACTTTTTTGTCCGCAGGGGTCAATGGCTCGAATTGTGTCCAGCCGCCTGCCGGGTGTTTGTTTTCTCCTGTTTTTATAATAACAATGATTAAGTTAATAATTTAGGTTAAGCGATCGCATTGATTTTCCATCAATAATCGCGCCTGACTATCTCTTTCTGACACACTTTTCATCTCGTCTCATTCGACGGGATTCCGGACGACAAATACAGTCTGTTTACCGCCGACTACTTTCCGATGCAGAAATGATAGGGTGTTTTGGTTCAGCATATTAACGGTTAATAGGGTGAGATAGAGCTTTTTTAGGCGATTATGTAATCGGATGTCATTTTGTGTAATCAGTCCAATGTGTTTCCGCAAACACCCTCATTCCATTTGCCGGATTATAGCTTGGATATATCTTCAGATATTCTTCTTCGGCCTCCCTGAAATTGTCTGCAGTGATAATTTCTGCATAATGAAGATACAGCAGTCCTATTGTCGCTGATCGGGACATTCCTTGATTGCAATGAAGCAAGATGTTTTTATTTTCTATGTTTTCATTAATAGAGACAATGGCCTTATCGATAATCTCTTTAGCAATGGGGTTATCGACATCAACAAGATTAAGAATTAGCCTATTATCTCTTTCAGCAATCAGATATTCTGGATGGGTATTAACAACGGCTCTCCCTGTGTAGCCCAATGCCTGACGGTGATATGGCTCTTTGCAAGCGTGTATAACAAACCAATTAGGCTGAAATTTCACATTAGACTCATAATCATCTTGCGAACCAATGTATAAATTCTTGGTGATTTCTATCATCTCTTTTTATTTTAATTCTGCTTATTTATCAAATTCACATCTAATTATTGCATTCCCATCACATCTTCCGGGAGCAGGACATTTTTCATCGACCCGGCAGGACGGGTTTTCAGGAACAGTTTGGGAACGATGGTGTGCCCTTTGGCAAAGGGTAGCCGCGCGGCTTTTTCCACAAGTTCTGTCAATAGTCGGTCGCTGTTCTCTCCGGTTGTCCATTTGCATTCGCCGACAAGCAGATATTTCTTGTCCAACGATTCGGCGACGACATCCAACTCGATACGCTCGTCTTTCGAGACCCCGCCCCACCACCGGCGGGCAATGTCGTAAGTGATGCCGTCGATCTCATTTCCGGATACCGTTTCGCGACAGAGCTTCTCCCAATACTCGCCTACATAGCTCGAAAATTGGCTGTCGAGCGTTGCGAGAATCGGCTGTATGCGCCCAAGTTCAATGAACGAGCGGTTCGGGATGATGAACCGGAAATAGAAATTCATGAATGGATCGGCAATCTTGTAGAGGCTTTTTTTAGAGTTCTTTTCGTTTTCACCGAACGGGATTTCTTTGGTCAGATAGCCGAGCAAGATCAATTTGGCAAGCGGACGCGAAAGGTTGGTCGCTATCTCACCGCTCCGTCCGGCAATCTCGGACAGGCGGTGTGCACCCGCCCCGACATACGACATAATTGTCGATGTTTTTACAATGTCCTTGATGTCATCCTTGAAGAGTTTCAGTGGCTCCTCGTAAAGCGTCCCGTTTACGGATAGCAAATTGGCTTCGATGGCTTCACGCAGGTTGGTATATCCTTCCCGCAATTCCCAATAACGCGGCACTCCGCCCCAGACGGCGTACTCCTCGACCGCATCGAGAGCCGACACGCCAAGAGCCTCCATAATGTAGGGTATTTTTATCGGCGCGATTTTCAAAATAGCATCGGCACGACCATAAAGCGGCGACGAGGCATCCAAAACCAATCCGTACATCAACTGTTGCGACGANNCCGCAGATAACCAGATTGAATTTCAGACGTTTCGAATCGATCTTGTTTTGTAGGATAGACGGCAAATCGGAACTGCTGCCGACAATATAGGGGAATTCGTCGATGCAGAGCGTGAATTTTTGCGATGTCCGGTCGTTCAGCGTGTCGAAAAAGACGTTCCAATCCGGATAAATTACTTTGTCGAATCCGGGGATAATCGTCGATGCGATCATTTTGGCCAGCAACTCCCGTTGGAGTGTGGCATCGGTCTGGTCAGCCAAATAATAGACATCACTCTTCTCGAGCGTTCGGGTGATCAGGGTCGATTTACCTAAACGCCTACGTCCATAAACCACCGTGAATGTCGGTTTAGCGGCATTCAACACTGCTTCGAGCCTTTTGCTCTCCTCTATTCTATCGACGAATTTCATGGTCATTCAATAATTATGCATTGCAAACATAATGTTTGTCGAGCATAATTCCAAATTTCATTCCTCAATTCTGTTTATTTATCAAATTTACTACGACCTTGATCATCACCTCCATCTCCTCGGGACGGCTCTCGGCGATCATCAGCGTCAGGGCGACGAGGGTGTTGTTGCCAATTAGCGGTGTGCCGTCGGGCTTGTAGAGGATGCGGTTGCCCTCCAAAAACCACAGGAACAGGAATGCCGCGATACGTTTGTTGCCATCGCTGAAAGAATGGTTTTTGACGACGAGGTAGAGCAGCATCGCTGCCTTCTCCTCGATGCTCGGGTATAGTTCCGCCCCGTCGAAAGTCTGGTAGATCGTGCCGATGGAACTGCGGAACGAGCCGTCCTTTTCGTTACCGAATAAGCCACCACTCCCGAATTTTTCGCGCAGTTCGGCTATTGCCGCCGTTGCACTCTCATAGGTTGCGTGAAACCCAGCGCCGGCAGTGGTGTCGGTAATTTCGAGTTGCTGGTAGTC
>DBDI01000030.1:564-1357 GCA_002293505.1 Alistipes sp. UBA936 | reverse complement strand
TGATTTGCGGGTCGGGAATCGAAAGCTCGCCTGCGATCTCCCTCCATTTCGATACAGCCTCCACGACTTGTTCAATGATCGGAGCGGGTCGGGAAATATCGCACCGGCGGGCGAATTCCAACAAGTCTTCGCGCGAAATATCGTCCCACTTGTTACCTATCGACATTTGGTGCCGCGACGTCCACTCGCCGGAAGGGTTGTAGGCCCACGACATATCGTATGCCGGTGCAAGCGACCAAACGCCCGTGCGGTTCATGATGAACGATATGTTTTTTGTGTGGTCGTCCTGATTGCGGCCCGCGACGTTGAAAACCATCCGGCGGAACATCTCCTCCTGTTGGTTATAGGGCAGTTTCAGGCGGCGCATCACCTCGAACAGTTGCTCGTAGGAGTATGCCCGCAGCATCCGATAATCGAAGTGCGCCAGCCCGCATAGGGTCTGGGTGTGCAGTTTTTCGTTCGAGCCGATGCGGTCGAAACGCCGAGTCATAAAGTGGCTCCTGCCGCTCTCCTCCAAAATGCGCGACTCCATCATCTCGATCCCCGCCGCGATAGCCATCCGGTAATAGGCGTATTCTATGAGGCCGTAGAATTTAGGATCGCCCAGGGCGTTGTTGGTCACGCCGTCGAGTTTCAATAGCCAATGGCTGTAGCCTTCGGGTACGGCGATCTGCCCCGAGCGGACATCGCCGGTATCTTCGTTGAAAGCCACCACCGCTTTAGCCCGTGCCCCGCCCGCCGATGTTCCGACGCTGATAATCGTCGAGACGGCCTGCGAGGAATTGTCGCCGAC
>DBDI01000030.1:0-547 GCA_002293505.1 Alistipes sp. UBA936 | reverse complement strand
GATATTTCGATCTGCTCGGTATCGTTCTCCGTGATCCGTTGCGCAGGCTCGAACTCCAATGCGCCCATGCTCCGGTCGGACTGATAGCAGAGCCGCTCGACCGGATTTGCCGCCGTGCGGGAGTTGAACGCAAGCCAACGATCCAACATCGCCTTACCATAGGCATCCGGCAATGAATCGGCCAACAGACCGGGCAGTCCCATAAAAGTGCCGCGCGACAGCCCGCCGAACGAATATATCCTTGGCGTGGCAACGGGCATGTGAATCGGCGACAAGTCGAACCCCTTTGTTGCGAATGCACGATCGTATTCGAACGAAGCAGTCTGCGTGGTCTCGTCCCACAGCACGGCGCCTACGAAGTCGCCCCAAAGTTTTATATTGGCAACAGCAATCATTTCCTTACTCGTTTACGCGGTTTAACTTCTGTGGCGGCAGCTTTCGCGGCTGCAATAGGGCTGACGGGAACTGGGGCGAAGAATGGCTCCAAAAGCTCCAATCGCCCCAGCGCACGCAGGATTCGAATTAGCTTCGAGAGCGAAATATTGCC
>DBDI01000014.1:115267-233110 GCA_002293505.1 Alistipes sp. UBA936 | reverse complement strand
GGGGGGGAGCAAGGGGGAGAGCAGGAGGAGAAAGCAGGAGGGGGGATCAAAGGGGACAACAAAGAGAGCCCGCTCATCGAGCGGGCTTTTTTATGAGAGGACGAGCGAACACCTACCTATTCTTCGGAGGGAGCGAACTGGTCCAGGTAAGAGTCGATAGCGGAGGTCTGGGCGGTACGGCCGTAAAACTCAGCAACCTGGGCCAAAGAAGAAAGGTCGCGCAACTTGGCATACCAAACGTCCTCAACCAAAGGCTGTTTCGAATCGGGAAAGCGCAAGTAATACTCGATATACTGCTGGAGTGTGTTCGAGTAATCCTCCAACAAGGCATCGGCCTTAGCAGTCGCCGAAGCAACTGGGACGGCAGTCGCAGCGTCCTCACCCACACTACCCTCGCCTGAAGCAGCGCCGACGGCGTAGTATGCCTCGATGAGCGAGTAGGTGTTCCAGAAGTCGTAATCCAATTTCGAAGCGGGGTACTCAACCAGAGAACGATCCAGAGCAGCCTCGGCGCGAACGAAGTCGCCCTCGTCCAAAAGAGCGTTAGCCAGACGGACGAAAGAGTACTGAGCGCCGACGAACTGCAAGTTAATCAGAGAGTTATAGTCGATGTAGACCCCGGGAGCGCCAGAACCACCGTAACGGTACTCCTCCATCAGAAGGCGCCAAGCAATCTGAGTGTCGATACGCCCGGTGTCCAGAACGTCGTACTTAGTCTGGATCGGAACGAACCGGTAAGCCCAACCGTCAGCCTGGAGGTAGTCCCCAAGGCCCATCTCGCGCATAGTCTGGGTCATTGTGAAGTACAGAGGCCGCTCCCAGTCGAACGAACCAAGGACGTCGAGCAGAGCCAGTTGGTCCTTACGGAGGCTACGTTCGGGGATATTAAAGTAGATGGTGTCCACCATAGCCGCGGCGTCCTCGGGCCGGACGATACCGGAACGAAGAGCAGCCTCCTTGTCGACAGGAAGGGCGAGTCGAGTAGTGGGAATATAGTCGACGGTGTGGCCATCGCCAGTGTCGACGCGGGTTTTAGGGTCGCGACTGGAAATGAAGTCGAGTACGAAATCGACAGTCAGAGCGCGGTCGATGACAGGCTCGACGTAGATGAAGGCATCGTTGTCGCGGTAAACCGAGGGCGGAATCGACAAAGGAACGGGAGCCGAAGCGTTATAAGCGTGGCGCATCTGATCGATATACCAGTCGGCCCCGAGGTAACTGGTGTTCATAATACGAACGTCGGGACGGACATTCTCCACCTCCTGATTGTACCAGAGAGGAAACGTGTCATTGTCGCCGAAGTTCATAAAAATCGAATTGGGCAGAGCCGAGATCATAAAGTTGTAACCGATGTCGTGGCCGATACTACGGCCGGAACGGTCGTGGTCATCCCACTCCTGAGCGAGCAGAAGGACGGGGACGACGACGCAGATAGCGGTAGCGGTGAGGGCAGAAATTTTGTGTGCCCCTGAGGCCCGCTCGCCTTTGAACCAACGAGAGACAACCTCCTGAACCCAAGCGACGCCGAGGCCGATCCAGATGGAGAAAGCGTAGAACGAACCGGCGTAGATATAATCACGTTCGCGAACAGCACCGGGAGGCGAGTTGAAGTAAACGACCAGAGCAACCCCCATCATCAAAAAGATAGAAATAACGACGACGAATCCGCGGCGGTCGCGACCGAGCTGAGAGATCAAGCCGAGGATACCAAGCAGGAAGGGCAGAAAGAACAGCTTGTTACGCCCTTTATTACGGGCGATCTCGTCGGGAAGATCGCTCTGGGGCCCAAGGTAGAGGGCGTCGATGGGTCCGATACCGGAGAGCCAGTTACCGTGGACAATGTCGCCGCGACCCTGGATGTCGTCCTGACGACCAACGAAGTTCCAAAGAAAGTAACGCCAGTACATAAAGTTGAACTGGTAACCAAAGAAGAACGAGAGGTTACCACCACCCCACTCCTTATATTTATCGGCCGACGCGTAATCCCACTGGCGAGGAAACAAAACCTCCGAACCGGGAGCGAAAACGTAATCGGTCAACACCTCGCGACTCTCATACTTACCGGACTCCGAGAGGAACCAAGTTTTAGAATATTTCGTGTCGACGATTTTGGAGTCGTAACGAGGCCCGTAAACAATGGGGATACTACCGTACTGCTCGCGGCCCATAAGGCTCCGCAGAGCGTAAGGGTTGTCGGGGCGGTTGGAGTTCATCGGAGGGTTGACGCTGGCGCGGATAACGACCGAAGCGTAAGAACTGTAACCGATGAAGATAACGCCGATGCAGAGCAGGATGGTGTTCCAAACTTTGTGTCCGCGGCGGTGGGTGAACCAGATACCGGCGCCGACGAGGGCGAACAGGACGAGAACCCAGGCGACCATACCGGAGTTGACAGGAAGCCCGAGTCCGTTAACGAACATACGGTCGACCCAAGCACCGACAGCGACGGGAAAAGGCATCAGGATTTTATAGATAGCCAGAAGGATACCACCACTGGCGAGAAGAGCGAGAACGGCCCCTTTGAGGGTAACGGCAGAAGTCTTACGGAAGTAGAAGATGAGCACCAGAGCGGGCAAAGCCAACAAGTTGAGGATGTGAACCCCAATCGAAAGTCCCATCATATAAGCGATCAAAACCAACCAACGAGAAGAATCGGGCTCGTCCGCAACCTCCTCCCAACGCAACATCAACCAAACAACCAGGGCGGTGAACATAGAAGAAGTGGCGTAGACCTCGCTCTCGACAGCCGAAAACCAGAACGTATCGGTGAAGGCGTAAGCCAAAGCACCTATAATACCAGCGCCGATAGCCGTCCAATCGTCCGTATGCATCTTACGAGCCAAGCGAGTGATAGTCCAGAACATAAACAGGATACAGAACGCGCTGGCGGTACAGGACATAAGGTTCGAAGCGAACCCGACGGCCGAAGGGTCGCCGAAGCTTAGCAGAGTAAACAACCGCATCAACATCATAAACAGGGGTGCGCCCGGCGGATGGCCGACCTCCAATTTATAAGAAGTGGCGGTGAACTCCATACAATCCCACCAAGAAGCGGTAGGCTCCGCCGTAACTACGTACACAACCAAGGCGATGGCAAACACCAACCAGCCGACAATGTTATTGACTTTTTTATAGTTGTTCATCCGACAAAAATAGTTAATTTTGTCTTATGTTTACACTCTACAACACGCTTTCTCGGACAAAGCAGGTGTTCGAGCCACTGGTACCCGGACGGGTGGGCCTGTATGTGTGCGGCCCGACGGTATATGGCGATCCACATCTGGGCCACGCAAGGCCGGCAATAACGTTCGATCTACTGTTCAGGTATCTGACCGCGCAGGGGTATAAGGTGCGCTATGTGAGAAACATTACGGATGTGGGGCATCTGGAGAACGACGCAGACGAGGGAGAAGACAAGATCACGAAGCGAGCGCGGCTGGATGAGTTGGAGCCGATGGAGGTGGCGCAATACTACACGAGGAGGTACCACGATGCGATGCGGGAGCTGAATGTGCTGCCGCCCTCGATCGAGCCGACAGCATCGGGACACATCATTGAGCAGATAGAGCTGACGAAGCGGATCCTGGATGCGGGGTATGCATATGTGTCGAACGGCTCGGTCTATTTCGATGTGGAGAAGTATGCGAAGGATTTTGAGTATGGAGCCTTGTCGGGCCGGACGCTGGAAGATATGCAAGCGGGAACAAGAACGCTGGATGGGCAGAGAGACAAGCGAAGCGCAGCCGATTTTGCGCTATGGAAGAAGGCAGCGCCGGAGCACATTATGAGGTGGCCATCACCCTGGAGCGAGGGTTTCCCCGGGTGGCATATGGAGTGCAGCGCAATGAGTCTGAAGTACTTGGGAGAGCGATTCGATATACACGGAGGAGGAATGGACCTGACGTTCCCGCATCACGAAGCCGAAATGGCACAAGGGTGTGCGTGCGGACTGGGGGGAGCGAGGTGGTGGGTGCACAACAATATGCTGACCGTGGGAGGCCAGAAGATGGGCAAGTCGCTGGGAAACTTCATAACGCTGGAGCAGATGTTCACGGGAACGCATCCGATGCTGACGCAAGCCTATTCGCCGATGACGATCAGGTTCTTCACCTTGCAGGCGCACTATCGCTCGACGCTGGATTTCTCGAACGAAGCACTACAGGCAGCCGAGAAGGGGCTGGAAAGGCTGATGAAGGCGGTGGAGACGCTGGGGCGGCTTGAAGTGGCGGCAGACGCAGGGACGGTGGATGTTGCGGAGTTGGAGGCGCGGCTGACGGAGGCAATGGACGACGATCTAAACTCGCCGTTGGCAATCGCGGCCTTGTTCGACTGGGTGAGAGTGGTGAATAGTCTGCACGACAGCACGATGACGATCTCGAAGCCCGATCTGGAGAGGCTGAGAGAGGTGTTCAACCGGTGGGTGTTCGAGATACTGGGCCTGCGGGACGAGAGGGAAGCCTCGGAAAATGATCATCTGGCGCCGGTGGTGGAGATGCTGATGGGAATGAGGGCCGAAGCAAAGGCGGCGAAGGACTGGGCGCTGAGCGACAAGATCAGAGACGGGCTGGCAGCAGCGGGAATAAAAGTTATGGATAAAAAAGAGGGGCCCTCGGAATGGCAACTACAATAGAACAGATAAAAGAACTGGTGGGGCGGCTGGGAGAGTTGGCACGCCATCTGGACATAGAAGGCAGGAGGGCGACGCTGGCGGCACAAGAAGCGAAGGCGTTGGAGCCGGGGTTCTGGGATGCGCCGGAAGAAGCAGAAAAGCAACTCAAAGCAACAGCAGCGGTGAAGAGCTGGGTGGGAGCGTATGATGCGGTAGCGGGAAAGGTGGACGACCTAGCCTTGATGCCCGATTTTGTGAAGGAGGGAGCAGCTACGGAGGAAGAACTGGATGAGCAGTATGGAGCTACCCTGGCGGCGGTGGAAGAGCTGGAGCTGAGGAATATGTTACAGGGGGCGGAGGACAAGCTGGGAGCGATTATGGACATCAATGCCGGAGCAGGAGGAACGGAAGCGTTGGACTGGGCGGGAATGCTACACAGGATGTATCTGCGCTGGGGAGAGGATAACGGCTACAAGGTCAAGACCTTAGACTATCAGGAGGGAGACGAGGCGGGAATAAAGAGTGTGACGCTGGAATTCGAAGGGGATGCGGCCTACGGGTTTCTCAAGAGCGAGAACGGAGTACACAGGCTGGTGAGGCCCTCGCCGTTCAATGCGCAAAACAAGCGGCAAACGTCCTTTGCGAGCGTGTTTGTGTCGCCGGCCGTGGACGATACGATAGAGATAGTGATCAATCCGGCAGACTTGGAGTGGGACACGATGCGCTCCTCGGGAGCAGGAGGCCAGAATGTGAACAAGGTGGAAACGGCCGTGAGGCTTAAACACTTACCGTCGGGAATAGTGATCGAGAACAGCGAAACGCGCTCGCAACTACAGAACAGAGAGAATGCGATGCGAATATTACGCTCGAAGCTGTATCAAAAGGAGCTGGAAAAGCAGATGGAAGCGAGAAACGCCTTAGAAAAGCAGAAGAAAAAGATCGAGTGGGGCTCGCAAATACGGTCGTATGTACTGGACGACCGCCGGGTGAAAGACCATCGGACGGGGTATCAGACCAGCAACCCGGATGCGGTATTGGATGGAAAGCTGGACGAATTCATCAAAGCCTACCTAATGGAATTCGGGCGGAACGCCGCCGGCGATTAAACAGGAACCACGACTCAAGGAGGAGCGAGCTGAAGTGATCGAATCTTAACTAACAGGGTTTGGAGAATCCTAAGGCGCCGGTTTAGGCGCCGGGACCGGGGGCGAGGGTGGCTCGGGAACGCACTGTTGGGCTGCTTTTTCCTTATCGGCACGCTCGGAAAGTTTCTTACGAGCCTTACGGATCGCCTCGTCGATTGTCTCCTGCATTCGCTTAATGTCGTTCTCACTCATAGTTCTTCAGCTTTTCGTAAACCACTGAGTCGTATATCGTTGTGACGCCACCGCGTGAACCGGCAGCGATCTTCTTACCGTAATTCTGGTCGCCACTGTCGTACATTACCCAATAATCCGTCAGAGGCATATATATGTTGAACAAATTCTTTATCCCGGCCGCGTAACGTCTACGAATTACCGCCTCCGGAATGTTGTGTCCCCCTTCGCGAACCCGCTGAGCAACCCGCTGGATTGCCTGCTCGGGAGTGGGCAACCAAAGGTACAACAATGTAACGAAATATCCCTTCTCCTGCGCATCTTTGATGAGCGAATAATACGATTTTGTCGCCAAAGTGGTCTCGAAAGCGAAGTCCGAACCGGCAGCGATCAACTCACGCATCCGCATCAACATTATCTTACCAGCCTGGATGGCGACGCTGTCGGGGTTGAAAGGCGAAAGCCCTTTGGCAATCTCATCCGCGTTGACCAACTCCGACATCTCCAACATCTCTGGCATAAGCATATATGACGCCGTGGTTTTGCCAGCTCCGTTGCAACCCGCCAGTATGAAGATACGAGCCACTAATACTCCTCTTCGTTGAAAAAGAAATCGTCCTTACTGGGGTAGTCGGGCCAGATATCTTCGATGCTTTCGTAAATGTCTCCTTCGTCCTCGATCTCCTCGAGGTTTTCGATCACCTCCATCGGGGCCCCGGAGCGCACCGCGTAGTCCACCAATTCCTCTTTCGTGGCGGGCCAGGGAGCATCTTCGAGTTTCGAGGCGAGTTCAAGCGTCCAATACATACGTTCTGTGTCTTCTAAATTTTCAGAGTACAAAAATAGAAATTTTTTCGACAACGCCAACTTTTTTCGCAGCATTTCTGCCGAAAGCGTAAAACCAGTCGGAGAGGCGGTTGAGGTATCGGGCAGGGCTCGCAGGCAGAGGATAATGTTTTAATGCAGTGATGGTTGCGCGTTCGGCGCGACGGCAAACGGTACGGCAGACGTGCGCCTGAGAGACCACCGGGTGGCCGCCGGGAAGGGTGAAGCCGCGAAAAGGAGGAAGGTCGGCAGACATAGTGTCGATCTGGGTTTCGAGCCGGAGTGTGGCTGCGGTCAGGGCATCCTCGCCTTTCCCGCCTTCTTCGCCCGACGCGCCCTCTTTGCCTTTTTCGCCGTGGGCACCGGCCAAGAGAGCCTCAACGGTCATCAGCTCATTTTGTATAGCCTCGATCCAGCCGAGCTCGTCGGAGAGAACCCCTGTCGCGGCCGCGCAGTCGGACAGGACAGCCAGATGGGCAGCCAATTCGTCCACAGTACCGTAAGCCTCGACACGAAGGTCGTCCTTCGCGACCCGTTCGCCGCCAACAAGAGAGGTCGTACCCCCGTCACCCGTTTTAGTGTAAATTTTCATTGCTTCAACTGTGATGCGAGGCGCCCGGTGGAGAACGCCATCTGCAAGTTATAGCCACCCGTGTCGGCATCGAGGTCGAGAACCTCGCCGGCAAAGTAAAGCCCCTTGATGAGACGAGACTGCATAGTTTCGGGATCGACCTCGTCCAACGACACGCCGCCGGCGGTGACAATAGCCTGCTCCCAGGGACCGTAATCGACGATGGGCAACGAGACGTGTTTCATAGCGCCGATGATGCGGTCGATCTCCTCGGGCGAAAGGCGGTCGGCCCAAGCCTTGGGGTTGATGTCGGCCGAAGCAGCAACGAAGTAGACCAAGCCGCGAGGCAACATCTTACGCAACAGGTCGATGGCGAATGTCTTGGGCTCAAGGCCCTCGATCTCGCGGCCGATACGAGCACGGATGATATCCTCTTCGAGAGCCGGTTTGAGATCGAGAACTATTTCGACTCGGCGCTCGTCGATCAGAGCGTCGACCGCCGCGCGAGAAAGGCGAAGAATGACGGGACCGTCGACCCCGCGAACAGAGAACTCAATCTCGCCGAACTCCGACCCCACGGGTTCGTCGTCCACCACGAGAGTGGCGCGAATGTTTTTGAGACGCAAACCGTTCAACTCCGACATCTTGGGGTGAGAACTTTTCAGAGCCACAAGCGACGGACGGACGGGAACTATGGTATGCCCCACCCTATCGGCCATTCCGTAACCGTCGCCAGTTGAGCCCGTTGCGGGATAAGAAGCCCCGCCGGTAGCGAGAAGCACAGCCCGAGCCTCGGCCTTACGACGAAAGCCGCGCTTATTAGTATAGGACACGCCGTAGACCCTGCCACCAGCGGTAAGGATCTCCTCGACCTTAGTATTGAGCATCACGACGACCTCATTATCGGCGCACCACCAACGCAAAGCGTCCGAAATCTCGAAAGCCTTACCGTCCTTGGGGAAAATACGACGTCCGGCCTCCTCCTCCAGTTTAACTCCCTGTTTTTTAAAGAAGTGGCACAATGCGTTCGGGGTGAAGGTTTTAAGAGAGTGGGTGAAGAACTCTGCCCCTCCCTCGGAGCGGATCTTGGCGAGGAACTCCTCCGAGGAGCACATATTGGTAAGGTTACAACGGCCCTTACCTGTTATATTAACCTTACGGGCGCTCTTTTCCATCTTCTCGATGAGCAGAACCCGCGCCCCGTCGCGAGCAGCCCAACCGGCAGCCATAAGTCCGGCAGCACCACCACCGACCACGACAAGGTCGTAAACTATCTCTTCTTCCATTCGGCAAAGATAGAAATTTTCTCTATCTTTGTCCCGATATGTTATCGAGGCGACTACTAAGGATCAAAGTTATCAAGGGGCTGTATGCCTATTATCAGGGGGAAGGCGCGGAGACTGAGGGAGGGATCAAGCTGGCCAGGAAGGCGCTACGAGGCTCGATAGACGCCACGTATGACCTCTATTTCCAGATGCTGTGGCTAATCGTGGAGGTGAAGCGCTATGCGGAAGAGAGAATAGAACTGGGGAAGGCAAAGCATCTGCCAACGCCCGAAGAGCTCAACCCGAACACGAAATTCGTCGAAAACGAACTTGTGCGACTCATCGAGGAGAGCGACGCAGTGGGAGACTATCTCAAGAAGCGAAAGCTGGGATGGAGGGGCTATCCGGAACTGATTAAGGAGCTGTACAATTCGCTGGTGGAGAGCAACTACTACGCCAAGTATATGGCGTCGCCGAGGGCCGATCTGAGTGAAGATGTAGCCCTGGTGCGGGACTTCTACTGCTCGCCCGAAGTGGAGGAGAGCGCCCTGCTGGAAGGAGTGCTGGAGGAGCAATCGGTACTGTGGAATGACGACGTGGGATTCGCTATAGTGATGGTAGTCAAGACCCTGGAGCGAATAAGGCCCAAGAGCGGTCAGAGCGAAATCCCTGTGTTGCCACAATTCAAAAATCCGGACGACGGGGCTTTCGCAGAGAGGCTGCTGGTGGAAGCGATAGACGGCTACGAGGAGAACCTGAAGCTGGTGGAGCAATTCACGAAAAACTGGGATGTGGAACGAATAGCCCTGATGGACAACCTGATAATGACGACAGCCATAGCCGAAATGAGGGCATTCCCGGAGATACCGACAAGGGTGACGCTGGACGAATACATCGAAATAGCAAAGTACTACTCCACCCCGGATAGCAACGTGTTCATCAACGGAGTGCTGGACAAGGTGGCGGAAAAACTGAAGGGGCAATGAAAGGGGTGAGGGGGCTTGCAGGGGGCTTTGCGAAGGTGGTTTGGGTGACGACGGCTCTGCTGGCGGTGGCGTGCGGAGGGCGAAAAGAGGCGAGTGTGACGACGGGAGGAGCGGTGTTCGGAATCTCGCGAGAGTTGATCGAGGCCCGGAGCGACACGCTTGTGGACATCGGCCGAATCAAAGCCGGAGAGGTGGTGGAGTACAAGGCGGCGATCGAAAACCGAGGCAACGAACCGCTGGTGATCACAGGAATAGAGACCTCCTGCGGCTGCACGTCGGTCGAGTATGAGCGAGCGCCGATTGAGCCGGGAGAGCGAGGAGCGTTCTCGTTCAGGTTCGACAGCAGCGGAATGTGGGGTATGCAGATGAAACTAATCGAGATACGAACCTCGGCAGGAGCCGCGCCGTACAAAATAATGGTGAGAGCGGAAGTACAGGGGGCACAATAGGCACAAAACAACAACTAAAATAAAAAGACTATGAATTTGATGTTACAGGTGGCCGGCACGGCCGCGGAAGCCCCCAGGGGAATGTTCGGAATGAGCTCGAGTATGAGTATGATCGTGATGATGGTGTTGATCTTCGGAGTGATGTGGCTACTGATGATCCGCCCGCAACAAAAACAACAAAAAGAGCTCGCAAAATTCCGCTCCTCGCTCGAAAAAGGACACAAAGTTGTCACCGCAGGAGGTATCCACGGAACAGTCAAAGAAGTAAAACAAAACACGATAGTCATTCAGATAGACAAAGAGGTCGCCATCGAGGTCGACAAGGCGATGATTATGCGTGCGCCGAATGCTTGACGAATACATCAGGGCGATGGAATACCCCGCCCAGCCGCGGGGACTCTACGACCCGATTAGATACACGATGGAGGACGGCGGCAAGCGGCTACGTCCTCTGTTCGTATTAGCCGCTTGTGGACTCTGGCGCGACGATGTCGTCGAGGCGTTGCCGGCAGCCGCGGCGGTGGAGATGTTCCACAACTTCACCCTGATGCACGACGACATTATGGACAACGCACCGCTGAGACGTGGGCGCGAGTCGGTGTACAGGCGATGGGGTGAGAATGTGGCAATACTGTCGGGCGACGCGCTGATGATCGCCGCCTATCGCGAACTGGCCAGAACCAGGGCCGAAGTGCTACCGAGAGTGATGGAACATTTCAACGAGGCGGCGACCAAGGTGTGCGAGGGGCAGCAGATGGATATGGATTTCGAAGAGAGGGATGCGGTCAGGCCACAGGAGCACGTGGAGATGGTGGAACTGAAGACTGCGGCGCTGTTCGTCGGAGCGGTGTCGATGGGGGCGGCTGTGGCGGGAGCTTCCGAGGAGGACGTGGCGTTGTTGAGGCGATTCGCGTTGGAGTTCGGGGTGGCGTTCCAGATTCAAGACGACCTGCTGGACACATACGGCGATGCGAGACTGGGGAAGAGTGTGGGGGGCGATATTCTGGCGGGCAAGCAAACCTACCTGAAGTGCTACGCGATGTCGGTCGCAACGACAGCAGAAAAGGCCGAGCTGTCGTTGATCCACAAGGATCTGCAGTATTCGGCGGAGGAGAAGATCGCGCGGGTGTTGGAGATTTACGAGTGCCACGGGGTGCGCGAAGCAGCCGAAGCCGAGATACGGCGCCGATTCGACCTCGCAACCGAGGCGCTGGACGGGTTGTCGGCCCCGACGGAGAGGATCGAGGCGCTCAGGAAAATTTCGACCGACCAATCAGGAAGAACAAAATGACGCGTTCCGACATAGAGTTGTTGGCGCCCGCGGGTTCGTGGGAATCGCTGGCTGCGGCGCTTGATGCCGGGGCGGATGCGGTCTACTTCGGGGTCGTGGGATTGAATATGCGGGCGGCTTCGTCGGCAAACTTCACGGTGGATGACATAGGCGAGATAGTGAGGCGGGCGCGAGCAGCGGGAGCGAAAACAAGACTGACCCTCAACACGATAATCTACGACGAAGAGGAGGCTCTGACCCGCAATCTGATAGACCGTGCGGCCGCCGAGGGGGTCGATGCGGTGATAGTTTCGGATCAGGGGGCGATCCTGTATGCGCGCGAAAAGGGGCTGGAGGTACACATCTCGACACAACTGAATGTGTCGAACACGGCGACGGTGAAGTTCTACTCGCAGTGGGCCGAGACGATGGTGTTGGCGCGGGAACTCGATCTGGCGCAAGTGACCCACATCGCGCAGGAAATTGAAAAACAGAATATTTGCGGCCCGAGCGGGCGGCAGGTACGCATCGAAATGTTTGCCCACGGAGCGCTGTGTATGGCTGTGAGCGGAAAGTGCTACCTGAGTCTGCACGAGAACGGCAACTCGGCCAATCGCGGTGCGTGTCGCCAGCTGTGTCGGCGGGATTGGGAACTGCGTGATCGTGAAACGGGCGAGGCGATAGTGGTAGACGAGCGTTGGCTGCTCTCGCCCAAGGACCTGTGCACATTGCCGTTTCTGGACAGGATGCTGGCGGCGGGGGTGAGTGTGCTGAAGATCGAAGGGCGGGCGCGCTCGGCCGAATACGTCAAACGGGTCGTGGAGGTCTACCGAGAAGCGGTGGAGGCCGTGGCCGCGGGAACCTTCAGCCGCGAGCGGGTGGACGGATGGATGATGAGAGTGAGCGAGGTGTTCAACCGCGGGTTCTGGGAGGGTTACTATCTCGGGGCACCGGTGCCGCAACTGAGTCAGCGCTACGGTTCGTCGGCCACGCGGCGGAAGGTCTATGTGGGGAAGGTGACCAACTTTTTCAAGCGGATCTCGGTGGCGGAGGTGCTTGTTGAAGCCGCGCCGCTGGAGTCGGGAGCGGAACTCGTGGCACTGGGTGAAACCACCGGAGCGGTCGAAATTCCGGCCGTGGAGGTCTATGTTGCCGAACAACCTGTCGACGTCGCACCGCAAGGAGTGTATTGCTCGATCAAAACCCCGACAGAACTGCGACGGGGCGACAAAATCTATAAAACAGTGGAAAACAATGTTTAGTGCACAAACTTATGTGGAGCGGCGCCAGGCGCTTGCACACAGGATGGAGGGTCGGGGGCTGGTAGTGCTGCCGGGAAACGGCGAGTCGCCAATCAACTACCCCAACAACGCATATCGCTTCCGGCAGGACAGCACGTTCCTGTACTACTTTGGCCTCGATGTACCGGGCCTCGTTGGTGTCTTGGATACCGACACGGGTGAAGCGACGCTCTTCGGAGACGACTTCACGGTGGACGACATAATCTGGATGGGCCCGCAACCAAAAATTGCCGAACTGGCCGTGAAGGTGGGGGTCACGAAAAGTGCTCCGATAGCTCGACTGGAAACCACAATCGCCGAAGCCACGGCACGCGGACGGGCGATACACATAATGAAACCATACAGGGGCGAGACTCGACTGATGTTGGAACGCATTGTACCCGATGCGTTCCTCGCCCCTTCCGAAGCGCTGATAATGGCCGCGGTCGCCCAGAGGGACAAGAAGTCGGCCGAGGAGATTGCCGAAATCGAAAAGGCGTGCGCAATCGGCTACAAGATGCACACGCTGGCGATGAGTATGTGTCGTCCGGGGGTGCGCGAGCAGGACATAGCCGGTGCGATCGAGGGAGTGGCTCTGCGCGAAGGCTGGGGTACGTCGTTCCACTCGATAGTGTCACAGCACGGCGAAACACTACACAACCACAGCCACGCCGGAACGCTCCAAGAGGGACGGCTGTTGTTGGTCGATGCGGGGGCCGAGGCAAACTCGAACTATTGCAGCGACTTCACCCGAACCACGCCCGTAAGCGGAAAGTTCACGACCAAGCAAAAAGAGATTTACGACATAGTCCTTGCGGCGAACAACCACGCCATCAAAGTCTCGGGCCCGGGAGTGCGCTATGTGGATGTACACCTTTCGTCGGCGCGAGTGATCGTCGAGGGATTGCACGGACTGGGACTGGTCATGGGCGACATCGACGCGGCAGTCGCGGCAGGAGTTCACGCCCTCTTTATGCCTCACGGCCTGGGACACCAGATGGGGCTCGATGTGCACGATATGGAGAACTACGGCGAGCAGTATGTAGGCTACAATGCCGAAACACCTCGCTCGACTGACCCCGCGTGCAGCACCTGCCGGATGGGACGGCGACTTGAGCCGGGAATGGTCGTGACGGTCGAACCGGGCCTCTACTTCGTGCCCGAGTTGATTGCAAAATGGCGCGCCGAGAAACGCGCGACCGAGTTTGTGAACTACGACCGTGTGGAGACCTACCTCGACTTCGGCGGAATCCGACTCGAGGACGATATGCTGGTCACCGAAACAGGCACCCGCCTGCTGGGCAAACGACTACCCATAACCACCGAAGAGGTCGAAGCGGCTACCGCGGCGTCACTCGGCTGATCACCTCGAAGTCTGGCTCCAGATCGAGCTTACCCGAGTAGGAGATCGACTGCTTGTTGATCGAAGTGACGGTCAGGTCGGCCTCGCCCGAGGGATAGACGGTCAGCATATAGGTGTTGGTGTCGTCGGGCGAATGGGCGTCGAAGGAGATTATGTGTTGGCCCTTTTTGCCCGTACGCTCCTCGTAATTGGAGATAGGGCCCTGGAAATCGAGCCAACTACCCAGTCCGAACGGAACCGCGCCATAGGAGCGGCCGAAGTAAGGCAGGTAGGAGTCCAGATCTTCGCCCACCACGGCGATATAGTACGGGTGGTTGAGATAGAACGAGCGGAACGACACGGGATAGGCCCTGTCGAAGTTCACCTTGTAGAGATGTTTCGACAACATTTGTTCCACCAAAGCAGCCTTGGTTTCGTCCACGGGCTGCTTTTTTGCATTCGCCGGGACAAGGGCCCCGCCGACCGTCAACACGACGGAAAAAAGAATCACCAATAGTCTTTTCATAACCGTACAAAGTGTTAGAATGTAGCGCAAGATACGAAATTATTTTCATATCTTTGTGTTATGAAGTATCCATTTTACCGTCAATTAGATGCGATGGATTGCGGTCCGTCGTGTCTTAGGATGGTCGCCAAGTTTTTCGGCAAGAGCTACACGCTCCAATATTTGCGAAATTTGTGCCACATCACGCGCGGCGGCGTGTCGATGTTGGGCATCAGCGACGCGGCCGAAGCCATCGGTTTCCGAACCAAGGGGGTTAAGCTCACCTGGGAACAACTGCGCGACGAGGTGCCATTTCCGTGCATCGTCCACTGGAACCAAAACCACTTCGTTGTGGTGTACGACATCAAGCGGCCTCGACGTGGCGGCGGCGAGGAGACCATCGAGGTAGGTGATCCGGCGCACGGACTGGTCACGTATAAGAAGAGTGAGTTCCTGAAGAGCTGGTTCTCATCCGCAGAGGAGAACCACTATATCGGCACGGCGCTGCTGCTGGAACCCACACCGGATTTCTACCGCGACAAGGGCGACGACGAGGAGCAGAAGTTCCGCATCAGTTATATGTTCGGCTACCTGAAACCATACCGACGTTTCATCCTTCAGATCTTTCTTGCGCTGTTGGTCGGTAGCCTTATCTCGCTCATCTTTCCGTTCATCACCCAGTCGGTGGTCGACTTCGGGATCAACAACAGCAACCTGAACTTCATCCTGCTGGCTCTGGTAGCGCAGATGGTATTGATCTTCGGACAGACCGCCAACGAGTTGATACGCAGCTGGTTGATGTTGCACGTGACGACTCGTATGAGTATCAACATCGTTTCGGACTTTTTGGCCAAACTGATGAAGCTGCCCATCGCGTTCTTCGACCAGAAGATGGTGGGCGACATAATGCAGCGTATAACGGACAACAAACGTATCGAGACTTTCCTGACCGGGTCGGTGTTGAACATCCTCTTCTCGGCTATCACTTTCGTGGTCTACGGAGTGATTATGGCGCTGTACCACCCCGTAATCCTCGTGATCTTCCTCGTCGGTAGCGGCTTGTACGCCCTGTGGGTGACCGTGTTCCTGCGTTACCGGCGCGATCTGGATTTCAAACGCTTCCAGCAGTCGGCCGACAACCAAAGCGGCCTCGTGCAACTTGTGAACGGGATGCAGGAGATCAAGCTGAACAACTGCGAAAAGCAGAAGCGTTGGGAGTGGGAACGGGTGCAGGCCAAGTTGTACAAGATCAGTATCAAGTCGTTGGCCCTTGGGCAGACCCAGCAGGTGGGGGGTACGTTTATCGACCAGACCAAGAATATCTTCATCTCGTTCCTGGCGGCCAAGGCTGTAATCGACGGGGATATGACCCTCGGTATGATGACCGCAATGCAGTACATCCTCGGGCAGCTGAACGCACCCATCTCGCAATTCATAGGCTTCATCCAGCAGGCACAGGATGCCAAGATCAGCGCGGAGCGTTTGGGCGAGATCCACGATATGGAGAACGAAGAGCCCGACGAGGCCGACCTGATTCGCGACATCCCGTCGATGGCCGACATCCGACTGCGCGACGTGGTGTTCCAGTACGAAGGACCCCACTCCGAGAAGGTGTTGAACCGAATCAGCCTCACCATTCCGGCGGGCAAGGTGACGGCGGTGGTTGGTATGAGCGGCAGCGGAAAATCGACACTGTTGAAGCTGCTGTTGGGATTCTATAAACCGGTCAGCGGCGAGATCACCATTGCTGACACAGCGATGGAGGCTTATAGCCCATCGCGTTGGCGAAGGGATTGCGGGGTTGTGATGCAGGAGGGGTACATCTTCTCCGACTCGATTGCGGGCAACATCGGCGTGATCGACGAGATCCCTAACCCCAAGAAGGTCGTGGAGGCCGCCCGGACGGCCAACATTCACGACTTCATCGAGTCGCTGCCGCTGCGCTACAACACCCGAATCGGGGGCGACGGCCACGGACTGAGCACCGGTCAGAAACAGAGGCTGCTCATCTCGCGGGCCGTGTACAAGGATCCGAAGTATATCTTTCTGGACGAAGCAACCAACGCGCTGGATGCCAACAACGAGCGGACGATTATGGAGAACCTTCGACGATTCTTCACCGGCCGCACCGTTGTAGTGGTCGCCCACCGGCTCAGCACCGTGATGGGGGCCGATAATATAGTAGTGCTGGGCCACGGTCGAATCATCGAACAGGGAAGCCACGAAGCCCTTGTCGCCGCGCGGGGCGCCTACTACAACCTCGTGAGAGATCAATTAGCATTGGGAGATTAAGACGTTATGCCGATACTACAGACTACACACAGCGACGAGCTGCAAGAGATAATGGGCCGCATCCCGGGACGAGTGATCCGCCGCGGAACGGTGGTGATATTCGCCATTTTGGTGATCATTCTGGTGCTTTCGTGGGTTGTTAAGTACCCCGAGGTGGTTGCCGCACCAATCTCGATCACCACCACCAACCCGCCGGCCGACCTGATGGCTCGCTCGACCGGCAAGGTGCAAAAACTCTTCGTGGCCGACGGACAGGTTCTGGGCCAAGGGGATATGGTCGCGGTGCTGTTCAATATCGCCGACTGGGAAGATGTGCTCGAACTCGAACACGCTCTGGAGCGGCACGGGGAGCGATGGCACGAATACATCGACGAAGGGTTCGCCTCGCGGGAGTTCGACGCGGGAGAGCTTCAGGCATTCCTGTCGCAGTTCAACGGCGCGGTGGAGAACTACGCCAAATATACCTCTCTGAACTACATCCAGCAGACCCAACGCAACCTTGCCGACCAGATCCGCATCCAGAAGTCGCAACTGGCCAGCCAACGCCAACAATTCGATTACGTACAGCGGCAGTACCGGCTCGAACGGGAGAACTTTTCGCGCGACTCGCTGTTGCACCTGCAAGGGGTGATCTCGCCTTATGAATTCGAGCGGTCGGAGCAGGCGGCGTTGCAGACGGGTATGTCGCTCATCAGCTACCGGATCTCGATCTCGCAACTCGAAAGCAGCATCGCCAGCAACGAAGGGCGCCTTGTGGAGCTCGGTCTGCAACACGCCGGGGAGACTAACGACCTGGAAGTGCAACTCAAAACCACGCGCGACAACCTGTTGGCACAAATTCTCTCGTGGCGCGACTCTTACATTCTTGCGGCTCCGTTGGCAGGGCGGGTGAACTTCACCGGCTACTGGAGCGAAAACCAGAACATCACCGCGGGCGAGCGATTCGCAACCATCGTTCCGCACGGGGAGGGAGGCGCGGCAGGTGCGGGCGAGGTGATCGGCAAACTCACCATCCCTTCGGCCAGTTTCGGTAAGGTTTCGTTGGGTCAGGCGGTGCACATTAAGCTCAACGGCTATCCCTACACCGAGTTCGGCATTCTCAAAGGCGAGCTTGTCTCCATTTCGGCTGTTCCCGACGCCACGGGTTACACGGCTAACGTTCGTTTCCCCAACGGGTTGATTTCGACCTACCGCAAGGAGTTTCAGTTGATCCACCAGATGGACGGTACCGCCGAGATCGTCACACGCGATATGCGTCTGATCGAACGTTTCTTCGCTCCGCTCCGCAGCGTGTTTCAAAACGTTTAATATCGGTTGATATCAAAAGAGAGGGGAGCCCTGTGGGGCTCCCCTCTCTTTTGATGTTACACCTCTGGTTACGGTGTGCGCACGCACCTCACCGAGACGGCGTTCTGTACGTTCACCGCGTTATTGGCCAGATCGTCGGTTCCTTTCCACGATATCAGGAAGGATTGTGATATCATTCCTCCGAAAACAGTTCCGCTGTAGGTGGACGACCAGTACATCGCACCCGTATTTCGATCGTAGACAGTACCATCGGAGATTCTGTAGCCGGCTCCGGGCAGTGTTATTACCCCATTAGGCAGTACAAAGGTACGGTTGCCCGAGGTCTTCGGATCGGTTGTCTGGGACAAGAATCTCTGCCATTCGGCATTGGTGGGTACTCGCCACGGTGCAGGACACGGGTCGACCGAGGCGGGCCACGTCGTGTTCGCAGTCTTTGCCGGCCAGGGGCTCACATTCTGGTCGAGACCTATCGCGGTATTTTGGCTCCACATAAACAGTGTGCCGGCTGTGGTTGCCGTGCTTGCGAAGGTTTCGTTGGCCGACAGGTTTGTTGTCGCCCAGATCAGGTATGCCGGGTTTGCCGCATCGGTCGTCGCCATTGCCACCTGACCTGCCGGACTTCTCGTGCCGGAGAATGGTGCATAGATGAATTTAGGCGTGAGTGTCACGTCGGACGTCGGCATCGTGAACGAGAACGTCGAGTTGGTCGCGGTGGTGGTCTTGGCAGTCACGGTGAGGTTCGACGGCGTACGGGTAGTCCAGCCTGCAAAGATGTAGTCGGTCTGAGGCGTTACCGTCGCGGTGATCGTTTCGCCGCCGGTCAGGCGCGCCGCTGTGGAGAACGAGACCGTTCCGCCGGTTACCTGGCTCGTCAACACCGAGTAGTATCTGGTGGAGTCGTAGTTGGCGATCAGGGTTTCGTTCTTGGCGGTGATGGTGTAGTTGATCGGATTGGACGTCGAGGTCGATCCGTTCGGCAGAGTCCAGTTCACAAACGGATAGTCGGTCACGGTTGGTGCGGTAAACGAAACCACTGCTCCGACGTATCCTGTCTTGGAGGCGATGGTCGCAAGACCGCTCGGACTGGTCGTAGCCGAGATAGTGTACTTGGCATCTTCGGCGGCGGTCGGCTTGAGGGTCACCCCTCCCATCGGCATCTTGAAGGCGATCGTCGTATTGGTCTTGTTCAGCGTTGCCGGATCGGTTATGGCTTCGCCTGTCACTTCCCAGCCGGTGAAGTGGTAGTTTGCCGCCACGTTCGCCGTGTAGCTCAGCGACGTGCCCGAGTAGACACCATTTCCGGTGCGGGCCGTTCCCGAGTCGGTGTTGCCGTTCGTCACGGAGGTTATCCCCGTCGGCATCGTCGCGGCGATAGTCACCTTGTGATTGTTTCGGGTGTATGCGGCGGTCGCTGTGAATCCCTCGCCGTTCATTGCAAACGAGTATGGGTTTGCGGTCGAGTTGGCAGGTTTCCACGTTCCCGCGAAGCTCCATCCGTTGAAGGTGTAGTCCTTGGTGGCGTTGTTGGGCGGGGTTGCGGTTAGGGTCACCTGATTGCCCAGAGTCACACCTTCCGTGGTCGGATTGCGTCCCGAGACGCTGGTAGCCGTTGCTCCTGTTCCCGACGGAGTGTGAGTTCCCCACGACATCTTGTAGTACCATACTCCCGACGACGGAGTCACGGTCACCGAGCCTTTGGGCATAGTGATGGTGATCTGCTTTTGGTTCTTGTCTGTAGTCACCACCGTGCCGGGCGTTACCACCCATCCGCTGAAGGTGTGGGTTCCAGCGGAGTCGCTCGCCGTGAAGGTCACTTGCGTTCCCGACACCACACCGGTTCCGGTAGCCGTAGCTGCGTTCGTTCCGTTGGTGACCGTTATTCCGGTGGTCGTCCCCAGCGTCACTTTATACTTGTTTCGGGTGTAGGCTGCCACGGCCGTGAAGCCACCCTTGAGCATCGAGAAGGAGTAGGGGTTGGCTGTCGAGGTTGCTGTGGGTCTTGTCGCACCGGTGAAGGTCCATCCTGCGAAGGTGTAGTCGGCAGTGTCGCCTCTCGGTGGTACCGCGGTCAGGGTTACCGACGTGCCCGAGTAGACACCTTCCGTAACCGGATTGCGACCCGCGGTGCTCGACGCTGTTGCAGTCGGCAGGTCGGAGAAATTTGCCGGCGAGTCGTCTGCGGTGTGATCTCCCCAGGTTACCTTGTGGTATAGTCGGGTGAACACCGCCTCGACGGTCGCGTTGGCGCGTGGCATACGGAACGACGACGAGGCTGTGGCCGCCGGATCGACTGCGATGTTGTTCCCCACGTCCCTCCAGCTTGTGAATACGTAGTCACCCGTGTCGGCAACGACTGCGTTGAGTTTCACTTCGGCTCCCGGAACGATGTTGCTCGATGGGTTTGCCGTTCCGGTTCCGATCGCGGCGGCGGGGTTGTTCACCGTTACGCGGTAGTACTCGGCCACGGCGAACAACGGGGTGATGGTCACCGCACTCGCCGGCATCGAGAAGACCAACGGGTTTGCTGTCAGGTCGGGCGCCGGAGTGATCTGCGACGAACCGATGTTCCATCCGGTGAACATATAGCCGGGTTCGGCCACAGCCCAGATTTGAACCTGCTCGCCTGCACGAGGATTCTTGTTGTCGGGTACCGCTTCGCCGTGCTGAGCCGTAGGGGTATTCACGACGTAGGTGTTATTCGAAATGAAGTTTGCTTTCAGAGACGGATTGGCCGACTGCGAGGCGCCCATCGTCAGTGTGATCGTGGGCACGGTTGCAGGCGAGGTGGGCGAGATGGTTGCTCCATTGGCCGTCGTGAGAGTCCAGTTCTGGAAGCTGTACCCGGCATTGGGCGCCGCGGTCAGCTTTATCTGACCACCTGCCTGTGCGCTCGAAGCACTCATCGTGAACGTTCCGTTGGTCGCATCGACGGTCGGGGTGAAGACCCTTACGAAGACTGGCTTGACGGTGACGTTGCTCTCAGGCATAATGAACGACGAGGGGTTGGTCATAGTCGACGAGGGCGTAGCACCCGTCACAGTCCAACTGCTGAAAACCCAGCCGGACGAAGGCGTCGCCGTGACGATCACCTGGCTGCCGGGCTTCATAGTGGTCGAGGGCGTGGAGGCCGAACCGCCTTCCGCCGTCGAGATGGTGACTGTGCGGTCGATGGGCTCGAAGTTGGCCACGATCGACACTTTAGTTCCGCCCGCGGGCATAGTGAATGTGTTGCCGGTCATAGTTGCGCCTGCGGCGGAGTAGTTCTTGAACTTGTATCCGGTCTGGGGAGTCACGGTCAGGGTCACTGTCTCACCGGCGATTGGTATCTGTGGCAAAGCCGTCACCGTACCCCAGTCGGGATTGTTCGGAGCGACGTTCAGCGGCGCGTCCTGTCTTGCGAACGTTGCCGTGATCGCCGCCGCGTCGGTGCCCATTGTGAAGGTCGCGGGGTTGGCTTGGGCGTTGTTGAACGTTGCACCGCTCCAGCCCGTGAAGATGAATCCCGTAGCCGGAACCGCCGTAACGGTCACCGTGTTACCCTCGACCTCCTTTGCGACGTTTGCCGAGCCCGCGCCCCAGGAGGCGTTGTTGGGCGTGACGTTGATCGCTTTCTTGGCCTTGAAGTTGGCTGTGGCTGTGACGTTTCCGCTCACGGTGATGTTCTGCGGGTTGGCGGTCGAAGTTGTGATGGTGGCGCCGGTGATCGTCCACGAGGAGAAGACATAGTCTGCCTCCGGGGCCGCCATTAGCGTCACTGTTTCGTTCTTGTCGGCCGTGATGTGGGACGCAACCGCGCGACCGCCTGTTCCTCCGGTGACCGTGATGGTGTGTTCCTTGGGGAAGTCCTCCACGACCTCGAACTCGGCGTGGAGTGCCACCGGCTTGGCAGGCATAAGGAAGGTCGAGGGGTTATCAGTCGTGACGAGGTTTTGCAACGGCCCACCATCATCCACAACCCAACGCACGAATTTCTTACCGATCGCAGCCGAAGCCAGCAATGTGACGGGAGTCTTCTCGGGCGCCGAAGCGAAGTTTGCAACCACCCGCCCGTCTCCCGCGGCAGGAGTAGCGTTGTTGATGCGGATCTCGCGCGGAGTCGGGTCGCCCAACACCGATGCCTGAACGGCCGAGAATCCGAACGTCAGAAGTTCACCTGCGTCCACGGTCCAAGTGTCGATCTTCTCCGACGAGGAGTTGATATTCGCACCACGCACCGCGATCTCAACCGTCCAACGCTGCGCGCCGTCCGACTTTATGGTATATGTGAAGTTGTCCGTGGTGACGCTCGTGTTGGCCGCGCTGGAGAGGGTCTTCGAACCGTCCGTGTCCAAGGTCATCGTAAAGCCGTCCTCGATGTCGGTGTTGATCACCACTGTGGTCTTCTCACCCGCCGCGTAACCCAGCTTGGCCGGGTTCTGGCTCAGCACGATGGACTTGTCGCCGATGAAGTGGGCGTCGCCTACCGTCTCCTCGCCCCAGTCGATGATCGAGGCGTCGATGTTGCCCGACTGCGCCGCGTAAGCCGTCTCGACGCTCGGGAAACCTGCACCGCTGACACGCGCTATCGAAAAGCGGTATAGCTCGTTACGTTCGATGTCGAGCAAGCCGTCCTGCGTGTTATTGAAGTCGACACGGTAGTATGTTGTCTGGTCGCTGCCACCGTACTGGCCGCCGATCACCAACGCCGTCCGCTCGTCGTAATTCGTCCCCACGATCGTAACTTCGGGAATATAGATACTGCGCGAAGTCGACGTGACCGACCCCTCGGTCGTTATGTCCGCACCCGAGTAACGGAACCCGGTTTTGGACTCGGCGACAGATAGCTTGTCCGTGGATACAGTCGTCTCGGGAACCAGAGCCCATTCACGGCTCGGGCTGATGACGTAGATCTCAGTGATACGAAAATTTATCAAGCTTCCGTCCGACCCGAGACCGTTCCAACGTCCCGTGTCCTTGTTCCACGCCCCGACGCCAATGTCGATCCTCGCCACAGAACGGCAAAGATCGACCTTAACGGTTGTGTTCTGTTTGAAATCGACCTCCTTTTCGCCCCACATCGGGATGGTGTCGTCGGCCGAAGGAAACAGTCGCGAGTCGAGGGTCGAAGTCAGTCGGGACACGATGTCGCCATACATTTCATCTTTGGCAGGAGCCGCCGCGGAAACTATATCCGCCGCGTTTACCAACACCGTAACTAAATGAGGCCCAGAGGGAACCTTCACAGTCATACTCGCCGTGGCGCCTGTGGATTCTATCTCCGACGAAGCAACTTGGGCCTTCTTTACGAACTTGCCCGCGGAGTCGAAAATCAACACCTCGGCCTCCTCGATTGCCGCCTCCTGCTCCGCGCTCAATGCGCGAGTGTCCATAACGGAAAACCCACCGGGAATGGTGACTGAAATCTTGGTTTCCACCTCATTGCCACCGCTGGGAGCTGGCTTGGGCGGAAGTTCTACGGAGGGTTCGTTCTTCAACTCCATCGAACAAGCGGAGAGAAAAAACAGACCAAACACAATGAAAAGTCTTGAAAAAGTCTTCATTAAATGGAAAAATAATACGAAAATGATACTAATTTTTGAACGCTATTGCGCTCAAAGCTACCGGGTTAACTTGAGGGTACACAATAAAAATACCGATTGAACGTTATTTTTATGACTAAATTTAGTATTTTTACACCATCGAGCGGTTTTACAACGGCTCTTTATGCGGCGACCAGGGTACTTGGCACTGCAAATTTGGCAATTATTTTTTTCAATAGCAATTTTTTTTGAATAATATTCTTGTTCGATATGACACTAAAACAACGACTCGATCTGATTGTCAAGGAATTAGGCCTCTCCGGAAGAGCCTTCGAAAAACAGTGCGAATTGACCAACGGCTCCTATTCCAGCATCGGAAATGGCGTCGGGGCCGACAAATTGAATAAAATATTGGCCAAGTTTCCGCAGATCAACGCCGAATGGCTGATCTCCGGCAGGGGTGAAATGTTCAAAAGCGAACCACGGCTCGCTTTTCGACCCGAATCTCGACTTGCCACCCGGCCCGAACCGAAGCCCACTACACGCCCTGTAGGCCGGCCAGCTGCTGCGTCCGTCACCAAACAAGTAGCCGCGCCTGTGAGCAAGTCCGCGGATGCCAGGCTTGAGAATGTCGGAGTCGACGAGAAGCCCAACCCGTTGGTGTATCTGACCGGAATTATGGCCAACCATCAACAACAAGTCTCGCAGTTGATCGCCGAACTCGAGCGGATAGGTCAACGTTTCGACCACGTACTCAATCTGATAGAAAGCGAAAACGGGGGAGCGAACGGGAGCAGAAACAGGGCCGGCAGCAAAAATGTCGCCACCCAACCAGAGCGCTCGCGCGTCCGGCTACATATACAATAAAGGGGCCCGGGGAGATTAGGCTACGGTGCAGAGAATACGTTGCAGATGACGGGATCGGTTCCTGCCGGTGATCGCGTCTATGTAGAAGTGCGCCCGCAGGATTGATTGAAATAATTTTCGCGAATCCGCTCGATTTGAAGAAATAATTTTGTACGTTTGCGGTGTTGAATCGGTCACCCGGCGCCGATCCTAACCCACGTCAAACACCCAAACGCGTACAAAATCCTATGCACAAGAATGCGCGAAAACTGACCGACCGACTGATCGAATCGCTCGCTTCACCCGCTTCGAGATATCCCCTTAGCCTGTTTCACGGCAAAATGGGCCTCGTCATCTATCTCTATCTGATGTCCCGACTCGAAGGCGAAACCAAGTATGAACAAACCGCCGAAGAGCTGCTCGACGAAATCATCGCGGCACTGCTGCCGACTCATCCGATCGGTGTAGCCGACGGACTGGCGGGAATATCGCTCGGAGTTACGTTTTTGATAAAAAAAGGTTTCATCGAGGGCGACATCAACGAACTGTCGGAGGATATCGACAACGCCGTTTTCAAGCGCCTGTCGCTCGAAGACTACCGGGCTGGTATGTCCGCAATCGAGTTGATCCACTTGCTGTTCTATCTCTGTTCGCGCCTCGAAGAACAGACCGACCCGGACCGCCGTTTCATTCTTGAAGAGCTGGCTATCAGGGTGATAAATACGCTCTACACTATCATCCGCGAAGGTTTTTTCGACGAGTACTACTCGTTCTCGATCTACGATTACAAGACACCGCCGTTCATTTGGATCCTGGGTCGGTTCCTGTCGATGGGCTTCTACACCGACCGGATCGGGATGATAATCGAAACGCTTACACACCAGATAATCAGCCGATTACCCATTTTGCACTCCAACCGCCTCTATGTGTTGGCTGCCGTGCTGCCCATCCTGCCTTATGTGAAGGATCCGCGGTGGAAAGATTACGCGCAGATGCTGCATCGCGAGATCGACATAGAACATATTCTTCAGAGTGAAATGCTGGATAGAAATATTTTCTTCATCAGCGGCCTGCCGACCATCTACCTGCTACTCTGCTACATAAATCGCAACTATCCCGACTACGAGATACCATTCGATCCGCGCGTGATACATAAACGTATCACTGACTCGGACGCCTGGGCGGCTCTTGAAAAAGATCATTATCACCCTTTCCATTGCGGGCTTGCGGACGGGTTTCCGGGAGCGCAACTGGCTCTCACGCTCATCGAAAAAAACATCACCACGCTATGAAAACAGACCTGCGCGACACAACGTTCATAATCCCCGTCAGGGTCGACTCGATGATCCGACTGGAAAACCTGCTTGCGACGGTCGATATGCTGGACGAGAGTTTCAACACGAACATTGTCGTCACAGAAGCCGCAGCCTATAACAACGGCGTGATAAAGAGATTGTTGGGCGAGAGAGTCAAGTACATCTTCCACGAAGATAAAGACCCCGTGTTCCACCGTACAAAGTATCTCAACTGGATGGCGTGCGAGGTGAAGACTCTCGTGACGGCGATCTGGGACGCAGACATAGTGATGGATCCTGCGCAGATAGTCGAGTCGGTGGAGAGCATCCGCAGCGGCGAGTGCGACGCCCGTCTGCCCTACAACGGTGACTGCTTCGACACCACGGAGATCTACCGAAGTCACTACTTGCGACATCGCGACATAGGCTTCCTGACCAGCTGCAAAGACGCAATGAAGAAGATGTATGCGATCGAGGGGGTGACGGGAGCAGTCGGCGGGGCGGTCTTCATCCGAACGCGAAACTACATCGAGTCGGGTCTGGACAACGAGAAGTTCTACGGCTGGGGGCGCGAAGACGGCGAACGTTTCTATCGCTGGTTGGGGCTGGGTTATGTGCCCGGGCGCAGCGAGGGCTGCATATTCCATCTGTGGCATCCGCGCGACGACAACGGGCGTTTCCGGGATGACCTGCAAAGCGAGAAAGCACGGCACGACAGCGAAATAGTCATAGAATACACTCGCGACGAAATATTGGCAAGGTTTTCATCCTATGAATAAGGCTAATTGGATCATCTGGAATCACATATTCCACAACAGGCTGCGAGCGGCTCTGAATAATCGATGTCGCACGCGAAAGGTGATGACAGAATACTATCGCGAGATACGCGAACGCGAACCCGATTTCGAGAACCCGCGCGACCTGTCGGAATACATTATGGCGGGAATCATCAACCGGCGCAACGACAAGAACGCCTATCTGGCCGACAAGATCGCCGTGCGGGATTGGGTGGTGTCGAAGGGTCTGGGGGATATCCTGCCTGAGGTCTACGGGGTGTGGAAACGGGCGCTGGACATAGATCTGGATGTGCTGCCCGAGAGGTTTGTGCTCAAGACCAACCACGGAAGCCGCTTCACCATAGTTTGCAATGGCGTCGACGACTTCGACATCGCCCAAGCGGCCGTCACTTTGGATATATGGCGCAAGCTTAGGTTTTCACCGATGGAGACCCACTACTCGAAGATCAAGCCATTGATCTTTGCCGAGGAGTACATCGACGACGGGAGCGGAAACCTGCCTACGGACTACAAGTTTATGTGCGTGAAGGGGGAACCGGCTATGATTATCGCCTGCACGGATCGCAATCTGGCGGCCGGCTATGAGGGATTTTTTCTGTTCGACAACGACTGGAACTATCTCTCGGACTATGCACGCCGCCATCCGCGCAACCCCGAAAAGGTCGTGAGGCCGAAAAATCTGGAACGGATGGTGGAGTACGCCCGGATCCTGTCGAGCGACCTGGATTTCGTGCGGGTGGATCTCTATGACACGGGCGACAAGGTCTATTTCGGCGAGATGACCCTTACGCCCTATATGGGCAAACTGGATCCCTTCTCCAACAAGGGACTCGAATATATGTACTCGAAGTTATAACGCCTCCATCATCAGCCACCCAAATCCGGTCATATATCCGCTCAGGCCCATAGCCCGGGGCGAGGAGAGTTCGATCCATTCGTGCATCAGGTCGGGCTTTTTGAGTATGAACATCGACTTCATAGCGGCGTGGGGCGTCAGGGGGATTCCATACCGGAGCTTGTAGCGGCTCAGTTCCAGCATATCGGCCAGTCGCACGTCGCCCGGCGAGACAATGGGCGGCACAAGAAACATATTCGTCGGACGGATCAGTTCGGGCAACTCGCACCCGAAACGCTCGCAAAGCCTGGTCACCAGCCACCAGCCGCTCCACGTGGTGCAAGTCTGATAGAGATCGTCCGTCCGGGCAAGAAACCCTTCGAACAGTTCTCTCGCCAGTTCGGGAGGCAGCACGCGGGCCTCGCCATCCATCAACAGCACCTGAAAGATAGTCTCGGGGTCATCATCGCCGGCCTCCGCAAGCAGCGCCAAGGCGGTCTGAGTGAGTTTATCCCTGTCGCCTCGCGCAAGCCAGTACTCCATCGACAACGGCAACTCGTCGAAATCGATCAACACCTCCTGCGACTCCGGGTCTATGTATCCGTTCTTTATAAGGTAGTCGAGGCTCCAACCGATGCCGCTCAGGCCCGAGGCGAAATCCAACGGCGTGTCGGCACAGATGGATTCGAGAACTTCGTCGAGCAGTTCGTCGGCATAGAGTGAGTATTTTTTGTCGTCAAGAACGCGAGAGAGACGGTACAGGAAGAGCATCATCCCCGTCTTGCCGTGGAGCAATCCCGGGTCGGAGACGAAACTCGCGCCCGAGCACAACACGTCGCCCACGCTACGCAAATAGCTGTTCTTTTCCATAGATATCAAATATCCCCTGTTGTATTCCGCAGGTCTGCCCCTTGTTAGCCACCAACCGTCCCTCGTCGATGTTGCGCTTGGAGGCGATGAAGTTGTTGTAGTCCATCTGCCACCAGTTCACCTTCTCGCCGAGGATGTTTGCGCAGCCGTCTTCGTGGGTGTTCGGAACGGTGCGGTTGTAGCGCGGATCGGGTATGTGCACGTAGCGCAGCCCGATGGCCTTGAGACGCTCCATCAGGTCGACGTCCTGATAGCCCATCGCTTCGAGCGACTGGTCGTAGCCACCGATGAGGTTGAAGAATTCGCGTCGCATCGAGATGCGCCCGTACGACCCTTCGTCTTTATCGGAAAGCTGTTGGATGACTATGTCGTCGGACGAGTCGACGAATTGTTGTATGAGGAATTTGCCACCGTTCGGGCCGGTGAAGTTGTCGCAATCGAGGTTGACCAATATCTCTCCGCGGGCCCACACGTGGGAGGTATTCTTAGCCGTTGGGCAGTGCCAGCTCGGCATCCGATCGGTGTAGAAGTATTTCAGGTAGCCACTTCGGATGTCGGGCTCGAAATTCTTGGCGACCCACTCGCGGAGGCCATCGGTGCTGCCGAAGTCGACCAGCACGAAGTCCACCAGATGGGAGAACATCCGGTTGTCATCGAGATTCCGCGATAGGGTTTGCTCGATTTGCCAGAAGCGGTTTTTGCACGTCGTGCAGAACGATAGTGTCGGTGGTTTCATCGGTCTTCTGTCTTCGGGCTCAGGGGGGTTACATCCAGTTGGAGAGGTCGTCGATGGCGTACTCGGCCGGTAGTCGGTAGCCGTTCACAAGGATTGTGGGTGTGGCGGCAATCTTATTCCGATCGCACCAATCCAAGTGGCGTTGTTGCTCTTTCGAGGCTGCGGCGGATGGCGAGGCGGGGTCGAAACCATACTCACGGTAGGTCTCCTCTGTCGCGTTGCGCCCCTTGTCGAACCAGTCGGCGAAGAGTTCCTGCGCAGCGGCGGCACCGCGATCAATGCAGGTCGAGATTAGGAACTTGCCGCTCTCGCGCGTCTCGTCCTTGTCGAAGTTCAGGAAGAAAAACTGCACGCAGACACGCTCGCCGGCGTGATGCAACAGATTGTCGATCTTGGGGTGGATGCGACTGCAGGGGTTGCAGTGGGGGTTCGACACGACCGTGATGAGAGTCTCGGCCTGCGGATTCCCGAAGACGACGGCCGAAGCCTCGCGGTCGACCTCGTAGGCAGGTTGCTTGGCCAACAGAGCGCCGAACACATCCTCGCTCATCCGAATGTGATTCAGGTCGTAGGTTATGTTATCAACGATCAACGAGCGGGTGACGATGGGCAAAAGAGCGAGTATGGCCAACGTGGGTACAGCGTAGATCAGGGCCACGGTCACGAAGTCCGCCGCCGCCAGAACCGGCCACACGAGGAAGCCCGACAACAGCCAGCACACGAACAGAGCCACGAACAGACTCTGAATGATCAGGCACAGCGGACACCACTCACCCGCCACGAAGCGCTGGTACCACACGCTCCAGAGGGTGTAACCGAGTGCGCAAGTCCCCAACAGGGCGCTCCAGGGCACAAGCCACGGAGCGAAAACCAACAAGAGGGTATTAGAAATGAAGTATCCGAGCCCCAGTTCGCTCCAACCGACCAGGCCGAACAACTTTGCGGCGGGCGATTCGAGCACGTTGTTACAACCGCGGCGTGTGTTGAACATCGAGCAGATCACCTCGGCAGCACGGCTTGAAAAATGAACCTGTCGGAGCACCAGCAGCAGGCAGACGTAAACGCCCACCAAGTTCAGGGCCAGTCCGACGAGCAATCCCGGATGGAGGTAGATCTCGTTGGCAACAACGCCCCACGCAACCGCAGCCAGAGCAGCAGCGATCAAGCCCCACGTGACGAAGCGTTCGAAGAGCTCGCGGCGGCGATTGGCCCGAAAGCCGGGTTCGATGCTATGTTCGTCGGGCTCGGCAACCAAAACGGCGCCGGTGCAACCCTCCTTGAATTTATCCAACGGGACCTTCACCCCGCCACCGGTACCCCACAGGTGGGCTTCGGAGTCGGTGATCTTGTCCACGACGTACATATCGCCGGAGAACTGAGCGATAAATGGAGGCTCGACGAGGGCCACGTCCGCCGGGTCGCCCAACATTACCCCTTCGTTAGGAATGGCGTAGTCGGAGAGCATCTTCGACAGACCGAGCATATTATATTTGTTCGGGTGGCGGGCATACGTTTCGCGTGTGAATTTGCGCGTATGTCGCACTCCGAGTGTATTCAAAAGTATCGAAAAAAGATTTTCGTTGGTCTTGCCCCTGCCCATAGTTCGGTGTTTGGGTGTTTTTGAATCAAGCCCCCGCCGCAAGAACCAACGGCTCCGCGACGAGGGATTGAAAAGGTGAATATTAAAGAGTGTGTTCTTACTTCGTTGAGATGATCTTGCAGGTAAATTGCGGTGCATAGGCCGATGCGCAGTCCGCATCATTAGTGCAGTCAAAGTCTTCACACACCCCATTGTAGCAGCATTGGTTGCTGGGAGCAGCAGCGGCTCCGAAGAAGCCAATGGAGTTGAGAGCTGCAGTACTGGTGACGACACGGCCACCTTGTATGTCCCTCATCTGGGTGGGAACAAGTTTCGTTGCGTTCTTGAGCTCGATTTTACTAAGCTTTTTCATTTTGTTTGTTTTTATAAAATGGGTTAATGGTGAATTACTTTCCGCCTACGATCTTGCAAGTTGCTCCGGGAGCGATAGCTGCTTCGCAGTCGGCATTGTTCTTGCACGGGAAATCTTCGCAATAGTCGCCGAAGCAGCACTGGTTGCTGGGTGCGGCAGCGGCGGCTCCGTAGAAACCTTCGATTTCAATGGTACGACGGCTCATCCTGAGCTGCATACCACCAGAGATGTCCCTCATCTGAGTGGGAACGAGTTTCGTTGCATCCTTCAGTTCGATTTTACTAAGCTTTTTCATTTTTCTAACTTATTAATAAAGTGAATTACTTCGTGGAGATGATCTTGCAGGTTGTTCCCGGAAAAACGCCTGCTGCGCAGTCCGCATCGGTGGTGCATTCATAATCCTCGCACGAGTCGGGGTTGAAGCAGCACTGGCTGGTAGTTGCCGCAAATACGCCTGGGGGAACGTAACCACCGCCAATACTGCCACCGCCACCGCCGCCACCGCCGCCGGGAGTGTAAGGATTGTCACCAATAACGTCAGGGCCATAGCCGGTTGAACCACCGGTGATGTTACGCATCTGCGAGGGAAGCATCTTGCTCGCATTCCTCAATTCGATTCTACTGAGCTTTTTCATTATTTTGTTTTTAATATGAGTTAATGGTGAATTACTTTCCGCCTACGATCTTGCAGGTTGCTCCGGAAACGTAAGCTGCTTCGCAATCACCATCGTTCTTGCAGTTGTAATCTTCGCAAAAGTCGCCGAAGCAGCACTGGTTGCTGGCAGCTGCCGCCAATACGCCTGCGGGAACGGGGGGGACGAAGGGAGTGCCAATGCCGCTGCCGCCACTGCCGCTGCCGCCGCTGCCGCCGTCACTAATAGTACCCGGGCCATAGCCGGTTGCACCACCTGTGATGTTACGCATCTGCGAGGGGAGCATCTTGCTCGCATTCCTCAATTCGATTCTACTCAGTTTTTTCATAATTGTTTGTTTTTTAGTAAGTTAATAAATGGGTTATTTGCAAAACTTCTGCTCTAATTCCTGCTTCAAACTAAACGAGTTTATGTTGAGCTCGTCCGTGGACACCATCTGGAAAAGATTCGATCTGAAGCGGCTGTTGTCGCCTCGCGGATGACTGAGGTGGAACAAGGGTGTGTCTACACGGTGGATATTGCAGCCGAGCCCTTCCCATTTGAAATAGCGGTCGAAATCTTCGCTGCCCCAGCCATAATATCTCTCGTTTTCGCCACCTGTCTCGACATATTTTTGCCGGTTTGCGAAGAAGGCTCCCCCAACCATATTACGCGCGGACAAGTAATATGGCGTCCCGGCCTTGTTTAGGTTGCGTTGCAGTATCCGGATGTCGAGTGTGTCGAGATAGAATTTTCTCAATATGCGGGAGGTCTCCATAAAGAGCCCGTTGTAGGGATATGCGAAGTCGGCCTCGCCGGAACGAATCTTGTTCACGCACTCGGCCACGGCGTGTTTGTCCACGGCAATGTCGACGTCCCAGATGGAGACAACGGGAGTTTCCAGAGTGTCTACCATACGGTTGAGGTATTTGGTGCGGTAAAGAATATCGTCTTCATCTTTGAAGAAAATATACTTCGCCTGTCGGGGAAGTGTCTTGCGAAGCACTCCGTTGCAGCGGTCGTCAACCTCGCCCACGACGACGTTGGTGTCGAAATTGCGGCACAGTGCGGTGACCACGCCCAAGGTGTTCTCCAGGCGAGCCACAGAATCGAGCCGGACGATGATGACGAAGGTTGTATCTTTGAGGTCGATTTTCATTGCTCGGAGCGGGTTCGTTTTTCAATATTTTCGAGAATGGTGACCACGCCACTGTATCCGTTGAGCCCGCTTCGTCCCCACGTCATATCGGAAAGACGGAACGGAATGAGAAGTCTCGCAGGCGCCACGGCGAAGAACCGCGGAAGGTCGAGTAGCCGTGCCGAAGACTCATCCATCGTCAGAGCGAGAAGGCACACACCAGCCAGGCCCGTGGTCAGAGAGACATCCATAGTTGGGAATTCTGCCACGAGGGCGTCGAAGTCTATTTTCGAAGCAAGCAGTGCGCAATGTTCCGCCAGCCGGGAGTCGCCGAGATGTTTGTTTATATGGCCCAGGCCCCACAACAGGTGAAGACGCAAGGAATCACGGTAGCCCCATTTGGAGAGGATGAACGGAGTCGCGTCACAAATAATACGCTCGATCTTCTCGTGGCCGACGCCGGTCTCCCAAACGCGGCTGAGAGCGAACAAGAACAACGGCAGGCTGTGGTCGAGCCGAAAATAGATGACCTCGTGGGAGAGTATCTCTTCGAGCTTCGAGTGGAGCGTATTGAGGGTTTGCGCAGCGAGTGCGTCCCACAGTCGAGCCTGTTCACCGCGCAGCAGAGGCCGGCGGACGCTGAAGTAAAGGAGTGATTGGATGAGCAGAGCCGTATCCTCGGCGGCATATTCGGTGAAGCTCGCTTGATGGAATATCTCGTCGTCGATGTCGCGCAGAGTGGAATTCTCGTCGCCCGCAACAAACCGGTTGCGGAACAACCAAACCAATCCGAGCCCTGTGCCCATCAGGCCGCTCTCGATATCTATTTTCTCCGTCCGGTCGGCAGTGCTGAGTATTTGGTTCAAGAGCCGTCCGGCCAGATCGGTCAGGTGGTCGTCGTTCTGAGCGCGGCCACGGTGGAACAGATACAGGCACATACCCATCTTACCGTGAGCCAACCCCGGCGGGATAGTCATTACCTGGGGACTGTATACGATGTCGTTAAGGCGGGTGTCGAGTAGTTTTGTAGCTTGAATCATTTGAAGTTTAAGCGTGGGTTAGGTGGAGCAGGGTGTTGCAGGCGGCAGGGCGGCGGGCGGAAATCGACCCTCGGGATATGGGTACTTGGCCCGAGGGTCTAGGAAAGGGTCGAGCGTTACTTATTAGTTGTATTCTTGCAGACCGCTCCGGGAGCGTAAGCAGCTTCGCAATGTTGGTTGGTAGTGCAGGGGTAGTCCTCGCACATTTCACCGAGGCAACACTGGCTGGGACGAGGAGTGCCACCTCCACCATAGGAATATCCAAAGAGGAGCGCGCCACCGGGAGCAGGAGAACCACTTTGACCAAATTTTATCCCTCCGGTGATGTCCCTCATCTGAGTCGGCAGCAACTTTGCCGCATCTTTCAATTCTATTTTACTGAGCTTTTTCATCGCTTTTTTGTTTGATTTACAATCAATTAGCGTGATGAAACATCCGACAGTTGTAATTCGGATGGGAGAGGTTGCAGCTCCGGCCATACGCACCACTCGCACGCCCGGAGCTAAGAAAACTCAGCCTGTTGATCGCGCCAAACGAGTATGGCTGTTTTCGAATGTTCATAGTTAAAGTGATGTAAGAAATTCGTTTCAAGCGACTGGTGTCGGGTACCTACTTTGGCGAATTTATGCTGCAAATATAGTGCGCGCATAGCTAAAAAACAAATATTTTTATCAATTCGGGGGATTTTTTGAATGTTTTTATCTTCATCGCGCTCGCTATTAGGCATATATTTTCTGCGCGATGGAGTTGTGGCGGAGGCTGTTTTTGAGTGACTTGGTGACGGTACTTTTTAGAGCGGGCAAGGACGCGAACCCGGCGGGATTCGCGCCCTAAACCGTACAATAAACAAAATTCACAACCCCGGACGACGATACGAGGACTCTAAACCTCTGCGCCCTTTGTGGCTGTATTGCAGCCTGTTATAACTAAGCTGCGCTTCCGAGCAACGACGTCTACCCGACGGCGTCAGGCGTGGGTACGTAGAGCGCCACGTTTGCCCGACCGCGAGGGGGAACTTCAAAAACCCCCTTCGCTGATTGTCCGATTGTTCGGTCTGTCCGCTCGTGATCCCGAATTTTCGGGTGTGCGAAACTATTTTTTGAAGAATTTTCTTTGCAATGACGGGTAAAAACAAGAACTTCGGCATTCGATTTGCTCGTCGCAAAGGTGCCGTTTCTGAAGTTATTTATAGACCGTACTGCTCTCATTACGTGGGTACTACGCTTCTGTCTCTTATCAAGAGACAGATAAAGATACGAGACAAAGTTATGAATAAAATTCTTTTAACCAAGAAATCACGAAGAATTATTCCTCCTTGTGTCGCTTCGCAAAACTACCGCTAATTTAACGCAAATATGCCTAAAGTATTCATATACAGATTGTCGTATATGTGTCCGCAAACAATCATTCAAACAACATAATAATAAGTTGTTAACATATTAGATGTCGTAAATATGTTTTAAATACGTAACAATAACAAGACAAAACGCTGATATAAAGATATATAAAAAGGCAATCTGTCTCTTGATAAGAGACAGATCATAACACCCCAAAACCTCCCTTACCCGCCCGGAGCAAGCGGTTTTTCCAAACGGCACACCACAGATTTTATTGCGAAAAAATCCGTAACTTCGCCTCGCAAAATGGCGAAAATAACGACACTTTTTTTAACCCTTATCCGCCCTGTGGCTCTTGCCGCCGCAACGGTCGCGACCACGCCAGCCGCACAGGCAACACTGGCCGCTCAACCCTACCCTGCTGATTCGCTCGGGACGATGGAGGTCGAACGCGTGGTAGTGACGGGAACGCGTACGGCTAAGCGATTGAGTGACAGCCCGGTGCAGACGGTGGTGGTCAGCGCGCGGGAGCTCGAACGGGCGGCGGCGATCTCGACGTTGGAGGGACTGCAAGACAACATACCAGGGCTGACGGTAACCCCGAACGAAATGGGCAACAATCTGCGTATCAAAGGGTTGAACAGCAGATATATCCTGCTTCTGGTCGATGGCGAACGTCTCGTGGGCGAGGGCGCGAACGGCAACGTAAACCTCGATCAGGTGGATGTCGGCACGGTGCGGCAGATCGAGGTGGTTGACGGCGCGGCATCGGCGCTGTATGGTTCGAGCGCCGTGGGGGCGGTCATAAATATCATAACGAAGGAGCCAGGCGACGGGTTCGAGGCGGGCCTGAACCCGTCGTGGGAGAGCCCGGGGACGTGGCGAACAAGGCTCGACGTGGGGGCGGGGACAGGGGCGGCAAGCAAAAGCGAGACAAAGAAGGGGACCAAGAACGCGGTGCAAAAAAGTTTTTCCGCCCGTGGTGGGGCTTTTCGCAACTCGTCGGAGGGATTCGGTGAGCGCGGCAATGAGCCCTACGCGGCGCGGTACGAGGACTGGGGCGCGAACCTGAAGCTCGCCGCCAAGCCGACCAAACGCACGAACCTCGGGCTGACCGGGCGCTGGTTCCGCCACGAGACGTTTAACCCGGCGGGCAGTATGAACACCGCTCATCAGATGACCGACAATCTGACCGTTGGGGCGCACGGGGGATTCGACACGGCAGTCAACAAGCTGACCTTCAGCGTGAATTTCGACAAATACTTCGACAATCAGGTACTGGAAAGGCTCGACAATCGGCGGGCGCTGCAAAACACGGCGACGTATCTGTCGGCCCGAGCCATAGATACGTACGCCCCGAATGCGCGCTGGGAGCTGGTTGCAGGAGCGGAATACGACCACGAGGAGAACTACGCCCTGACGACCCTCGGCGGCAACCAGACCACGAAGAGCGTCGACGAAGGAAGCCTGTTTGCGCAGGCGGAATGGAAACCGACCGCGGGGTTCGACATCATCGCGGGTGCGCGCTACACCCACGATTCGCAGTTCGGATCGGCCCTCTCGCCCAAACTCTCGGTGATGTACTCCGCGGGTGGGTGGCGGTTCCGCGGCGGGATTGGAACGGCATTTCGAGCGCCCAGCATAAAGGAATTATACTACGATTTCGACCATCAGGGTATGTTCTGGATCTACGGCAACCCCGACCTGAAGCCCGAACGGGGGGTGTACAGCTCGCTGGGAACAGAGTACGTGAACGGCGCGGCGAACCTGTCACTGAGCGGATACGTAAATCGGATCAAGGACAAAATCACGCGCTATGACGTTGTGAGCAACCAAGGCAAACTTGACAAGCACTACCGCAATGTGAGCCACGCAACGCTGCGGGGGGTGGATATGAGCGCAGCGTATACGTTTTGGGGCCAGTTGGCGTTAAGGGGTAGCTATGGGTTTTGCGATGCGGTGGACGGGGCAACGGGAGCGCAACTCGACGGCAACGTGAAGCACAGTGCAACCGTGGCGGCAACGTGGAACGGCTTCCTGAGGCGCGGGGGTCGAGGTGCGTTTTCGTTGCAGTTGGCGGGGCGGATGTCGTCGCCGTTTAGCTACTACACCGAATTGGGGACGCGGGTCGAGTCGCGGGCGTACAACATCTGGAAGGCGGTGCTGACCAAGCCGTTCGACTTGGGTCGCGGTCACACGCTGGATGTACAGTTCAAAGTGGACAACCTGTTCGGATTCCGCGACGTGGCGTTCATCGACCCGGGTCGGCGGTTCCTCATAGGATTGAAATATAACTTCAGATAGAGAGATGCGAAACAAACTATTTCTTGCAGCAGGGGCGGCGATGGTGCTGCTGATCTCGATGGCTGGCTGCGACAAAGGGGGCGGGGGCAACGAGCCGCGACTGCCCGAGGGAACGAAACAATACGAAGTGGACGCCTCCTCGCAGACCCTGTGGCACTACTTTTCCCTAACCACGGGCAAGCTGGTCGGCTCGGCGAAGGATCCCGAGGGTGCGCAGGATAACCCCGAGTGGCGAATGCGTAAGGATTGGGACATCGCCTTGCAACGATACAAGATCCGCACGGCAGCCGGAGTCTTCGTGCCCGACGGCGGCACCCGAGACGCGAACGGGAATACTCTGGTAACCACTTCGTTCGCCTCGCTCGCGAACGTCCCTACAGAGGCGAGATTCCCCGCGGACGAGGCCCGAGAAGACGAGAGTATGGTGGAGATCGGCATCGGCGGTGTGTTTTCGACGACAGTTCGGTCGGCCGCGCTGGTTGTCCAGTTTTGGCGCAATTCGCCCGACGGTCCACCCATTATGCCGCCCGACTACAGGCCCGCACCGGTGTGCATCTTCCGCACAGCCGACGGGTGGGGCTATTACAAGGTGGAGTTCACCGGCTACAAAAACGAACTCAACGCCTCCGGTCACGTGACCTTCAACGCAGCACAAATCTATCCAGGTTGAAAAAACTCTTTGCACTTTGCCTCGTGGTGCTGGCTAAGGGCCGACAAGCCGTTCACGTTCCAGATAACCGACAAGGGCGCGCTGGTCGTGAAGTCGCAATATGAGAAGCTATACCTGCGGCGGGCAGAACAGCGCTACCGGGGAGGCCGCACTGTAACGATCGACGTCCCGCTCGAACGGGTGCCAAGGTTTGTCCGAGAGTAGGGCCGCAACTCTCGGGCTCATGAGGGCGCTGGGCGCGAAGTCCGAGGCCGGTTATTCTTGCGATCTGAAACCCACGTCGATACCCGGGTCTTGCTTGGCCATTCGGGAGATTGCGCGGCGCCGGTCGCGAACACGCCCCTTGACGAACTCGGGCACGTTATACGACTTCATCAGGCGGTTATAATACTCAACATCCCGCTGCGGAGCCACGAACGATTTGCGGGCCTGACCCTCCGCGTCGATATAGGCGATGAAGGGCCGGGCGTAAAGTCCATCCAGGCGGCGCGAGGAGAAGACCACCCAACGACCATTGCTGCTCCACGAGTGATAGCTGTCGGCGGCATCCGGGCTGTTTGCAGCGGTCAGTGGCCAATGGCGGCCCGAAACGAGATCGACCATCCACAAGTCCGAGTCGGAGTGCCAGATCATAAAACCCCCGTAATCAGAACGAGTGTAGAGCAGATACCTACCGTCGGGCGACACGCGCGGGAATGAAGCGCTACGGCCCTCGGTACGGGCGTTGTAGAGCGTGTCAACCGTGTCGGAGAAGCGGTGCGTGTCGGGGTCGAATGAGACAGAGCATAAACTGTAGTGCACTTTTTCGGGATTCTCAATAACGTCAGCAACGTAAGGCGCTGACGAAAAGTAAAGAGTGCGGCCATCGGGCGAGAAAGTAGGAAACGACTCGAAGGCGGGAGTGTCGTAAAGCAGTGGCGTAGTAAATATCTCGTGAGTGGACGTGTCGTAAAGCACTATATCCGAAGCATTGTCGTAAACCTCCACTCGATTGGGGTCGTTAGTATGATACGCCTGCTTTGTATCATTCACGGAGAAAGCCACAAAGCGACCATCTGGATGCCACGACGGATAGACTAACGCCGACATAGTCTGAGGAGTCTTAGTATTGAGCCGCTCTACCTTGTCGTCGTTGATCAACATTGTAGCCGCAACGGATCCTCTCAGGTGAAGTAGCATCCGGTCGGGATCCTGATTGGCAAATGAGTGGCAATTCATACAACTACCGCCCGTGGAGCTATTTTCCAGAATGGGTGTCTGGCGCTGGCGCTCAAGGTTGTACTGATATATGCCCACTCTGTTCCATAATTCGTACCCTGGCTCGATCAGGCGATAGGCGATGTAGGGGTCGACGGGCTCGGGAGCGACGTGGAGCGAGAAAGGAGCGTATGCGATCCAACGGCCGTCCGAGAGAGCGCTAACCCGAACGGAGATGCTGCCGCCGCGAGCCGCCGCAAGCATCTCCCGCCAGCGTTTACGCGGAATAGTGAACTGGCCGCCACGAGCTTCGAGAGTCCATTCGCCGACGGGTGAGGCAAAAGTCGCCTGAGCACGGTCGTACGGAACGGTTAGGGAGAAGTTCATTGGGCCGATATTGGTGGGGATGGTGCAATCGGCGTAGTCGGGGAAGATGGGAGCGGGAACGTTTAGGCTTTCGTCCACGTGGACGGGCCGCACAACGCAAGAAACCGCCGCAGCCACCCCAGCCAGCAAAATGCATATCAAGAGTTTTTTCATTCCGAAATATAATAAGACCAGTAAGTATCTCTGTAGGTTGTCGTTCGGCGGCCAGACAAAACCTGGCTGCGGAATGCCTCGTAGCGATCGACCATCTCGCGCCCAATGCCGTAACGTGCCCACGCCTCGGGTTCTTGTTCATACAAAATAAAGACCGCCTCGGCGAACGACCGCGGCAGGAAGGGCAACGCCTCGGTACCGTAAAACTCATCCAGCACAGCGGCGAACGCCCCCATATCGCGGGCCAGCAGGGTAAACGCCCCGAGGTATTCGACGGCGGTTCGGTTAGAGGGGTTCTGGCGTATGATAGCCAGCAGGTTTTCGATATGTCGGCCGGGGAGAGAGAGTCGGTTCTGCGCGGGCAGGTTACGGCGCTTATCGCCCAGCAACGGGTCGGCCTCCACAGCCGCGTCGTCCCCGAGGAACCGTCGATGCTGCTCGGTCCAGTCGCGGTAGAAAAGTGTCTGCGACAGAACGTTCAGGTACTTCTCCGCCACCGCCCACGAACCGTAGATGAGGTTGGTCTCGACAAGGCGTCTGAGCATAGTGGGATTACCGTAACCCGCCGAAGCAGTCCAACCCTCGAACGCCATTTCGCGCGCGATAGCCACGTTGCCGATGGCGAAGTTGATCTCCCCCAGTACAATAGCCGAAGGCTGCGCAAGATCCCAGTCGATAGCCAAGCCGTAGGGCCCGTGCTGCGAGTAGCGGAACATATCATCGGCCAACACCCCCTTGTGCGACAAAGCGAGGTTGAGGTAATTCAGGTAGACGTAATTGTCCAGCGAGCCGCGGGAGAGAGCGACGATGGTGTCCCACTGCGCGGTGCGGGCAAGGTGGTCGAGGCGTTTGAGTTTATAGTACTCACGGTCGACGTAATACGTAACAACCGCCCACGCGAGCAGAGCCACGGCAACGACCTGCACGGCGGTCAAGATCGTTTCCCGAGGTGCGGAGCCAGTACGCAGACCACGGCACAGCCGAGTCAGCGCAATCGTCACAGGAACACTAATCCACGCGAACCATATCTCGGGCCCGGGTTCGATCCGGGGAGCAAAGTAGGCACGTGGCGAGAGTGCCACAAACCAATCACCGACGAAGCTCAGATCGACCAGTCCCCAAGCCAACCCGAACGCCCACACGGGAACAAAGCTGACGAGGTACCAACGCGGAGTCCCGACGGCCGCCTCCCAAACCACAACGCAAACGGCGAAGAGCATCGCCACCGGCCCGCATAACCAAAAAAGCAACGGCACGGCGATCATCGCAACAACGAAGCGATTTCCGGGTAGAGACAGGCGGGTGCACAGCAGAAGTGCTGTCAGGGTGATCAAAAAAGCAACAGTACCGCTGTAAAAATAGTTAGAATCGAGCTGGACACACAACAACGCCACCACCGGCAGTGCCCACAAAACATAAAGCGGAGCCTGAGGAGCGAGGCGGCGGCACAAAAGCGCAGTCAAAACCCCGGTCAACGCAAGCAAACCGGCCGTAATCAACGCCCCGGCCCAGGGCAGGACGAAAAACTGGACGAAAAACTCGCCCAACCATTCGGCCAAACCGCCCACGTGGGAAACCACGGCGGCAAAGTAGTCCCACGAAAAGAGAAACAGTTGGCTCTGCTCGACGAAAAAGAAGTGGTACGGATACCCCACCCCAAGTCCGACGGCCAGAGTCGCAAACACAACCAATGCGAAAACGAGAATACGATATTTCATTCGGCCCACCTCTTGATTTTGAGTGACAAATATACGCATTTCCGACGGAAAACGTTACATTTGCGAAATGAATGGCCCAAGCAGTCTGATATGTGCGCTCCGTGCGGCGGCGTGTTGCGCAGCGATGTGGTGCGTCGCTCTCCACGCCGTCTATGCAGCCCCGGTCACGCCCGACAACAGGGAAGCAGACTCGCTAATAGTCAGGGCACAAACGGCCCTCTACGCCAACCCCAAGCAGTCGGTGGTCTACTCGGAGGGCGCGCTGGAGGCACTCGGGCAGGAGAGTCCCAATCCGCAAAGGGCCCACGCATTACTAATTAACGGACTGGCGTACAAGTTGTTGGGCGACTTCGATATAGCCATCACAACGCTCTACGACGCGCTGGACTGCTGTCCGGAGAGCTCACACGAACTATACACAGACATACTGATCCAAATTTCGAACTCTTACTGCAGGCTGCGGGACTACGAAAAAGCGTTCGAGGTGAACGACCGAGCCACCTCCTTAAGTCGTGTTTATCAGGACTCTATGCGTTTGGCAGCCAGCTACAACAACCGCGGCATAATCCACTATAACCTCAACGAATTCGCAACTGCCGAGCAACTCTTCCGCAACGCGCTACGCATCAATCGCCGCATCGGTGACGTGAAGGCCGTGGCCGCAAACCTCAACAATATGTGCCTCTACGAGGGAGACATCGACGAGAAACTGGCCCTGATCGAGGAGGCAATCACCATAAATCGCGAACTGAACGCCACCTGGGCTCTGGCCGAGAACTATAATAATATGGGCAAACAGTATTTCTTCGCCGGTCGGTACGCGCGTGCGTTGGAGGCGCTGGCCCGCGCCCGTCAGGCCGCCGAACAGTCCGCCGCCCGGGAGCTGATCTGCGACAACTACGAGTACTCGTCGTGGGTCTATGCCGCTATGAGACAGTATGATAAGGCCCACGAAAGCCTGCTGCAACTGCACACGATGAGTATGGAACTCCAGAGCGACCAGAAGCTGCGAAGCGTCGAGCACGAGCTGTCCGAAAAGCGGGTGATACGCTTGCAAAACGAAACCGCCCTTAGGGAACAGTCATACGAAATCGCGCTGTTGCGGCGTAACATAGTGATACTCATCGTAATTCTGGCGATTTTTGTGGCCGTCGCCATCTTTGTGCCACGCTGGATCCGCCGCCGAAAAGACTTGCAATTAGTCGAGGCGCGCTACCAGTTGGAGCAATCGGAGCACGAACTGACGCGGCAGGAGGTGACCAACTTTGCGATGTTCCTGCGGAGTCGCGGCGAGCTGTTGGACAAAATACGGTCGCAAATCAAGGAGACCTATCGGATGGAGCCGGCGGACGTGCAATCGCACCTGAAGAAGGTCTCGGCCTTCATCGGACAACATCAGGTGGGCAACGAGGACACGAACGCAATGCTGGTGAGCATCGAACAAAAGAACACGGAGTTCCTCAAACGCCTGCTCAAGCGCCATCCGCAACTAACTCAGGGCGAGCGATATCTGGCCACATTACTGCGGGTGAACCTCTCGACCAAAGAGATCTCGCTACTGACGGGAGCCATCCCAAAGACCATCAATATGAATCGCTATCGGCTGCGAAAAGCGCTCGGATTACACACCGAAGAGGACATCACCGAGTATCTGCGGAAGATATAAGGGGGCGAAAAGCCGAATTGTAGATCGCTCAGCAGAATATACGCAGTCGCTGTCAAAGAGTTATAATTTTGCTTGTAGATGTCAAAATGCCCGCTGCGGAGGTTTTGTAGTGTGAATGTAGATCGAAATTTAGGGTCGTGTACTTGTTTTTAGCCTAATTTAGCTACGTGAAAATTCAGCGAACGCAAGTACTAACCTTTAAATTTACCGCACAATGAATCAAAAATTCTACCTAAGAGGTTTAGCGATCTCCACTGTATTGCTATCCATCCTCTTAACTCCATTCAGTGCTTTGGCACAAGGCTTCCGGGTCGAAGGAACAGTGGTCGACGGCGCGGGCGAACCCATTGTGGGTGCCAGCGTTATGGAACAGGGCACCTCAAATATGCGCATCACCGACACAGACGGCAGCTTCACGCTGACGGTCGATCCGAGCGCAATCCTCTCCGTATCCTATCTGGGATACGCCACTCAAGAGGTTCCGGTGAACAACCGTGCCGTGATCCGCATCCAGCTCGCCGAAGACGCGATGATGCTCGACGAGTTGATCGTGGTGGGTTACGGTACGATGCGCAAAAGCGATATGACCGGTGCGATCTCGTCCGTGGATATCGACGAACTCACCAAGCGGGCAACAACCAACCCTGCCGAAGCCCTTCAGGGTCAGGTTGCAGGGGTGAACATCCTCAAGACGGGCGGTAACGCCGGTGCGGGTGTTCAGGTGAAGATTCGCGGGGTGAAGACTTTCGGAAACAACCAACCGCTCTACATCATCGACGGTTTCCCGGGCGACATCGTCAACATCAACCCGCAGGACATCGCCTCGATGGAGGTACTAAAGGACGGTGCGGCGGCGGCGATTTACGGTTCGGTCGCGGCAAACGGTGTGATCATCGTCACCACCAAGAACGGTAAGAAAGGCGAAACGAAGGTCGACTTCAGTAGCTACTTCAGCTTCACCAGCGTTGCCAAGAAGCTGGAAATACTCGACGCAACCGAGTATCGTCAGGTGCACAAGCAGATGTTCGACAACGCCAATATGTACAAGCCGGCGAACGACCAGATCGCCGTTCCAGTCTATGTAAACAAGGACAGCAATGTCAACAGCAACTGGCAGGACGCGATGATGCGCGGCGGATTCTCGCAGAACTATATGGCCAGCGTGCGCGGCGGCTCGGACAACGCACAATACTCCATCTCGTATAACCACAGCGACGAGAAAGGTATCTTCCTGGGCAACGACTTCCGTCAGGAGAACGCCCGTGCAAAGCTCCGTATGAGCAAATACATTTTCGATTTCGACGCCAATCTGGCTTTCCGCTTCACCGACAGCAAGCAGCCTCAGTATTCTCTCAAGGAGATATATATGATCTCGCCGCTGGTACCCATCTACGACGAAAGCCAACCGTATGGTTTCGGGATCTCCGGTTTCGACGGACTGCCGACCAATCGCAACGTGATGGCCGACCACCACTACAGAAGCAGAACCGACAAAAGGTACAGCACCGTCGGCAACTTCGCCCTTACGATGAACTTCACTCCGTGGCTGAGTTTCAAGACGAGCTACAACTATCGCGGCGAACACCAACGCCAAACATACCACACACCGATCTACCAGGCAGACAATAAGAGCAGTAACGACTATCCGTATTATAAAGAGGAAGACGGCTATTGGCAGGAACAAGTGGTTGACAACGTGTTGAACTTCACCAAAAAATTCGGCAAGCACGACATCAACGCAATGCTCGGCAGCTCAATCACCGCACAGACCTACACTTGGAACGGCGTCGATGTCAGTGGCAATGTAAGCAAACCTTTTGTCAATGACAGTGGTAAGCTCGATTACGAAACCGTACCGGGTGGATTCATCGACGATAACTTCCAGACGATTGACGCCGGAGACGGTGGTACGTTCAGCGGCTGGGGTTCCAACTGGAAGTACAATCGTGCATCGTTCTTCGGACGTGTGAACTACAACTTCGACAACCGCTATCTGTTGCAGGTTACGTTCCGTCGCGACGGCTCCTCGAAATTCGGCCAGGACAGCCGTTGGGGCGACTTCCCGTCGGTGGCACTCGGTTGGAGAATCTCCGAAGAAGCGTTCTTCCCGAAGAGCGACGCGCTGTCGTACCTGAAACTCCGCGCAAGCTGGGGACGCCTCGGTAACGAGAACACGCTCGGTTATTACGACTTCCTGGCTTCGATCTCAACCTCCAACACTATGTCGCAGGGCTACGTACAGGGTAACGGTCAAAATCCCTGGCCGGGCAGCATCGCTCGCGGACTGGAAAACCGTTCTCTGAAGTGGGAAACTACCGACACGAAGAATATCGGTCTGGACTTCGCTATGTTCAACCACCGCCTGACCGGTGCGCTGAACTACTACTATAACAGTACGGAAGATATGCTCATCACGAAAGAACTACCTGCCTCGGCCGGTCTGGACAATCCGGTACTCAACGTCGGGAAGATCCGCAACAGTGGTATCGAGATCGAGCTGAACTGGGCCGATCGTGCCGGTGATTTCGAATACGGTGTGGGTATGAACCTGACCACGACGAGCAACAAGCTGCTCGCTCTGGCCGATAAAGATCAGGTGCTGACCGGGCTTGGATTGAAATTCGGCACCGAACACAAACCGACCACCTCCGTGATCGGAAAACCCATCGGAGCATTCTTCCTGTATAAGACCGACGGCATCTTCCAAAGCGACGCAGAAGCCGCTGCATATACTAACTCGAAGGGTGAGAGGTTGCTACCCGCTGCCCAAGCAGGTGACATCCGTTTCGTGGACGTTGACGGTAACGGTGTTATCGACGACGACGATAAGGTTTACTGCGGAAGCGCAATTCCCAAGATGGAGGTCAACCTGAACGTGAGCCTGGCCTACAAAGGTTTCGACTTCTATATGCTTCTGGGAAGCGGCTGGGGCAACAAACTCTACAACGGTAACAAGTATTTCTACGAAGGTATGGCCTCCGCATCGAACTTCCTGCGCTCGTCGCTGGATGCCTGGACTCCGCAAAACACCAACACAAACATTCCCCGTGCGGTATATGAAGACCCGAACAACAACACACGCGAATCCGACAGGTTCCTCGAAAGCGGCAACTTCATTCGTCTGCGCCAGGTGCAGTTGGGTTACACCCTGCCGTCGAACCTGACCAAGAAGATCCGCATCGAGAAGCTGCGCATCTACGTGAGCGGCGACAACCTGCTCACCTGGACGAAGTACTCGGGCGTAGACCCCGAATTCTTTACCGACGACCCCGACTTGGGTATTACCCACGCCGACGTGTTGAGTGCCGGTATCGACAACCTGATCTTCCCGTTCACCCGCTCGTTCACGGCAGGTCTCCAGTTTACTTTCTAACCTCGAAAAAACAAAACCAAGATGAAAAGATTAATATATATCGCAGTGTTGTGTCTGGCGTCCCTGGCGGTCTCTTGCGAAGACTTCCTCACCGTGGAGTCGCCCGACAAGGTAACGTCCGGATCTTTCTGGCGTAACGCCACCGATGCGGAATCGGGTCTGGCCGCAGCTTACTCCCAGCTCGAATACTCTATCCAGACATGGGACTACTCCGAGGTCAAGTGGCCTCTGGAGGCCTATCGTGAAGATGTCGTGGTGATGGGCACGGACGCTGTCAACTATCCGGAATGGGTTCAGTTGGGTAACTTCAGTTACACTGCCGGCAACTCCCGAATCACGATGTATTGGAACAACCAATATATGGGTCTGAGTTTCGCCAATCAAGTGATCGGACGAGTGTCGGAAATTCCCGAAGGCAATATCGACCAAACTCTGCGCACTCAAATCATCAACGAAGCGCACTTCCTGAGGGCGTACTACCACTTCAAGTTGATGCTGAACTACGAGAATATCGTCCTGCGCGACCGATTCATCGTGGACCAGGAGGGCTTGGACAAAGCACTCTCGACGCGTCCCGAGGCTTGGGACTTCATTATCGAAGATTTCAAAACCGCCACAGCTCTGCCTGCAAAACAGAGTGCGGAGAAGCTCGGTCGCGCCACTTCGGGTGCCGCGTACGCCTATATGGGTTATGCGTATCTGACCCGTGCCTGGGAAGAGCCCGCAAAGAAGGATGAATATCTGGCCGAAGCGGTTAAGGCTTTCGACGCCGTGACCGGTTACGAACTCGAGAGCGACTTCCCGAGTATGTTCGACGGATCGAACAAGAACAGCAAAGAGTCGGTGTTCGAGTTGCAATGGACGATGAATACTGCCAACGGCGCCAACTACCGTACGCAGATGCATTTCTGGATTGCCAGCTCGGAGTTGGAGGGATGGGACGAGATCCTTCCGAGTTCGTTCCTGATGAACGAGTATATGAAAGAGGGTGAGATCGCCTCCACGGGCCGCTACGACTCACGTCTGTACGATACGGTATTCTTCCAGTGCGACTACTTCAACGACCCGGAAGCCGGACGTGTGTATGGCTATACGTATGACGAGTGGTACGCGAACGAGGACTTCCCAAATGCTCGTTCCGCTTTCCGCAAGATGTTGCCTCCAACACTCGAGTTGTTGTGGGCAGACCGTTCGGCCAACAACCTCCCGTTGATGCGTTACGCCAACGTGCTGTTGATGAAAGCCGAAGCGCTCAACGAGTTGGGTCGCACCTCGGAAGCCATTCCGTTGATCAATCAGGTGAGGGCCGCCCACGGGGATATGCCTGCGATGACGGGCACCACCAAGGCGGAAGTCTTCGCTCAAATCGAGCACGAACGCATCCTGGAGTTCCCGTTGGAGAACCTTCGTTGGTACGACCTTCGCCGTTGGGGCAAGTTGCCCGAGGCGATGCAGGCCGCCGGCAAGACCAATTTCAATATGGAAAAGCACGCCTTCTACCCCGTGCCTACAGATGAGGTGAACGCTAACGGAATGATCGACTAAACTAACGCAGCGAATGCGCCGGATCGAATTGGCCCTATGGTTGTTGTTATCGGAATAATGCTCGCGGGTGTGCTTCTGGGCTACGTTATGCGTGGCGATGGAAGGCGCTTGCGTCCGATAAACAAAGTGATCATAGGGCTGATCTGGCTGCTGCTGTTTTTGTTGGGTGTCGAGGTAGGGGGCAACCGCGCCATAGTCACCGGATTACACTCTCTGGGTCTGGATGCGGTCATCATCACCTCAGGCGCCGTTGTTGGATCTGCTCTTGGGGCTTGGGCGCTGTGGCGGTTTGTCAGCAGGCGCGACGCTCGAAACGATGACGCCCGAAAATCTTCTCGGAGATGAAAGGGAGCCTTATCATAGTCTCCTTTTTCGTCGCCGGAATCCTTTGCGGGGTTCTCGGTTGGATTCCTTGGGACCTGACTGAGAGCCGCGTTAGTTATTGGGCCTTGTGCGCACTTATGTTCTGCGTAGGGCTGAGCGTCGGTGGCGACCCTGAGTCGTTGAGGAGTTTTCGTAAGCTCGATCCCCGACTGGCACTTCTGCCTGTGATGACAATCGTCGGGACTCTGGCCGGTTGCGCCGTGGTAGGTCTTTTTATGGGTGGCAGGTCTGTTTCCGACTGCCTTGCTGTGGGTGCCGGAATGGGTTACTACTCCCTGTCGAGTATCTTCATCACCGAACTTCGCGGGCCCGAGCTGGGTACCATCGCCCTGTTGTCGAATATAATGCGGGAGATTGTCGCTCTTCTGTGCGCTCCGTTGTTGGTTCGCTGGTGCGGTAGGTTGGCTCCGATTTCCGTCGGTGGGGCGACCACGATGGACACAACCCTGCCAATAATCACCCGTACTAGCGGCAAGGAGTTCGTCGTGTTGGCGATCTTCCACGGCTTCGTGGTCGACTTCTCTGTTCCGTTTCTAGTTACGCTGTTCTGTTCCATATAAAATCTAAAAGTAGGTTCCTATGAGTTACCTGTTATCATTCCTGCTGTTGGCCACCGTCGCTCCGTGGCAGGATCCGGCGGTTAATGCTGTCGACCGCGAGCCGATGCACGCGCACTTCGTCCCCTTCACCTCCGAAGAGGCGGCTATTTCGCAGACCGCGCTCGACGCACCCGATTGCTTCGTGATCAGTCCCGCTGCCGAGCGCCGCGTAGACCTTGGCGGCAGATGGAAATTCCTCTACTCGCGCAATCCGGCCGCCTGCCCCGAGGGGTTCTGGACAGAGGATTACGACACCGGTTCGTGGACCGATATCACCGTTCCGGGTAGTTGGGAGTTGCAAGGGTTCGACTCGCCTATATATACCGATGTGGGCTATCCGTTCCTGCCTGTGAACCCGCCGTTCGTTCCCGAGGACTACAACCCCGTGGGGGCTTACGTCCACCGGTTTACGGTTCCGACGGAGTGGAGCGGGATGGATGTTTTCCTCAACTTCGAGGGGGTCGAGTCGGCGTTCTATCTCTGGGTGAACGGCCAGGCCGCTGGTTACAGTGAAGACAGCCGCCTGCCTGCCCACTTCAATATCACACACCTGTTGCAGCCTGGGGAAAACCGTCTCGCTCTGAAGGTTTTTCGGTTCAGCGACGGCTCCTATCTGGAGGATCAGGACTACTGGAAATATAGCGGCATCGAGCGTAACGTCTATCTCTACGCCCGGCCTCGTAGCCGCGTGGAGGATTTCCGCCTCACCGCAGGTCTCACTAATGACTTCACGGACGGAGCGTTCGACCTGAACATCACGCTGAACGAGCCACGTAAGGGACAAACGGTAGATATCAAGGTTTTGGACGGCGCCCGGGTTCTGCTTTCGGAAAAGAGGCAAGCCGCACCAACCGTGACTCTGAATCACATTTTCCCCGCTGTGAGGGCCTGGAGCGCCGAGACACCGAATCTGTATTCGCTGGTGGTCACAACGCGCGACGCCGACGGCAGTGAACTGGAGTCTTTCGTACATCGGTTCGGCTTCCGCACCGTGGAGATCCGCAACGGGATGCTGCTGGTGAACAACGTCCCCATACTGATCAAGGGTGTCAACCGCCACGAGCACGACCCCCGCACGGGAAGAACAATAACCGTGGAGAGTATGGTGAAGGACATCCGGTTGATGAAGCTATTCAACATCAACGCCGTGCGCACGAGCCACTACCCCAACAACCCCGAGTGGTACGCTCTGTGTGACCGCTATGGGCTCTACGTGGTGGACGAAGCAAACATCGAGAGCCACGGAATGGAGCGCACGCGTGAACGCACGCTGGCAAACAACCCCGACTGGGAACACCCCTTCCGTGAGAGGATGGAACGAATGGTGGCGCGCGATCGCAACTTCACCTCTATAATAACCTGGTCGCTGGGCAACGAATCGGGCTACGGAAAGCACTTCGAAACCCTATACCGCCTAACCAAAGAGAGCGACCTCACGCGACCCGTGCAATACGAGGGTGCGCGTCAGGAGGGCATCTCGGATATCTACTGCCCGATGTACGCCCGTATCTGGGCCCTGCGTCAGTTCGTCAACCAGCGCCAGCCGCGCCCGATGATCCTGTGTGAGTATGCCCACGCAATGGGCAACAGTGTCGGTAACCTGCAGGATTACTGGGATTTGATTTACGAGTACGACCAACTGCAGGGCGGATTCATCTGGGACTGGGTCGACCAAACTTTCGACATCGAAGATCGTCGCGGCAACCGGATTGCAGCCTACGGGGGCGATATGGGCTTCGTGGGCATCCCGAACGACTCGACGTTCTGTTCCAACGGACTGGTTTCGGCCGACCGCCTGCCCCACCCTCACATCTGGGAGGTGAAGAAAGTGTACCAATACATCCACTTCGAGCCGGTAGCCTTCGGGGCGAATACCGTAGAGGTGACTAACCGTCACGACTTCATCGACCTGAGCGACTACTATCTGCGTTGGACTCTCGAATGCGATGGCGTTGCTGTGGCCAACGGCGAGATGGATTTTCCGACGATCGCGCCTCACTCGTCCGGGCGTGTCGCAATCCCGATGGGAGCGGTTCCGGCCAACGGTAAGGAGCACTTCCTGAAGGTAGAGGCACTAACCCGAACCGCCGCGCCGCTTGTGCCAGCCGACCACGTTTGCGCTATGGAACAGTGGGCGCTACCTGTGGTTGGAGAGGTCATCGCCACGCCGAAAACAGCCGCAAAGGTGTCGCTTCGGCGTCAAAAAGGGCAGGTCACGCTCTCCGGTGAGGATTTCCGAGTGGTGTTCTCCGAGCGCTCCGGGGCAATGACTTCGCTTGTATACGGCGACCGAGAGATGTTGCTCGCGGGCCCGGAGCCGAACTTCTGGCGCGCCCTAACGGACAACGACATAGCCAACGGCACGCCCGAACGCTGCGCAACGTGGCAACACGCCGGCGAACGCAAAGTCCTGACCAGCCTTGACGTCACTCCGAAGGGGAACGAGATGGAGATCTCCGCCCATTACGTTATGCCGGAGCAGCAGTCGCGACTGCGCCTCGATTATCTTGTCGGCGGCGATGGGCAGATCCGAGTCACGATGAGTTTCACGCCCGGCGAACTACCTCTGCCCGAGATCCCGCGTGTGGGTATGCGGATGATCCTGCCCGAGGAGTTCGAGCAGATGACGTGGCTGGGTCGCGGACCCCACGAAAACTACGCCGACCGCAAAACCTCCGCCGCCATAGGACTCTATGAGGCGACCGTGTGGGAGCAGTTCCACCCATACGTCCGCCCACAGGAGACCGCCAACAAGTGCGATGTACGCTGGCTGACGCTTGCCAACACCAAGGGTGAAGGCATCCGCATCACGGGTGAGACCCCGCTGGGCGCCAGTGCGTGGAACTTCCCGATGGAGGATATATCCTACGTGCCGTTCAACGTCGAGCGCCGCCACGGAGGAAGCATCGAGCGCAAACCGCTCGTGTGGCTCAACATAGACCACGCACAAATGGGTGTCGGCGGCGACAACACCTGGGGAGCGCAAGTACACCCCGAGTACACCATCACTCCCGAACCGATCCACTATTCGTTCACCATCCAACCCCTGAAATAACTATGACACGAAACATAACCCTTCTGTGCCTGCTCGCCGCCACTCTGTTATCCGGATGCCGCGCCGGTGAGCGTCAGACCCCATCGTTGCGTTACGACTATTCCGACATAATCGACATCGCCTACACTCCTCCCGCAGCCGGAACTCGCGGTGGCGGGGGGTGGTTCTGCGACCAGGGTTCGTGGATGGGATTCACCCTGCCCGAGGCCGAGGAGTGGATCAACGGTTTTTGCGGTCCGTTCGATCTGGACAACCGCCGTTGGTTGGTTCGCTCGGCCGTCTCCGTAGGGTTCGACACCCCTGCCGCGGAGACCTTTACACCCGAGGCGACCGACTACATTCCGGGTGAAATATCTCTCCGGGCGATCTCGCCCTCGGGAGTCATCGCCCAGCGGATGCAGTTCGTCGACGCCTCGACAGCTCTTTTGGGCATCAAAGCCGCGGGCGGCCAGAAGTTGAGCATCACGGGTGAGGATTGGCAGCAGGGAACAACCCTGAAGGTCGACCAGAACACCGTCGTGGCCCACCTGCCCGGTGGCGAGATAGTCTGCGTGGGCTTCCCGTCCGACGCCACGGTCGAATGCACGGAGGAGAACTACACTGCCACGTGGAACGGGAACGGGGAGTTGTTCGTAACAGTTTCGTTCTTCACCAGCGACAAGGGATCCAAACTGCAAAAAGCCTCCGCCGTGCTCGACGACCCACAACAACACTTCGCCGCTAACGACCAGCGCTGGAACGGCTACCTGAACACCGTTCTGCGCGACGATATGCCCCACGACTACAACCGCATCGCCGTCAAGGCGGTGGTCACGCTGATCTCAAACTGGAAAACCCACAAGGGAGGTCTGTTGCACGAGGGTGTGATCCCGTCTCACGCGGTGAGCTACTTCAACGGCTTCTGGGCGTGGGATTCGTGGCGGTTCGCCGTTGCGCTGGCCCCCATCGCGCCCGAACTGGCCAAGAATAACATCCGTGCGATGTTCGACTACCAACTGCCCGACGGGATGATTATCGACTGCATCTACTCCGACCCGCGAGAGAACAACGCCCGCGACAGCAAACCACCTCTGGCCGCGTGGGCCGTGGACGCTGTGTTCGAACACTCGCGCGACACAACCTTCGTGCGCGAAATGTACCCGGGTCTGCTGGCCTATCATCGCTGGTGGTACGCCAAGCGCGACCACGACCACAACGGCATCTGCGAGTTCGGTTCGGTGGACGGCACCATCGAGGCCGCTGCGTGGGAGAGCGGGATGGACAACGCCATCAGGTTCGACGATGCGAAGATGGTGCAAAACGTCGACGATGGTTGGAGTTTCGACCAGGAGAGCGTCGACCTGAATGCCTACCTCGCTCTTGAATATGGCCTGTTGCGCAAGTTCGCCACCATCATCGGTCAGCCGTTCGACGAGCCCGACCACACATCCGGCGTGGCGGACTACTTCTTTGACCCGGAACGAGGATTCTTCTTCGACCGGCGCCTGGCGGACGGCAGCTTCGTGCGGGAGGAGGGCTGCGAGGCCTACACTCCGCTCTGGACCGCCATCGCCTCTCCGGAGCAGGTCGAACGCGCGATGACGCTGTTGACCGACCCGGAGAAGTTCTCGACCTACATTCCGTTCCCGACCGTAGCCGCGGACAACCCCAAGTTTATGCCCGCCGGTTACTGGCGCGGGCCGATCTGGTTGGATCAAACCTACTTCGCCATCAAGGGGCTGCGCAATTACGGCTACAACGAGCAGGCAGATGTCTACACTCTTCAGGTGTTCGATCGACTGGACGGCCTGACGGGCGACAAACCCATCCACGAGAACTACGACACCCACACCGGTGCGTGCCTGAAGGCTCCCCACTTCAGTTGGAGCGCCGCCCACCTTTTGATGCTCTACGCCGACTACGGGAAACGGTAAGAAAATCATAACCGCAGCAAGCTTTTCGGGCACTATTTTTGCGGGTTTTTACCCTTACTAAAGTTGTTGCGTTATGAAAAACCTATTGATTTGTGGATTATTGTGCGTGGCGTTGCTGGCGAGTGTTTCGTGCTCGCGGGACGGCAACGACGACCCGCCGACCCCGCCGCCGGGCGGACAAACCGCGGCGTACACCGAAGGCGATGAGGTGATCAGTGAATTTCTGGTCGACGGCACGGTGCGCGAAAGACTGGAAGAAGAGGTGGTCAATCTGGGAGACGAGAGGCTGCCTGCGATGTTCTTCATCCGTAAGTCGCACACTGTGCGCGAGCAACAGGTGGCAGACGGCGCAAGCTCCTACAACGCTTTTCGCTCGTTGGAGTTGGAAAATCTGCAGCGGTTCGTTCTGGACTGGGGACAGGTGATAGGGGTACCGGTGACGGAAGAGGAGAATGCCGATAACAGACTCCTTCGGGCGGAGGCTTTCTGGTTGCTGGCTGCTTTCCTGCGCGAGAACCACATAGACCCTCCGATTTTGATCAAGCTCGCTGAACGTCAGGGCGAGGAGGTGGGCGCACTGGTATCGTTGATCGAGGAGAGTCAGGCCCTGTACACCCGCGGCAGCAAGAACGCTATCCGTCCCAACGAACTGCTCCTCGCGCTGGAGAGCAGCGGAGTGACAGCTCGCGAGCTTGTCGAGGCGATCCAAAACGAGGGCCAAACCGTTCACGGTTTTCTGAGCCATTGTGCGCAGTCGGGCATCGACCTGCCGCTCACGTTGATGCGGAACGCCACTCGCGGCGTCACCTCGATCATCAAGGGAGTGTTCAAAGCCGCCGAGGTCCTGAGCAAGATAATCATATTCTTTGTGGAGAACGGCGCCCCGACGGTCGATCTGGAAGACTCCTACGTGAGCTTCCTGCACGCCGACGACCTCGATTACGGCAACTACCTGTCGGGCAAGTCGGATTCGAGCGCGCGGTACGAAGTGCGCTACGGCACCAAGGGCACCCCGTTGGCAAAGGCCGTGTTCTTCGTCGAGACAGCCTACCAGACCAAACACCGCACCGTACTCGGAACATACATCGCCCGACTGGGGATGATCGTCACCGAAGTGAGATGCTCCGGTATGATGCACGTGGACGGATATATGGAATTCCACCCTCTCTTCGAGAACGACGGCACAGAGGCCAATCCGATCGCCGCCGCACAAGGGAGCATCACTCTCAACTATGGCGATTGCTGCTGCTTCAGCCGCCACGCCAATCTGACCTTCCGCGTCTCGGGTGAGACCGGATTCATGGAAAAGACCTGGACTCCAAAATAATGTGAATGCTATGAAACGATATGCGATAATTGTCGCCCTCGGGTGGGCGTGTTTGTTGAGCGGTTGCAAGAGCGACGGTTCGGATGATGGGATAACGAAAGGGCCGGTGTCGGAGTTCGCCCCGGGTGAGATCCTGACCCAGGAGTTCGAGGTCGACGGCCAGACGGTGGTAAGTATCGACAGCGAGTTTGTCAATCTGGGCACGAAGGATGCTCCGGCGCTCTTCTCGATCCACAAGACGACCAACAAGATGACCGAAGGGTACGAAGAGGTGTTCTTTCCACTGTATCGTGATAAGCTGGAGCAGTTCATAGCCCGGTGGAAGCTGCTGTTCGTCTCCTCCATTGGCGAGGATTCCGGATACGGCGACCGCGCCTACCAGCATCTGCTCTCTTTCGTGCTGAACAACAACATCGATCCCGGATTGCTGATCCGTGTGGTCGAGGAGCAGCCTGGTAGCGAGGCGGAGGTAGTGAGGGTGCTACAAGAGGCAACCTACGCCTCGACGCGCGCGCCCGACAAAGCACCTGCCGCGAACGACATTCTGCTCTGGCTCTACCAAAACAAGGTTCCGGTTTCGGCGCTCTACTCCGGGCAGACTCGCGGAACGGTGGGCAACCTGATCTCAATCATCAAATCGATTGAAGCGATTGCCGATATGTGGACTGAATTTGCAGCCAACAACGGCCCGGTGGTCGATATGGAGAGCAACTACATCAGCTACCTCAACGTAGGCGACACCGATCCGAGCCACTACACACGCGGAGAGTATTTCCGCAGCAAGACCTATTCGCTCAAATACAAGGTGTCGGGCATCTGGTACGCCTCGACGAAGTATTATGTCGAGACTGAGTACGGCTCCAAGCACGCCACAATTCCGGGGGAGTATATCGCCAAGTGCAACGTAATCTCTACCGAAGCCAAGGCCGGTGGCCCGAAATTCAGTGTCACGGGTAAGGTGTCCTACTCAGAGCCGATCAATGTGGGGTCGTTCGACGCTCCCGCGGCCGAGATGAACGGCAAGGTGTCGGTCGACTACGGCGATTGCTGCTGCTGTCACTTCTTCTCGTATCTCAACTTCAAGATCTCCGCCAAGACCGGCTACCGCGAGGTGAGTTTCTCCTCCGGCAGGAACCATTAGCGGCAGGCTACTGCAGGGCGGGAAGGATGTGATCCCAGATTAGGTTCATCTCGTCCTGCATATTGGCCAGGTCGGCCGTGACGACGACAACGGCATCGCGCTCCGGAAGCACAACGATCAACTGGCCGCGGGCACCGTCGGCACGGTACGAGTTGTGCCGTCCGCGCCACATCTGGTAGCAGTAACCTTGGGTCCAATCGCTGTCGGGATCCACAAGGGTTTCGTTCCCGGCCGGGCCGGAGGCAATCTTGCGGGTCGAAGCCTCGGCCACCCAGCCCTCGGGCAGGATGCGCGTGCCGTTCCAAACACCGTCCTGAAGGAACAACTGACCGAACTTGGCCATATCCTCCGTCCGCAGATAAAGACCCCAACCGCCGACATTGATGCCGTCCGGGCTTTCGTCCCAACGGTGATCGGTGATCTCCAGCGGCCCGAAGAGGCGGGGTTGCAAGTAGTCGACGAGTTTCAGGCCCGACACCTTTTGAACTATCGCAGAGAGCATAAACGTTGCCATCGAGTTGTAACGGAAATTCGCGCCCGGGGTGTCGCCGATCGGGGCGGCCATAAAGTCGGCAACCCAGTCCGTTCCGGTGCGCGGAGGTTGCTCCAGTTGACCGGTCGACATTGTGAGCAGATTGCTAATGGTCATCGCGTCGAGTTCGGGCGAGTGCTCCTCGGGCACTTTCTCGGGAAAGAACGACACTACCTTATCATCGAGCGAGATAAGACCCTCGGCGATGGCGAACCCTACGGCGGTGGCGGTGAAGCTCTTACTGACGGAGTGGAGAACGTGGGGAGTGTCGGGCGAGCCCTCGCCGTACCACTTTTCAGCCACCACGCGACTGTGGTGCAAAACCATAACACTGTGGATGTCGAGCTCGGCGTCGGTGAAGGCTGTCTCAAAGGCGGTTAGGTCGAGTTTGGCGGGTGCTGTGGGGCACGCCGCGGCCAGCAACGCGAGAGCCGGCAAAAGGATCGGTAGTCGTTTCATATCGCAAAGTTAGAAAAAATCAACTAATTTTGGGGAAAATATGAAAATGACTCTATGTTGCGTCGCAACGGTGTGTGCCGTTATTACCACGGTTGCGGGGCTGGCCCAAAAGCAGTCCCACGAGCAAAAGCAGTCCCACGAGCAAAAGCAGTCCCACGAGATGTTCACCCTGCTGGACGAGGGCTTGGGTGTGCGGCATATCGCGCCGGGCGGTTCGGTGAGCTGCAGCGTCGTGGTAGCGGAAAAGGGATATCCCGTGAAGCACACCCTGCGTATGGTCGGTGGCGTGCGTATGCCCGGGCTGTTCGCGGCGCGGGGCGAGACCCTTTTCCGTGCCTCGGAATACCTGATCGACGACCGGCTCGACTCGCTGAATGTGATGCGCGACCGCTACTCGCTCTACTTCGACGGCGAGAACGACCACTTCGAACGGGAGGCGTACTACCGCGTGAAGGGCAGCCTGCTCGCCAGGGGTGAACTAACCATCGAGACTGCCGTTCGGCGTAACGATCTGCGAATCGGGGCAGAGGGGTTCTTCGGCATCCGACTGGAGGTTTTTCGAAAGCATCCAGACCGTCACCCAGACGAAATATACTACACGCCCGACGAGATCGTCAGCCTGCCTTTCGATGAGGGTTCGGGCGATTTTGCTGTTGTGCGCAGGACGGTCCCGCTGCCGGACGACGTGGCCAATATCCTTATTAGTGTCGGCGGAACGGGGTTCTCGGGCGAGGTGTGGGTCGAAGCACCGCGGTTCGTGCAACAGGGCGAGGGCCTGCAGGAGGGTATTCAGGAGAGCGCGACTGTCGAGATGCCTTTCGTGCCGTTTGCCAACCGTTCCGATGCGAACGACTACTGGGTTGGGGTGAATCTTTCGTCGCGCAGTTGGCCGATATGGCGGCTGGAGTTGGATGGGCGTACGGTTTTCGAAGGCAGGATTTTCGACCGTGCTTCCAACGTCGCCGACTTCTACATCCCGCTGCCCGAACCGATCGTCGGACTGGGCGAGCTGACCCTTACACTTGTCGAGCAACCTCACGTCCGCCCGCTGGGTTACGACCTGCGGCGCGTGCAGTTCATCGAGGAGTCCGCGCGCGAGGTGGAGATCGTCTCCGTGCCCCGATTCATCGCACTGGGCGAGACGGGAGCCGTGCTGCTGGAGATCAACGGCCCGACCGAGCGCGTGACGATAGAAGCCGGGGAAGGCATCGAAGTACTGGAACCAGAGTTGCAATCCCCCGCGAAGGGGCTTCACGCGGTGCAGATCCGAGGCGTGGCGAGGGGATGCAACGTTCATTTGAGAGCGTCATACGGCGACAATACCCTAACCGCCCACATTCAACAAGTTGTCGAAAAGCAACCCGACAGGGTGTATCTCTCTTCCGGGGACGAGGTGCACATCGACAAAACCGCGCGCGATTACGATCCGTTCTTCAAATGGTACATCGCCCAGCGCCTCGGGAACTGGTACCAGTTTCGACCATCATACCAATGGAGCGGCGCGAGGCGCACTGGCGAGGATTTTGTGGCCCACTACACGGGGTTGCTGAATAAGTTGCGGATGCCTTACGCCTGGCAGATGGAGGGGCGGACGCTTGCCGCGCATAGCATTAACCCCTCGACCGCCTCGCTCTCCTCACCGATGTTCCGCGGCAAGCAGGCCCACGAGAACGACGGCGGATACTACTACTGGCAACACTTTCGCTACGAGGGTCTTTATTCGGATCTGGCGGCCCGGGCGCGACCATTCGGAGGCATCTTCGCAAAGCATCCGCCCATCTACACCGACCACGGAACGTTCACCCACTACGACCCACGCGGGGTGACGGATATTGCCGACGGGGCCGCGAAATACGTGGCCAATCTCGCCTACTCACGGGGTGAAAGTATTCGCCATACCGGCCCATCGACGACGTTCCGTTATCTCTATCAGGCGGGTTACGAGTGGCTCGGGGCGGAGCAGATGTATGGCCCGGAGGAGACCGTAATGTCGGCTTTGCGGGGTGCGTCGCTGGCCTATGGTAAGAGAGATTACGGTTCGCTTCACGCCGTTCAGTGGGGATCGCGTCCCTTCACCGATCCGCTGCACTCGCTCCGGTTCTACCTCTCGTTGGCGATCGCCTACATCCACGGTTCGAGCCACATCAACACCGAGGAGGGCCTATGGACTGACGAATACGCCAACGACCGCTACACCGAAGCGGGCCGCCAGCACCTCTACGCCCAGCACCGGATGTTGGATTACATCGAAACCCACTCGCGCCGCGGCGAACAAGTACGAGATCTCGCTGTTTTGCAGGGGCGCAACGACCCGTGGAAGTCGTTCGGTCGAGGGCCGCTGTGGTCGCAGTCGGACGAGCAGTGGGCCTTCAACGAGGCTACGGAAAGTTTCGACCTGCTGCGTGTATTCTATCCGGGTAACATCATCGACGCGTCGGGCCCGAACGGCTGGTTCACCGAGACTCCTTACGGCCCGGTCGATATTCTGCCCATCGAGGCGTCCCAGGATCTGCTGAACGACTATCGCGCGCTCGTTTTCCTGGGCTGGAACAACTATGTCGAGGATGATTTCGTGCGCCTGCGCCGCTTCGTCGAACAGGGCGGGACACTGATTCTGAGCGCCGCCCACTTCAACACCTCAACTGCGCCCGACACCGCTCCTGTTCCGCCGCACGACGACCGTGTGCTGCGTTCGCTGCTGGGTCGCGATTACAAGAACCTGACCAAAACAACGCACATCGCCCGTGGCAAAGGCCGAGTAATCTACTTCCCGGGAGTCGTCTACCCCGCCGACGAGTCGATCCGTGCCGAGTACGAAAAAGCGATGCGGGATGTGGCCGCCGAGTCGGTCGACACCGAAAAAGCGGGTCGCGGCTGGGTTGCACCGTCGGACGGAGTTGGTTTCACCGTATGGGACAGCGCCGACCGCCGAACGATCTACCTGCTGAACACTGACTGGCACCAGAGCGAGGCGAAAACGGCAACCGTGTGTGTCGACGAGCGGGAGTTTTCGGTTCCGGTGCAGCACTACGCCATCGCAACGGTACACGTTTTCGAGCGCCACTCGTTCTTCGCCCTGAATAACACGACCGACGTTCTCTCCCTCAACGGGGACACGGTTCGCGTTCAGACCACCGAGCCCGACACATTGCACATCTTCGACCACGACTCCGGCACCTCCCGAAAACTCAACATCACCGGCCCCGGAGTGTTCGAAATAGCACTGTAATCCGCCCTTCGCCTACCTGCGGGAAAACTCCACAACCAGCGCCTGCCGAGGGCCGACGGTGAGAGAGTTGTCGAGGATCACACGCGAACCTGTCAAAACATCACGACCCGCAACGGCACCGGCAGCGATCGAAGAGTAATCGCTCCAAGGAACCGTTTTAGTCTCGGTCGAGTTGTTGATGAAAACGAAAACGGCCTCCGAGTCGTCGTAACGGAAATAGGCATAAGTTTCGTTATCGCGGGGAATGAAGTGCATCGTTTTGCCGTGATGGATCACCTCCTTGGTCTTGCGCCATTGGAAAAGTGTCCGGGTGTAGTCGTGCAGATTGGCCTGAAGCGCCGAACGACCGGAAGCACTAAACAAGTCTGTCTTGTCGCCCGGCCATCCACCCGGAAAATCGACCCGCAAGCCGCCGTGACCCTCGCGCAGATCGGCCGAAGTAAACATCATCTCGTCGCCCGAGAAGATCTGAAGGAAGCCCCTCATCGTTGCCAGCATCGCCATAGAGATCTTCAACCGCTCGGGACTCTTGTTCAGCAGGTCGCCGATGCGTTCGGTGTCGTGATTGGCGGTGAAGATCATCATTCGGTCGAGGTCGTGGTAAACAAAGTCGTGCGACAGGCAGTCGTAAACCCTCCTCAGGCCACCATTCCATCCCGGATTGTCGACCGGCAACGCGCCCACAATAGCCTCGCGCAACGGAAAGTCCATAATCGAGGGGAGGTACGAATCGAAACCGTCCTTATTGGGGTTGCCACCCTGCCAGTAAGCCAGTTGCGGAATCGACCCCGTCCAGCATTCGCCTACGATGTTGAAATTCGGATACTCGGCCAACACCGCCCGGTTCCACTCGCTCATCGGAACCTTTTCGTTATACGGATAGGTGTCGACGCGAAAGCCGTCCAGATTAGCAAACTCGATCCACCAAACGGCCCACTGCTTGAAGTAGTTGAGCGTAAAGGGGTTGTCGAGGTTCATATCGGGCATCGACGAAACAAACCAGCCGCTCTCCTGAATGTTCAGATCCGAGGTCGCGGCGTTGAGGTCCATATTGGTCGAGAATGCGTTGTTCGTACCGGTGTATGAGGGGAACTGGTGGATCCAATCCTCGAAGGGCAGATCCTTCATCCACCAATGGGCCGTGCCGCAGTGGTTCGTCACGATGTCCATAATCACCTTCACTCCGTTTTCGTGCGCCACCTCGACCATCTCGCGATACAGATCGTTCGAACCGAAGCGCGGATCGATGTGGTAATAATCGGAACACGCATACCCGTGATACGACCCGCCGGGCTCGTTGTCGAGCAAGAGCGGAGTCGACCAGATGGCCGTCGCCCCGAGGTCGGCAATATAGCCGATGTGGTCGATCATCCCCTGAATGTCCCCTCCGTGACGGCCGAAGAACTCATCGCGTGCAGGTTTTTCGACCGTATCCTCGGTCGCGTCGTTCGTCGGATCGCCATTGGCAAACCTGTCCGGCATCAGAAGATAGATCATATCGGCGGTCGAGAAGCTCTCGCGTGCAGCCGAACCCTCCCGTCGGGCGACAATCTCGTAAGGATGTTTGAAGCGGTCGCGGCCACCGGACGAGAATACCAGCTGATATGTTCCCGGCGTGGCGGCGGGGGCGATCTCAACATCGACAAAGAGATAGTTCGGGCTGTCGGCCTTGTGAACTTTTTTAACCTTCACACCTGCCCCGCCCTCGATGCGAACATCGAATGCAGAGATACCCTCGCCCTGAACGAGCAGTTGCAGGGGAGTGTTCATCCCCGTCCACCACGAAAGGGGTTCGACCCTTGTTACTTCATCGGGTCTGGGAGTGAAGCCCATCAGCAGCACCGAAGCCGCCAGGAGAGTCAAAATCTTATACATAATCGTAATGAATTTAGTTGTTCAACATAAATAAAACACTTGAGTAAGGCCCCATCTGCACACGTGAGGTTTCGGTCTCCAGCAGCACTTCACCCAGCACCCCTACCGCTTTGTCGAGCTTGTCGTCTTTCAACGTGAGCAGTTGTTTCTCGGCGCCGAAGTTGTGCAAAACCAGTATCCGCTGCTCGCCCGCCGACTCGCGGTACCACGCCGCTATAGGTTCGAACTCGGTGTTGGTGTCGTTATAAGTACCGTGCCTGACCATCTCGCCCGTGGCCAATGCTGGGTAGGTGTTCCGCAGAAGCGTAAAAGTGCGATACACATCGAGCACCGACCCCTTGGTTGCGGCCTGGCTTTCGACCGAGATCGCCGCCGTGAGCATCCCCTCGTCTATCTTCCCCTCCAGCGCACCCGAGGCCAGATCGCTCTTCGCGGCATCCCACATAATCGGCGTGCGCACCCACTCATCGCCCCTCTCTTTCGTTCCCCGATAACCCAATTCCTCACCCTGATAAACGTAGGGTTCGCCCGAAGCGGTCATCAAAACCGCCGCCGCAAGCTTTATCTTCGCCATCGACCCGCCGAGCTCCGTTGCGGCCCTCACCTCGTCGTGGTTCGTAAGTTTGGTCGCAGCGATATAATCGGGCCGCACAGCTGCGTAGGCTGGCCGCATCGCCAAAACATCTTTCGCAAAATAACGACCCACATCGTTCTGAAGTGCCCACCTCAGCCGGTTCCAAAAATCGAACTCGAACAGCGCCGGAAGTCCCGCATAATAGGGAGCCACACGATTATAGGTGTCGTACATCTCGCCGACCATATAGAATTCGCCCTCGCCGTTGTAAGAAGCGTTTATCCGGTCGTAGAACTTTTGCAGGAAGGTCGGGTTTTCGTCGCTGTAGGCGTTGTGGTAAATATGCTTCACCGCATCGAGGCGGAACCCGTCGACACCCATCGCGATCCACTTGTCGGCTGCGGTGGCTATGGTATGGAAAGCGCGCGAATGCTCGGCTTCGGACGCCTTGCCATAATTGAGGTCAGCGAAGGTGTTTGTCCAAAAATGGGAATGGAACTGTTCCGAAACGCCGAACTGAATATCGGCCGCAGTCACAGAATCGAGTACAAAAGGCTCGCCGAACTCGATGACGGTTTGATTATTCGGGGCTCCGAACTTTTCACCGACGTTCCACGAAGCAGTCGTCGTGCGGATCAGAAATCCCCAGTCGGAGTCGAACTCGACCGTCAGATCATACAGCCCGCCACCACGATTGTAAAAACGCTTGATAACCGCATCTCCGAAGTAGAGATATCGGTCGTTCGCGCCCTCGGTTGTGTTGTCGGCATCGGCAGGCAGGGTGGTTTGCTCTACCGTCACGGTAGGCGTCGCACCGCTCCAATCCAGTGAGAACTTCAGCCGCCCACGCATCCCGGCATCGGAGTTGGTCGAGAACCACTGGCTCTGTTCGAATCCCGACGCCCCTTCGGTTGCGATCTGGTCGATCTTTCCGTCGGCAATGTCTTTGGCGGGATTGGAGGAGAAGATGTAAAAATCCCGATACAGGCTTCCTTCGGAAGACTTGGCGTCCGTAAACCAAGGGTGGGTCGCCGAGGAGTGGTTAAGCACCCAATCGAGATAAACTCGTATCCCCCGGGCGTGTGCCGCGTCGATGAAGCCCCGCAATGCGGCATCGTCCCCGAAGGTCGGGTTGACCGCCTCGTAGTCCAACACATCGTAGCCGTGGTAGGAGGACGACGGATGGATCGGAGAGAGCCAAACCGCCGAAACCCCCAACTCGTCGAGATAAGGCAACTTGGAGGTCAGGCCCGCCAGATCGCCAGTCTTGTCGGCGTCGGGCCCGTCTGCAAAGCTGTAAACCAAAAGCTGGTAGGAGATATCCCCGCGCTTCTCGCCATCCCATTCGTCGGGAGTGGCAACAACCTCGACACCCTCGAAATCGCCGTCCGGTGGACCCGGCGGAACCCACGGATGCCCCTCGTCGCCACCGCAGCCCGCCATCACCAGCAGCGCAAATATATAGAACAGTCTCTTCATCGTCTGGCTCATTTGTGGCCTGCGAGCCGGTCAAAGCCCGCAAGCCTGTAAAAGAGTGGTTATCGTGTAGGAGTCTCGCCTGCGGTCATAACCCAGAGAGTCTCGCCTGCCAGATCGAAGTAAATGTCGTAAACGCCCTCTGCGCTCACTTTCATATTCTTCGAACCTCCGCTCGTGATAACCGGAGTCGCCGCGTCGGGCTCAACCACGCCATCGGCCTCCAGTCCATAGTTCTTGCTGTCATCCCAGGCGTTGTTGAAGCGAATCTTGAACTCATAGTCGGTTCCGATGAAGACGTTTTTGCGAACCAGATAATCGCCCTCGGCGGTCATCGACATATCGCCCATTTCATCCCAGGCGGTCAGACTACCCACAATACCCCAAGAGTCCGCCACAAAGAACGGTTTTTCGCCCGCGGTCATCACATAAGCGACATTTTGCTTCGGCAGGAGCCAATAGTCATAAGTTCCTGCTGCGGCGATAACGGCGTTGACCTTGTCGGTCGAGATTTCGAAACCCTCACCAACGGTAACAGGATAGGGACTCGTGCCCAACGAAGCCGCCGGCCCCATCCAGGTGGACTCATCGCCAGTCTTATAGAGAAATTCCGAATTAGCCGCAACCTCGACGCCTACCAGCTTGAAACCGTCCGTTCCGGCTCCGACAAACGCAGTTTCGCCCCAGTCGGGAGTGGCAACCGTTTGGCCGTGCAGGTACCAGGCCGCGCGTTGGGGTGGTTCGGGCGGCGTGCCACCGCCCGTGCCATAATCCGCAGCATTGAGCTCGTAAGTCATTCCGTCGGAGTTGTTCAAATCGACGTAAATTCGATAGTTGCCCGCGGGAACAGCTATATTACCACCCTTGAGTTCCAAATTACCATTGGCGTCTCCACCCCACTCGTATTCGCCCCAAACATTATCAGCACGGAACTTGATCGAACCCTCGACCAGAGTCAGATCTACCCAGAAACGCTGCTTGACGGGGTCGAATTCCATCGCCACGTCGCCGTCGCCATCTTCGTCCCAACCTGCCGGAGTCGCGTCGCCGATAGCCCCGAGCCTGTCGAACGACATATCCTTGGTCAGGGTAAGCGTCGAACGATCGAACCCAATGTGATAGAACCTTTTAGAGTAAGCCTTGATGTCGCTCGAACTACCGCTGTTGATAAGCGTGATCGAAGCCGCCTCGGCAGCCGGCGCCGGAGCATTGCCGTCCAATCCGTAGTTTCCGCTGTCGGTCCAATCATCCACACCGGCCGAAATTTTCCAGCCATCCGCCGCTTTTTCGCCGAAGTCAACCATAGCCTCATACTTAACCTCGTCGCCAGTAAAGCTAAACAACTTCTGCGCTGTGCCGTGGCTCCAACCGCAGTAATTACCCACGACTTTGATCGTCGGATAGACTCTTTCGGCCGCCGTGACGGTCATTGTAATCGTCTTGGGAGCCGAGTAGACCTTTACGTACCCTGTGCCGATTGTGGCCGAGACGTAGAAGTCGACTGCCGTCGGGGTGTCGACCGGCACGCCCAGACCGCCGTCCTCGACCGCCAACGCCAGTTTCGCGTTCAGGGCATCATACGGTTGTTCGGTGGAGGTATCGGCAAAACCGATAAACAGAGGTAGCGGCTCACCGTTGCCCAGAGACGCTTCCACAGAGTAACTCACCTGAGTATCGACACCGAAGTCGGCGTCCTGCCAGGTGAATTCGACCGTCTCCAGGGCCATATTCTGAGCCGTGATGACAATCTCGCTCGGCAAGTTGCCCAGCACCGGCGCCACGACATCCTCGGGAGCGTAGGCGCGCACCTCTTCCAAGTCCTGACAGCCGGACAGCAATCCTGCCGTCCCTGCCAGAAACATCATCGCATATTTTGTAATTTTCATAATATACAAGTGTTAAAATTATTTACTGAGCCGACGGAGTGTTGTAACCCGGATTCTGGATCAGGTTGGGGTTCGTGTTCATCTCACTGGGCGGAAGAGCAAAGAGTTCCATATACTTGGGGAAGCTCTGGCCGGTGAACGATCCACCCTTGTAAGTCCACAAGAAAGAGGCGTCGGTGAATTTTCCCCAACGGATCAGGTCGGTGCGGCGATGGCCTTCCCACATCAACTCGCGGGCGCGTTCGGCGATCAGATAATCCGCGTCAAGCGTTCCGTTGAAAGTAACTCCGGCACGCTGGCTCAACTCTTCCAACCTTGCCGTTGCTTGGCTCGCCTGGTTCAAATTCAGACAGGCCTCGGCATAGATAAGGTAAATTTCACCAAGACGGATCATCGGAAAGTCGACATCGCTATAGGCTTTCGTTCTTGCCGTTTCGCGGAATTCGTCGATGGTCATATCGTGGGGAACGTTGCTGAACTTATGGAAGCTCCATCCGTTCAGAAAAGTATTCAACTCTCCCTCCATAGACTCCTGACGACCCTGGATATGGAAAAACGTACCGCGCTTGTCGTTCGTGGCGAGCGTGTATTCCCCGGAGGTGTAGTCCGCCGAGTTGACACCGAAATACTTGTCCACGAACTCGAAGGGTACCCTGTTACCTGCCCAGCCGCCATTGATCCCGAGCTTGGCCCGGACTTCCTCATCCAGTTCGTCGAACGTCGCCGTCGGGAACATCATATAGGTTGTTCCGCCATTGGACTGCGTCTCCTCGGCATCGTACGCCACCGCAAACAATAGCTCATTCTTGGCGTCGGGATTTTCGCCGTTATCGCCCCTGAACAGATCGCTGAACTCGGGAGCCAAAGCGTATCCCATTCCGAAGATGGTTTCACAGGCAGCTTTGGCTTCGGTCCACATAGGTGTTCCGGTGTAGACTCCGGCATTAAGATACAGTCTGGCCAACAGCCCCATAGCCGATCCTTTATCCGCTCTGGGATAGTTGCTTCGGGTAGCGGGCATTGCACTTTCGTTCGAAGCCAGATATTTCAACTCGTCGACACAGAATTGGAAGACCTCAGCTCTGGGTGCCTGCATCGGGATAAATCCGCCCCCGATGGGAGATTCTTCCGTCGTAAAGGGAACATTGCCGAAAATATCCATAGCCATCCAGTAGAAATAAGCTCTCAGGAAACGGGCTTCGTCCCTGAGGCTCTCGATCCTGGCAGCGAGTTCCGAGCTCACCCCACGACCGGACAGCCTGCCCGGAGTGGTCTGGCGCAAAAATTCATTCGCATAAGCGACTCCCTGCATCGAACGTGCGTAAACACCATACGTCGCAGCGTTGTCGGCATCCGACCATTTGTTGTTATTGATGTCATCGACCCACGCATCGTTCCCCCAGGCACACTTGACCGCGTCGGCACTCACCTCCTGCAAGCTCCAAAAGGCGCGAATCAACTCCGAGGCACCGCCATCGTCAACCTGAAGATCGGACGTGTTGGCAAAGTTCCAATATATCTTCGTCAGCCCTGCAATGTAGCTGCCTTCGTCCGCCCCGTAAGCGGTCTCCGAGGTGGAGTCGCTCTCGTTGAGAGGCAGCGTATCCAGATCGCCTATGCAGGAGGATAAAAGCATCGCTCCCGCAATAGCCCCTGCAATATATATTCTATTGATTTTCATAATTCATACGGTTTTTAGAAGTTAACATTCAAGCGCAACGAGAAGGTACGCGGGCGAGGCCAGATGGCGTTATCACGGCCATCGACACCCGGGATCTCAGGGTCTACCCCGCTATAACCGGTGATGGTGAAGACATTCTGGACACTGAATCCAAGCCTCATCGAACCCTTGTTGGAGAAGAGCTTCTCGAACGTATATCCGAGGTTTATGTCATCCATCTTGAAGAACGAGGCGTCCTCGATGAACATATCGGAGAAGAGCTGCTGGCTGACGTTTTGTCTCGTCCAACCCGTATCCAGAATCGTGTTGGCGAAGTTGGGCAGGTTTCCGGCGTTGAGATCTATGTACGAGGTTGCGTGGTTGGCCGCAAAGTTGTTGAACGCCCAGTTACCCACCGATCCGTGAGCATTGAATCCGAAGTCCCATTGCCTGTAGCTCAACTTGATGTTCAACCCGTAATAGAAATCGGGCGCGGGGCTCTTGCCAGACATATAGCGGTCGTCCTGATTGATCGTTCCGTTGCCGTCGCGATCGACAAATGCGTTTTGGATCGGTTTTCCGTTCGAGTCGTAAACCTGCTGATACGGATAGAACGTATACGGTGCGTGACCCACCATATGTTGGGCTATCGTGCCGCCGGTTCCGCCTTCGACCCCGGTAACGGGTATCGCATAAGTCGGGTCGTCCGTGGAATTGAGCTTGGTGAACTCTGTGTTCTGGAAAGTTCCGTTGAACCCGACATCCAGATGCCAATCTTCGGTCGCAATCGGAATAACATTTATCGCAAACTCAAAGCCTGTGTTCTTCATCGACCCGATGTTGGTAAGCAGCGTGTTGCCGAAGTTGGCCCCCATCGGAGTGAACACTTCATTCAACAGGTCTTTCGTGCGGCGGTCATACCAGTCGATAGAACCGTTTATGCGACCGTTGTAGAACCCGAAATCCAACCCGACATTATATGTGGTTGTGGTCTCCCACCGGATCGTGGGGTCGTATGCCCTCGGGGTGAGGTAGAACGAATATCCGTCGGAACCCATATAATACTTGCCATAGACGTCGGTCGACATATCGTACCTGGCCAGGTGGGGGTAGTTGTTGCTGAACTCCTGCTGACCGGTTTGACCCACACTAAAGCGAAGTTTCAGCGCCGAGAGATTTCGTGCGTTCTCCATAAACCCTTCGTTGGCAATGTTCCAGGCCAAAGCTGCGGAGGGGAACAGACCCCAACGCTGATCCTTTGCGAAACGCGAGGAGGCATCGTCTCTGAGTGTCACCGTAAGCAAATACCTTGAATCGTAAGAGTAATTCAGGCGACCGTAGAACGAAACCAGATAGCTCTCCTGATAGTTAAAGGGATAGTTACCGTTGGGGTTAAGTTCTCCTGTCTCGTTGAAATAGCGGGGACGAGTTCTCTCATCCGCCCGATCCGCGGAGTAGAAATGTTGCCACGAGTAGCCGGCCATAACATCGAGTCGGTGTTTGCCCCACGTTTCGTTGTAGTCGGCATATGCTTCGAGTACCTGATTGCGCTTAAAGCGCGACCACTTGCTGTGTTGACCCCATCCCAGTGCCTCGCTATCCGACCACGCCTGGAATGAGTTGGGGCGATCGCCTATAGTACCGCGAGTCTTCGACCAGTCCAGACCGAGGTTGAGATTGAAGCGCAGTGCCTCTAAGCCGTGAACCTTATAGTCGATCTGTGCGTTTCCAATCACACGTTTGCCGTGGCCGTAATCGAAGTGATCGTAAAGGGTCGAGAGCGGACCTGCACCGAGTATTCTGTTGGGCAAAAATTCGTTACCCCGCCCCGTGCCGTAGTTCCAATAACCGTTCGTGGTCGTGTAGTCGATCGTGCCGTCTTCGTTTCGCCAATAGGGGTCGATCGTCGGGTTGAAGAACGCGGCAGAGTTCACCGAGCCAGTGCTGGGTTTTTGCTCATACGAGGTCGAACCCTTGGCGTTGAGGCTAACCGTGAGGTGCTTGTCGAAGAAGTTGGGCGACACGCTCACGTCGATCGTCCCGCGTTCATAAAGCGAGGTCTTCAGCGTCCCCCTCTGGTTTGTGTATCCAGCCGATACGCGATAAGGCATCCGGTCGTTGATATTTCCATAGGCGCTCAGGTTGTGGTCGTTTGAGATCGCCGTACGGAAGATCAGTTTCTGCCAGTCGGTATCGAAATCCCCGATCCTCGAGTGCATTATGTCGGCCATCTGGGACGATCCGACAGGGAATGTCTTGTCGATATAGTTCCGGAACTCATCCGGCTTCATAACATCGAGGCGGGCGGAATTGGTCTCGACACTGACACTGCCGTTGTAAGACAAATTGAGCTTGTTGCCCGTGCCTTTCTTTGTTGTGATGATGATAACCCCGTTGGAGGCTCTCGAACCGTAGATCGCGGCTGCCGAAGCGTCTTTCAAAATCGACATCGTCTCGATATCGTTGGGGTTCACGGTGGTTAATGGGTTACCCATACCCTGACCGCCATCTTCCGCAATAGGCACGCCGTCGATCACGATCAGCGGATTGTTGGTCGCCTTCAATGAGGCCGCACCACGAATACGAATGGTGGGAGTGGAGTTGGGATTACCATCGCTCGGTATGATCTGCAATCCCGGCATCTTCCCTTGCAGCATCTGCTGAGGAGAAACAACCGCACCGCGATTGACCTCCTCGGACTTGATGACAGAGACCGAGCCCGTCATATCATCCTTACGTACTGTGCCGTAACCGATAACGACGACATCGTCGATACTCATCGCGTCCGGTTCCAACGAAACGATGTTCAGTTCGGGCGAACCCGCCGGCAGAACCACTGTCGTGTAACCGATGAAGCGGATCTCGACGAGTGCGTTTCGACTCGAAACACGTAACTCAAAGCGACCTTCGGTATCTGTGAAGGTTGCGTTCGCTGTTCCTTGTTCGATGATGGTCGCACCTACAATCGCGTCGCCCGACTGGTCGAGAACGACACCCCTGGCCTCGAAAGCTTCCTGGGCCGAGACGGAGGGTGGGACAATGCTCAGAAGCAATAGCCCCGCAAACATAATCAATAATTGTTTCATAAAGGTTTGGTTTTTGGTTGAACTTATTTGTAGAGTTTCAAATTGCAATTCACGGAGTGTTCACATACACGCGCCACTCCCACGGAGCAAGCTCGAAGGAGGGTCGAACGCTCAACTCGGCCGAAGCACTGGTAAAAAAGTCCTGCCACGTACCCGCATCGGTGCCGAGTTTCAAGCGAGTGGTCGCAGCTTCGGCCGACAGATTGAACACGCAAAGCACCTTATGTTCTCCGGCCCGTCGCACAAAACTGAATACCTGACGGGGCGCGTCGCCCTCTACCCGAATGAAAGAAGCGCGTCCCAAATCGGAGGCCAGAGCGGAAGAGGAGTGTTTCAACCGTCCGAGTGTACGATAGAGTTCGCCGAACGATCCGCGGTCGTGCCAGTCAATGGAGTCTTTTTCGAAAAATTCGAGACGGCGGTCGAATCCCACCTCCTGACCATTATAGATGAGCGGCATTCCGGGAACCGTATAGCTCAAGACTGCCATTGCAGGCGCTGCATCCCCCATACGTTCGAACTCTGTACCGCTCCACGAATTTTCATCGTGGTTCGAGGTGAAGTTCAGCGAGATCGACCCCTCGGGGAAGCGGCTTTGCAGGGTTTTATAGAACGTCCACAGCGTGTCGGCCTTCAGCTTACCTTGGGCTATGTTGTTCATTATGTGGTGAAGTTCCCAGCCATAGTATGCGTCGAAAGCGCGGCGGTTCAACTCGGGCTTTTCGGCCTCGGCCAGCATAAAGATATCGGGACGAACGGTTTGCAGCCTTGCGACAGCATCCTCCCAGAAATCGACCGGCACCTCGTGGGCCACATCGCAGCGATAGCCGTCGATACCAGTCTCCCGTACCCAGAACATCATCGCATCGATCATCGCCTCCCTCATATCAGGCTTGTTGTAGTCGAGCGGGGCGATGTCTGTCCAGTCGAACATCACAAGGAATTTGCCCTCGGAGTCACGCCTGTACCAATCGCGATTTTCCGACCACAGGGCGTCGGGCGAGGTGTGATTAGCTACCCAGTCCATTATCACTTTCAGACCCAGCTCGTGCGCCTGCCCTACGAAAGCCTTGAAGTCGTCCATCGTGCCGAATTCCGGATTGATGGCTTTGTAGTCGCTGATGGCGTAGTAGCTTCCGAGCGTTCCCTTGCGCTCGACGACCCCTATCGGATGAACTGGCATAAGCCACACCACATCGACTCCCAACTCCTTGAGACGCGGCAGGTGCTGTGCGGCGGCAGCGAGCGTACCCTGGGGAGTGAATTGGCGGGTGTTCAGTTCATACATCACAGCGTCCGCGGCCCACACGGGGTGGACTTTTTCCGTCGGCGGATTGTTCCTTCCACCCCTATTGTGACAAGCGACACTCAGCGCCGCAAGCCAGATCAAAACCAACCATCTCATACTTTTCATTTTCTCTAATTATTTGATAACTACACCACTTTTATCTATCCTTACACTCACTACCCTGCCCCTGTGAACCACCTTGAACGAAAGAGCTTCCCATCCGGGCGGCAGGACGGCATCGAAAGTAAGCTCATCGCCCACTACTCTCATCCCGCCGAACCCCTCCACGACCGACAACCACGAGCCAGCCATACTGGTAATGTGGCAGCCCTCCTCGTTCTCGTGATTGTAGTCATCCAGGTCGAGTCGCGACGCACGCAGATACATCTCGTAGGCTTTGTCCACGTCGCCTATTCTGGCGGCGAGAATGGCGTGTACGCAGGGCGAAAGGGACGATTCGTGAACGGTACGCGCCTCGTAGAAGCGGAAGTTGCGCTCGATGGTCGCGCGATCGAACCGATCCTGAAAGTAGTATAGCCCCTGCAGCACGTCGGCTTGTTTGATGAACGGGCTACGCAGGATTCTGTCCCAACTCCACTTTTGATTGATGGGACGCTCCCGCGGATCGAGGTCGCGCACGAGTGTCTGCTCCTTATCCATATAGCCGTCCTGTTGCAGGAATATGCCCAACTCCTTCTCCTCGGGCAGGTATATCCCCGCGGCGATTTTACTCCACTGCTCGGCCTCCTCTTTCGAGATCACGTCGCCAGCGACCTCTCTTGCGTAATCGAGGCACCAGCGGGCAATGTAGTTGGTGAACCAGTTGTTGTTGACGTTGTTTTCGTATTCATTCGGGCCGGTGACACCGAGTATCACCCACGCCTTTTTCGCCTCCGACCACGTCGCCCTCTGTGCCCAGAAACGGGCGATGCCGACCAGTACCGGTACTCCGAACTCAGCCAGATAGCCTACGTCGCCGGTATAGCGAACGTAGTTGTATATCGCAAAGGCAATGGAGCCGTTGCGATGGATCTCCTCGAAGGTAATCTCCCACTCGTTGTGGCACTCCTCGCCGTTCATCGTCACCATCGGATAGAGCGCCGCTCCATTCTTGAAGCCCAACTTGGCGGCATTTTCTATCGCCTTGTCGAGTTGATTGTATCGATACAAAAGCAACTGGCGTGCAACCTCTTCGCCCTGGGTAGCAAGATAGAACGGGATGCAGTAGGCTTCGGTGTCCCAATATGTGCTGCCCCCGTACTTCTCGCCCGTGAACCCTTTCGGGCCGATGTTGAGTCGACTATCGCGCCCGGTGTAGGTCTGGAGCAACATAAATATACAGTAACGGATACCTTGTTGCGCCTCGTCGTCGCCCTCGATCACTATGTCGCACGTAGCCCACTTCTCGGCCCAAGCCTTTTCCTGTTCGACAAGCATTGCGTCGAACCCGGCTTTTCGAGCATCGAAAGCTACCCTTTCGGCGGCCTTTTGCAGATCTTCCCTCGCGTGGTTCAACGACGAACAGATGCCCACGTATTTATATAAGGTGGTCGTCTTGCCTTTTTTGATTGTCTCACTCTCCTGAGCCCAGCAAACCTCGAAGCCCGTTTTGAGCGTGCGCATAGTTACGCTGTTTTCAGTTGCCGACACCTCTTCCCAAAACTTTTCGTTGTAGTTGGCGTCCTCGTTGCGGACATCGGCGTCGATGTAGGGTCTTAATTCCACACTTGCCTCTCCGTTGAGCGGCGTGACGCTGTACCGGATCGCCCCCAGTTCCGTGCGAGCCATACTGACAAACCGCACAGCCTCGCAGCGCACCTTACCCACGCCCGGAACCTCGACCGTAAAGGTGCGCGTCAGAACTCCGCGCTTCATATCGAGCTCGCGCCTGAAATCACTCACCGGCAACTTCGCAAGGTCGATCTGCACCCCTCCGACCTTCACGTCAATCCCGATCCAGAAGGCCGAGTTGAGAACCTTGGCGAAGTATTCCGGATATCCATTCTTCCACCACCCCACTCGGGTCTTGTCTGGATAGTACACCCCGCCGATGTAGTTGCCCTGCAACGACGGGCCGCTGTACGCCTCCTCGAAGTTTCCGCGCCCGCCCATCGCACCGTTGCCGATGCTGAAAAGGCTCTCGGAAGCCTTCATCCTTTCGGGCCGCCACTTATCCTCGATAATTCGCCAGGGGTCTGTCTTTATATATTCGTTCTTCATAGTAACTCTTTCATTTTAGCGACGTCGAAACCCTCGAATCCGTCTATCTTTATGGTCGCGCGCGCGAGGGTGGGACTACCGCCTACTCCGACGCTGCGCATCCCCGCCCTTTCAGCCGCCTCGATACCCGCTTCGGCATCTTCGAAAACCACACATTCCACTGGCGCCGATCCCGTCAGTTGCGCCCCCAGCAAAAACACCTGTGGGTCGGGCTTTGCCGCCGAGATCATCGAGCCGTCGACCACCGCGTCGAAAAAGTGCGCGATGCCGGTTCTGTCGAGTATCATCGGAGCATTGCGGCTTGCCGAACCGAGCGCGATCTTCAACCCCACGCGGCGAGCTTCCGTCAAAAACGCCTCAACGCCGGGCAAAACCTCTTCCGGGGTCATACGCGAGATCATCTCAACATACCAACCGTTCTTCCGCGCAGCCATCTCCTCTTTTTCGAGTATCGAAAACTTGTCCCGAACCCCTCCGCAAGAGAGCAAAATATCCAGCGAAGCCATCCGACTCACTCCTTTCAGCGCCTCGTTCTGCTCCTCGGAGAAGTCGAACCCCAGCTCGCGCGCCAGTCGCCGCCACGCCAAGTAGTGGTACCGCGCGGTGTCGACCAACACCCCGTCGAGGTCGAATATGCAGGTTCGTATCATTTCTTCTCTCTGACCAATCCCACGGACAATGCCCCGAGAGCCATCATAACTCCCGCGGCGACGATCATCATCACAGCATTACCGCCGAAGATTCCCTGCACCACCACGCCCCCTATCAAGCCCATCACGATTTGCGGAATGGTGATCGTGAAGTTGAACAGTCCCATATAGAGTCCCGTACCGTGCGAATCCATACTCCGCGCCAGGATCGAATAAGGCATCGCGAGGATAGCCCCCCAAGCCACCCCGATGCCCACCATCGGCAGCACGAGCAACCATTTGTCGTGAATAAGTGCCATTCCCACAAAACCGAAGGCCCCGAGCACAAGCGCCATAGCGTATACTCCCTTGTTGCCCAGTCGTGCGGCCAGTCGCGGGATCACTATCGAGAATAGTCCGGCAAAAGCGGCGTAGATTGCGAATAGAACACCCACCCAATCGCCCGCGGTATTGTAATCTGCGGACAGTGAGTCTGTCGTGCCAAAAACGTTCGATGCGATTGCGGGAGTGGAGTATGTCCACAACAGGAACAACGCCGCCCACGAAAAGAACTGCACCACGCCCAACTGCAACATCACCTTGGGCACGCTCCGGAGCAGCTGTCCAAGTTTCGGTTTTTCGACTGCGGCCGCCTCCGTACCTTTATTATACTCGGCGAACTCTTTCGGAGGATACTCCTTTGTGCGAAGCGCCGTCCAAAGAACCGTCAACAGCAGGATAGCCCCACCTATATAATAGGACCACGAAACCGAAGCGGGAATCTTCGAACTCTCGCTCGCGGCGTTGCTTATACCGAACACGTTTACCAACACGAAAGGCAGAATCGAGCCCACAACCGCACCACAATTTATCAGAAACGACTGAATCGAATAACCCCTCGTCTGCTGCTTCTCGTTCAACATATCCGACACCAGCGCGCGGAAAGGCTGCATAGTCACGTTGAACGACACATCCATAAAGAGGAATATCACGGCGGCGAACAACAGCGGAGCCATAATCGCGACAAGCACCTCGGCATTAGGCATCAACATCAGGCACAGCGTCGAAAGCAACGCCCCGCCGACGATGAAAGGAACCCTGCGTCCCATTCGCGTCCAGGTGCGATCGCTGAAAAGCCCTATGATCGGTTGAACGATAAGTCCTGCAACGGGAGCGGCCAACCAAAAGTAGCTCAAACTCCCCACATCGGCCCCGAGACTCTGCAAAATCCGGCTAGTGTTGGCATTCTGCAGCGCATAACCGATCTGCACGCCAAGGAAACCGAAGCTCAAATTCCATATCTGCCAAAAGGACAAATCCGGTTTCTTATTCATAAGTTGTAGTTAGGTTATTTGTACACTATCAAAGGTACGCCTACCTTTATTTATAAACAAGCATATATGGAACGATATATGGAAAATTCCTCCGATCACAGAAGAATATATCGCTAAAGTTAAGTCATTTAACCCCAGCGGCGACAGACATAAAATATGGACTCGATTATAAGCCCATACGGACCAGTTGCTCCTCGAAAGAGTGTTTATCGATGGCTTTGTTTCGGATTTTCGTGCGGTAGGTGTAGACCGTGTTGGCCGAATATCTCAGGAAGGTTGCAATGCCTGCGCTGTCGTGTATCCCGAGTCGAATGAGTGCAAAGATCCGCAGTTCGTTATTGAGTAGTTCGTTTTTCTTCAGCACGATACGTTCCTCGGGCCGCAGCAGGGAGTTCACCTGTTCCACGAAATCGGGATAGATGTCGATGAAGGCGCGGTCGAACGTGTCGTAGAACGATCGTATCTCGCGGTCGATGATGTCGGTCGATGCGGTCATCGTCCGCAACTCTTCCCACTTCGCGCCCGCAATGCGACTATTGACCATCTCGCGGTACCGATCCAGTTTGTTGACATAGGTCGAGCACAGGTTCATAAACTGACCGATGTATTGCTCCTTGATCATATTGCTCTCCCTGAGCGACGAGTTCAGTCGCGCAAGTTGTTCATTCGAGTCGAGCGTCTCGCGCCTGGCCTTCCCCAACGCCTTCACCTGGCGCATTATCACCACTATCGCCAGAATCAGTATTATCGCCAGCACTCCCAGCAGCGTACTCAACAGGGCGAGTCGTTTGCCCTGCCTCTCGATTTGCATCGTGTTGGCTCGCTCGATGATGGGCTGAATCTTTGCGATCTCCATCCTTCTCAGACGCGCGTTGTAGAAGTTGGCATCCTCCATTGAAACAGCTGAGTAATTGTAGGCACGGGTGATGTCGCCCCGCTCGTACATAACCAGTGCAAGGTCGCGCAACGATTCGTTCTCCTTCACGGCACAGTATATGTCCGAAAGTGCCGAAAGGATCAGATAGTTCACCCGTTGAGGCATATCCTCCGGACAGGCCCTATACAGGGTGGCCGCAATAATGGCATACTCGTGGGTCCCGAAAGATGTTCCGGCAAGCAACTCTTCGAGCATCCCACGGGCACGCCAACGGTTTTCGTCACGCGCATATATTCGCGAAAGAGCTATCTTGTCGCCACTGTCCGGTGGCAATATCGACCGCAGGGTGTCCACATATCTTAGGCCCGCCTCGTCGTACCCCCGGGAGTAAGAGGAGCCCTCGGTGTAGCGGCTCATATGGAGGCAGGTCTGCTCCCGACAACTGTAATACTGCACCAACAGCGGCACCGGCAACTCTTCCGAGGAGGCATTCCTGAGACTGTCCACCTCCTGCAACTGGTGTACGGCCTCAAGAAAAAGCCCTCCACCCAGCAGGGTGTACGACATATCTATCATACTCTCGGCCTGCTTGACACGGTCGCCCATCCTGCGTGCAAGGTCGATATTAAGTCGGACATAATGGTGTGCCGAGTCGAACGAGAACGACCGGTACTCTTCGAAAAGACGGCGATTCAGCGCATAGCGTTCGGAGGCTGTCATATAGCCCTCATCGGTCTCCTTTCTGATCTCTTCGATTCGCCCCTCCTTAAGACCGACGTAATAAACCCGCCGCTCAATGGTTTTGTCGAGCACCTTCAGTAGTGAATCTGTGGATACCTCCGCCACGGCCTGCTCGGCGGAACAGACAATGGTCGCGATCAGTATCAGTATTGGAACAAAGGCTCTCATCGGCTTTAGGTAGTCCAAAGATACACAAATCTTTTTGATTGCCGTACCAAGAGGTCGGCGAAAAATGACATAAAACCAACCTAAAAGCAAAAGACCGATAACCGTCCGATTATCAGTCTTTCATCCTGTGCTCCCCCAGGGGCTCGAACCCTGGACCCCAACATTAAGAGTGTCGTGCTCTACCAACTGAGCTAGGGAAGCATTTCGAGCCACAAAAGTAATCAAATTTTTGTAATATCCGCAACTATCCGTACGTCATAAAATATACTTATATTTATTTGCGTTCTATAAGAAAAACTTCTGAATGCAAGTGAACGCCTCAAAACTCCTCGAGAACCTCATTGCCATCGCGGCTTTCGACGCCGAGAAGCGCAACCACACAACCTATCTCATTGACAGGTTGTTTCTTGTGATGCTCGGTCAGGACAATTCTCACGCGATGAAAATGTTGCGTTCGCGGCTCAAGGAGTGGGAATTGTACCAGATCCGACTCCGCATTGAGCGCGAAATTCGCAAAATAACCCAACCACAAATAGAACAAAATCGCGAGTCCTTCTACCGCGAGTTGATCGTCGGCGTGGCCGAAACCGCCGGCATTTGGGCGGCTCTCGACTCCGACAGTGTGGCCGGAAAAAGTCTGAAAGCCAATACCGGCCACCTGCTTCTCTACATCCTGAACTCACCCGAAAGCATCGCCGGTCGCATCCTCGGTATGTACAACATCATCGCTGGCGAAATCGGACGTGAACTTTCTCGCCTGCCCTCCGAAGAACTCTATATCAGCGAGATACGTATCATACGCCGCCAAAAACCGCGGCCTGAGGATGACGATTGGGAACCCTCCGACGACGACCCACAGGGGCCCGAAACAGACAGCCCGCAGGAGCCGCACGCTTCCCGCAACCAGCACCCGACGCGCCAAAAAGGTCTCGACAAATTCGGCATCGACCTTACTCGCGCGGCTTCCGAGGGGCGTCTCGACCCGGTTATCGGTCGCGCGCGTGAAATCGAACGTATGGTTCAGATACTTGGCCGCCGTAAGAAGAACAATCCCGTGTTGGTCGGCGAGGCTGGCGTGGGCAAAACTGCTATCGTAGAGGGACTTGCAATCAAAATCGCTGCCGGCGAGGTTCCTCCTTCGCTGGCTGGTAAACGGTTGTTTATGCTCGACATTGCCTCGTTGGTTGCCGGTACGAAATTTCGCGGCGAGTTCGAGGAACGGCTTAAAACCCTTATGGATGAGCTGGTTAAGCACCGCGACACGATCGTTTTCATCGACGAGATCCACACCATCGTCGGGGCGGGCTCTTCGCAGGGCAGCCTCGACACGGCCAACATCCTCAAACCCGCCCTTGCTCGCGGCGAGATCCAGTGCGTCGGGGCGACCACACTCGACGAGTTCCGCGAAAACATCGAGAAAGATGCGGCTCTCGAACGTCGTTTCCAGAAGATCATAATCGAGCCCACCTCGCGCGACGAGACGCTCGAAATCTTGCGCCAGATCAAGGGCCAATACGAACATCATCACGTAGTTACCTACACCGACGATGCCCTCCAGGCGTGCGTCGATCTGACCGGGCGCTACGTCACCGACCGCAATTTTCCCGACAAGGCGATCGACGCGTTGGACGAGGCCGGTTCGCGGGGCCACCAAAACGGCACTTCCGAAATCACTGCCGCCCACATCGATGAGGTCATCGGCACTATGACGGGTATCCCCGTCGAGAAGGTTTCTCAGGGCGAAAAGAGTCGTCTTAGCCGCCTGGCTGAACACCTCGGCGAGTTCGTGGTGGGTCAGGACGAGGCCGTTAGCAAGGTTTCGCGCTCACTCATCCGCAGTCGCTCAGGGCTGAAAGATCCCGGCAAACCCATCGGAGTGTTTATGTTCGTCGGACCGACCGGCGTCGGCAAGACCCTTCTGGCCAAAGAGTTGTCCAAGTGGATGTTCGACCGCCCCGATGCCCTCATCCGCATAGATATGAGCGAGTACGCCGAGAAGCACAACGTTTCACGCCTGATTGGGTCGCCTCCGGGCTACGTTGGTTACGGCGAGGGGGGTCAACTCACTGAGGCTGTGCGTCGTCAGCCCTATTCGGTGGTGTTGTTCGATGAGGTCGAGAAGGCCCATCCCGACATTTTCAACGTGATGTTGCAGATGTTCGACGACGGCCACCTGACTGACGGTCTGGGTCGCAAAGTCGACTTTCGCAACACGATCATCATAATGACTTCGAATGTCGGTTCGCGCTCGATTTCGACCCGTGCACCGATGGTTGGCTACAACACCTCCTCGACCGAGGAGCGCGAGGCGGCCGGTCGCGAGGCCAAGTATCGTGCGGCATTGGGTCAGAACTTTGCGCCGGAGTTCATCAACCGTATAGATGACATTGTGGTTTTCAACGTGTTGGGCGACGAGGACATTGCTCGGGTTGTCGATCTGGAGTTGGCTTCGTTGATTTCGCGCGGGGCGGCTCTGGGCTTCGATTTGCAGGTTTCGCCCGAGGCTAAGGAGCAGCTTGCGGTGGCTGGTTACGATCCTGAATACGGTGTTCGGTCTTTGAAGCGCGCGATTTTGGAGTACATCGAGGAGCCTATGGCTCAGCACATCGTCGATGGGGCCATTATTCCCGGCCAGCAACTCACCGTCACCTGTACCGACGGAGAGTTCCGCCTGAAGGTCACTTCGCAGGACTGACGCCCGTCCTAATTAACATTACGGGTTATTTCGCGATTGATATTTTCAGCGGATTGCTCCATATCGTTCTGTAGCTTAACCATATTGATGGCTGCCACGGCTGCTTCGTCGCCCTTATTTCCCCACTGTCCTCCTGCTCTGTCGAGTGCTTGTTGTATGTTTTCTGTGGTCAGAACCCCAAACGCGATTGGCATATTCCACGCGATTTGCAGTTGCATAATCCCTTGGGTTGCTCCCTGACAGACAAAATCGAAGTGCCTTGTCTCGCCCTGTATCACACAGCCCAGTGCTATGACCGCATCCACGTCCGTATATTGTGCGAAGAATTGCGCTCCCAGAGGTAGTTCGAACGTTCCCGGTACATACTTTATCAGTATATTATGCTCCGCGCACCCTGCTTTCCTCAGAGTCTGCACCGCTGCTTTCAGTAGCGATTCGGTCACTTCGCCGTTCCACTCCGACACCACGATTCCGAACCGCATATCGTTTGCCGGCGGCACCGCGTTGAATTGCGAGAGGTTTCGTTTCTTTTCGGCCATCGTGTCGTGGTGGTCTGTGCGTTGATTGGTCTCTGGTTGTGGTCTGTGATCCCTCGGGCTCCGGGCTACAGATGTTGTTCTGCCGAGGCTGCAAATCGTTCTATGTCACGTGCTTCGAGACTTGTAGGATACTCTTCCGTCACCCTTCTGTACGCTTTCACTGCTCCCGCATAGTCTCCCGTTGCTTCGAGCGCGAGGCCCAGCTTTTTCAGATATGTGGGCGTTGTTAACACATTGTCCGAGGCGTCCACCGCTGCTTGGAAACGCGCCACCGCACTCACGTAGTCGCCCTTTTGTACATAGATATCTCCTTGTAGACCTTGATTTTGCGCATTGACTATTGTGTTCGGCGCACCCTTCGTCGGCTTATACTTCGCCAGATACGCCAGCGCGTTATCCTGATCACCTTGCTTCAGATAGCTGATTCCCGCGTAGTGGGCTGCCAGACGTCCTTGCGGCGTACCTCCGTAGTTGTCCACAATGTCGATCAGACCCGGGGCTGTTCCGTCTCCGTTCAGGGCTGTTTCCCACTCTCCTGCAACAAAATTTTGCTCTGCCACGTACATCGCATCGGCTGCTTTTTGGGCTCTCGGAGCCTTCACAAATACCTGATAACCATATATAGCAGCAGCCACGACCAGCACTCCCACGAGCCACGCGGCCAATGGTTTCCAGTTTTTCTCGATCCACGCTTCGGTTTTTCCGAGTGCGTTTTCGATCTTCACCTCAGGATCTTTCTCTATTTGAGCGCCTTTTGCCCTCTGCAAGGCCGCTTGTGAACGTTTAGTCATCTTTTAAACAGATTTTTCAGGCCACAAAGATAACTCTTTTTCGTAACTTTGCAAAATCTATGAGACTGGGACGACTTTCGCTTGTGAATTTCAAAAACGTGGCTTCCGCCGCGCCTGTTTTTTCTGCCGGGCTCAACTGCTTGGTGGGCGAAAACGGCGCCGGTAAGACCAACATTTTGGACGCTCTTCACTACCTTTCTGCCGGCCGCGGGGCTCTCGGCGGTAGCGACCGCGGGGCTGTTCGCCACGGCGAGGAGTTCTTCGTCATCGAGGGCGATTTCACTCGCGACGACGGCAGTCGGTTCGACGTAAGTTGCTCGTTCTCTGCTCCTGTCGGGAAGAGGCTCAAGGCCGATGGTAAGGAGTACGAGCGGCTCAGCGACCACGTCGGGGTTGTTCCCGTCGTTATGGTTTCGCCCTCCGACTCTGCACTCGTTAGCGACTCTGCCGATGAGCGCCGTCGTTGGTTGAACGGGTTCATCTCGGGGCTCGACCGCGACTACCTCTCCTCTTTGATGCGTTACAACGCCGTTATGGCCGAACGAAACCGCCTTCTGCGCGACGGCGGCAGTTTTGGCGGCGGTGATTCAGAGATTCTCGACGTTCTGGATATGCAACTCTCGCAGCACGGTCAGCGGATTCACTCCCGCCGTGCCGAGATCGTTGCCCTGATGCAACCTCTTGTGGCTCAGTATTACGCCCACCTTTCCGGCGACCGCGAGCAGGTCGAGATGAGTTATCGTTCCGAGCCCTCGCTCGCGCCTCGCGAAAAGGATCTCACTATCGGCTTTACCTCCTCGGGCGTCCACCGCGACGACATCTCGATGCGCATCGGCGGCCACCCTCTTCGCCGTTACGGTTCTCAGGGCCAGCAGAAATCGTTTCTCGTGGCTCTCAAGCTCGCCCAATTCGTCGTTCTCCGTAACTCACTGACTGAGACTCCATTGTTGTTGTTGGACGACCTTTTCGACAAGCTAGACACTGGACGCGTGGAGCGCCTTTTGGAACTGGTCAGCGAACTTGTTGGCGGGGAGGCCGCCGATCCCAGAACCGGCCCCGAAACCGGCCCCGGCCAGATCTTCATCTCTGATTGCAACCGCTCTCGCCTCGAGGAGGTGCTTCGGCGCGGCGGGCGGCCTTACTCTCTTTTCGAACTTCAAAACGGCACCCTCTTAACCGCCCCTTCCCTATGAGACGCACCCGCACAGTCCGCGTCGGCGAGCTCGTGACCGACCTGTTTCGCGACCCTGCCATTCGTCGTAAGATCGCCGAGGGCCGCCTGCCCGACACTTGGGCCGAAGTCGTTGGGCCTCAGATCGCTTCCTGCACCGACAGCATCTCTTTTCGCGGTGGTATCCTCACCGTTCGTATCTCGTCGTCGGTTGTTCGCCACGAGGTTTTTATGCAGCGCGGCGTCATTCGCGACGCTCTCAACCAGCGTTGCGAGACTCCCCTGATCCGCGAAGTTATCGTGAAATAGTGTCGTGGTCGACCGACCGCGCAATCTCGACCATCCGGCGTATGAACTCTTCGTTCGGTTGCGGCATTTGAGGATCCGGCTGCGCAAAATGAGGATATCCGCACCCTCCCCTCGCACTGAAATGTAGCGCATCGACTCCTGTTTCGGCCAACTCTGCGGCATTGCCCGGATTCACTCCGCCGCCGACCATAATCTCGATTCGCCCCGCCGCCCGCTTCACCAACTCTCGTAGTACCGGCACTCCTTCCAGCGCCGTTCGGCCCTGCCCCGAGGTCAGTATCCTCGTACAGCCCGCGGCTATTATATCTTCCAGCGCCCTGAACGGATCCGCCGCCGCATCGAACGCCTTGTGGAACGTGGTCTCAAGCCCACCCGCCAGCTCCAACAAACGCTTCGTCCGCGGCACATCGACCTCTCCGTCCGGCGTCAGTAGCCCGAACACCACACAGTCGGCCCCCAGTTCCCTGGCGAACTTCAGGTCTCGTTCCATCGTCGCAAACTCGCCGTCGGAGTAGACAAAATCGCCCCCCCGCGGTCGTATCATCACACTCAGCTCGATTCCGCCGACCGCTGCCGCCCTCTCGATCGCCCCTGCCGATGGGGTTGTTCCGTCCTCCGTCGGGGCCGTACACAGTTCCGCCCGCACCACTCCGCACCTCGCCGCCATCTCCACCGCTTCGGGCGAAAACGCACACAGCTCCGTCTCAACCACCCTCATCCTATAAAGAGTATTCCACCGAGACCTCCTCGTCGTCGAATTCCCAGTCTCCCGAGGTGAAGTCGTTAAGCCCTCCCCGCGGGATGGAGTCGTCGTCGAACCACGCTTTCACAGCGAACGTGCCTCCCTTGCCCGGGTTCCCGTCGCACCACAGGGTGTTGAGCTTGATGTTTTTCGAGATGTCGAGTCCCGTCAGCATATTGTCGTAGCACGACAGGCGCAACAGTTCCGTGTTTTGCGACACATCCAGCGCCGTGATCTTGTTTCCGCGACAGTTCAGGTATTCGAGCTCTGCAAAGCCCGACACGACCAGTTCCGTTAGTGCGTTGTTGTGGCAGTAGAGTTCCGTAAGTCCACCGAAATACTCGATCCCTGCGAGCGACCGCGCTTTTCCCGCACTGGACTCCGATCCGTCGAACTCGATCTTTCGCACGGCTGCTGCCTCCTTTGGCGATAGTTTTCCGTTCCCGTCCTTGTCCCAGTCTGCCATTTGTTCCGTGCAGTAGGCCCTGAACGCTGTGTCGGTGATTCGGCCGAGTATGTCATCCGGCCCGTCGCCTATAGATTTCGCACAATTTGTACAACAAAGCGTTACAGCTAATCCGAGTAGTAGTAATTTTGCTTTCATATCCTTGGGTTTGGAGGCGCAAGTTACCAAAAAATTTAATATCTTTGCAGACCTTAATTCAAAAACCGACTATGGCACTCACTCGAATGACGCCCTCCGAGGCGGCAAAGTTAATCAAAAACGGCGATAACGTTGGCTTCAGCGGCTTCACCCACGCGGGTTGTCCCAAGGCAGTTCCTCGCGCTCTGGCCACTTTGGCCGAGGCGGAGCACGCCGCCGGACGCGAGTTCAAAATAGGAATGTTCACCGGCGCTTCGACCGGCGACTCGATCGATGGCGCTCTTGCCCGGGCTCAGGCGGTGTCGTTTCGCACTCCGTACCAAACCACGAGCGATATGCGTAATGCCATCAATAATCAACAGGTTGCATACTTCGATGTCCACCTCTCTACCCTCGCTCAGGACTTGCGTTACGGTTTCTACGGGCCTGTCGACGTGGCCATTATCGAGGCGTGCGACGTGACCGAGGACGGCCAGATTGTTCCCACCGTCGGCGTCGGCATCTCGCCCACGCTCTGTAAATTGGCCAAGAAAGTTATCGTCGAGCTCAACACGTGGCACCCCAAGGAACTGCGCGGCATCCACGACCTCACCCAGATCGCCGACCCTCCCCACCGTCAGGACTCTGGCGTAACGGGCGTGCGCGACCGCCTCGGTGCCGACCATATCGCGGTCGACCCTTCGAAGATTGTCGTCGTCGAGGTGAACGAGCCCAACGAGGGTTCCGGATTCGCTCCCGTGGACGAGGTCACTCGTAAGATCGGCGAAAACGTTGCCGCATTCTTCGTGACCGAGATGAAGGCCGGACGTATTCCCGAGTCGTTCCTTCCGATCCAGAGCGGGGTGGGCAACATCGCCAACGCCGTTCTCGCGGCTCTTGCCGACAACCCCGCGATTCCCGATCTGGAAGTATACACTGAGGTGATTCAGGATGCTGTGATAGATATGCTCGAAAGCGGACGGGTGAAGTTCGCCAGCGGCTCGTCGCTCACCGTCTCGAATCCCACTATGGATCGCATCTACGCCAAGTTACCGTTCTTCAAGGAGCGGGTGATGTTGCGTACGACCGAGTTTTCGAACAACCCCGAGATCGTTCGCCGTCTGGGTATAATCGCTATGAACACGGCTCTGGAGGCCGACATCTTCGGAAATGTCAACTCGACTAACGTGATGGGTTCCAAGATTATGAACGGCGTTGGCGGTAGCGGTGACTTCACTCGCGCAGCCTACTTGTCGATCTTCCTGAGCCCTTCGACTGCCAAGGGTGGAAAAATCAGCGCGTTCGTTCCGATGGTTTCGCACGTCGACCACAACGAGCACGACGTGAAGGTGATCATCTCCGAATACGGCGTGGCCGACCTTCGCGGTAAATCGCCCCGCCAACGCGCCGAAGCGATCATCGAGAATTGCGTCCACCCCGACTACCGGCCGTTGTTGCGGGCCTACCTCGACTCGGGCGCCAAGGGCCAAACTCCGGTCAACCTCGACACCGCCTTCGCCTTCCACAAAGCCTTCATCGCCACGGGCGATATGCACAACGCAGAACTCTAAGGACCGAATCTGGGGGGCAAGGGCCCGCCGACCCTGCCCCCCTCCTTGCACAAGGCTGACCTCCTCAAGGTTAGCCTTTTTTCGTAGCCCGCACGATCATCTTTGCGACCTCTGTCAGCACAAGCGGTGCAACACTCAGACCCATCACCCACGCCCACTCGGCCCAAGCGAGATCGGAGACGTGGAATATGCTCTTCAGCGCCGGAACCTCCAGCACCACCCACATCATTGCCGACACGACCACAATCGCACCCCACAGCCACTTGTTTGAGAACATCCGCCGGAATGCCGAGGCTCGCGTCGAACGCACTCCCAGTATGAGCGTTATTTGCGAGAATGCCAAAACTGCGAAGGTCATCGTGTGGGCGTGTTCGGCGGCCATTTCCGGCGCTCCCGGGTTCATCGCGAAACCCAATCGGTTGGCGATCAGCGACAGTCCACCGATCATCATCCCCTGTAGCACCACCCTCGCGGCGAACGGCCCCGTCATAATTCCTCTCCGCGAGTCTATCGGCGGACGCTGCATAATTCCATCCACGGGCGGGTCTACGCTCAACGCCAGCGCGGGAAGCGAGTCTGTCACCAGATTGATCCACAGTATGTGTATCGGTAACAGCGGCGTGTCCCAGTTCAGTAGCACCGCCACCAGCAACACGAGAATCTCTCCCACGTTCGTAGACAGCAGGAACAATATCACCTTCAGTATGTTATCGTATATGCTTCGCCCCTCCTCCACGGCCGTCACTATTGTCGCAAAGTTGTCGTCGGCCAGTACCACATCCGCTGCCTCCTTGCTCACGTCCGTTCCTGTGATCCCCATCGCCACCCCTATGTCGGCCAGCTTCAGCGCCGGGGCGTCGTTCACCCCGTCTCCCGTCATCGCCACAATCCGTCCCTGACTCTGGAATGCCCTCACTATCCGCACCTTATGCTCCGGCGCCACTCGCGCATAGACCGAGATCCCATCCACCGCCGCCAGTAGTTGTTCGTCGCTCATTCGCGCCAACTCGACTCCAGTTATGGCTTCGTCGCCCTCTCGCATAATCCCCAGATCGCGCGCAATCGCCACGGCCGTTATTCGGTGGTCGCCCGTTATCATCACCGGCTTGATTCCTGCCTGGCGACACGTTGCAACCGCCACCCGCACCTCGTCCCGCGGCGGGTCGATCATCCCCAGCAGGCCCACAAAGACCAGATTCCGCTCCAGCGTTTCTGTCGTCACTCGGGTCGGCACTCTGTCGATCTCATCCATACCCACGGCCAGTACCCTCAGCGCCCCCTCTGCCATCGCCACGTTCACGCGACGAATCTGTTCGCGGTCGGCATCCGTAAGCGCCCTCACCTCGCCACCCACCATCACTCGCGTGCATCGTTCCAGCAGCTCGTCGGTCCCGCCCTTCACGGCCACCAAATGGGTTTTTCCCGGGGCGGAATCATTGCTCCCGCCGCCCCACGCGTGCACGGTCGACATCATCTTTCGCTCCGAGTCGAACGGCACTTCGGCCACCCTTGGCGAGCGCCCTTCCAGAGCTTCCTTGCTTATCCCGTACTTCAGCCCCAAATCGAGCATCGCAATTTCCGTAGGATCACCCACAACCTCACGCTCCGCCCCTGCGCCCGAGATCCTCGCATCGTTGGCCAATATCGAATACTTTGCCAGCGGCTCGAACTCTCCGAACGCATCCGCCGTGAGCCCCTCCACATCGCGCGCCTCACCGCCCACCATCCACACCTTCACCACCGTCATCCGGTTTCGAGTCAGCGTTCCGGTCTTGTCGGAGCATATCACCTGGGTGCTGCCAAGCGTTTCAACCGAGGGCAGTCGCCTCACGATCGCGTTTTTCTTCACAAGCCGCTGAACCCCAACGGCCAACACCACAGTCGCCACTGCCGGCAGCCCCTCCGGAATCGCCGCCACGGCCAACGACACCGCCGTCATAAACATCTCCAACAGTCCCTTTCCATACAGCACCCCCACGCCGAATATCACAACACATATCACCAGCGCGGCAATCGCCAGCGTACGTCCCAGCCTGTCGAGTTTCTCTTGTAGCGGTGTTTTTGTCGCCGGAACGCTTTGTATCATACAGGCTATCCGTCCCACTTCCGAGTCCATCCCCGTCGCGGTGACTATCCCCCTCCCTCGCCCGTAACTCACTGATGTTGAACCGAAAGCCATATTCACCCTGTCGCCCAACGGCACTTCACCTGCGATCGGCTCCGTATTTTTTTCCACCGGCACACTCTCTCCCGTCAGGGCCGCCTCTTCGATCTTCAGGTTGGCCGCCTCCGCAAGGCGCACATCGGCCGGAACAGCGTCGCCCGTCTCCAGCACCACCACATCCCCCGGCACCAACTCGCGCGACTCCACCACCACAACCCTGCCCCCGCGAACCACCTTGCAGTGCGGCGAGGCCAACTTCTCGAGCGCCGCAAGTGCGTTTTCGGCCCGTGCTTCCTGTGCCGTACCTATTATAGCATTGATGATCACGATCGCCAGAATGATTATCGCATCAGTGAACCCCTCTCCGTGCAGATACCCGATCGTACCCGACACCCCGGCCGCGACGATCAGCACGATGATCATAAAACTGCGGAACTGCGACAGGAATTTCCCCACCAGCGTTGTATGCTTCGTCCGGGTGAACTCGTTCCAGCCGTGGTCGGCCCGCCTGGCTTCTACTTCGCTGGCCGACAGTCCTTTGTCCGTATCCACTTTCAGTTCGGCAGCCACTTCGGCCACCGACCGGTTGTAATATTTTTCTCTCATCACGAACCAAAGGTACGCATTTTTTTTATCTTTGTCGGTTGAGATATGACTGCACTTTTCGGTGATGTGATTTTTGGGCCTGTTCGCTCACGCCGCCTCGGGGTTTCGTTGGGCGTCAATCTGTTGCCAGTGACGAGCAAACTCTGTAACTTCAACTGCATCTACTGCGAGTGCGGATGGGGTGGCAACGTCCACGGGGAGGCCAAGTCGCGTTTCAATTCTCGCGAAGACGTCCACCGCCTGCTGGAGAAGAAACTGCGCGAGATGGCTGCCTCGGGTTGCGAAAACGACGCCTCGGGCTCCTGCCCCGACGTGATCACTTTCGCTGGTAACGGCGAGCCCACGATGCACCCTGATTTCGAGGCGATTATCGACGACACTATCGCCCTGCGCGACGCAATTTGCCCCTCCTCGAAGGTTTCCGTTCTTAGTAATGCCACGATGCTCGACCGGCCCGGGGTGTTTCGCGCACTCTGCCGGGTTGACAACAACATCCTCAAGCTCGACTCGGCGATCGACTCCACCGCACGCCTTCTGAACGATCCTGCGGGTAGTTATTCGGTCGCGAAAGTTGTCGAGGGGATGCGTCGCTTCGACGGTCGGCTGATCATCCAGACGATGTTTCTTCGCGGCGAATACGCTGGTCACCTGATAGATAACACTACTCCCGAGGAAGTTTCAGCTTGGCTCTCCGCTGTTCGCGAGATCGGGCCTGAGAGGGTGATGATCTACACGATCGACCGCGATACCCCCGCTCCGAACCTCGAAAAAATCCCCGCCCCCGAGCTCCACTCCATCGCTGCACGCGTCGAGGCGCTTGGCATCCCGACAACCGTATCTGCTTAAAATTTAATTAACTATGAAACTAAAACTTTTCACCCTTTGCCTCCTCTTGCTCGCTTCCTGCTCGGGTGGTGGCAACGAAACCTGGACTTCGATGATGCCGACGGATGATTTCTCTAACTGGCGCGTGGTCGCCGCTGCACCCGACGAGGCCGCTGGGCCCCACGAGATCGTCATTTCGGGCAACAAGGTGATGCTTTGGGGGCCATCCGACACTTCTCTGCCGTTGCCCGAGTTACGTAATTTCGTGCTTTCGGCAAGCGTGATGGCCGAACCCGGGTCGGCTTCGTCGCTCTGGTTCCACCACGGCAAAGAGTATGGTTATGAGGTAGTTATAGGTGAATTGCGACTCGACGGCGCACCTCACACCACCGGTAGCCTGAACGGCGTGGTCGACGTGCTCGTCAGTCCCGTTCCGGCTGGCGGGTGGTTCGACCTCGAGGTGGCTGTCCAAGGCAAACATATCTTGGTGAAAATCAACGATGTAGCCGTCGTCGATTACACCGAGCCTGCCGACGTCAAACGTCCTATCGAGGGTATGGGCCGCCTTGGTTCGGGTACATTCGTGATCGACTCGTACGCCGGCACTACCCACTTTCGCGACCTGAAATTCAGACAGTTACCCGACTAATTCGCACCCACGTGGGTGCAATAATTCAAGAGCCGCTATGAGAAGCTTTGCGAGCGACAATAACGCGAGCGTCCATCCCGCTGTGTTGCAGTCAGTTATGGACGCCAACCGCGATCACGCCGTCGGTTACGGCGCCGACCCTTGGACCCTCCAGGCCGAGGCCGCCATCCTGCACGCGTTCGGCTGCAAGACCGCCGAGGCATTTTTGGTTTTCAACGGCACTGGGGCCAATTGTGTGGCTCTGCAGGTCGTGACTCGGCCGTGGAATTCTGTTCTATGTGCCTATACTGCACACATTTACGTCGACGAATGCGGCGCCCCGAGCCGTATGACCGGTTGCCAGCTTGTGCCAATCGACACTCCGGACGGCAAACTTACGCCGCAAATGCTTGAACCTCACCTTCATACGCTCGGCATTGAGCACCATTCACAGCCCGGCGCTGTCTACATTTCGCAGACCACGGAACTCGGAACGGTCTACTCTCCCGCGGAAATTCGGGCGCTCGCCGACTTCGCCCACACCCACGGTCTGCTTCTCCATATGGACGGCGCACGACTCGCAAACGCCTGTGCTGCAACCGGTTGCTCCCTTCGTCAGATGACCATCGAGGCGGGTGTAGACATCCTCAGTTTCGGCGGCACTAAGAACGGTATGATGCTCGGCGAGGCGGTGGTTTCGTTCCGGCCCGAGTTGTCGCGCAGTCTGCGTTTCATCCGCAAACAGTCGGCTCAACTGGCATCGAAAATGCGCTTCCTCGCTGCCCAGTGGCTACCATACCTCGGCCCGAACAGCGCCAATGACGGCGCCAGCTCCTCCAGCGAAATCAAGCGCGACGACACAACGACCCCTCTCTGGCTCTCTAACGCCTTGCACGCCAATCAGATGGCCGCTCGTATGGCCGACATTTTAGCTTGCGTTCCCGGCGTTCGCTTCACTCAAAAAGTCGAGAGTAACCAGATTTTTTGCATCCTTCCCGCGGCCATTTTGGCTCGCCTTCGGGAGCACTACTTTTTCTATATGTGGAACGAGGCCGTTGGCGAGGCTCGCTTCGTAACATCCTGGGACACAACCGAAAACGACCTCACGCAATTCGCTCAGATTTTGTCGCTGTAGACCACCCTCGGCATCTCGTGCATATTGTAGCACGAGGCCATCGATGCACCGTAAGCTCCTGCACTCTTGATAGTTACGAGGTCCCCACGCCTCAGTTCCGGTAGCAGCCTCCCGCTCGCGAACACATCCGCCGACTCACACACCGTGCCCGCAATTATATAGGGTACGCGTGGACTCCCGGGCCTGGCATCAAGATTTTCGATCTCGTGATGCGCCTCATATAGTGCCGGGCGGATCAGCTCAGACATACTTCCGTCAATGATAACTACCTCATCTCCAGCGGAATTCACCTTATTGAACAGCACCTTCGAAACCAGTTCGCCGCATTGCGCAACCATCGCTCTCCCCAACTCGAAATGCACCTCCGGTACCGGCCCACCTCCGGATATTTGCCTCAAATCCAGATTATTACGAAACGCATCGAAATACGCCTTGAAATCGGGCATCGGTTCGCCATCCGGATTGTCATAGTTGACTCCCAATCCGCCACCCATATTCAGATACGTCAGCGGGAAGCCCCTCTCGACGAACCACTCGGCCAGCGCAACCACCCGGCGACAGAAAAACTCAAACACCCTCATATCGGTAATTTGCGACCCGATGTGAAAGTGAAGTCCCTGAAATTCAAGATTTTCATACTGTCCCAACTCCTCTGCCACCTGCTCTATTTCGCGATACGAAATCCCGAATTTGCTATCTGCCTGACCCGTCGAAATGTGCCTGTGGGTCTGCGGATCGACATCAGGATTTATCCTCAGCGCCACTCGCGCCCGGCGCCTCATCTGTCCTGCTAACTCGTTGATTACCTGCAACTCTTGCCTCGACTCGCAGTTAAACGCACGTATGCCTTCCTCGATTCCCAGCTTGATTTCCGGATCGCTCTTCCCCACCCCCGCATACACAATGCTGTCTGCCGGGAAACCGAGCCGTCTGATAAGACGTAACTCATTGCCACTCACGCAGTCTATGCCGAATCCGTGCTTCAGAACCGCCTTCAGGATCCGCTCGTCGTTGTTGGCCTTGATCGCGTAGTGGATCTTGTAGCCATCCTGGTCGGCTTCTCGCTTGATGGCGTCCAGAGTTGCGCCAAGTAGCTGCATATCATATAGATAGAACGGCGTCTGCAGGCCGCGTAACTGTTCTTTGATTTTTCTGCTTAACATTGTGCAAAAATATGTTAAATTGTTTGTTTTTCTGCTATTTTATTTGTTTTTTTGCAACAAATCCACAATATGTTAAAATGCTAACTATTCCGATTGTCGTCGAAGAGGTCATCAAGAAGAAGCCTTTTCTGGAGGGCGCTCTCATCGAGGGGCTGATCAACCTCTCGGCTCTGGCGCGGCAGCTCCGGCCCGAGATCGAGCAAAAGATCGGTAAACCGGTGAACGAGAGTGCCGTCATAATGGCTCTTAACCGCCTGGTTCCCAGGCTTTCTCTCACTTCCACGATGAAGTTCAAACGCATAATCGCCGGCGTTGGCGACATCATTGTCCGCTCGAACCTCACCGATTTCACCTATAATAATACGGCCACGTTGTACGGCCGACAGGAGGAATTGTTGCGCGAAATCCACTCCGCAACCGTCGCTCAGGATATCCTGTGCACGTTTTCGCAAGGGATTTACGAGACCACGCTTGTCGTTTCGAGCTCTTTGGAGGGGATCGTCGAGCGCGTTTTTCACGACGAAATTTTGGTCGTCAAGCGCCAAAATCTTTCGTCGATTACCGTCAAACTGCCATCCGAAAACACCTCTGTTCCCGGGGTTTACTACTACATTTTCAAGGAGTTAGCTTGGGATAACATCAACATCGCCGAAGTCATCTCCACATCGAACGAATTCACTGTCGTTGTGAGCGACGCCGACATCCACCGCGCGTTCACGATACTTATGCAAACCAAAAAAATATAGTCTCTCTATGAAAGATAAATTACTAAAAATCAGTCGCTTGGTTGCCGAATGGGCTGCTCAGGGCGGTGCCGATACTCTTGAGCGTGACCTTGCTCTTGAGCTTCTTCGCGAGGTCTACGCCGAGATCAAATTCGGTTCTCCCGGCAACGCATCCGTCACCTCACCGGACAACTCCCCCGTCAGCACGCAGGGTGGCTCGCCTGTCGGCTCACCTCTTTCGGCGGCGACAGATTTGGCGACAGAACCAAAACCCGAATTTCGACCGACCTCGACCCCAACATCAACCCCGACCCCCGTACCGCCAGCCACACAACAGCTCTCACCCGAACCACCACCACTCAGCACACAACCCACCACTCACCCCAACTCGCATTCAGCACCTGATTTTCAATCAGTTGCACTTCCTCGCCCCGTCGCACCCGAGATCATCCGCTCGTTGTACGGCGAGGGTAGCAGCCCTACAACCTTGGGCGACACTCTCGGCGCCGGACGCCAAACTCTGGCCGACTTGTTGAGTGAAGACCGCGACAACCGTGACGACCACGACAGCGAATCGTTTTAGCCTGTATGTCAAAGCTTTACATCGTTCCCACGCCGATCGGTAACCTCGAAGACATCACTCTTCGCGCACTTCGCATACTCCGCGAGGTCGACCTGATCCTGGCTGAGGACACTCGTACGACGGCTGTTTTATTGCGCCACTTCGACATTTCCACGCCGATGCGCTCCCACCATAAATTCAATGAACACGCTACTGCTCAACGCATTGCAGAGGAAATCCTCGGCGCCAACCCAAACAGCAGCCTGCACGGCAAATCGGGCAAGACAATTGCCCTCGTTAGCGACGCCGGCACTCCCGGCATCTCCGACCCTGGCTTTCTATTGGTTCGCACTTGCCTCGAGGCCGGGGTTGAAGTCGAGTCTCTTCCCGGCCCAACTGCCTTTGTTCCAGCGCTTTTGCAGAGCGGATTTCCTTGCGACCGATTTTGCTTCGAGGGATTTTTGCCTCAAAAAAAGGGTCGTTCTTCTCGCCTCGCCGCTCTCGCCGACGAATCCCGGACGATGATTTTTTACGAATCTCCCTTCCGCATCGTTCGGCTTCTTGAGCAGCTCGGCGAGCATTTCGGGCTCGACCGCGAGATCTCTGTTTCTCGCGAGTTGACCAAAAAATTCGAGGAAACTCGCCGCGGTTCCATATCTTCGCTGTTGGAATATTTCCGCACCACCGCCCCAAAAGGCGAATTCGTCCTAATCGTGAAGGGTTCATTATGTTAAATAGGCTCGCATATCGTCTCCTCTTCGCCGTCTGTTGGATCATTGGCCTGCTACCCCATTGGTTCTTGTATCGCGTTGTAGTTCAATTCATTTACTTTATCCTGCGCCACATCGTACACTACCGACAAAGGGTCGTTCGCAGCAATTTATCGAGTTCTTTTCCCGAAAAAACCGCCTCCGAATTGCGCCTCATCGAGCGAAAATTTTACCACAATCTGGCCGAATATTTCATCGACGCAATCGACCTTGCAAGTATTTCTCGCCGCGCCCTATTGCGCCGCACTGTTTGGCCTCAGGAGAACTGTACCGAGACTAACCGCCTGATAGCCAATCGTAATTGGGTGGCGCTCCTGGCCCACTTCGGCAGTTGGGAGATGATGAGCGCGTTCGGCCTTCACCGTGATTCTTCACCTATGGTGTCGTTATATAAACCTCTGAATAACAAAGCTTTCGACCTTTATTTCCACAAAATCCGCAACCGATTCGCACCTCGCATCAACTCCATCCCGAGCAAAGATCTGATGCGCTTCTACGCCTCCCACCGTAGCGGAATCGACGGCCTGCCATTTTGCGTCGCGCTCATCGCTGACCAGCACGCACCCACGGACGCCCAAAGCGAGTGGGTTCCGTTCCTCGGCCACCCTACCGTATTCTTCCATGGGGGCGAAAAACTTGCCCGAAAGTTCTCACTGCCAGTATTTTACGTCCACGTCCACAAGGTCTCCCCCGGCCGCTACGAACAGACCTTCACACAGATTTGGGACGGCGTCTCCCCCACCGAAGACTTCGCCATAACACGCACCTATATAGCTATGTTAGAGGAAGATATCCGTCGTACACCCGAACTTTGGCTCTGGAGCCACAAACGTTGGAAACGACGCATCTCCGGCACCGCGGCCCGCGAGTACAACAAAAAATACGGAACAAATTATCCGGAGTAATGTCGACTGTTAAAGTGGTGATACTCAATTGGAATGGGGCCGCAGTCCTGCCTCGTTTCCTGCCTTCTGTGATCCATAATACGCCTCCTGGGGTCGAGATAATCGTCGCTGATAACGGCTCCACTGACAATTCGCGCGAGCTACTTTCACGCGATTTTCCCGAAATAACGCAGCTAAATCTCGACAAAAACTACGGTTTTGCACAGGGTTATAACCTCGCGCTCGCACAATTGGACTCGCAAAATACCGATTTTTTCGTCCTATTGAACTCCGACGTCGAGACTCCCGAAGGCTGGCTCTCCCCCCTCGTCTCCATCCTTGAGTCGCACCCCAACATAGCCGCCGTTGCGCCTAAAATACTAAGTGTCAACGATCCAGCAAGCTTCGAATACGCTGGTGCCAGTGGTGGATTTCTCGACTCGTTGGGCTATCCGTTCTGCCGCGGACGCATTCTTGACACGGTCGAGAAGGACGCCGGACAGTACGACGACACTCGCCAAGTTATGTGGGCAACGGGCGCTTGCTTTGTCGTTCGAGCATCTGTTTTTCGCAAATTGGGTGGATTTGATGGCGACTTTTTCGCCCATCAGGAGGAGATAGATCTGTGTTGGCGGATACAATTGGCCGGGTTAAAGGTGATGATCGAGCCTCAAAGTGTCGTCTACCACCTCGGCGCCGGTACTCTTCCGCCCTCGCCTCAGAAGCTCTACCTCAATTACCGCAATAACCTCGCAATGTTGTATAAAAATCTACCAGTCAGCAGGTTATGGTGGATTATCTGCCTGCGCATAGTAATGAATTTCGGCTCGTCACTAATCTATTTGTTGCGCGGACAGCTCCGGAATTTCGCTGCTGTTTGGCGCGCCCACCGCGATTTTCGCAAAATGAGGATATCCCTGCGCAAAAAGCGGTACGCCGTCCAATCGCTGCGACTGGCGACACAGACGGCAGGCCAACCTGCACCCGAAACAACCCAAACCGCCCAATCCGGCCACCAAACACCCAGACTCACAGGCATTTACCGCGGCTCGATTTTGCTGGCTTATCTGTTCGGTTGTAAACGATTTAGCGACATTCCTGCAAGGCGGATTTCATAATGCGCCCGCCTCCAAAACCAGAACCGGAACTAAAACCGAAACCAGAACGCCCCCACAGCCCCTTCCGAAAAACCTCACCTCACAATCCCCTGCTCCGCCACCCCGTTGAGATACCCTTCCGCGGCCTCCATTGCTTCGTAAAATTCTGATCCAAAGCGCCTTTCGATCGCCTCGCGTAGCATCCTGAACACCGGTACTCCCCGCTCTCGCCCCAGTTCTCTCGCACTTTCGCACACTCCCCAGCGATGGTAGTTCAGCCCTTCCGAGCCGTCGCTAAACTTCACAACACGAATGGGATAGAGGTGACACGAGATTGGTTTTCGAAAACCCGCAATCCCAGAAAGTTCCACACGTTGCCGCCCCTCTGCCCATGCCTTCTCAACGGCACACAGCGTCACTCCGTCCTTGTTGTACGAATACGCACACTCGGCATCTCCCACCAGCGGCGTCACCAGATCGCCATCTTCATCCCTCACTGCAAATCCCTGTTCCTCAATCGCTTTCACACCCTCATCCGTCATAAATCCCCGATACGCCTCCCACTCTGCCTCCAGTAGCCCCACCTCGTCCTCCTCCAAGGGCGCACCCGCATTTCCTTCCACACAGCACGTTCCCTTGCACCGCCCCACATCGCACAGAAACCGCTCTGTCAGCAACTCGCTGCTCACTATTTTTCCTTCGATCTCAATCACGGGTTCATCAAGTCTGTGTTCTTGAAGTTTTGTATTTCCGATATAAGATGCAGATACCCTGCTGCTTCCCTGTTCACTGGCGCCATTCCCACAGCCTCTCCAAAACTATTTGCTGCTCCCGCAAAATCTCCTTCCCGAAACCGCTCTCGCCCCTCCGCAAGTAGCTCCCTCACTCTCGTCGATGAGATCTCCATCTCCGGCGCTCCCTCCAACACCGTCACTCCTTCCGGGAACGCCCCCTCATCGTCTCCCGGCCTCGGATAGACATAGACCGGAAACCCGCCCAGTATAGCCTCTGCTTCCTTCCACTTCACCATCCCCGGCGCATTGTCTCCCCCCACGAGTAGTGACAACTCCGCTCCCGGGAACTGTGCCTCCAAAAACCTCAGTGTATCAATCGTATACGACGGTCGCGGCAAGGTCAATTCGACCGCCGAGGCTGCAATTTTATCCGGATACTTCGACTCCTTCGCTGCTTGCACCGCCATCTCATACCTCTCCAGTTCCGGCGCCAGCTCCTCCGCTTCTTTGAACGGACTTTGCGGCGACACCACCATCACAACCAGATCCGCAAGTTCCTTTTCCACAGCATATTCTGCCACTGCCACGTGCCCTCTGTGAACCGGATTGAACGACCCGAAATACAGCATAATCCTCCTCGCTATGAACGGCGCCACCATCGTTGCCACCTCGTCCACCGCCCTGTCCAGATCGTCGTTCACAACCACGTGATCAAACTCCGCGGCTCTCTTCGCTTCTTCTTCCGCCTTTGCCAGCCGCCTCTCGATGCTTTCCGGCGAATCCGTTCCTCTCGCTTCCAGCCGCCCTCTCAGTTCCTCCATCGACGGACACTCCACAAAAAACGACAACGCTGCATCTCCGAATATCTGCTTAAGCCTCACCCCTCCAACCACATCCACATCGAACACACACACATTTTCTCTCGCCCATATTCCCTCCACCTCCCTCCGTAGAGTCCCATACCTGGTCCCTTCATACACCTCTTCCCACTCCACAAACTCTCCCGCCTCGACCAGCCGTCCGAACTCTTCCGGCGTCACAAAATGATAATCTCTCCCATTGACCTCTGCTCCTCTCGGCGGCCTCGAAGTTACTGACACTGAGAATTCCAGCCTTGGGAATCGCTCCATTAGCCGTCTCACAATGGTAGTTTTTCCCGATCCGCTCGGCGCCGAAAAGATCAACAGTTTCCCCATCATAAAATATTCAACAACTGTTCTTTAACCTTCTCTAGTTCATCTTTCATCTGCACCACGATCTTCTGTATCTCTGCATCGTTGGCTTTCGATCCCAAGGTGTTAATCTCTCTTCCCATCTCTTGGGCTATGAATCCCAGCTTCCGCCCCGCATCATCATCACCCGAAGCCGTCTCCCTGAAATAGGTGCAGTGCTTCGCCAACCTCACTTTTTCCTCCGTTATGTCGAGTTTTTCGACCCAAAAGACTATCTCTTGCTCCAGCCTGTTCCCGTCCACGGCTATCCCCAGGGCCGAAATATGCTCCATAATCCGCGCCTTCACCGCTCCCACCCTCGCACACTCATACGGCTCCACCTCCCCCAACAACTCCTCGATCCTCCCCACGTGCCCCATAATATCCGCCAGCAGCACCTCTCCTTCCGCAACCCTGAACGCATCGAATGCTCTCAACGCTCCTTCCAGCGCCCCCATCAACGCCGCCGTATCCTCTTCCGAGAGCTCTCCGTTCCCCTCTACCGCCAGCACTTCCGGCAGCCTCAAAATCGCTCCCACCATCGCCGCCGCATCCGCACCGCGCCTTCCCACAGCCTCGGTCGCCGCACCGATCTGCCGATAGTAATCCACAAACACTTCCGTATTAATTTTCGCTGCCGCTCCTCCTCCCTCGTTCTCAAGCGTCACATACACATCCGCCTTGCCTCTCCCGACGACCTTCGCAGCTGCCGAACGCACTCCCGATTCTGCCACTCTGAACACTGCCGGCAGCTTCACCGTCAGGTCTAATTGTTTGCTGTTCAGCGAGCGTACTTCCACCCTCACCGTCCCGCGCCCCATCACTGCTTCTCCTCGGCCGAAGCCTGTCATAGATTTGATCATAGTGGTTGCAAAATTACGAAAAAGATTGATACCTTTGTGGCTTGAATTTCAAATATAAACCTAAACCTTTCGAACCAATGAAAAAGTACAACTTCAACGCCGGGCCTTGCGTGTTGCCCCGGCCGGCCGTGGATGCTGCGATCGAGGCGATACGCGATTTCGACGGCACCGGTATAGGTCTTATCGAGATATCCCACCGTACTCCCGGTTGGGAGCGCGTTATGGCCGAGACCGAGGCTCTTTGGCGCGAGCTTCTCGGCATTCCCGACACTTACGCTGTTTTGTTCCTTGGCGGTGGTGCTTCGACCCAGTTCTTCGAGGTTCCCGCTAACCTGATGCGTTCTAAGGCTGCTTACCTCCAGACCGGCGTTTGGGCTAAGAAGGCCATTAAGGAGGCTAAGTTGTTCGGCGAGGTTACCGTTGTTGCTTCTTCTGAGGATAAGAATTACACATACGTTCCCAAGGGCTACACTGTCCCCGCTGACGCCGATTACTTCCACATCACTACCAACAATACGATTTACGGAACCGAGATCCACACCGACCTCGACTCTCCGGTTACTCTCGTTGCCGATATGTCTTCCGACATTATGTCCCGCCCTGTCGACGTAACGAAATACGGTATGATCTACGGTGGCGCTCAGAAGAACGTCGGGCCCGCCGGCGTTACTTTCGTCATCGTTCGTAAGGACCTTCTCGGCTCTTCCGAGCGTAAGCTTCCCACTATGGTTAATTACGCTACTCACATCGGTGCCGAGGCTCGCGACAACTCTATGTTCAACACTCCTCCCGTCTTCCCTATCTTCGTAATGTACCAGACTCTTCTTTGGGTGAAGGCTCAGGGCGGTTTGGAGGCTATGTACAAACTCAACAAAAAGAAGGCCGACTTGCTCTACGGCGAGATCGACCGTAACCCCCTCTTCGTCGGTACTGCTGCTAAGGAAGACCGCTCTTTGATGAACGTTTGCTTCGTTATGTCTTCCGGTAACGAGTCTTTGGAATCCGAGTTTATGTCCTTTGCTAAGGATCGCGGTATGGTTGGTATTAAGGGGCACCGTTCTGTTGGCGGGTTCCGCGCTTCGATCTATAACGCTTGCCCGTTGGAAAGCGTCGAGGCTTTGGTAAAATGTATGCAGGACTTCGAAACTTCCAAACGATGAAAATCCTTCTTGCCACCGAAAAGCCCTTTGCCGCCGAGGCCGTAAAGGGTATCGAACAGATCGCTTCCGCGGCTGGCCACACTGTCGTCCGCCTCGAGAAGTACACCGACCGCCAGCAGCTCCTTGATGCGGTCTCCGACGCCGAGGCTCTCATCATCCGTTCCGATAAGGTTACTGCCGATGTGGTTGCTGCTGCTCCCCTGCTCAAGATCGTCGTTCGCGCCGGCGCTGGTTACGATAACGTCGACCTGGCTGCTTGCTCGGCCCAAGGTATAGTGGTTATGAACACTCCCGGCCAGAACTCCAACGCCGTTGCCGAGTTGGCTATCGGTATGATGGTTTTTATGGCTCGTAACCAGTTCTCCCCCGGTACCGGTACCGAGCTCAAGGGTAAGACCCTCGGTATCCACGCTTACGGTAACGTCGGTAGACTCGTCGCTCTTCTCGCTAAGGGCTTTGGTATGAACGTGATTGCTTTCGACCCGTTCGTTAACTCTGCTGCTATGGAGGTCGACGGGGTCGAGCGCGTCGAAACGATCGAGGCTCTCTACAGTCGTTCGAATTACGTTTCTCTCCACATTCCGGCCACTCCCGAAACCCGCGGTAGTATCGGCGCTTCCCTCCTTGGCTCTATGCCTAAAGGCGGTACCCTCGTCAACACTGCTCGTAAGGAGGTTATCGACGAAGCCGGCCTTGCTCAGATTCTTTCCGAGCGCCCGGACTTGAAATACGCGACCGACATCGCGGCCGACACCCAGAACGAACTGAACGAAAAGTTCGGTACCCGCGTCTTCGCTACTGCTAAAAAGATGGGGGCCGAGACTGCCGAGGCTAATGTTAACGCCGGCCTCGCTGCTGCGACCCAGATCGTGGACTTTTTCGCCACCGGTAACACTAAATTCCAGGTTAATAAATAATGGCCACTATTCGTCCTTTTCGCGGGGTACGTCCTCCGCGCCAGTTTGCCAAGGAGGTTGCTGCCCGGCCTTACGACGTGTTGAACTCCGCCGAGGCTAAGGCCGAGGCTGGTGAGAAATCTCTTCTCCACATCACCAAACCCGAGATCGACCTTCCTCCCGGTACCGACGAGCATTCCGAGGCTGCTTACGCTAAGGCTGTCGAGAATTACAAACTTTGGAAAGAGCGCGGTTGGCTTCAGCAGGACTCCACTCCCGCTTACTATATCTACGCCCAGACTATGGACGGCCGCACCCAATACGGCCTCGTCGCCGGGGCTTCCGTGGATGACTACCTTTCCGGCGCGATAAAGAAACACGAGCTCACTCGCCGCGACAAGGAGGAGGATCGTATGATCCACGTTCGCCGCCAGAGCGCTAATATCGAGCCTGTATTCTTTGCTTACCCCGCCAGTTCCGAGATGGACGCCCTCGTTTCCGAGATCGTCGCCAAAGAGCCCGAGTACGACTTCACTGCCGATGGCGACGGCTTCGGCCACCGCTTTTGGGTTGTCTCCAAGCCGGAGGACATCGAGCGTATCACTCGTATCTTCTCGGCCATTCCTGCTTTGTACGTTGCCGACGGCCACCACCGTACTGCTGCTGCTGCCCTAGTCGGACAGGAGCGCGCTAAGGCCAACCCGTCTCACACCGGCGATGAGGAGTATAACTTCTTCCTGGCTGTTCTGTTTCCCGACGACCAGTTGAAGATCATCGACTATAACCGGGTTGTTCGCGACCTTGGGGGCCACACCGTGCACGACTTCCTCAAGGCGCTCGAGCACGACTTCACCGTCTCTCTCCACCCCGGCCCCGGGCCTCATAAGCCTTCCGGCCTTCATAACTTCGGTATGTACCTCGACGGTAAGTGGTATAGCCTCACTGCTCGTCCCGGTACTTACAACGATTCCGACCCTATCGGCGTTCTCGACGTTACCGTTCTTTCGAACCTTGTTTTGGACAAGATCCTCGGTATTAAAGACCTCCGTACCGACAAACGTATCGACTTCGTCGGTGGTATCCGTGGCTTGGGCGAGCTTTCCAAACGAGTCGATTCCGGTGAGATGGCTGTTGCTTTCGCTCTGTATCCTGTTTCTATGAAACAGCTTGTCGACATTGCCGACACTGGTAACATAATGCCTCCCAAGACCACTTGGTTCGAGCCTAAGCTTCGTTCGGGCCTCGTTATCCATGAGTTCTAACCTCCTTCGAATCGCGCTTGCCGCCCTGGCACTCGTCGTTGCGCAAGCTTCATTCGCTCAGAGAGTCGAATGGGGTTTGCGCTTCGACACGCGGTTCGACAATCACGAGCGTGACGACCTCTCTTCTCCCGCCGTCTCTTCTCAGACTCTTTTTTCTTCTCGCCTCGTTCCTTCTGTTGGTATTTCTTGGGGCCACCACCGTATAATGGCTGGTGGTAGCTTCACTCTCGACTTCAACGTCCACCCCTCTTACAGTACCGAGATCGAGCCTTTGGTTTTTTACAACTTTTCCACTTCTCGTTGGGATGTTTTCGCTGGTCGTTTCGAGCGCCGCCACTTGCTTGGTTCTTACTCTCGGGCTACTTACTCCGGTATTGCTTCTTTTTACGACAACCTTCTCGACGGTGTTGCTCTCCAACTGCACTCTCCTGGCGGTCTTCTCGAGGTTGCTCTCGATTGGGACGGTACCCAGTCCGAGGGCGAGCGCGAGAGCTTCCGGGTTCTTTCCGCCGGCCAGCTCTCTTCTTCCCGGGCACGTTCTTTGCGTTGGTTCGAAGTTGGTTATAGTTTGGAGTTGTACCACCTTGCTTCTCGGCCTCTGATGCACGACGGAGTGGTCGACCACATCACTGGCGAGGTTTGGATCGGGGCTGCTCTCGAAACGGTTTTTCCTTGGTTCGAGCGGCTCGGCCTCCGCGTCGGCAACCTTTCGATGTTCGACCGCGACCGTAGCCTCAATGGCGAGTGGCTTTCTCCTCGGGGTTTGACTCTCGACTTTGCTGTCCAGAAATGGCGTATCGGTATCCGTAACCGCACTTACTCCGGCGATCCCCTGATGCCTCTTTGGGGTATTTACGGTAACCGGGTATACCGCGGTGACCCGCTATATGCCGGGGCTGATTTTTACAATTACACCCAGTTTTACTGGTCTCCTCGCCTCGGCCGCGGCGTTTCCCTCTCTCTCGAGGCCGGTTTCCACTTCGACGGTGACAACATCGGTTTCCAGCAGTTGGGTTCTATCGGTATCACTTTCGACCGGGAATTTTTCAAAAAGTAGTAAGGGGGCGCACTATGATAGACCACTTCGAGAAGCACCACAAAAAGGCGAACTCCGACAGCGCTCTCGACGTCACATCCGGCGTCGAGTCTCAGCCTGTTGTCAATCCCGGCTTCACCCGCCGCCGCCGTCCCGAGTTATCCACCGAGCAGTTCGTAGAGGGTATCCTGGCTGGTAACATCGCTGTTCTTTCTCAGGCCATCACCCTTGTCGAGAGTAACAACCCTTCTCACTCTGCTCAGGCTCAGGCTATCATCGAGCGTTGCCTTCCTCACGCCGGTCGCTCCATACGAATTGGTATCACCGGCGTCCCCGGTGCTGGTAAATCGACTTTCATCGAGGCTGTCGGCGGTATGGTTGCCGACCAGGGCCATAAACTGGCTGTGCTCGCTATCGACCCTTCTTCCGAACGTAGTGGTGGTTCTATCCTCGGCGACAAGACCCGTATGGAGAGTATCTCCACCGATGCCCGTATCTTCATTCGTCCCTCTCCTTCCGCCGGTTCTCTCGGTGGTGTTGCTCGTAAGACTCGGGAGACTATCGTTTTGTGCGAGGCTGCTGGTTACGACGTTGTCTTCGTCGAGACTGTCGGGGTTGGCCAGAGCGAGACTGCTGTCCACTCTATGGTCGATCTGTTTATGTTGCTTCAGATCGCTGGTGCTGGCGACGAGCTTCAGGGTATTAAACGTGGTATAATGGAGATGGCCGACCTGGTTGTTATTACTAAGGCCGAGGGCGACAACCTCCACCGCGCCGAGCTGGCTAAACGGCAGTTCGAAAACGCTCTTCTTCTGTTTCCTCTCGCCGATAGTGGTTGGCGTCCTCAGGTTTTCACCTCTTCCGCCCTCGCTCACACCGGCCTGACCGAGGTCTGGGCCGGCGCTCTCGAATTCATCTCTTTCACTAAATCAAACGGATTTTTCGCTTCCAACCGTCTTCGCCAGAACCAGTATTGGATGCGGGAGACTATCGAGGATTCTCTTCGTTCGGACTTTTACTCCGACCCTCGCGTCGAGGCGCTTCTTCCTCATTACCGCGATCTTGTTCTTTCCGACCGTATGTCATCTTTCGTTGCTGCTCACGAACTTTTGGCTCTTTACAAAAAATAGCTTATCTTTGTCGCCTCGATTGAGCTATGGTGTAATGGTAGCACTGCAGATTTTGGTTCTGCCTGTATAGGTTCGAATCCTGTTAGCTCAACGTCCCGAGAATATAAACTCGAAGAGCTCGTGACCGTTTCTCGCGGTTGCGAGTTTCTTTTTGATCTGATGCTTTCTCTGCTTGATGATGTTCGTTTCCGTCGAGCCGTAGCACAGGGCCCTTCCGAACGAAGAAAGCGGTAATAAAGACAAACAACACAGTTTCACATCTCCCGCCGTCAATGCCGGACACTCTTCCCTTAGCCGCTCTCCATACCCCGCAAACGCTCTTGCCAGCTCTCTGTCCAATGCCTCCTGTCTCGCCAGCGACATCACCTTTGCTCCTCTCCCCGCTTCTTGCCCCGCCAGCTCCGTTATTTCCGCCCACACCGGCGTCTGCTTGAACACCTCCGCATCCACCAAATAATGCCTCCACGACGCCTCATCGAACCTCGTTCCCGAACCCGAACCAGCCAAAGAAGCTCCCGAGCCTGCCGCCGCTCCACTCCCCCTCCGCCGCCTCACAAAACCCACCGCTCCCAGCGCCACCAGTACTACCACTCCCACCGCTACTGCCTGCCTTCTCTTCATCCTCACCACCTGCTCGTCCATCTCTCGCCGTAGATCCGCCGCTTGCTTCAGTAACAGCATAGACTCCGCGTGATACCTCTCCAGGTAGGGCGCTGCTGCGTCGTAGTTTCCCAGCTCCATTTCCAAAGCATTGAGATACAAGTACGACTCCGCCCTCACATACGTGTCTTCCGACTTCGCGCTCTGCGTCAGTTGCACCCTTGCCAGTTCATACCTCTCCTCCTCAAAGTATTCCAGCCCTCTGGCCAATGCCATCGAATCGACCACCGACGCCGTAGCAGTAGATGCAGCCGTAGCCGTCCCCCACAGGCAGACGGCCACGATCAGCATCACAATATATCTTCCGGCTTTCAATTCCGCCCCAAAGATACACTTTTTAGTTCATAATCGCTCTCGAGGATGCTCCTCCCGAGGTGCTGTTTTCTACTCTTGTGGTTGGTAGCGCTTTGTACCTCACTGATGCTGCTCCGCTCGCCTTGATCGCCATTCCCACTGTTGCGTTCACTCTGGCCGACGATGCTCCCGATGCCGACACCTTCAGTTCTCCTGCTTCGAACTCCACCGCATCCAGTTCCGACGATCCGCTCACTCCCCAGTCTCCTCTCGCTCCATTGCCCTTGATTTCCAGTTCCGATGCTCCGGACAGTCCCAGTTTCGAGTTCGTCAGCCCTTCTGCATAGATATCCACTTCCGACGCTCCCGAGATCAGTCCCACCAGATCCGTTGTTGCCGTCAGCCTCAGAGCTGCTTCCGATGCTCCGCTGCACTGTAGCTTCACCCTCGCTGCCTCCAGCCTTAGGCCGTCCATCTCGCTCGCTCCCGACAACAGAATATCCACATCCTTCCCCGGGAACACATCCGAGGTGTGTAGTTCGGTGGCTCCCGACATCCTGATCGTGTTCACTTCCGGTAGAAAGATCGTCACTTTTCGCTTCACATCGTCGTTGTTCAGCAACCTGTGCATATCGCGACTCATCCGCCCTTGTATATCCTTCATCCCCACCGTTACCACTCCCGCCGCGTCGCGCGTGATCTTTACGTGTTGCTGCAGGCGCGCGTCTACTTCCATTATAGCCTTCGGTTGGTTGCTCTTCACCAGTACGATGTCGAACGCGTGAGATGCCGAGAAGCCCGTGATTCGTTCTCCCTCGAAATGGGTCGTTGTGGTCACTACCTGCGCCGAGGCTGCCCCGATCGTCAGTGCTGCTGCAAGAGCCAAAATCATTTTTTTCATAGCTGTTTTGTTTTTTAGGGTTTGGTTTCCGAGTGCAAAGGTATGGGGTGCGGCTCGGCTTGCCAAATTTTTAGGGTTATATAACCTCCTGTTTTGCATCTTGATTTTCAGTCATTTGCGCTTTAAGACGGTTATTTCTGGCCAAAAAGTTTTGCGTTTTGGTTCGCACGCCTTACATTTGCAATGTTAAGTAATTGTAAACTATGAACCCAAACACAACTCCGTCACACACTTACATAAACGCCACCGGCTTCTACGTCCCTGCAGTCCGCGTTCCCAGCAGCTACTTCGCCGATCTGCACAACAAACCCGAGGATTGGTTCCTCCAGCGCACCGGTATCCAAACTCGCGCGCGCGCTGACGAAACAGAGACTCTGGACTTTATGTCTCTTCGCGCGGTCGAGGACGCCGCCAGCTCGCTGCCCTACCCCATCACCGAGGTCGACCTGATAGTTCAGGCTTCGTACAGCCCCGACGACACAGTTGGCACGACCGCCCACCGCATCCAGCGCCACTTCGGCATCGAGAACGCCAAGGTGATGTACGTTTCAAGTGCCTGTTCGTCAGCGATTAACGCACTGGAGATCGTCGTTTCATTCTTCCGCAGCGGCATCGCCCACAAGGCGCTGGTGATCGCCGGCGACCGCAACTCGACCTACAGCGACGACAACGACTCCACTCACGGACACCTTTGGGGCGACGCAGCGGTGGCATATTTCCTGTCGACCGAGCGGCACACCGACCGCGACCTGGAGATCGTAGACATTGATACTCACGGACTTGGCTGCATCAGCGCCGGCCCGGACGGTGTGTATTTGAAGCCCGCGAAGGACGGAATCAGGATGCCGGGAGGGAGAGATGTATTTAATCAGGCGTGTGTGAACATTGAAAAGTATACGAGGGAGATATTGGAGCGCAATGGGCTGGAAGTGAGTGATTTAGACTGGTTTGTGAGCCATCAAGCCAACCTGAGGATAGTAACCCACGTATGCAGGGAATTGAGGCTGCCAATGGAGCGTACTATCAACAATATCAGCGAGTTAGGCAACACCGGATGCGGCTCTTCGCTACTGGCGCTGGCCCAAAACAGAGACAAGCCGAAGGAAGGAGACACGATAGTCATAGCAACCTTCGGAGGAGGCTATTCTGTTGGAACAGTGTTACTTAGGCAGTAGAAGAGCAGAACCCGAAAAAATCCAAAAGTGTAAAAAAATTTGACACTCGTGTAAAAAATTTTTACACTTGGGCCTCGGAAACGGTACCAATCAGAGCCGAGTCGTACGGCGCGAAGACCCGGATGTAATTACCGGTGAAGCCCGACATCATACCACCCCTACAAGAACCCTCCCAGAGAACAGGCAAAACACGGCCGGAAAAGCGAGAACAGAACGCGGAATGAAGCTCGTCGGACAGGGCGGCGAGTCTTTTAGCCCGAGCGGCAGCAACGGGAGGCGAAACGCGGTCGGGAAACTCAGCAGCAGGAGTGCCGGGGCGAACGGAATAAGGAAAGACGTGGAGCTGAGAAGGGCGGGTTTGCGCAATAAGGGATACCGTCTGCGCAAAACACCCCTCCGATTCGCCGGGAAAACCAACAATCACATCGACACCGAAAAATGCGTCGGGCATTTTCTCGCGGACGCGGGCGAGGCGCTCGGCGAAAGCAGAGGAAGTGTAACGGCGGCGCATAAGGCCGAGGATGTGGTCGGAGCCACTCTGGAGAGGAATGTGGAAGTGAGGCTGGAATTTATCGGACGAGGCGCAGAAGTCGATGACGCTGTCGGTGAGAAGGTTCGGCTCGATCGAAGAGATACGGTAACGCGCGATGTCGGGAACAGAGTCAAGAGCCCGGAGAAGGTCGATGAAGCGCTCCCCGGTGGAACGCCCGAAGTCCCCGGTATTAACCCCGGTAAGGACGATCTCCTTGATACCTTGAGAAGCGATAATGTGGGCCTGAGAGACCAGGTCGGAGATGGGGGCGTTACGAGAAGGCCCGCGAGCAGAGTGGATAGCGCAATAAGAGCAACAATAGTCGCAACCATCCTGAACCTTAAGAAAAGAACGAGTGCGCTCGCCCTCGCTCCAAGCGGGAGAAAAGCAAGAGAAGTCGCGAAGGAGGAGCTCGGAAACGCCGGGAAGAGCGGAAACAGCCTCGGGATCGCGGCGAGCCCAACAACCGGTGACGATGATACGGGCCTCGGGGTGGGAGCGGTGGAGGCGGGCAATCAGGTTACGGCATTTCTTATCGGCAGCAGCAGTAACGGTGCAAGTGTTGACGACGTGAGTCTCCTGGGGCACCTCGTCGGGCCCGGTCGCAGCGACCATCGAACGGGCAAGAGCGGACGTCTCGGCAAAGTTGACCTTACAACCAAGGGTGTGGAACGAAATTTTCACGCCCGCAAAATTACCAAAAACTTTTGTATCTTTGTTGGTTGATATGAGGATCATTAAAACTGTCGATAAACTCATTCTACGCTCCTACATCGGACCGATGCTGGCGAGCTTCTTCATTGTGATGTTCGTGCTGATGATGAACTTCCTGTGGAAGTATCTCGACGAACTGGTGGGAAAAGGACTGAGTGTGGGAGTGATAGCCGAGCTGTTGTTGTATGCGACGTTCAATCTGATCTCGATGGGGTTCCCGCTGGCAACGCTATTCGCAGCCATTATGACGATGGGAAACCTGGGAGAGAACTATGAACTACTGGCACTGAAGAGCGCGGGAGTGTCGCTACCGAGGATTATGAGCTCGCTATTCGTGGTGACGATGGGAATGGCGCTGGCGAGCTTCTTTGTGACCAACAATCTGACCCCGTACACCAACAGGCAGATGTATGCGATGATTTTCGACATAAGGGAGCAAAAGCAACAGATAGAGTTCGCGGATGGAACCTTCTTCAACGGAATAGACAATGTGAGCATAAGGGTCGAACATCAGGTACCGGAGACGGGGCTACTGAAAGACATTATAATCTACAACGCAGCAGCGGACGGGAGGAGAGGAGGAAATATGACGGTAACGGTGGCCGACTCGGGCTACATAAGGCTGACGGACGACAGGAGATTTCTGGAAACAACGCTGTTCGGAGGAGAAAACTATTCGCTAACCAGGGACAGGCAATGGTATGAGGAGAACGCACTGGACAGAACGGCCTTTACGCTACAACACAGTCTGGAACAAACCCCGGGCTACGACTTCAACAGAACGGATGCCAATCTGTTCGGGAACAATGCAACGACCAAAAATGTAGCGCAACTACAAGCAGACATAGACTCGCTGGACAGGAGGGTGAATGTGGCGACGACGGAGACGTACAGGCCGCTGCTACACGACTATCTGTTTGTGAGAGACACGATGGTGGTGACGGACGGGCGGGAAGCAAGGGCATCGCTGGCAGCAAGGCGGCAGGTGAAACTGTTGGATTCGATAGCGCCGCTGTCGATTGCGGAGAAGGCGAGGATATGGGAGTCGGCGTACAGGCTGGCGTCGAACTCAAGGGGAGTGATCAGTTTCGATGAGACGATGACAAAGGATGCGCTGAACAATCTGTACAGAAGTCAGATCGAGTGGCACAAGAAGTGGTCGCTACCGGTGGCGGTGATAGTCTTCTTTTTGATAGGAGCGCCGCTCGGAGCCATAATAAGGAAGGGAGGACTGGGAATGCCGATCGTGATATCGGTGGCGTTCTTTGTGTTGTACTATGTGATAAGCATTATGGGAGAAAAAATGGCAAAGGAAGGAACCTGGCCGGCAGTATGGGGAGTGTGGATGCCGACGCTGGTGCTACTACCGATTGCGGTATACCTGACGTACAAGGCAACGAACGACTCGGGACTACTGAACACAGAGTGGTACATAATCAAATGGCAAAAACTAAAGAAACGATATGGGCGTACTAAATAGCATCGAAGAAGCGCTGGAAGATATTGCAGCAGGAAAGGTGGTGATTGTGGTGGATGACGAGGACAGAGAGAACGAGGGAGATTTTGTAGTAGCGGCAGAGAAGATAACGCCGGAAATTGTTAACTTTATGCTACATCACGGAAGAGGCGTACTGTGTGCCCCGCTGACGGAAGAGAGGTGTGCGGAACTGGGACTGGGAATGATGGAGCCGGTGAATAACACATCACTACTGGGAACGCCGTTCACGGTGTCGGTGGATTTGCTGGGAAGAGGATGCACGACGGGAGTGTCGTCATCGGACAGGGCGGCAACAATAAGGGCATTAGCGGATCCGGGAACGAGAGCGGAAGAACTGGGAAGGCCGGGGCATATATTTCCATTGAGGGCGAGAATGAAGGGAGTGCTAAGAAGGCCGGGGCATACCGAAGCAACGGTCGATCTGGCGAGGCTGGCGGGACTACAACCGGCGGGAGCGCTGATAGAGATTATGAACGAGGACGGAACGATGGCGCGGATGCCGCAGCTGGTGGAAATAGCCGCAAAGCACGGGCTGAAGATAGTCTCGATAGCAGACCTGATAGCCTACAGGCTCAGGGACGAGAGCATTGTGGTGAAGGGAGAAACGGTGGATCTACCGACGAAGTATGGGAACTTCCAGATAACCCCGTTTGTACAGAAGAGCAACGGAATGGAGCACGTGGCGATAACCAAGGGAGAGTGGAGAGAGGACGATGAGGTGTTGGTGAGGGTGCATTCGTCGTGCCTGACGGGAGATATTCTGGGCTCGTGCAGGTGCGACTGCGGGCCACAACTACACGAAGCATTGAGGATGATAGAGAGAGAGGGCCGAGGAGTGGTGGTGTATCTGAGTCAGGAGGGGCGAGGAATAGGACTGTTCAACAAGATTGCAGCCTACAAGCTACAAGACCAGGGAATGGATACGGCCGAAGCGAACACAGCGCTGGGATTCGGAGTGGACGAGAGAGACTATGGAGTGGGAGCAAGCATACTGAGAGAGATGGGAGTGGGGCGAATGAAACTGCTGACGAACAATCCATTGAAGAGAGCGGGACTGGAAGGATACGGGCTGTCGGTAGTGGAAAACGTACCGATAGTAATAGAACCGGGAGAGCACAACAGGAGGTATCTGGAAACAAAAGAACAAAAAATGGGGCACAAACTGGGGCTATGTTATCGAGAGAGCTGAGGATTGTGTTTATGGGGACGCCGGAGTTTGCGGTGGCCTCTTTGCGCTGGCTGGTGGAGGCGGGATATAATGTGGTGGGAGTGGTGACAGCGCCGGACAAGCCGGCGGGAAGAGGGCTGAAGGTACAGCAGAGTGCGGTGAAGAGATATGCTTTAGAGGCGGGCTTGCCGGTGCTACAACCGGAAAAGCTGAGGAACGAGGGGTTCTTGGAAGAGTTAAAGCAGTTGGAACCGGATCTGGGGATAGTGATAGCCTTCAGGATGCTACCGAAAGTGGTGTGGGCCTTACCGAGGCTGGGAACGTTTAATCTGCACGCGTCATTGTTACCGCAATACAGGGGAGCAGCGCCGATTAATTGGGCCATAATGAACGGGGAGGAAGAGACGGGGCTGACGACGTTTATGCTGAACGAGGAGATAGACAAGGGAGACATTGTGGGGAGGGTGGAGATGCCGATACTGACTACGGATAATGCGGGAAGTTTGCACGACCGACTAATGGAAGCGGGAGGAGAACTGGTGGCAGAGACGGTGAACAAGATAGCAGAGGGCCGGGTGGTGCCGCTAAGGCAGATGGACATACCGGAAGAGGGCTTGAAGGGAGCGCCGAAGATATACAGGGAAGACTGCAGAGTGGATTGGAGCAGGCCGGGGCCGGAGGTGGTGAACTTCATCAGAGGGTTGTCGCCGCATCCGGGAGCGTGGACCGAATTTGAGGGGACGACCCTGAAGCTGTTCGATGCGGAATGGTGGCCGGAAGCGGGAGTGGTAGCGGTGAAAGAACTACAACCGGCGGGAAAGAGGAGGATGAGCGCGAGGGAATTTTTGAATGGTTTGAAGTGAGGCCAAAAATTATATATAGGTATATAGGACTGGTACTACTGCTGGAGGCGGGGTTTATGGCGGTGTCGGCGCTGGTGGGGCTGGTCGAAGGAGTGGGTGCGGCACTGGTACCGTTACTGTTGTCGGCGGGAATAACGGGAACACTGGGAGCGCTACCGATGGCGTGGGGGAAGGGAGAAAAGCATCTGAGCAGCAAGGAGGGATACTGTATTGTGGTAGGAGCGTGGCTGGCGTCGTGTGTAGTGGGAATGCTACCTTACATACTGTGGGGAGGAGAGTTCAATCTGGAGAAAGCCTGGTTCGAAAGCGTGAGCGGCTTCACGACTACGGGAGCAACGGTACTGAGGAATGTGGAAGCACTACCGGCGGGATTGCTGTTCTGGCGATCGTGCACGCATTGGATAGGAGGAGCGGGTGTGGTGATGTTCGCGATGCTGATAGTGCCGGCACTGGGGAGAAGCAAGATGATGGTGTCGATTGCGGAAGTGTCGACCCTGGCGCGGGACGACTACAAGTACAGGTCGGCTAAGATAATAAGGATACTGGGAACGGTGTATGGAGGATTGAGTGTGGCGTGTGCCGTGGCGCTGAAACTGACGGGGATGGGGTGGTTCGATGCGGTGAACCACGCAATGTCGATAGTGGCGACGGGAGGATTCAGCACGCACGGAACGAGCATTGCGCATTGGAACAGTCCGGCGGTGGAGTTCGTGACGATGGTCTTTATGGCGACGGCAGGGCTACATTTCGGAGTGATATATGCAACGCTGACGGGAAGAAGGAACAATGTGTTCCGCTCGGCGGTGGCGAGGTACTATGTGGCGACGATGGTGGGGGCGACGGTGGTGATAGGAGCGGCGGTGTGGCTGAACGGAACGTACCAGTCGGGGTGGGAAGCGCTGAGGTTCGCCTCGTTCCAGACGGTGTCGATCACGACGACATCGGGATTCGTGGCAGCGGATACGACCCTGTGGGGCCCGATGGCGATGGTGGTGTTGATGGGGCTGGGAGTGCAATGTGCCTGTGCGGGTTCGACCTCGGGAGGACTAAAGGCGGACAGGGTACTGCTGGCGTGGAAAGTGTTCAGAAACCAGATAAGGCAACAACAACATCCCAATGCGGTGATAAGGATAAAGATGAGCGGAGTGGTACAGGAGAGCTCGGTGCTGGGATTCGTGATGCTGTTCATTGTGGCGTACTTCTTCCTGATGGGAGTGGGAACGCTGGTACTGGCGGGATGGGGCTATAATCTGACTACGGCATTCTCGATGTCGCTGGTGTCGCTGGGAAATGTGGGCCAGGGATTCGGGCTGGCGGGAGGATTTGCAGACTGGGCGGAATTCCCGGCAGGAGTAAGGAGTGTGTGCACGGCGTTGATGCTGTTTGGGCGTTTGGAAATTTTCGGACTAATACAACTATTCGTACTGAAATGGTGGAAGTGAAGATATTTTGTATACTGATAGCAATGGTGCAGGGGTGGGGAGCGATGGAAGCAACCCTGTCGGAAGAGCTACGGGAGGAACTGGCAGAGGCAAGAGAAGTGGAGCAGAGAGTGCCGGAAATGGTGGCAGAGTATATGGAGGGGTATGAGCAACTTGTGGCCTTAGCGGAAGAGTATGATAAGGCAAAGGGGCAGGAGGAAGCGGAAGCAGCAAGAGACGGGTATGGGGTACTGAGAAGGATGCTGGAAGAGAGAGCAAGGAGGCTGGGAGAAGCGTGGGAAGGAGTGTTCGACAGCAAGAGCTATGTGTACAACTATCTGATGGACAAGGATGGCCACGGAGATATGCTGGGAAAGTATGAGGAGCTACTGGGAGAAGCCAGGGAGCATCAGGCAGAGCTAATGGGAGAGACGGCGTGTGACGAAGTGGTGAACTATGTGATACAAAAGAGGCTACTGTTGGAGTATGAGATAGCGCTGGGAGAGAGGTTCGGAGCGGAGGTAGAAGAACTGAGGGAAGAACTGGAGAGGCTACCGGAGCCGGAAGAACTGGTGGCGATGGAGCGAGTTGAGCTGAGAGAAAGAACGTTTTTCGACCTGGCGGACATAACGATAGGAGCAACGCCGTACAATGCGAAAAACCCGATACCGGAAGTGAAGGTGTTCCCAAGAGGTGTGGTGTGGAGGGTGCAACTGGGGGCGTTCACGGCAGCGCAAGCACCGGGTGTGTTCAGAGGAGCGCAACCATTGGCAGTACATAGGGGAGAAGACGGGAAGTACAGGTACTTTGCAGGAGGATTCGGGACGAGAAAGGAAGCGGAAGCAACGCTGGAAAGACTGAAAAGAGCGGGATTCAGGGCGCCGATGGTGGTGGCCTGGGCGGATGGAGTGAGGGTCGATCCGGCGGGAGAAGAGAAAGCGTATATGGTAGAGCTGGGAGAGGCACCGGAAGAGGGAGAGTATGATGTGGTGAGGACGGCCGAAGGACGATTTATGGCGGGACCGATGCTACCGGGAACTGCGCTGGGGCTGAGGCTGGGAAACGAGGAAGCGAGACTGACGGCGATTAAAAAATAAAATTGTACATTTGCGAACTTATGATTTGGATTATCGGATTACTCGTTGTGGTGGGAGCGCTGATGCTCGTAGTGGAACTGGTGCTACTACCGGGAATCACGCTGGCAGCAATCGGTGCCCTGGCGTGCTACGGAGGCGCAGCGTGGATGGCCTACAAGAACTATGGAGTGGGAGGATTGTTGTGGGTGGTGGTGGCGGTGATAGTGTTGTCGGTGGTAGCGACCTGGGTGTCGCTAAGAGCAAAAACGTGGCAAAAACTGGCGCTAAAAGACAAGATAGAGAGCACGAGCGGAGAAGCCCCGGCGAGGGATGTGGCGGTGGGAGAAAGAGGAGTGGCACTGGGACGACTGGCGCCGATGGGAACGGTAGTGATAGGAGGAAGAAACTACGAAGCAAAAACCCAGGGAGAGTTCGTGGATCAGAGGACGGAAGTAGAAGTGGTGGGGTTCGAAAACCTCAATGTGATTGTAAAACCTGTTAAAAAACAATAAACTATGGAACTTTGGAGTGTCGCGTTAATCGTCATAGTGGCGTTTATACTGTTGTGTATTTTCTTGTATTTCGTACCAGTGGGACTGTGGTTCAATGCGCAGATCTCGGGAGTTCGCATCGGACTCTTGCAACTGGTGCTGATGAGGTGGAGGAAGGTACCGCCAGCAGTGATAGTCAACTCGATGATCACGGGAACCAAAGCGGGCTTGAGTCTGAATGCCAACGAACTGGAAGCACACTATATGGCGAGAGGAAATGTGGTCAATGTGGTGAATGCGCTGATCTCGGCAGAAAAAGCAGGAATAGATCTCGATTTCAAGAAAGCGACGGCGATAGACCTGGCGGGGCGAAATGTGTACGAAGCAGTACAAATGTCGGTGACGCCGAAGGTGATCAACACGCCACCAGTCTCGGCAGTAGCCAAGAACGGGATTCAACTAATAGCCAAAGCAAGGGTGACGGTGAGGACGAATATCCGCCAACTGGTCGGAGGAGCGGGAGAAGAGACGATACTGGCGCGAGTCGGGGAGGGAATCGTGTCCTCGATAGGCTCGGCGGCATCGCACGAACAAGTACTGGAGAATCCGGACTCGATATCGCGAGTGGTACTGGAGAAGGGTCTGGATGCGGGAACGGCGTTCGAAATACTGTCGATAGACATAGCAGATGTGGATGTGGGAAAAAATATCGGAGCAGAACTACAAATAGATCAAGCAAACGCAGACAAAAACATAGCACAAGCCAAAGCAGAAGAAAAGAGAGCAATGGCGGTAGCGCACGAAGCAGAAAACAGAGCAAAAGCGCAAGATGCGAGGGCGAAAGTGATACTTGCGGAAGCCGAAGTACCGCTCGCAATGGCAGAAGCGTTCAGGAGCGGAAACCTGGGAATTATGGACTACTACAAGTTCCAAAACATCCAAGCAGACACAGCTATGAGAGAAAGCATCAGCGGATCGAAGCCCGAAACGAAAAAATAAGCCGGAACGACGGCAGCAGTCAAAGCTACGCAAAAAAGTTCCGTGCTTGTTTGGTCGAGAAGAATTTATTACTTACCTTTGCAGCCCAAAGCGCCGATGCCGATGTAGCTCAGTTGGCCAGAGCAGCTGATTTGTAATCAGCTGGTCGGGGGTTCGAATCCCTCCATCGGCTCTCGGAGGGGCCGGAACAGGGGGCGAGGAGGGAGTGCGGCGGGTGAGGGGATTGAGGGGCGAGAGGAAGCCGGGAGGAGGGTGCTTGAGGAGGAGGGAGCGCTTGAGGAAAAACATATTGGGGGAATACCAGAGTGGCCAAATGGG
>DBDI01000014.1:0-115166 GCA_002293505.1 Alistipes sp. UBA936 | reverse complement strand
AGTTTGAACCTCGTCTTCCGCTCAAATTCGCCATAAGTCCCGAACACGGGGCTGATGGCGAATTTTAAGGAGGAAGACGATGGTCACAGAAGGAGCGCCGACCGTCGCCGAAGGCAGGGAGGGCGGAGAAGGCATCTCGCGACGGAGGTAACCGGTGCGGGGGGGGGCAAAACAGAACAAAACACATAACAATATAAAAACCTACAATTATGGCAAAGGAAAAATTTGACAGGTCGAAACCCCACGTCAACATCGGTACCATCGGTCACGTCGACCACGGCAAAACTACGCTGACAGCAGCGATCACACAAACTCTCGCGAAGAAGGGTCTGAGCGAAATGCGCTCATTCGACTCGATCGACAACGCACCCGAAGAAAAAGAACGCGGAATTACCATCAACACCTCGCACGTCGAGTATCAGACAGGTGCGCGCCACTATGCGCACGTGGACTGCCCGGGTCACGCNNGACTACGTGAAGAATATGGTTACAGGTGCAGCGCAGATGGACGGTGCAATCCTTGTGGTTGCAGCAACCGACGGCCCGATGCCACAGACGAACGAGCACGTATTGCTGGCGCGTCAGGTGAACGTACCGAAGATCGTCGTGTTCCTGAACAAGTGCGATATGGTCGACGACCCCGAAATGCTCGACCTGGTTGAACTGGAAGTACGCGACCTGCTGAGCAAGTACAACTTCGACGGAGACAACGCCCCCATCATCCGTGGATCGGCACTGGGTGGACTGAACGGCGAAGCTACCTGGGAAGACAAGATTATGGAACTGATGGATGCCGTGGATACTTACATCCCCATCCCCCCGCGCGAAAACGAAAAACCGTTCCTGATGCCCGTGGAAGACGTGTTCTCGATCACCGGTCGAGGAACCGTGGTTACGGGTCGTATCGAAACAGGTATCGTGAAGGTAGGTGACCCGGTGGAAATCATCGGTTTGGGTCAAAAGCCCATCACATCGACCTGTACGGGTGTGGAAATGTTCCGCAAACTGCTCGATTCGGGTGAAGCAGGAGACAACGTGGGATTGCTGATGCGCGGTCTGGACAAGAAGGATGTGAAGCGCGGTATGGTTGTGGCCAAGCCGGGAAGCATCACTCCGCACACCGAGTTCGAAGCAGAAGTCTACATCCTCAAGAAAGAAGAAGGAGGACGTCACACGCCGTTCCACAACAAGTATCGTCCGCAGTTCTATCTCCGTACGCTCGACGTAACGGGTGAAGTGGAACTACCGGCAGGTGTCGATATGGTTATGCCCGGAGACAACGTGACAATCAAAGTTACGCTCATCTATCCGGTGGCAATCAACGTGGGCTTGCGTTTCGCAATCCGCGAAGGCGGTCGCACCGTGGGTGCAGGGCAGATCACCAAGATCGTAAAATAAGGTGCCAAAACCAGAGAGGGGCCGACTCTGAAAGAGGGGGCCCCTCTGGTTGGGAAGGCAACACAGGCGATTAGGAGCATAGTTTAATGGTAGAACGAAGGTCTCCAAAACCTTTGGTGGGAGTTCGATTCTCTCTGCTCCTGCAAGGGGCCCGGCTTAACAAGGGGGCGAATAAAAAAGAAGAGGGCAAGCAAAAAAGAAGAGGGGGGCAAACGAAAATGAAAAGATTAGTAACATACATCAAAGAGGCATACGAAGAACTTGTCAACAAGGTCGCGTGGCCCTCTTTCAAAGAACTCCAAAGCTCAACAATCATCGTGATGGTCGCTTCCCTGATTTTAGCCATCGTGGTGCTGTGTATGGACCTGGCGTTCGAAAACCTGATGAAAGGCGTCTACAGACTTCTGTATTGATTATGGATAATCAGACACAGAAAGAGTGGTATGTGGTGCGAGCCATAGGTGGCAAGGAGAAAAAGGTCAAAGAGTATATCGAGACCGAAATCAGACATCGCCACCTGGAAGATCGCATCACCCAGGTACTTATCCCGACAGAGAAAGTCTTCACCATCAAGAATGGAAAGAAAGTCTCGAAGGATAAAGTGTCGTACCCGGGCTACGTGTTGGTAGAAGCTGACTTCTCAGGAGATATCCCGCACATCCTCAGAAATATCCCCAATGTGCTCGGCTTCCTCGGAGACTCGCGAGAAGACTCACGCTCGATGAAAGCAACCCCGCTAAGGGGAGCAGAAGTCGCGCGGATCCTCGGAAGAGTCGATGAATTGAGCGCAGCAGAGGAGGAGAACGAAGTACCTTTCATTGTCGGCGAAACGGTCAAAGTTACAGATGGACCATTCTCGAGCTTCTCGGGTACCATCGAGGCCGTTGACAATAACAGAAAGAAACTAACCGTCTCCGTGAAGATATTCGGGAGAAAAACTCCAATGGAACTGGGATTCACCCAAGTCGAAAAGGAGTAGGCAATTTTAAGTATAATTAAGGAATCATTATGGCAAAAGAAATCGCTGGATTTATCAAATTACAGATAAAAGGTGGTGCTGCCAATCCCTCACCTCCCGTAGGGCCGGCTCTCGGCTCGAAAGGGGTGAATATAATGGACTTCTGCAAGCAATTCAACGCGCGAACGCAGGAGATGGCAGGAAAGGTCTTGCCCGTGATCATTACGGTCTACGGAGACAAGTCTTTCGATTTCATCATCAAACAGCCGCCCGTTGCAGTTCAACTCAAAGAGGCCGCCAAAATCTCCACCGGTTCCGCAGAACCAAACCGAAAAAGAGTCGGAGAAGTTACTGCGGATCAAGTGAGAAGCATCGCGGAAGGCAAAATGAGCGACCTGAACTGTTTCACGGTAGAAGCCGCAATGCGTATGGTGGCCGGAACTGCCCGCTCGATGGGTATCCGAGTCACAGGCGAAATTCCTCAAGCGTAATCACCCGAAAAGAGACTATGAAACTGACGAAAAATCAGAAAGCGGCTCAAGGGAAAGTAGAGGCTGGGAAAGCCTACAAACTACCCGAAGCCGCAGCGCTCGTGAAGGAGATTACCTTTACGAAGTTCGACGCATCGGTGGATCTCGATGTGCGGCTGGGAGTCGATCCCAGAAAAGCCAACCAAATGGTAAGAGGCGTTGTCACACTACCACACGGAACAGGCAAGCAGGTGAGAGTACTCGTACTATGTACGCCCGAAAAAGAAGACGAAGCTAAGAAAGCCGGTGCAGACTATGTGGGGCTGGATGACTATGTCGAAAAAATCAAGGGCGGATGGACAGATGTCGACGTGATTATCTGTACACCCAACGTAATGGCGAAAGTGGGAGCATTGGGCCGCATACTCGGTCCGAGAGGGCTGATGCCCAACCCCAAAACCGGAACCGTGACGATGGAGGTCGGAAAAGCCGTCGAAGAAGTCAAAGCCGGGAAAATCGACTTCAAAGTCGACAAGTTCGGGATCGTACACGCCTCAATCGGGCGAGTGTCGATGACGGCCGAACAACTGGTGGACAACGCAAAAGAGTTTATGGGAACAATACTAAAACTCAAACCCTCTGCCTCCAAAGGCACGTACGTGATCAGCATCTATCTCTCGTCGACTATGTCCCCGGGAATAGCGATCGACGCTAAATCAGTGGAATCCAAAAACAACTAATCAGGGGAGACTGGAAATGACAAGAGAAGAAAAAAATGTGCTCATAGAGAGCCTCGCCGAAAAGTTGGGACAATATCCCGGATTCTATCTGGCCGATATCTCGACACTCAACGCAGACAAAACCGCGAACCTGAGAAGAAAATGTTTCGAAAAAGAGATCGCCCTTGTGGTGGTGAAAAACACTCTCTTTATCAAAGCATTGGAAAAAGCAGGAATCAATGAACCCGAACTGGTGGGAACCCTGACAGGATCGAGCGCCGTGATGTTCACAAACGTGAGCAAAGCACCAGCCGTACTGATCAAAGAGTTCAGAAAAACATCGGACAGGCCGGTTCTGAAAGCAGCATACGTCGAAGAAAGCGTCTATGTAGGAGACAACCAACTCGAAGCACTCGTCAACATCAAGAGCAAAAACGAACTCATCGGAGACGTCATCGGACTACTACAATCACCAGCGAAAAATGTCATCAGCGCTCTACAAGGCAGTGCAGGACAAAAAATCGCCGGACTGGTCAAGTCTCTGGAAGAGCGAGCTGCTTAAAAGAGGGCCGCGTGAAGTGGGCCGCATAGTTTGGGCCGAGGCTTTAGCACCCGCACTATTAAAGGTAAATTAGAAAAACTTAATAAAATTTTTAACAATGGCAGATATCAAAAAGCTCGCCGAAGAGCTTGTAAATTTGACAGTTAAGGAAGTAAACGAATTGGCCGCAGTACTCAAAGACGAGTATGGCATCGAACCCGCAGCAGCAGCCGTAGCCGTAGCAGCTCCCGCAGCAGGCGGAGGTGACGCAGCAGGCCCGGCAGAAAAATCAACCTTCGATGTGTTTATGGTCAACGCAGGTCAAGCTAAACTGCAGGTAGTGAAGGTCGTGAAAGAAATGACCGGACTGGGCTTGAAAGAAGCAAAAGACCTGGTAGATGCAGCGCCCAAAGCTATCAAGGAAGGCGTATCAAAAGAAGAAGCCGAAGCACTGAAAGCACAGCTCGAAGAAGCAGGTGCCGAAATCGAACTGAAATAAGGTTCGAATTTTTACCGCGAAAGGTGTAGGGTTTTGTGATAAAAAACCCTACGCCTTATTCGCGTCTAAGGGAGTGTCGGAGAAAGAGAGTCAGGGACATAGGTCGGCGGGATGCCGACGAGACCACCGACCACCAAAAAAAATTTAGATGGCGACAACCGAAAAACGGCTAAGCCACTCACAAACTAATCACGTTAAGAAGAAATGTCCAAACAGCAAGCAGCTCAGTCTCAGCGTATCAGTTTCTCATCGGTGAAAAATACGATGGCGTATCCCGACCTGTTGGAGATACAGCTAAAGAGTTTTCGCGACTTTTTCCAACTCGACACGACGGCCGAAAACCGACGCGACGAAGGACTCTACAAGGTCTTCGCGGAAAACTTCCCGATCACAGACACGAGAAACAATTTTGTACTCGAATTTATTGACTACTACATAGATCCACCCAGGTACACCATAGACGAGTGTCTGGAACGAGGGCTGACCTACAGCGTACCGCTGAAAGCAAAGCTGAAGCTATACTGCACCGATCAGGATCACGAGGATTTCGATACCGTGGTGCAGGATGTCTATTTCGGGACGATACCATATATGACCCCGAGAGGAACGTTTGTGATCAACGGAGCAGAGCGAGTGATCGTGTCGCAACTGCATCGCTCGCCGGGAGTCTTCTTCGGACAAAGTCTGCACACGAACGGAACCAAGCTCTATTCGGCAAGGATCATCCCGTTCAAAGGCTCGTGGATCGAGTTCGCAACGGACATCAACAACGTGATGTATGCATACATCGACAGAAAGAAAAAGCTGCCGGTGACGACGCTGCTAAGAGCCATAGGATTCGAGAGCGACAGTCAGATACTTGAAATCTTCGATCTGGCGGACGAAGTGAAGGTCACCAAGGCCAATCTGAAGAAGGTAGTCGGGCGCAGGCTGGCAGCGAGGGTTCTGAAGACCTGGACGGAGGACTTTGTGGATGAGGACACGGGCGAGGTGGTGAGCATCGAGAGAAACGAGATAATCGTCGACAGAGAAACAACGCTCGAAGACGATCGCATAGACGACATAATCGAGAGCGGAGCGAAGAGCATATTGTTGCACAAGGAAGCGGTGGGAGAAGAGGCAAAGATCGACTACTCGATTGTGTACAATACACTGCACAAAGACCCGTGCAACAGCGAAAAAGAAGCAGTGGTGTATATCTACAGGCAGCTGAGAAACTCCGAGCCGCCCGATGAAGCAACAGCCAGGGACGTGATAGACAAGCTGTTCTTCAGTGACAAGCGGTATGACTTGGGAGGTGTGGGCCGATACAGAATAAACAAGAAACTGGAGCTCGATACGGACTCCAATGTGAGGATACTGACGCGGGAGGATATCATTGCGATCATCAAGTATCTGATTCAACTGATCAACTCGAAGGCCGATGTGGACGATATCGACCACCTTTCGAACAGGCGAGTGAGGACGGTGGGAGAGCAACTGGCGAACCAGTTCTCGGTGGGATTCGTGAGGATGGCAAGAACGATCCGCGAAAGGATGAACGTGAGAGACAACGAGGTGTTCACACCGGTCGACCTGATAAACGCAAAGACCCTTTCGAGCGTGATCAACTCGTTCTTCGGGACGAACCAGCTCTCGCAATTTATGGACCAGACCAACCCGGTGGCGGAGATGACGCACAAGAGGCGCTTGAGTGCGCTGGGGCCGGGAGGGCTTTCGAGAGAGAGAGCCGGTTTCGAAGTGCGAGACGTACACTATACGCACTACGGAAGGCTGTGTCCCATCGAGACGCCGGAAGGACCCAACATCGGGCTGATCAGTTCGCTGTGTGTGTTCGCGAAGATCAGCGAGATGGGATTCATCGAAACACCATACAGAAAGGTGAACGACGGAATAGTCGACCTGACCGCAAAGGGGATAAAGTATATGAGCGCGGAGGACGAAGAGTTCCTGACAATCGCGCAAGCATCGTCGCCGGTTTCGGCAAAAGGCGAGTTCCTCGTACCAGACAGGATCAAGAGCCGATTGGAAGCTGATTTCCCGACGGTGACCTCGAGCGAAGTCGATATGATGGACGTGGCGCCGAACCAGATAGCATCCATTGCGGCGAGCCTTATTCCGTTCCTGGAGCACGACGACGCAAACCGTGCGCTGATGGGATCGAATATGATGCGCCAGGCAGTGCCGCTGATCACCTGCGAAGCCCCGATAGTGGGAACGGGATTGGAAAAAGATATCATCTCGGACAGCCGGATACAGTTCGTGGCAGAAGGAGACGGAGTGGTGGTGTTTGCAGATGCAAGCCGGATAGAGATGAAGTATGACAGGACGGACGATGAAAAGCTCGTTTCGTTCGACGACGAAATCACGCGATACGACCTGCCGAGGTACAGGAAGACGAACCAGAGCACATCGGTGACGCTGAAGCCGATTGTGGCGACGGGAGAGAGGGTGAAGAAGGGTCAGATACTGACGGACGGCTACTCGACAGAGAAGGGAGAACTGGCGATCGGGAGAAACCTCAAGGTGGCGTTTATGCCCTGGAAAGGGTACAACTTCGAGGATGCGATCGTGGTGAGCGAAAGAATCCAGAGGGAAGATATCTTCACGAGCGTGCACGTGGACGAGTACATAATGGAGGTGAGAGACACCAAGAGAGGTGTGGAAGAGCTGACGAGCGATATCCCGAATGTGAGCGAAGATGCGACCAAAGATCTGGACGAGAACGGCATCATCAGAGTGGGAGCGAACGTCAAGCCGGGAGATATATTAATAGGTAAGATCACCCCGAAAGGAGAAAGCGACCCGAGTCCGGAAGAAAAACTGTTGAGGGCGATCTTCGGAGACAAGGCGGGAGACGTGAAGGACGCGTCGCTGAAAGCACAGCCGAGTCTGTTCGGAACGGTGGTGGACACCAAACTGTTCAGTCGCGCAGGAAAAGAGAGCGCAAGCAAGAGAGGAAAAAGTGCGGAAAAAAATCAACTGGAACAAGTGGCCGCTCAGGGCGAGGTGCGAAAAGCCGAGCTAAAGAAGGTACTGGTGAGCAAGCTATGGCCGCTGCTGAACGGGAAGAGCACTACAGGAATCAAGGACTACTTCGGTGCGCAACTTTATGCCAAGGGAACGAGATTTACCCAAAAGATGCTCGAAGAGATCGACTATCAAAACCTGTCGAGCGGAAAGTGGGTTGGAGACGAACACGTGGACGCACTGGTAGAGAAGGCGATCAACAACTTCACCATCAAGTGGAAAGAAGTCGACGCAAGCGTCAAGCGCGAACAGTACAACCTGACCAACGGAGACGAACTACCGACGGGAATCATTCAACTGGCAAAGGTCTACATCGCCAAGAAGCGAAAGCTGAAGGTGGGAGACAAGATGGCAGGACGACACGGAAACAAGGGCATCGTAGCGAGAGTGGTCCGGGACGAGGATATGCCATTCCTGGAAGACGGGTCGATAGTCGATATCGTACTGAACCCGCTGGGTGTACCGAGCCGTATGAACCTCGGGCAGATCTACGAGACTGTGTTAGGCTGGGCAGGAAAGGAACTGGGGCTGAAGTTCGCAACACCCATCTTCGATGGGGCCTCGCTGGACGACATCGGCGAGTATACAGACAAGGCGGGAGTCCCCAGAGCCGGTCTGACGTACTTGTACGACGGAGGAACGGGCGAGAGGTTCGACCAACCGGCTACGGTGGGTGTGATCTATATGCTCAAACTGGGCCATATGATCGACGACAAGATGCACGCGCGTTCGATCGGGCCGTACTCGTTAATCACACAGCAGCCGCTGGGAGGGAAGGCGCAGTTCGGGGGTCAAAGGTTCGGGGAGATGGAAGTGTGGGCGCTGGAAGCCTTCGGAGCCTCGCACATACTACAAGAAATACTGACCATCAAATCGGACGACGTGATGGGACGTGCAAAAGCCTACGAAGCGATAGTGAAGGGAGACAACCTACCAAAGGCCGGAATCCCCGAATCGCTGAATGTGTTGCTGCACGAACTTCGCGGGCTTGCACTGAGTGTTAAATTAGACTAAGGAGACAAAAAGATATGGCTATTTTGAATAGAACGAACGGTCAGTTCTCAAAGATTTCGATCGGACTGGCCTCGCCCGAAGAGATTCTCGAAAACTCGAGCGGCGAGGTACTAAAGCCCGAAACAATCAACTACCGGACATACAAACCCGAGAGAGACGGTCTGTTTTGCGAACGGATCTTCGGGCCGGTGAAGGACTTCGAATGCCACTGCGGAAAGTATAAACGGATCCGGTACAAGGGTATCGTGTGCGACCGATGCGGTGTGGAAGTGACTGAGAAAAAAGTGCGAAGAGAGAGGATGGGGCACATTTCGCTCATCGTACCGGTAGTGCACATCTGGTACTTCCGCTCGCTACCGTCGAAGATCGGATACCTGCTGGGCATAGCAACCAAGAAGCTCGAAAGCATTATCTACTATGAGCGCTATGTGGTTGTCAATCCGGGAGCCGCCGCGGCACAAGGAGTACAGAAGCTCGACCTGCTGGCAGAGAAGGAATATCTGGATATCGTGGCTGCACTGCCCAAGGGAAACCAACAACTGGAAGATGGCGATCCGGAAAAGTTCGTCGCCCAGATGGGAGCCGAAGCGATATACACGCTGTTGAATCAGGTCGACCTAGATGCGATGAGCTACGCGCTGAGGCACAAGGCAAGCACCGAAACTTCGCAGCAACGCAAAACAGAAGCGCTCAAGCAACTGAACGTGATCGAGAGCTTCAGGGCCTCGAAAGATGTGAACAAACCGGAGTGGATGGTACTGAAGGTGATCCCGGTCATTCCGCCCGAACTGCGTCCCTTAGTGCCACTGGACGGAGGCAGGTTCGCGACGAGCGATTTGAACGATTTGTATCGTCGCGTGATTATTCGCAACAACCGTCTCAAGAGGCTCATCGAGATCAAGGCGCCGGATGTGATACTGCGAAACGAAAAGCGTATGTTGCAGGAAGCGGTAGACTCACTGCTGGACAACAGCCGCAAGACAAGTGCAGTGAAGACCGAAAGCAATCGTCCGCTGAAGAGTTTGAGCGACAGTCTGAAGGGTAAGCAGGGACGCTTCCGTCAGAACCTGCTGGGTAAGAGGGTCGACTACTCGGCGCGTTCGGTAATCGTCGTGGGGCCGGAGCTGAAGATGCACGAGATGGGGATTCCCAAGGATATGGCAGCCGAGTTGTACAAGCCGTTCATAATCAGAAAGCTCATCGAGCGAGGGATTGTGAAGACGGTCAAGAGCGCGAAAAAGATCATAGACAGGAAGGATCCGGTGATATGGGACATTCTGGAAAACGTCATCAAGGGCCATCCGGTGCTACTGAACCGTGCCCCGACGCTACACAGGCTGGGGATTCAGGCGTTCCAACCAAGGCTCATCGAAGGAAAGGCTATACAGTTGCACCCTTTGAGCTGTACCGCGTTCAACGCCGACTTCGACGGTGACCAGATGGCTGTCCACCTCCCGTTAGGCAACGAGGCGATTCTGGAAGCGCAGATACTAATGCTGGGAAGCCACAACATTCTCAACCCCGCGAACGGTGCGCCAATCACCGTGCCGAGTCAGGATATGGTGCTGGGACTGTACTATATCACCAAGCCGAGGCCGGGAGTCAAAGGCGAAGGCAAGGTGTTCTACGGCCCGGAAGAAGCCATCATAGCCTACAACGAAAAGAGAGCCGATCTGCACGCGAAGGTCAAGGTGAGGATGGAGAAGCCGGACGGGACGACAGAACTGGTCGACACGACGATCGGAAGGATACTGTTCAATCAGGTCGTACCGCCCGAAGTGGGGTACATCAACGAGTTGCTAACCAAGAGGTCGTTGCGCGACATTATTTCGGTCGTGCTGAAGAAGGCGGGAGCGGACAAGGCGGCTAAGTTCCTGGACGACATCAAGGATATGGGATATCAGATGGCCTTCAGAGGAGGGCTGTCGTTCAACCTGAACGCAGTGTTGATACCGAAAGAGAAGCAGGCGCTGGTAACCGAGGGCTACGAGAGGGTGGACGAAGTGATGGAGAGCTACAACGCCGGTCTGATCACCAACAACGAACGATACAACCAGATCATCGACATCTGGACGAATATCAATACCAAGCTAACCAAGACGCTGTTGGATCACCTCACAAAGGATCAGGACGGGTTCAACCCGGTCTATATGATGCTCGACAGCGGGGCCCGTGGTTCCAAGGAACAGATCCGTCAGCTGAGCGGGATGCGTGGTCTGATGGCCAAGCCGCAAAAGAGCGGTGCGGAAGGAGGGCAGGTTATCGAAAACCCGATCCTGTCGAACTTCAAGGAGGGCCTGAGCGTGTTGGAGTACTTCATCTCGACGCACGGTGCGCGTAAGGGTCTGGCCGATACGGCGCTGAAGACTGCCGACGCGGGATATCTGACGAGGCGTCTGGTGGATGTGGCGCTCGATGTGATCATCAACGAAGAGGACTGCGGAACGCTGCGTGGGTTGACCGCTACGGCAATCAAGCGAAACGAGGATGTGGTGCAGACGCTGTATGAACGCATCCTGGGCCGGACGGCGGTGGAAGATGTGATACACCCGACGACAGGAAAATTGATACTGGCAGCAGGAGAAGAGATCACAGAAGAGGTCGCGAAAGAGATCGACGAGTCGCCCATCGAAAAGGTTGAGATACGCTCCGTACTGACGTGCGAAAGCCGCAAGGGTGTGTGTGCAAAGTGCTACGGACGAAACCTCGCAACGGGCCGGATGGTTCAACGGGGCGAAACCGTCGGTGTGATCGCAGCGCAGTCGATCGGCGAACCGGGAACGCAGCTTACTCTACGTACGTTCCACGTCGGGGGGGTTGCAGGAGGCGTCGCAGTGGAGAGCAATATCATATCGAAGTACAACGGTGTGTTGCAAATCGACGAGTTGAAGACAACCAGTGTGAAGAACGAAGACGGGGTGGCCTCGAACATAGTCATCAGCCGTCAAGCCGAATTACACATACTCGACCCGAACACAGGAATGACCGTCTACAGTCACGCGCTACCGTACGGTGCGACGCTACATATGGAGGACGGAGCGACGGTGAAGAAGGGCGATCTGGTGTGCGAGTGGGACCCGTACAACGCCGTGATCATCTCGGAGTTCGATGGAAAAATCGCATTCGACAGCATCATCGAAAATATCACCTTCAGAGAAGAGTTCGACGAACAAACGGGCCTGAGAGAGAAGGTCATTATCGACAGCAAGGACAAGACAAAGAACCCCGTCATCAAGATCCTCGACAAGAACGGCGACGACATCCGCCAGTACAACCTACCGGTGGGTGCGCATATCGTTGTCAAGGAGAACGCCCGAATCAAAGCAGGTACGGTACTCATCAAGATACCGAGGGCCGTCGGAAAGTCGGGTGACATCACGGGAGGTCTACCTCGTGTCACGGAGCTGTTCGAAGCCAGAAACCCGTCCAACCCCGCTATCGTGAGCGAAATCGACGGCGAAATCACATTCGGAAAGATCAAGCGAGGAAACCGCGAAATCGTGGTCACCTCACGAGATGAGGATGTGAGAAGGTACCTGGTGCCTTTGAGCCGCCAAATTCTGGTGCAGGAGAACGACTATGTGAAGGCCGGTATGCCGCTGTCGGACGGAGCAGTGACACCTTCGGACATATTGGCGATCCAAGGCCCGACCAAGGTGCAGGAGTACATCGTGAACGAGGTGCAGGAAGTGTACCGAATGCAAGGTGTGAAGATCAACGACAAGCACTTCGAAGTAATCGTGCGCCAGATGATGAACAAGGTCAGGATCGAGGATCCAGGCGACACGAGATTCTTCGAAGAGCAGATAGTAGACAAGTGGGACTTCATCGAAGAGAACGACAGCCTGTTCGACAAGGTGGTGGTGACCAATGCGGGAAGCTCGACCGAACTGCAACCGGGTCAGATTATAACGGTACGCAGGTTGAGGGACGAAAACTCAATGCTGAAGCGAAAAGACCTACAGAGAGTTACGGTGCGCGAAATCTCGCCCGCAACCTCGACGCAGGTCTTACAGGGTATCACGAGGGCCGCACTACAAACCTCAAGCTTTATGTCGGCCGCGTCGTTCCAGGAAACAACAAAGGTACTGAACGAAGCCGCGATACAAGGAAAAGTCGACCCGCTGGAAAACCTCAAGGAAAACGTAATCTGCGGACACCTGATACCAGCCGGAACAGGCCTGAGAAAGTACGAACGGATCGTCGTCGGCTCCCAAGCAGAGTATGACGAAATGATGGCTACAAGGTGATGCGCCGGATTAGAGTGGCGGTTGTCGGATACGGCAACATAGGCAAGTATGTGGTGGAAGCGCTGGAAGAAGCCGAGGATTTCGAAGTGGCGGGAATAGTGAGGAGGGCGGGAGGTGAAGCGGCTGGGCACAAAGTGGTTGGCGATGTGGGAGAGTTAGAGGGGGTCGATGTGGCTGTGGTGTGTTCGCCATCGAGGCTTGTGGAACGAACCGCGGGGGCGATCCTTGCGCAAGGCATCTGCACAGTCGACAGCTTCGACATCCATCCAGAAATCGAGGGCTTGCGGGCACGGCTGGATGAGACCGCCCGTACGGCCGGAGCTGTGGCCATAACGGCTGCGGGCTGGGACCCGGGAAGCGATTCGGTAGTGCGTGCGCTACTGGAGGCGTGTGCGCCCAACGGCGTGACACACACCAACTTCGGGCCAGGAATGTCGATGGGACACAGTGTTGCCGCGCGAGCAATCCCCGGTGTGCGAGACGCGCTGTCGATGACCATACCGGTCGGTGGAAGTGTTCACAGGAGGGAGGTTTTTGTCGAATTGGAGCCGGGAGCCGACTACGAGAAAGTGGCCGCAACGCTGAAAGCCGATCCATACTTCGCAAAGGACGACACGAGAGTGGAGCAGGTGGCTGATGTTCAAGCGCTTGTGGATATGCATCACGGAGTGTTGATCGAGCGAGAGGGCGCGAGCGGCCGAACGTCGGAGCAACGATTCAGTTTCTCGATGAGGATCCACAACCCGGCGTTGACAGCCCAAATACTCGTTTCGTCGGCCAGAGCGGCGGTGCGACTACGAGCCAGGGAGCACACCGGAGCGTACACCCTGATCGAGGTTCCGCCGATAGATCTGTTGGCGGGCGGAAGAGAAGAAGCGATAAAAAGGCTCGTATAAAACGAGCCTTTTTCTTTAGGGGGAGGCGGGACCTATTTCTTCTTCACATAGAGCTTGGCGTCGATCTCATCCTTGTCGAGCGGCCGAGTGGCGAAAAACCAATCGTGAAGAACGATACCTTTGGCGGCGTCGCGGCTGGCCTCGGTGTCGCGAGCTGCGGCCTGTTCCATCGTCTTGGGAGCCGGAACGATCACATCATCCCCGGGGCGCCAATCAGCCGGCAACGAAACCTTGAACGCGTCGGAAGTCTGCAAGCCGACGAGTATCCGCTTGATTTCGTCGAAATTACGCCCCAACGACAGCGGGTAGTAGAGGATCGTCCGCACGATGCCCTTGGGGTCGATGAAGAACACAGCCCGCACGGCCGCAGTCTCGCTCTGGCCCGGCTGGATCATTCCGTACATATTGGCCACCTTCATCGAGATGTCGTCGATGAGCGGAAAGCGAATCCGAAGCCCCTTCATACCCTTCCAAACGACCTTCTCCTCGATGCGACGCAACCAAGCGATGTGGCTCGAAAGGCCGTCGACGGACAATCCAACGAGCTGGCAACCAAGCGCCTCGAACTCCATCTGAAGGCTACCGAAAGTCATAAACTCGGATGTGCAAACGGGAGTGAAATCCGCCGGGTGGCTGAAAAGAATAACCCAACGACCGGCAAAATCGGTGGGAAAATTGATAGGCCCCTCGGTCGTGGAGGCCGCAAATGCCGGAGCAGGGTCGCCCAACCGCGGCATTGAATGGCAGGTGTTTTCCATAAGTCGGTATATGTTTTTCGACTACCTCCGCAGCAACAATCGTGCCCCCCCCCCCCCNNCCAATACAAAAGGCGCATCCTGTTGGATGCGCCTTTTGTATCAAAATGACTTTCGACTACTTGCGTTTCCAGAAGTCGGCGACCTGATCGCTCGGAACGACTTCTTCTTTGAAGGCGTACGCGCCGGTTTTGTCGCTACGGGTCATTTTAATGCACTTTGTGAAGTTCTTNNCCCGAACCTGCTGTTTTGAGTGTTGCAACTACTTTCTTTGCCATCTGTCGAGTCCTCCAACTTACTTAATTTCGCGATGAACGGTCACCTTTTTCAGGTATGGGTTGTATTTTTTGCGTTCCAACCTGTCGGGTGTGTTCTTTTTGTTTTTTGTCGTGATGTAGCGAGACATCCCCGGGACGCCGCTTTCACGTTGTTCAGTACATTCCAGAATGACCTGAACTCTTACTTCTTTCTTTGCCATCTGTCTTGTTTAGTAGAGTTTACGAGGCGCAACTGCATTTTTCAACGCGGCATCGAGCCCCCATTTGTTGATGTTTTTCATCCCGGCTGCGGACACCTTCAGGGTGATCCACCTGCCCTCGCTTTCGGACCAGAAGCGCTTGATCTTCAAATTTGGATTGAAGCGCCTCTTAGTCTTCGCGTTGGAGTGCGACACATTGTTGCCCCCCATTGCTTTTTTTCCTGTGATTTCGCAAATTCTCATCTGTGTACTTCGTTTGAGCCTGCAAAGATAGCGAAAAAATGAATTATTCCAAAATTGTAGAATTGAAAACGTGGTTCGGGGTGTTATTATTGCGCAAAACTTCATTGCTTATGGCACGATTCTTCTCTTTAGATGAGCTCACACGCTCCGCCACGGCCGACCGGCTCGGTATCGACAACACTCCCGACACGTCAGCTTTGGTAGCTCTTGAAGCTCTGATTTGTAATGTTTTAGATCCCGTTCGCGAGCTCTGGGGATCACCTGTTTTCGTCAATAGCGGTTTCCGTTGTCCGGCTTTGAATCGGGCGGTCGGCGGGGCGGCTTCGTCCCAACACCTTCGCGGCGAAGCAGCCGACATAACGGCAGGTTCCGTTGGCGAAAATCGAAGACTTTTTGAACTCGTGGCAGGAGCCGGGTCGGGTATTCCGTTCGATCAACTGATTGATGAGCGAGGCTACACGTGGATCCATATCTCGTTTCGCGCGGGGAAAGACGGCGCGGGCCGGGATGTTAACCGTCACCAAATCTTGCACTTATGAAACTTCGTGACCTGATCTATCCGGCCGTCATCGGGGCCCTTTTGATGTGCATTTTCGCGACCTCTAACCTCTTTTCGCGCCGCGCCGCCGCCTCGTCTGCTGCGATACGCGTCGATACTCTCGTTGTGCGTGATACTCTGCGTGATACGATTCTCGTTCCGCACCTGGTTCGCGTCATTCGGGTAGATACCGTGTGGTTGCACGACACTGTTCGGGTGGCCCTCCCGATCGAGCAAAAAACCTATCAGACGGACGACTATCGCGTTGTTATAGAGGGCTTTCGACCATCTCTCGTCGAGCTGGAACTCTACCCTCGAACACTGCACATCAACACAATCCGAACCGCCCCACCGAAGCGCTGGGCGATCGGCCTCCAAGCGGGCGTCGGGCTCGCCAAAACCGGCTCCACACCCTACGTCGGCGTCGGTGTACAGTATAATCTGATACGTTTCTAATATTTTTTAGTATCTTTGCCGTCATTATGGCAGAGAAACTTTACATTTTCGACACAACACTTCGCGACGGCGAACAAGTACCTGGCTGTCAGCTCAATACAACCGAAAAAATAGAAGTCGCGCTCCTGCTCGATCAGTTGGGCGTGGACGTGATCGAGGCCGGTTTTCCGGTCTCCTCGCCAGGCGATTTCAACTCAGTGTTAGAGATTTCCAAGGCCGTCACCCGTCCTTCGATCTGCGCACTCACCCGTGCCGTCAAAAAGGATATCGACGTAGCCGCCGAGTCGCTGCGACTTGCCAAGCGTGGCCGCATACACACCGGCATCGGAGTCTCTCCACAGCACATTTTCAATAAGTTACGCTCCACGCCCGAGAAAATTATCGCTTCGGCGGTCGAAGCCGTTCGTCACGCTCGCAACCTTGTCGGCGAGGTCGAATTCTACGCCGAAGACGCCGGAAGGGCTGATAATGAGTTCCTTGCGCGGGTCGTCGAGGCGGTCATCGACGCCGGAGCAACCGTGGTCAACATTCCCGACACTACCGGCTACTGCTTCCCCGAGGAGTATGCCGCAAAGATTCGCTATCTTGTTGAAAATGTGCCGAATATGGATCGCGCGATCCTTGCCACGCACTGTCATAACGACCTCGGGATGGCCACGGCGAACACCCTCGCGGGGGTGCTTGCGGGGGCTCGTCAGGCCGAGGTGACGATCAACGGGATCGGAGAACGGGCCGGCAACACGTCGCTCGAAGAGATCGTGATGGCACTGCGGACACATCCGGCTTATGGTGTTGACACAGAGATAGATGCACGCCTAATCACGAAGGCGTCGCATCTCGTTTCGAGCCTTATGAATATGCCCGTCCAGCCCAATAAGGCGATCGTCGGGAGGAACGCTTTCGCCCACTCGTCGGGCATCCATCAGGACGGCGTGCTGAAACAACGCGACACGTACGAAATCATTGACCCACAAGACGTTGGCATCAACGAATCCTCAATCGCACTCACGGCTCGCAGTGGTCGCGCGGCGCTCGCTCACAGGCTCGAACTACTTGGCTACAAGCTCGAAAAGGAAGAACTGGACGCAACGTACGAGAAGTTCCTCGATCTGGCCGACCGCAAAAAAGAGATTCACGACTACGATCTGCTGTACCTTGTTGGAGACTTGGAACGGATTCAGAATCAGACTATTAAACTCAAATTCCTGAGCGTCACGACCGGCACCCTGCAACCCACCGCCACCGCCACGCTGGTGTTGAAATTCGGCGACCGTGAACGTATGGCCACTGCCAGCGGAAACGGCCCTTTGGACGCAGCAATCAAGGCGGTTAAAAGCCTTATAAATGAGACTGTTGTGTTGCAGGAATTCCTGATGCAGGCGATGACCAAGGGTAGCGACGACGTGGGCCGCGTCCACACACAGGTGAAGTGCGGCGACAATCTTGCCCACGGATATAGTGCTAATACAGATACAGTTAGGGCGGGAGTGGAGTCGTTCCTCGACGCATTGCGCTGCCTCGGCGTGACCGAAAAACCCGACAAAGACTAAGAGAGAGCAAAAAGATGCCTAAAACACTGATAGACAAGATTTGGGACGCTCACACTGTTCGCACCGAGGAGGGGGGCCGAACGGTATTATACATTGACCGTCAGTACATTCACGAGGTTACGTCGCCCGTTGCCTTCGCAGGTCTCGCCAGCCGCGGCTTTCGCGTCGCCCGCCCGGCACAGGTGACCGCCACGGCCGACCACAATATACCCACTGAGAATCAACATCTTCCGATCTCCGAAGCAGAGAGTCGGACGCAAGTCGAGACGCTCGAACGGAATTGCGCAGCCCACGGGATCGAACTTTTCGGCATCGGCCACCCGCGGCAGGGAATCGTGCACATCATCGGGCCCGAACAGGGGTTGACGCTGCCCGGAATGACCGTCATTTGCGGCGACAGCCACACCTCGACCCACGGTGCGCTCGGGGCAGTTGCGTTCGGCGTCGGCACTTCGGAGGTCGAAATGGCGCTCGCCAGTCAGTGCATCATTCAGTCTAAACCACTGAGTATGAGGATATCCGTCAACGGCCCACTTGCCCCCGGGGTCGAGGCCAAGGACGTTATACTTTATATTATATCGCGAATTTCGGCGTCCGGGGGCACCGGGCACTTCATCGAATTCGCCGGCAACACGATTCGCTCTATGTCGATGGAGGGGCGACTGACGCTTTGTAATATGGCGATCGAATGTGGCGCCCGCGGTGGGATAGTCGCTCCGGACGAGGTGACTTTCAAGTACTTGGGTCGCACGGATCCGCAATGGTTGGAACTTTTCAGCGACCCGGACGCGGTTTTCGACAAGGAGTATTCGTTCGACGCGGCCGACATACCACCGATGATCACTTGGGGCACGAACCCCGGTACGGGCATCGCAATCGACGGCCACGTGCCCGCTAACGCCGACCCTAAAGCGTTGAATTATATGGGATTCAGCGCCGGGCAGAAGCTTCTCGGTACGCCCGTCGACTACGTTTTCGTGGGTAGTTGCACCAACGGCCGGATCGAGGATCTGCGGCTTTTCGCCGAGTTGGTTCGCGGGCGACGAAAAGCTCCGGGTGTAGTGGCTTGGATCGTTCCGGGCTCGAAACTCGTTGAACGTCAGGCACGTGAGGAGGGGTTGGAGCAGATTTTGAACGAGGCTGGTTTCGAGCTTCGACAGCCCGGTTGCTCGGCCTGTTTGGCAATGAATGCCGACAAGGTTCCCGCTGGAAAACTCTGTGTATCAACCTCTAACCGTAATTTCGAGGGTCGTCAGGGCCCGGGCTCCCGAACACTTCTTTCAGGGGTTACAGTCGCCGCTGCTGCCGCCCTGAACGGAAAAATCACCGATCCGCGCGACGTTTTCAAACAAAAATCATAACTGTCATCTCCTTGAATATATGGCGATTCCGAAATTCGAACGACTGACTTCGCGGGCGGTTCCGCTACCGACCCAAAACATAGACACCGACCAAATCATCCCTGCGCGGTTCCTGAAAGCTACTGAACGTCAGGGTTTTGGAGATAATCTTTTTTGCGATTGGCGCTCCGAGCCAGATTTTCCGCTTAACCGTTTCAGTGGTCGAATCCTCGTCGCAGGCCATAATTTCGGTTGCGGTTCGTCACGTGAGCACGCCGCTTGGGCGCTGGTCGATTATGGTTTTCAGGTCGTCGTTTCGAGTTTTTTTGCCGACATTTTTCGCGGTAACGCGCTGAACTGCGGGCTGTTACCTGTTCAGGTGAGCGAGCGGTTTCTCGCCGAAATGTTCGACGCCATAGACGCCGATCCTGCTTCAGAATTTATCGTAGACCTTGAAGCTCAAACAATTATGATCCTTCCAACGGGTGCTTCCGAGCGCTTCGAGATTGACGCTTATAAGAAAAAATGCCTTCTCGGAGGGCTCGACGACGTGGACTACCTGGTTAGCTTAATGCCTGAAATAGAGCAATATGAGTCGAATATTTAACATCGCCTTGCTGCCCGGCGACGGGATTGGGCCAGAGATCGTGGCCGAGGCCGTTCGCGTGTTGGACGCCGTTGCTACCCGATTCGGCCATAAATTCCACTATACCAATGGTTTGGTCGGTGCAGCCGCCATCGACGCGACCGGCGACCCCTACCCTGCCCAAACCGACGAAATCTGCAAAGCCGCCGACGCCGTGTTGTTCGGCGCGATTGGCGACCCGCGATTCGACAACGACCCGACCGCCAAGGTTAGGCCCGAACAAGGGCTGTTGAGGATGCGTAAGTCGCTGGGGCTCTTTGCAAATCTGCGTCCTGTTCAGTTGTTCGACTCGCTCGTCGACCGCTCGCCGCTCAAAGCTGAGATCGTGCGCGGGGTCGACTTTTTGTGCGTTCGCGAACTCACCGGCGGCATCTATTTCGGTGAACGCGGACGTCACGGCACACCCGGCGAGGGCGACGAAACGGCGTTCGACACGTGTACTTATTCGCGCTCGGAGGTAGAGCGGATCGTGCGTCTGGGCTTCGAACAAGCTACTAAAAGACGGCGACACCTGACCGTTGTCGATAAGGCTAACGTACTGGAAACCTCACGGTTATGGCGCGAAACGGCTCGCGAGATCGCCAAGGAATTCCCCGACGTGACAGCAGAATTTATGTTCGTCGACAACGCCGCTATGCAGATCGTCACGCATCCGGGGGCGTTCGACGTCGTGGTGACCGAGAATATGTTCGGCGACATTCTAACGGACGAGGCGAGCGTCATTTCCGGGTCGTTGGGGATGCTTCCGTCGGCCAGTCTGGGCACACAACACGCTCTATTCGAGCCGATTCACGGTTCTTATCCTCAGGCTGCGGGTCGCGGCATCGCAAACCCTATGGCTACTATTCTGTCGGCTGCTATGATGCTGGAACACTTAGAATTAACCACCGAAGGTTCCGTCGTTCGCGAAGCCGTCGCCCGAACCCTTGCCGCCGGCGTGATGACAGAAGATTTGACCCCTAAGGGCGAAAAAAGTTACTCCACCTCCGAAGTCGGAAAACACATCTGTGATGAAATATATCATTGAAGCACAGCACGTTCTGAAGCAATACGGCGCCTTCCGTGCGCTGGACGACGTGTCTGTTGCCATCCCTCGTGGGTCGGTCTACGGATTGTTGGGCCCGAACGGCGCCGGAAAAACGACCCTCATCCGCATTATGAATCGCATCACTGCGCCCGACTCGGGACGAATTCTGTTCGATGGCCACGACATTCAACCATCTGACGTAGAACGCATTGGATATCTGCCCGAGGAGCGCGGACTGTACAAAAAAATGAGGGTCGGCGAGCAGGTTCTCTACTTCGCCCAGCTGAAAGGTCTGTCGCGCGCCGAAGCCACACGCCGCGCCAAGGAGTGGTTCGTGCGTTTCCGGATCGAGGAGTGGTGGGGCAAAAAGGTCGAGGAACTGAGTAAGGGGATGGCCCAGAAGGTGCAATTTGTCACCACGGTGCTACACCGGCCCGAGTTGCTCATCTTCGACGAGCCGTTCAGCGGTTTCGACCCATTGAATGCCGAACTGCTTAAAAATGAGATGCTTCGACTGCGAGACGAGGGTGCTACGATCATTTTTTCAACCCACAATATGGCCTCCGTCGAAGAGGTTTGCACCCACATCACCCTTATAAATAAGGCGCGCAACATCCTCAGTGGCACGTTGGACGAGGTTCGCGAGCGCTTCGGGGCGACAGAGGTTCGCGAGGTTGTTCGCATGAGTAAGAGTATGAACGACATTTTCATCGAGGCTGTAGGCCAAACCAATTCGGCATTATGAGCAAGATTTCGATAATCGTTGCGCGCGAGTTCAACGAACGTGTCCGCAAGCGTAGCTTTCTTATAACCACCATTTTAACCCCGCTTCTGATGGTTGGCCTCGTCGGGGCGATGATCGCTATGATGACGCTCCGTTCGGGCGATATCAAACGTATCGAGGTGATCGATGCGAGCGGTGTCGTTGCTCAGGAATTGGAGAACTCCGGCGTGATCGAATTCGTACCTTCGGAGCGCTCGCTCGAGGAGATAAACTCCTATCATCCTGACACTTGGGGTGTCTTGACCATTGGCGCCGACGTCGTGGACAATCCCTCAAACGTGCAGCTTTACACCTACTCGAGCTCGACTCTGGAGACCGAAACTTCTGTCGCCCGCGCGATCGAAAGCGTGGTCGAGGCGGAGAAATTGAAGCGTTACGACATTGAGAACCTGCCGCGGATCCTCGACGAGGTTCGCACACGCGTGCAGTTGACGGCATTCAAGGTCGACGACAGCGGTTCCAAAAAGGAATCCTCGTCCGTGTTGGCGATGGGCCTCGCGTATGCTCTTGGTTTTCTGATGTATATGTTCGTTCTGTTGTACGGTGCTCAGGTAATGAACGGGGTGATCGAGGAGAAAAACAGTAAGGTTCTGGAGGTGATGGTTTCGAGCGTGCGGCCGTTCCAGTTGATGATGGGCAAGATCGTCGGTATCGCGTTAGTCGCTGTCACTCAGTTTGTTATCTGGGTCGCCATCCTCGCCATAGCCGGTGCCGCGATGGTCAACACACTGGTTCCTGCGGATCTTTTGACTGCGGCTCAAGCCGGAACACCGGCGGCAAATTTTAGCTACGCAGAACTGTCTGGCTTCGATCCCGATATGGTCGCGGCTCTTAGTAACGCAATGGACTTCAGTTATATAGGTAAGATGCTTGCCGTCTTCCTCGTATTCTTCGTCGGCGGCTACCTGCTCTATGCCGGTATGTTTGCTGCGGTCGGTAGCGCTGTCGACAATGTTCAGGACTCTCAGCAGTTCCAAATGCCTATCACTCTGCCACTTGTGTTGGGCCTGATCGGTATGATCAACGCGATGCAGGATCCCACTTCCGGGATGGCTTTCTGGCTGAGTATCATACCGTTCACTTCTCCGATGGTGATGGTAGCTCGCGTTCCTTACGGCGTTCCCGCTTGGGAGTTGATTTTGTCTGTCGCCTTGCTTATCGTTTCGTTCATTGTGATGGTGTGGTTGGCCGGTAAGATCTACCGCGTCGGTATATTTATGTACGGTAAGAAGCCGACTTTCAGGGAGTTAGCAAAATGGATAACTTATAAATCATAGCATAGAAAATGGCACGAGTTTTAGTTTTGGGCGGGGCCGGATACATCGGCAGCCACACTTCGGTTGAGTTGATTGGGGCTGGTTACGAGGTAGTTATAGTTGATAACTTGTCGAATTCGTCGCTCTCCGGGCCCGAGGGTGTTCGTAAGATCACCGGCGTGGACGTTCCGTTCGTTGAATGTGATTGCGCTGATCCTCAGGCTCTTGGTAAGGTTTTCGAACGGTGGAAATTCGACGCTGCAATCCACTTCGCGGCTTACAAATCCGTTCCCGAGTCTGTCTCCGAGCCTCTGAAGTACTACCGTAACAACCTCGACTCTCTCGTTACACTACTCGAACTTGCTCGTATACAGGGTGTTCACGGCATCGTGTTCTCATCATCGGCGACGGTTTACGGCCAGCCCGACATCCTTCCGGCGACAGAACAGACTCCGCGCCTTCCGGCTCTCTCTTCTTACGGGGCCACGAAGCAGATCGGTGAGGACATCCTGCGCGATTCGACGGCAGCTTACCCCGGGCTTAAAGGCATAGCACTCAGATACTTCAATCCCATCGGCGCTCACCCGTCGGCCCTTATCGGCGAGCTTCCTCGCGGCGTTCCCGGTAACCTCGTTCCGTTCATCACTCAGACCGCGGCTGGCATCCGGCCCGAACTTTCGATCTTCGGCGACGACTACCCCACCCCCGACGGCACCGCTCTGCGCGATTACATCGACATCGTCGACCTCGCCCGCGCCCACGTTGCCGCTGTGAACCGTATGCTCGCCAGTAAACAAAAGTCTGATTACGAGGTATTTAACATCGGCACTGGTCGGCCTGTTTCCGTGCTTGAACTCGTTAATACTTTCCAGCGCGTGAACGACGTGAAGGTTCCTTTCCGCATCGTTGCTCGCCGCCCGGGCGACATTGCTGCTCTTTGGGCCGACGCTTCTCTCGCCGAGCGCGAGTTAGGTTGGAAAGTCGAACGTTCTCTAGATCAATCTCTTAGTACCTCTTGGGCTTGGCAAAAAAGTTTAGCGCAGCAGTAGTGAACTGTCGCCGTAGCTCAAGAACCTGAAGCCGTTCGCCAGAGCATAATCGTAGATTCGCCGCCACTCGGGGGCCTCTGTTGGGGCCTCCGAGCGGGTTGCACTTGGCGACGCGTCACCCAAAAACGCCGACACAAGTAGTAGTAGCGTGCTTTTAGGTTGATGGAAATTGGTGACGATTCCTCCGACGATCCGGAACCTGAATCCGGGCGCGATCATCACCCTCGTGGAGGCGGACAAAGCATCCAACTCTCTGACCTTCAGATACTCAACTAATAGCCGCAGTGCCTTCGCCCCCGTAAAATCATCCGCCACTTTCGCCAGTTCGAACTGCCCGACCGGGCGCTCTGCCTCCGGCGACCCACCTTGCGCGACTCGCCACCCCAACGCCACCAGCGACTCCAGCGTCCTCACCGACGTCGTCCCCACCGCTACAACCGGACCGCCACCCGCCGCCAGAGCCTCTTCAAGATGCTCCAGCAGATGTTCCAGCGTGGCCCTCCTGACAGTAAAATGTTCGGTGTGCATCGGATGTTCGAGCGCGTTATCCGTCTTCACCGGTAGGAAAGTTCCCGCCCCGACGTGCAGCGTAACTTCCTCTGTTTCAATCGCCCCAGACACAATTGCGGCTTTCGACCCACCGCCGCCGCCATCATCCTCCGCAATATTAGTGGCCTCCGCAAGATCAGTCGCCACCTCTCCATTCGCCCCTGCCGCTTGCGAATCTCCTCTCCCGGTTAGCCGCTCGATTAGTTCGGGCGTGAAATGCAGCCCTGCTGTCGGCGCAGCGACCGACCCTTCGATGGTCGCATAGACCGTTTGATATCGCACATTGTCGCACTCTTCGCCGTCTCGACCCAGGTACGGCGGTATCGGAACTCGCCCCAGTTGTTCCAGTAATTCTCCGAATGTCAGATCGTTATCCCACTCAAATCGTATCCGCTGCTCCCCGCTTCCAGCCCCATCCCCAATACCCCCCTCTACTCCCTCCACAACACCCCCGCCTCCACCGCCGCAAAACCCGCCCCGCTCGCTCCCCTCGCTCACCACTCGATACGCTCTCAGCCCTCCGCATTCGACCGCTGCACTCTTCCATTTCTTTGCGTTTCCCACCATACACACCCACTCGCTCTCTCCCCGTGCCGCGAATGCTCTCTCATAATCGGCTGGTTTACAGGGCTCTAAACACAACACCTCCACCCTCGCCCCTGTCGATTTTGCCATCACCAGCCTCGCCCTCACGACCCTCGTGTTGTTGAATACCAATAGGCTTCCGCGCGGCAGAACACCGCCTATATTTCGGAACGTTGTTTCAGAAATCTCGCCCCCTCGCCCCACACTTCCCCCCGCCTCTCGCAACTCACTCCCCGCTCCGGCGCCTCTCCACACCAGCAGCTTCGACCCGTCCCTTTGTTCCACAGGAAACCGCGCCACCTTTTCGTCTGGTAGCTCGTAGTCGTATTCCGTAATTTTCACTTTTTTGCTTTCGGGGCCAGCATCATCGTCATCCGCTTTCCTTCGAGCTTGGGCATCATTTCCACCTTCGCAAGTTCCTCAAGATCAGTCGCGAACCTCAACAGTAATATCTCTCCCTGCTCCTTGAAGACGATCGACCGGCCTCTGAAGAACACATACGCCTTCACCTTCGAGCCTTCGGCCAGAAAGTTTTGCGCGTGTTTCAGTTTGAAGTTGTAGTCGTGGTCATCTGTTTGCGGCCCGAATCGTATCTCCTTGATTGTCACCTTGACCGCATTGGCTTTGATCTCTTTGGCCTTTTTCTTTTGTTGATAGAGGAACTTTTGATAGTCGACCATTCTCACCACCGGTGGATCGGCGTTCGGTGAGATTTCGACCAGGTCGAGTTCTCGCTCGTCGGCTAATCGTAGCGCTTCACGCGTTGACATCACAACCGAGCCGCCTTCGACTTCGTCGCCGACGACCCTCACCTGTGGTGCGGTGATGTGTTCATTGATTTTGTGCAGCGCCTCTCTTTGTGGCGGTCTGCGTCCATAGGCACCTCTGTTCGCGTTTGGTCTTGGCGGATAGGGCCTTGGTGGCTGATACGGTCTTTTTACTGGTGGCAAGCTGTGTTATTTTATAGGTTCAATCTCTTTTTCAACGAGCTCGGCAACCCACGTTGCAAACTCTTCGACCCTCATTTGGCCCTTATCTCCTTCTCCCTGCGCCCTCACCGAAACCACTCCATCGGCTTGTTCTTTCTCTCCCACGACCAGCATAAACGGTATTCTCTTCAACTCGTTGTCCCTGATTTTGCGGCCGATTTTTTCGTTTCTCTCGTCGACCGTGGTGCGAATATCGGAATTATTTAGCACATCCGAAACTTTCCTCGCATAATCGTTAAATTTTTCGCTGATCGGTAGTACCACTGCTTGATCCGGCGTCAGCCACAGCGGGAACTTTCCTGCGGTGTGTTCCAACAATACTGCCACAAATCGCTCCATCGAGCCGAACGGCGCTCTGTGTATCATAATGGGCCTGTGTGGTTTATCGTCCGCTCCCGTATAGGTCAGATCGAACCTCTCCGGTAAGTTGTAGTCCACTTGAATCGTTCCCAGTTGCCACCGTCGCCCGATCGCATCCTTCACCATAAAGTCCAGCTTCGGCCCGTAGAACGCTGCTTCGCCATACTCCACCGTCGCTTCCAGCCCCTTGTTTTTTACCGCCTGCACAATCGCTGCTTCTGCTTTGTCCCAGTTTTCGTCAGTTCCTATGTACTTTTCGTGGTTTTCTCTGTCTCGCAACGATATTTGCGCTGTGAAGTTTTCGAATTTCAGCGTCTTGAAGATGTATAGTACAATGTCCATCACCTTCTCGAACTCTTCCAGTAATTGATCCGGCCTCACAAAGATATGCGCATCGTCCTGCGTGAACCCCCTAACTCTCGTAAGCCCGTGTAGTTCACCGCTTTGCTCATACCTGTACACATTTCCGAACTCTGCAAGCCTCACCGGCAGATCCCTGTACGACCTCGGCTTGAGCCTGAAAATCTCGCAGTGATGCGGACAGTTCATCGGCTTTAGCAGGAACTCTTCATCCTCGTCCGGCGTTCTGATCGGTTGGAACGAGTCCTTCCCATACTTTGCATAGTGTCCGCTCGTCACCCACAACTCCTTCAAACCGATGTGCGGCGTGATGACTTGCTCATATCCGTGCGCCCTCTGTATCTTCTTCAAGAATCCCTCCAGCCTTTCCCTCAGCGCGGCTCCTTTCGGCAGCCACATCGGTAGTCCCTGACCCACCCTCTGCGAGAACGCAAACAGTTCCAACTCTCGGCCCAGCTTCCTGTGGTCTCTCTTCTTTGCTTCTTCCATCATTGCCAGATGTTCATCCAGCATACTCTTCTTCGGGAACGCCACACCGTATATCCTGGTTAGCATCTTTCTCTTCTCGTCTCCCCTCCAGTACGCTCCCGCTACACCCGTCAGCTTCAGCGCCTTTATGTGACTCGTGTTAGGTAGGTGCGGTCCCCTGCACAGATCCGTAAAACACCCGTTGGTATAGAACGTTATCGTCCCGTCCTCCAGGTCGTTGATCAACTCCAGCTTATACTCGTCTCCCTTCTCTTCGAACGTCTTCAGCGCTTCTGCCTTCGACACTTCGCGGCGTTCCAAAGGTGTAGCCACCTTTGCCAGCTCCATCATCTTTGCCTCGATCTTGGGTAGATCCGCTTCCGTGATTGGTTCCGGTGAGTCGATGTCGTAATAGAACCCGCTCTCTATCGCCGGCCCGATCCCGAACTTTGTTCCCGGATACAAGGCTTCGATGGCTTCTGCCAGCAGGTGCGACGAGGTGTGCCAGAACACTTGCCTTGCTTCTTCGTCTTCCCACTTCAGTAGCCTCACCGAGCTATCCTCCGTAATCGGCGTCATCAGATCTTGCACCCTCGTTCCCTTCGCGTCACCCACTTTCGCTGCCAATACTTCGTTCGCCAGCCTCGAACTGATGCTTTCTGCAATTCCCATCGCGGTGACTCCCGCCTCGAACTCTCTCCTCCCTCCGTCCGGGAAAGTTATGTTTATCGTCTTTTTCATACCCTATAATAACGCCTTCGCCTCATATTATATTTCGCTCTTGGACAGGTCGATGGTCCTTTCGTCTCCCTTCTCTCTCTCGTAGTGTTTCAGCGGATTGCGGCTCATTTCTGCCCAGGCTGCCCTGTTGCGGCAGATATCCACTGCTGCCCATATCGCGTTTCTCATCGAATCGGCCTTTGCTTCTCCCTTTCCTGCTATTCCGAACGCCGTCCCGTGATCCGGACTCGTCCTCACTGCCGACAGCCCGGCAGTGTAGTTCACTCCGTCCGGCGCCAGGGCTTTGAACGGCGCCAGCCCTTGGTCGTGATACATCGCCAGTATCGCATCATACTTCGTGAACTCTCCCGTCACAAACAGCCCATCCGCCGCCATCGGCCCAAAGGCCAGTATTCCCTCTTCATACGCTTGTTCCACTGCCGGGGCTATCACTTCTGCTTCGTCCGTTCCCATCATTCCTCCCTCTCCTCCGTGCGGGTTCAGTGCCATTACTGCAATTCTGGGCGCCACTATCCCGAAATCCTCCACTAATGCCCTGTTCAGTATCCTCAGCTTCTCCACTATCTTATCCTTCGAGATGGCTTCCGGTACATCCGCCAAGGCCATATGACTGGTCACCAACGCAACCTTCATCACATCGCTCACCATCATCATCAGCGGTTTCCCGTCGAACTCGGCTCCCAGATACTCCGTGTGCCCCGCATACTCAAAATCGTCGCTCCTCGCATTCTCCTTGCATATCGGGGCTGTCACCAGAGCGTCTATCTTTCCGGCCTTCAGGTCTGCCACCGCCGCCTTCAGCATTCCCACCGCTGCTGCTCCGCTCTCTGCGGTCGGCTTTCCCGGTTCGAACTCTCCGCTATACTTATACACCACCGGCGTGCATAGTTCTTCCACCCCTCCTTCCAGCGCTGCTGCGACTATTTCCGGGCCTATTCCTGCCGGGTCTCCTTGTGTGATTCCGATCCTTAGCTTGTTTCCCATTCCGCAAAGTTACGAAAATTTTAGAGACTGTCGCCGAAGTCTTCTCTGAATTTCTCCATCAGCCTGTGCGGCCAGTTGCTTGTCGGTTCGAGTTTTCCCATAAAGAACCTCAGCACCCTCGGCTCGTACGTCCACCTCAGTCCTCCTATGAGCTTCCTGTTGTCGTGCAGCCACTCCAGTCGATCTATCACATAGTTTATCTGCGACAGGGTGAACACCCTTCGCGGTACGGCCAGCCTCAGCAGTTCCGCATCCGACAGCACCTCGTTTCCCGCCTCGTCTCTCACACTCGACACCGTTCCGCGCTCCATCCCCCTCACTCCCGAACACAGGAAGAACGCCGCTGCCAACGCTCCCGCCGGATACTCGTCCTGCCTCAGATGGTCACAGAATTCCATCGCATTCACGTGCGCTCCCAACACTCCCGCGGGGGTCACCATCGGTATTCCCTTCGCATCCGCCGTCTCCACCAGATACTTGATGAACGTCGGGCTCTGACTGATCATCGTCTCGTCCAGCGTCTCATACAGTCCCACGGCTATGGCCTCGATCTCTCTAACCGACATCCCCCCGTAGGTCAAAAACCCCTCGAACAGTGGTATCATCACCTCCATCTTCTGATACAGTTCGTGCCTGTTGGTGCAAATGCCCCCTCCCCTCGATGACGACAGCTTCCGGGCCGAGAAGTAGACTATGTCGGCCAATCCCGTGATCATCTTCAGTATGTCTCCCATCGAGTTTTCGGCCCACTCTTTCTCTCTCTGCTTCACCAGAAACGCATTCTCTCCCAGTAGCGACGCATCCAACACCAGCATAAGCCCATACTTGTCCGCCACCTGCCTCACATCCAGCATATTCCTCACCGAGAACGGTTGCCCTCCTATGAGGTTTGTCGAAGCTTCCATCCTTATGAACGGAATCTTCTCCACTCCTGTTTCTTCAATGAAGGCCACCAGTTTGTCGATGTCCATATTTCCCTTAAACGGGTTGTCCGAGTGTAGTTCCAGGGCGTTGTCGCTCACCAGTTCCACTATCGAGCCTCCCACTTCCAGTATGTGCGCCAGCGTCGTGGTGAAATGATAGTTCATCGGCACCACGTCTCCCGGCTTGATGAACGTCCTGGCCAACACGTTTTCTGCCGCCCGCCCTTGATGCACCGGTAGCAGATACCTCTTCCCCAGCACATCTTCAACCGCTTTTTGCATCCTCACGAACGACTGCGATCCCGCGTATGCATCGTCCGCCTGCATCATCGCGGCCAGCTGGTTGTCGCTCATCGCGTTCACTCCGCTGTCCGTTATCATATCCAGAAACACATCGTTCGTGCTCAGTCCGAAAGTGTTGAATCCTGCTTCTTTTAGCGCTGCCAGGCGCCTTTCGATGGGTACGAGGTGTAGTTTTTGTACGATCCTCACCTTGTGTAGTTCCAGTGGCAGATCCTGATTCTTGTAGAATTTAACGTTTGACATATTTTCTCAGTTGTAGTTTCTTCTTCTAAATTCCCCGCATACGATGGCCGCCGCCACCGCCACGTTCAATGACTCGCTTGTCGGCCTGTTCGCCGGCCAGGGTGGTATCGTCAGCCTCCGCGTCACAAGCCTCTCGACTCCTTCCGAAATCCCTCTTCCCTCGCTTCCCAGCACAATCACTCCCCCCTGATCTCCCCTCGCCCCCAGTTCCGCCCCGTAGATATCCTCTCCCTCCAGAAACGTTCCATACACCTCTGCTCCCTCCGGTATCATCTCTTCCAGTTTCCCGTAATGCACCCTCACCCTCGTCAGCGCCCCCATTGTTGCTTGCACGACCTTCGGCGCAAAACAGTCTGCTGTTCCTTCGCTGCACAGTATGTCTTCCACCCCGAACCAGTCCGCCAGCCTGATTATCGTTCCCACGTTTCCCGGATTCTGCACCTCATCCAACGCCAACACCAGCCTCCCCCCCTTCCCTCCTGCCCCTCTCGCCCACTCCTCCGGCCTCCACTCCCACCTCGGCAGTTCCACCAGCGCCAACACTCCCGTCGGGGTCTTCAGATGGCTCACTCTCTCCCCATAGTACACCTCCCTCACTCTGAAGCCGCTCGCCTCTATCTCTTCCACCAGTTTCGCCCCCTCTGCCACAAACAGTCCTTCCTGCTGACGCACTCTCTTGTCCGCCAGCGCCCTCACCAATTGTATCTCGGCCTTGGTCAAAAGATAAATTGCGAACTTATCTCTCTGTAGCTGTAGACCCTGTCTATCGTCTCTGCGAATATGTCGGCCACACTCAGCACCTTGAACTTGCTCAAGTCTTCTCCCTCCTTTAGCGGTATTGTGTCCGTTACGATCACTTCCGATATCGGACTCGCATTGAGCCTGTCATACGCCGGGCCGCTTAGTACCGGATGGGTTGCTGCTGCTCTCACGCTGGCTGCTCCCTTGTCCATCAGCATTTGGGCTGCCATTGTCAGCGTTCCCGCTGTATCAATCAGGTCGTCCAGTATCACCACATTCCTCCCCTCCACATCTCCTATGGCCGTCATCCGCGCTACTTCTCCCGGCTTTTCTCTCTGCTTGTGGCTTATCACCATCGGTGCATCCAGATGCTTGGAATAGGCACTTGCTCTCTTTGCTCCTCCCATATCCGGCGCTGCTATCGACAGGTTTTCTATTCCCAGTCCTTGTAAGTAGGGTACAAAAATCTTGCTCGCATACAGGTGGTCAACCGGAATGTCGAAGAATCCCTGTATCTGATCCGCGTGCAGGTCCATCGTCATCACCCTGTCCACTCCCGCGGCCTTCAGTAAGTTCGCCACCAGTTTTGCTCCTATCGACACTCTCGGCCTGTCTTTTCTGTCCTGCCTTGCCCACCCGAAATATGGTATCACCGCTATCACCTTGTGCGCCGAGGCCCTCCTCGCTGCGTCTATCATCAATAACAGCTCCATCAGGTTGTCCGCCGGCGGGTTTGTCGATTGCACGATGAAGACCGTGCATCCTCTGATTGTTTCATTGAACGAGGGTTGATACTCTCCGTCGTTGAAACACAAGCAGGAGGATTCTCCCAGTGTTGTTCTGTAGCTTGCTGCGATTTTTTCGGCCAGCGGGCGCGAGTTCCTGCAGGCGAAGATTTTAAGTGTATGGTGTCCCATTGTTATGTTATAAGTTGTTTTCAATAAATTCCAGTATTTCTTCCCGCCCTTGTTTTTTCTCCGATGAGGTGACCCACATCGGCGGTAACTCTTCCCACTCCTTTAGCATTTCCTGCTTGTAGTTCGCCACATTAGTCGCCAGCGCGTTGGTTCCCAGCTTGTCCGCCTTCGTGAAGACCACTCCGAACGGCACTCCCTCCTCCCCCAGCATCCTCAGGAACTCCATATCTATCTTTTGCGGTTCGTGCCTCACATCCACCAGCACAAACAGGAACCACAGTTTTTCTGCCCTCCCCACATAGTCCGTTATCAGCTTTCCGAAGCCTTCTCTGGTGCTCTTCGATGTTCTCGCCCACCCGTATCCCGGCAGGTCGACCAAATACCACTTCCCCGCTCCGCCGGGTCCCTCCACCACAAAATGGTTTATCAGCCTCGTTTTCCCCGGGGTTCCCGATACTTTTGCCAGCCCCTTCACTCCCGCCAGCATATTGATCAGGCTTGACTTTCCGACATTGCTTCGCCCGATGAACGCAAATTCCCTCAGCCCATCTGCCGGGATTTGCCCCACCTTTCCGCTGCTGAACGCGAATTTTACCGTCACTCCGTTTCGGAAAAGTCTTCCTTGCTCGCCCCACACACCGGACACGCCCAGTCTTCCGGTAGCTCCTCGAACTTCACTCCTTCCACTTCCGGGTCATACACCCACCCGCACACATCACACTTGTACTTTTTCATAATCTTTCCTATTTTTTAATCGCCGCCGCCTCGGCTAAAACATCATCCCCACATACGTCCTTGGCGTCAGGGCCCTGAGTTCTTCCTTCACCGCCTCCGAAACCTCCAGGCCCTCGATAAACGCCTTCATCTCTTCGCGCCCCACCGGCTTCCCCGTCCTGGTCAACGCCTTCAGCGCCTCATACGGCTCCGGATACATCTCCCGCCTCAAAATAGTCTGCACCCCCTCGGCAATCACTGCCCAGTTTGCATCCAAGTCGTGATCTATCGCATCGAGATTTATCACCAACTTTCCCAGTCCCTTCAAGATCGAGCGGAACGCTATCACCGTATGCGCCAGCGGCACTCCCGTGTTCCTCAACACCGTCGAGTCCGTCAGATCCCTCTGTAAACGCGACACCGGTAGCTTTGCCGACAGGTGCTCGAATATTGCATTTGCCATTCCCAGGTTTCCTTCGGCGTTTTCGAAATCTATCGGATTGACCTTGTGCGGCATTGCGCTCGACCCCACTTCTCCCGCCACTACCCTCTGCTTGAAATAGTCCATCGAGATGTACGTCCACACGTCGCGACAAAAATCAATTAAAATAGTGTTTATCCTCTTGAACGTATCGAAAATGGCTGCAATGTTGTCGTAGTGTTCTATCTGGGTCGTATACCTCGACCTTACCAGCCCCAGTTCCCCCACGAACTTGTCCGCGAACTCCACCCAGTCCACTTCCGGATAGGCCGCCGTATGTGCATTGAAATTTCCCGTCGCTCCTCCGAACTTCGCCGGCGCGGGCACATCACGCAGCATTTGTATCTGCTTTTCCAGCCTCTCCACATAGACCATCATCTCCTTTCCCAGCCTGGTCGGCGAGGCCGGTTGTCCGTGTGTCCTCGCCAATAGGGGTACATTCTCCCACTCCCTGGCCATCCCTTGCAATCTCTCCAGTAGCTCTCCCACCAACGGATAGTACACTCCGTGCGCCGCTTGCCTTATCGAGTATGGGGTTGCGGTGTTGTTTATGTCTTGCGATGTCAGTCCGAAGTGTACAAACTCTTTGTAGTCTCCCAGCCCCAGTTCTCCCATTTTCTCCTTTATCAGATACTCCACCGCCTTCACATCGTGGTTCGTCGTCCTCTCTATCTCCTTCACTCTCAAAGCGTCCTTCACTTCGAAGTTCTCATAAATTCCTCTCAGCGCCGCGTAGCTCTTCTCTCCTATGTGCGCCAGTTGCGGTAACGGCAGCTTGCACAAGGCTATAAAATACTCCACTTCGACCAGCACCCTGTACCTAATCAGCGCATACTCCGAGAAGTATTCGTCCAGCGGTAGCACCGCATCCCTGTACCTTCCGTCCACCGGCCCTACCGCCGTGATTTTGCTTAGTTCCATATTCACAAAAGTATAAAAACTTTTCGTATCTTTGGACTATGAAAACACTTTTTGTTCTTCTTCTTTGCGCCCTTATGGCGGGTTGTGGATCTTCTCGCCAGGCGTCATCTTCTTCGTCTTACCTCGACGAGGAGATCAACATCGGTTACGGTAAGGTCAAGCGCCGCGACAACACTTCGGCTGTTTCGACCATCGACACCTCCACTCTTCAGACTTACACCGACCTTCGCTCCTACATCGTCGGTCGCGCTGCCGGTGTTTCGTTCGACAATTTGGGTCGGTTGATCATCCGCGGCGTCAACACCATTAACTCCAATCCGGAGGCTCTGGTTGTTGTGGACGGCCTTCCTGCTTCCTCTTTTTCGGATGTCAATTCTTGGTTGTCTCCTAACGACGTGGAGTCTATTTCCGTTTTGAAGGACGCCGGGGCGGCTGCTATTTACGGTACTCGTGGTGCTAACGGGGTGCTGTTGATCACCACTAAACGTTAGCCGCCATCTCTTTCCTGAACTGCCTCACTTGCAGCGTCAATAAGACTGCCGCCAGCGTCGACGCGACCATATCCGCTATTGGGAACGACACCCACACTCCCACCGTTCCATACCGCCCCGGTAGCACCAGCAGCAACGGCACCAGGAACAGCATCTGCCTGGTCATCGACAGCATCACGGCCTTTCCCGCCTTTCCTATGTATTGAAAGAAGTTGGATGTTATTATCTGGAATCCCACGATCGGGAATATCATCATCACCCACCTCATTGCCTGAGCCGATATCGCCACCAGTTCCTGGGCGTTCCCGTCTTCCCGCCCCACAAACAGCCAGGCTATCTGCTCTCCGAACACCTCTCCCGCCACCCACGCTACCGACATCACTCCCACCGCACACATAATCGTCCGCCTCAACGCTCCTAGCACTCTGTTATACTTTCCCGCTCCGTAGTTGTAGCCCACTATGGGTTGCATACCCTGATTCAGCCCCGCACATATCATCACAAAGAGCATCACCACCCTGTTCATCACTCCGTATGCTCCCGAGTATAGGTCTCCTCCCGTCTGCGCCAACGCCCTGTTGACAAATATCACCACAATGCTCGTGCAGATATTCACCAGAAACGGCGCCACACCTATCGACACGATTCCCGCCACCAGCCTCCTCGACAGCCTGAAAATCCCCTTCCTGAAGTGTAGAAAACTCTTCGGCGAAGCAAAATGCGCCAGCTCCAAACTCAAGGCCACTCCTTGTGCACACACCGTCGCCAGCGCCGATCCTTTCACTCCCCATCCCAGCCCCAGCACAAATACCGCATTCAGTGCCGCGGTCGTTCCTACCGCCGTCAGCATCAGCGCCATCGCCTTTCTCGGATACCCGCTCGCTCTCATCACCTCGTTCAGCCCCCAGAACATATTGCTTATCAGGGCTCCCCAGATGATTATCCTCATAAACTCCCTCGCGTGCGGTAGCGTTTCTCCGCTCGCTCCGAACACCACCAGTATGTCGTCCAGAAAGATCTGCGCGACCACGGTCAGCGTTCCCGCCAGTATCAGATTCAGTAGTATCTGGTTTCCCAGTATATGGAACGTCCTCTCCTTTCGCCCCTGCCCCAGGTTGATTGATATCAGCGCTGCCGATCCTATTCCCACCATCGAGCCGAACGCGGCCGAGATGTTCATTAGCGGCATCGCTATCGCCAGCCCGCTCAACGCCATCGCTCCCACGGCGTGACCTATGAACACACTGTCTATAATGTTGTACAGCGACATTGAGGCCATCGCCATAATCGCCGGTAGTGCATACCGCCCCAGCAGCTTCCAAATCCTCTCTGTTCCCAGATCGTCCGGCCTACCCGAAGTTTTCTTCATCTAAACACTTTGTAATTATCCCGCACACTTCTTTAATTTCCTCTTTCGTTATTGTCAGCGGCGGCGATATCCTGAATGCGGTGTCGCAAAACAGGAACCAGTCGCTCATCACGCCCTTCTCCAACATCCTCCTCACCAGTCCTTCCACCGGCACTCCCATCTCCACCGCCATCAGCAAACCCGCCCTCCTCACCTCTCGAACCGCCGAATGCGCCTCCATCGCTTCCTCAAACATCGCCCCCTTCTCCTCCACTTCCTCCATCAGCCCCTCTCCCAGTATCACTTCCATCGCTGCCAGCCCCGCTGCACAGCTCACCGGATGTCCCCCGAACGTCGTTATGTGCCCCAATGCCGGATCGTGCGCCAGTAAGCTCATCACCTCCCGCCTCGCTATAAACGCCCCCAATGGCATTCCTCCTCCCAACGCTTTGGCCAACACCAATATATCCGGAGCCACTCCCCACTTCTCAAACGCAAACATCCGCCCCGTCCTTCCCATTCCCGTCTGTACTTCGTCATACACCAGCATCGCTCCCTCCTCCGTACACCGCCGCCTCACCGCCTGCAAAAATCCCTCTTCCGGCAGCCTCACTCCCGCCTCCCCCTGCACCACCTCTGCCACCACACACGCCACCTCTCCCGTAATCCTTCCCAGTCCCTCGAAATCGTTAAACTCCAGCCACTCCACTTCCGGCAACAAAGGTTCAAACGGTCTCCTCCACTCGTCTCCTTCCGGCGGTCCCATCAGAGACATTCCCGCGTGTGTCGAGCCGTGATACGCCCTTCGGAACGCCACCATCTTCCGCCTTCCCGTCGCTCTCTTCGCCAGCTTCACCGCTCCTTCTATGGCTTCGGCTCCCGAGTTCACAAAATATACCGAATCGAGCCCTTCCGGCAGCACCTCCGCCAGCCTCGTAGCCAGCCTCACTTGCGGCGCTTCCACCAGTTCTCCATACACCATCGCGTGCATATACTTCCCCGCCTGCTCCTGCACCGCCTCGACTACTTCCGGCCTCCCGTGCCCCACATTCGCCACCGACACTCCCGAAATCAAATCATACACCCGCCTTCCCCCCGACCCATACAAAAACACCCCTTCCGCTCTCTCCACTTCCATTCCCAGCGGTTCACCCGACGTCTGCGCCACGTGCTCCCTGAACAAATCCCTCAACAGTTTCATCTGTACTTCCCGTCTTCTTCGATCATTTTCAAATAGCTCTCATACCTTCCTTCGTCTATCTCTCCCGCTTCCACCGCTGCTGCCACTCCACACCCTGGTTCGTGTACGTGCGTGCAGTTGTAGTAGTTGCACTTTTTTGCCGCTCCCGCAAAATCCGGGAAATACCTCCCCACTTCCTCCGGCTCAATATCTATCAGCCCGAATCCCTTTATTCCCGGCGTGTCTATCACCCACGTCCCGTTCCCCAGCCCATACATCCTCGAAAATGTTGTGGTATGCATTCCTTTCCCCGTCGATGCCGACACTCGTCCCACTTTCACATCCACTCCCGGCGCTACTGCTCCTATCAGTGTCGACTTTCCCACTCCCGAGTTTCCCGCCACCAGCGTCACTTTCCCCTCCAGATACTCCCTCAGTTCTTCCACTCCCTCGCCCGTTGTCCCCGACAGCCTCATCACCCTGTACCCCGCTCCTTCATACACCCTCTCGAACTCGCCCACTTCCTCTTCCGCCGTTATATCCACCTTGTTGAGTCCCACCGTTGCGGGCACTCCGTATGCTTCACACGTCACCAGAAACCTGTCTATGAATTCCCTGCTCGTGACCGGTTCTGCCATCGTCGCCACCACCAGCGCCTGATCCACATTTGCTGCAATGATATGGCTCTCTCTCGACAGATTCGACGCCCTCCTTATAATATAATTTTCTCTTGGTAGTACTTTTTCAACCCACGCGCTCCCCTCCGCCACCGACAGTTCCACCCTGTCTCCCACCACTACCGGATTGGTCGCTCTCGACCCTCCCAGCCTCATCCGCCCCCTCAGCCTCGCCCTCACCACCTTCCCCGAGACCTCTTCCCTCACTTCATACCAGCTTCCCGTTGCGCTTTCTACAATTCCCACCATCCTTCGATCCCCGCCAGTTTCATTATCACCCAAATCACCACTCCCACTTTAGCCACCGAGAACAGCGCTCCCAGTATATTGTCGAACACTCCCAATCCCACCAGCCTCAACATTCCCCTGGTCAGCCTTCCCACCAGTACTGTCACTAATATCACTCCCACCATTATCGCCACAAACATTCCCGTCCCTTGGGCATACTCCATCGCCAGCCACACTCCTGCCACCACCGCTGCCAGTCCTATCACTTGCACGACCATTCCTTGGCGCCAGCCTTGCACCGCCGCCAGCACCAGTATCACTCCTATTCCTATCTCAATCCAGCCCATTAGTTGCCCGAAAGTTTGGGCGAATTTACGAAAAATCTTTATCTTTGCCTTCCTATGAAGAAACTGTTTCTCGCTCTCGCCGCCCTCTTCGCCCTTGCCGTAGCCTCTCCCGTCGTTGCTCGCGATGTCTTCAGCCTCTCTTCTGGTTGGACATTTTTCTTCTCCTCCGCCACCCATACCGACGGTGCTGCTTCGGTCAACCTTCCTCACACTTGGAACGCTTCTGCTTCGCCCGACCTTTTTCGCGGCGAGGGTCGTTATTTGAAAACCCTCGATGTTCCTTCCGAGTGGGCTTCTCGCCGTATTTTCCTACGTATCGGGGCTGCCGGCTCTCAGGCCCGCGTGTTCGTTAACGGTCGCCTCGCCTGCTCTCACTCCGGTGGTAGTACTGCATTTTCCACCGAGCTCACTTCTTTCCTCTCCTTCGGCGCTCCCAACACCCTGTTGATCTGCGTCAACAACTCTCCTTCTTCCGATGTCCTTCCTCTCGCCAGCGAAGAGAATCCTTACGGCGGGCTCTACCGTGGCGTCGATCTTATCGTCTGCGATCCTCTCTCTGTTTCTCCCGCTGCCTCCGGTTCCGACGCGATCGCCATTTCCACTTCTCACCTCGATTCCGAGCTCGCCTCCGGTACTGTCTCTCTCTCCCTGCTCGACACCCTTTCTTCCGCTTCCGCCCGTATCCGTATCTTCGACGCCGAGCGCAACGTGGTTTCCCAGGGTTCCGCTCCCGCCTCAAGCACCGAAATAGAGATTCCCTTCTCGATTCCCTCTCCTCGCTTCTGGAACGGTACCGCCGACCCTTACCTCTACCGTGTCGAGGTCACCCTCTCCTCTCCCGAAAACAACACAACGACCGACTCTCTCTCCATTCCTTACGGCTTTCGCTCCCTTGCCGTCGACTCTTCCAACCGCCTCTCCCTCAACGGTGTTCCCCTTCGTATCCGCGGGGTTATCCTCCACCGCGACCGCGCTATGACCGGTCCTGCTCTTTCTCCTTTCCAGATCGAGGAGGACGTTGCTCTTATCCGCGAGTTGGGTGCTAACGCTGTCCGGGTTTTCGGCGGCCGCCACTCCGACTCCTTTTACACCCTTTGCGATTCTCTCGGCCTTTTGGTCTGGACTGACATTCCTCTCTCCGGCACCCCTTACCCCACCGACATCGACTTCTCTTCTTCTCCCTCCCTCGCCTCAAACGCCCACACGCAGCTCACCGAAACCATCTCTCAGCTTCGCCTCCACCCTTCGGCCGCTATCTGGGGTATTTTCTCCAACCTCTCTCTTCGTTGGGACGATCCCCTTCCCCTGATTCGTTCCCTCAATGCCTCCGCCCACTCGCTCGATCCTCGTTCTCTCACTGCTGGTAGTAGTACATCCGACGGCGACATAAATTTCATTTCCGACCTTGTCTCTTTCGAGGTTCCTTTCGGTTGGCGTTCCGGTATGCCCGACGGTATTACTGTTTGGTTGTCTCGTCTTCGCTCTGGTTGGCCCGGGCTCCACGCCGGTATTTCCTTTGGTTCCGGGGGTTCGATTTTCCACCAGTCGCCGACTCTCCAAAGGCCCGACCCCGACGGGGCCATCCACCCCGAGGGTTGGCAGACATTCTTCCACCGCGAGTACCTTCGGCTCGCTGTCGATTCTCCCTCTCTTTGGGGCGTCTTCGTAGCTAATATGTTTGATTTTGGTAATTTCCGCGCTCCGGGCGGTGTTGACGACCGGGGGCTTGTGACATTCGACCGTAAATACTTCAAGGAGTCTTTTTTTCTTTACCGCGAGGCTTGGAGTGGTGTTCCTTACGATCGCCGCGATTCTTCTCGCGGCCGTACTACTTCTTTTTAAGCCATTCTCCCGCTTCCGGGCCTTCACACATCAGCAAATCCAGTACCGACAAGCCTCCCACAAACTCTTGCCTGTCCGCAAACACTTGTACATACTCCGCTCCGTAGCTGGCCCCGTGCACACCATCCTCCATACGCGCCCTGCCGCTCTCGCGTCGTAGCGCCTTCTTTCCCCTCAGATCCTCATCTCCCTTCCCCGCTTCCACCCACTCTTCCGACCGCCTCCATTCCCCTCCCGGCATCTTCAGCGCTCCTGCCACAATTCCCATCAGCTCTTCATCCAGGTCCACCAGCCACTCCCACTTCCGCCTGTACACTTCCTCGAACCGCCCTGCATAGTGTTCAAAAAAAGGCGCACTTCCGTACGCCGCTTCGATTGCTCCCCAGTGTACGTGTTGCCACCTCTTGCTGTTGTCCACCCTCACTTCTCTCGTCCTCACCCGTCCCCCTCCCGCAGGCCTTCCCGCGTGCACCGGTACTACCAACGCTCTCACCCCTCCCGCCGTCATAATTTCGCACCTGTTTCTCGCCGTCTGCTTCACCCACCTCTCTCCCACATCGACCACCACATCGCCGCCGGCCGCTCCGCCCGCCAGCCTTGCCCACCACTCCACCGGCCCCAGGTACGTCACCGGTAATATTATCATATCCTCCCGTCCTCCCTCATCAGTTCCACCAGCTCTTCCACCGCTTCTTCTTGCGCCACTCCTCTCTTCACTGCCTCCTTCCCTCTATACAGCGTCACTTCTCCCGGCCCTGCTCCCACATACCCATAGTCTGCATCTGCCATCTCTCCCGGGCCGTTCACAATGCATCCCATCACCGCCACTTTCACTCCTCCCACGTGCCCCACCGCTTCCTTGACCCTTTCCAGTACCGGCCCCAGTTCATACAAAGTCCTCCCGCAGCCCGGACAGGCAATGATCTCCGCCCTCGATTTGTCCAGTCCACAGGCTTGTAGTATCGCCCTCGCTACCGGTATCTCTGCTTCCGGCGGCTCCGTTAGCGACACCCTTATCGTATCTCCAATCCCGTCCACCAGTAGCGCCCCTATCCCCACTGCCGACTTCACTCTTCCTTCCAGTCCGTTTCCCGCTTCCGTCACTCCCAGATGTAATGGATAGGCCATTCCTTCCTTCTCCATCTCCTCCACCAGCCTCTTGTACGCTCCCACCATCATTCCCACATCCGACGCCTTCATCGACACCACCACCTGATCAAACCCCACCGCCCTGCACACTCTCAGATACCCCATCGCCGCCTCGACCATATCTCCATCTCCGACCGACCCGTGATTGACGCCAATGCGAATAGCCGTTCCCGTATCCCTGCACCGCTCCACCAGTGCCTCGAACTTCTCTGCGTTGTAGTTTCCCGGATTGATCCTCACTTTGTCGACCACTCCCGCCAGCTCGAACGCCACTTCGGGTAGGAAATGCACATCTCCCACCAGCGCCACGTCTCCCCACTTCCCGCGAACCTGCCTCGCGATCTCCCTCACCGCTTCCACTTCGGCCATTCCCGGTACCGCTACCCTCACAATCCTGCACCCCGCTTCCCTTATCCGTCCCACCTGTTCCACCGTTGCTTCCACATCTCCCGTCCGGGTGTCACACATCGTCTGCACTGCCACCGGCGCGCCCCCCCCAATCACCACCGGCCCAAAACGCACCTCCGAGCTCACCCGTCTCATCAAAACACTATTTTTAGTCCCGCCATCGCACTCGTTCCCACTCCTTGGTAGTAGTTGTACGGATACAGCTTTTGTCCGGCCAGATTTTCTCCTTCCACCCACACCGACAGCCACCTCAGTAGCTTCAGTTCCGCACTTGCAAACACATTCACCACCGTTCCCACCTTGTTCACCCACACTTCTCTTCCCTCTCCATAGTTGCTGAACCTTCTTTCTCCCATCACTCTCGCTCCCACTGCTGCTTTTATCCTTTCGTCGTCGCTTTTCCACATCACTTTAGCTTTTCCGTCCCACTTTGGCATTCCCGTCTCCAGTTCTTCGTCCAGTTCCCAGTTGTTCCAGTTTCCTTCTACTTCTGCCGAGAACCTGCCCATTCCGTGTAGTCCCACTTGTGCTCCCACCGTAGCCATTCTCCCATCCGATGTTGCCACTTCGAACCATCCCCTCGAAAAGCTTGACGCGCTCGCCACTGCCACGTGATAGTTTTCCAGCCTTGTCACTCCTCCCGCGAGCCTGTACGTGAACCTGTCTTTCAAGTTTCCTTCTATTCCCACTCTCAGATCGTTCGCCCATCCCAGCGGCGCGAATTCCCACCCGTCTATGTATGGATTCAGCGCCATCATTGCTGCTGGTGTTCCGTCCACCACCCTCGTGTCGTACCTCAGAAATGGTATTATGGCCTTCTTCGCATCGTACCTCAACGACACGGCCGGTTCCAGCTTCACATAGTCCTTTCCTTCTTCGTTTCCTCCTCCCACAAGCCTTGCATCCAATCCCGCTTTCAGTTCCATTCCTCTCACTCTCAATACAAACCTCGGGGTTGCCGTCAACGCCAACACACTCTCCGTGTCCGGTAGTCCTCCCGGTGGTACGATTGTCTCCGGATCCCAGTAATACCGTCCTCTTGCTTCCATTTCGAAACCTGTTCGAGCTTCTCCCGACTCCCACATTTGCGCCATCTCCACTCCTGCGTCCACATCCATCTGCTTGTCCGCATCTTTCCGGTTTGCTTCTCTTCTTGTGGTGTGCTCCATATCGAGCCTCATTCTGAAGTTGAACTTCCCCACTTCTTCAAACTTGTCTCCCCACCTCAGCGTCATTCCGAACTGTTCACTCTCCACTTCTCCTCCCTCCATATCGAACTCCCTGGCCGCTCTCTCCCACCTTCCTTCTCCATAGAACTCTCTTCTGTTTCCCACAATTTTCCCCCACATCCCTGCCCTGTTCACCATATTGTTCGTCTCCGGCGCCATTCCTTGGTCTCTTTTCACATCTGCCCACCTTGCTCTGTGGTTTCCATATATTCCCAGTTCTCCCCTTCGGCCCACTCTCGGCGTGAAATATATGTCTCCCGTTGTTCCCACGGGTAGTCCCGCACCCAGTTTCACATACACCACCTTCGAGTTTCTCAGCGCCCAGGTATCCACCGTAGCTTTGCTTAGTTTTCCCACCGGATAGTCTGCTTTCCACGCACTCGACCTTATGTCATACTCCACATCGGGCCTTAGCTTCACCGTGTCGGTCAGGTCCGGCTTCACTCCCAGCTTTGCTGCTTGCGCTACTCTCGGCGTGTACTCTCTGGTTACTTCCAGTTGCTTTTCCAACACTTGCGCTCCCGCACTCCCCGCCGCAAGCACCCCCGCCAAAATCAAAATTATTTTTTTCATAGTTCTGCAATTCTTTTCTTAGCTTCGTCCACAATTCCGTCATCCGCCGGCATATACCCGTCCACTATGCTCTGATAGGTTGCTCTGGCTTGGAAGGTGTCTCCCGTTCCCGCATATATCTTTCCCAGTACCAGAAACGCTTTTCCCAGCCAGTATCCGTGCGGTGTTCCGCTCTCTGCCATCGCAAACACTCCTTCCGTAGCTCCTGCCGTGTCTCCCGTCTGCTCCATCCACTCTATCACCCTGTACGCTCCTTCGGCTCCTTCCGCCGTCCTCACATCTCCCGCCAGCTTCTTCCACACCTCTACTGCTTCCGCTCCTCCCGTTCTTCTCGCTCTCTCCGCATCGGCCTTCCTTGCACTTCTTTCTCTTCCCTCTTCGGCCTTTGCCCTCACCACGGCATCCGTAGCCACTTCCGCCAGCCTTCCATACACATCCCTTGCTTCGGCCCACTTTTCGGCCTTGTACTCCACTTCCGCCAGATATCCCAATACCGTCGCTATGTTCACTCCTCTCGGATAGTCTGCCGCATACTTCTTCAGTGCTTCTTCCGCCCTTCTCCCGTCTCCCGACAGATAGGCACTTTGCGCTGCTGCGAATGCAAATTCTTCTCTCTGTTCCGCACTTCCATCCACCGGCGCTTCCGCTCTCTTCGCCCAGGCAAAGAACCCGTTGCTGTCTCCCTTCTCCACATAGATGTCGTGTATCCACCTTGTTGCTGCTTGGGCTTCCGGCGAATATGGCGCCCTGGCCACCACTTGCTCATAGTACTTAAGCGACTCGTCCCTCTTTCCCATATTCAGATTCGCCAGCCCCAAGCCCATCAGGGCATCGGTATACCTTTGCGACTCCGGATAGTTTCTCACAAATCCTCCCAGCACCCTTGCTCCTTCCGCATACCTCTCTTGGGTTATGTATGTCTGCCCCAGTTCGTACGTTGCTTCTTCCACATACATCCCTCTCCCCGCTTTGATAATCGCTTCCAACGATTCAATCTTCCTGTCCGGCCTCTCCACCAGTCCCAGCATCATCGCCCTCTGATACGCCGCATACTCTCTTCCCGGGCTTCCCGGGGCCGCCGCCGCACTCGCTGCATCGTAGCTCTCTATCGCTCTCCAGTATGCTTTCTTGGCGTGATTTATGTCTCCTTGCCTGTTCAGCGCATCCGCCCTGTACGCATCCCTCGCCGGATGCCTCGCTAAGAAATCATCCAGCCACCTCTTTGCTTCGTCCCAGTTTTTCTGATTGAATTCGGCATAGCCCAGCGCATACCTTGCCATCACATTTTCTCTCTCCGTGGTCGGCGACAGCTTCAGATACTCTTCCCAGTGCGGTACTGCACCCCTGTAGTCTCCTCCCTCGTACATTATCTCTCCCTTCCAGAACTCCGCCAGCGCCGTGTACTTTGCATTATACCTGTACTTGCTCGACTCTTCCAGTAGCTCCATCGCTCCCGCCCCGTCTCCTTCTTCCCACAGTTCCAACGCCCTGAAATAGGTAATCTTCTGTAGCGCCGCCTTCACCGTGTTGTCTGGATCTTCCAACTGCACTATCGCCTCGTACGCTGCTCCATAGTCTCTCGCATTGTAGTACGCCGCCACCAGCAGGTCTCTCGCCGTCCCCGCATCTTCTTCATCCGGATAGTCCTCCACATACTTCGTTAGCACATTCACCGTCTCGTTGAACCGCCCTCCTCCTGTCTCGAACAACAGCTTCCCGTAGCTCAGCATCGCATCTCTGGTAATGTCCGGATCGTAGTCCGAGGTCGCTGCGATAGAGAATCCCTGCATTGCTTTTTGCCTCTCTCCCAGCCTCAGATAGATGTCCGCCAGATGGTACGACGCATTTTGACTCAACGCATCGTCCGGCCCCGTTGCTTTTGCCAGTTCTGCTGCTGCTTCTTGGAGCCGCCCTCTCTGATATAGCGAGAATCCCGTCAGATACCACTCATCCCTGGCCATTTCTCCTCCCGCCACCATATAATCTTCAATGTAGGCCAGTGCTTCTTCGTGTTCTCCTTGCCTGAACCACGCTTGCGCCGCCATCCTCATTAGTTCTGCTCTCCTTGGCATCGCCGTGTTTGCTATCAGTTCCGGGGCGTGCTCCGTTACGTATGCATAGTTTCCATCCAGAAACTCGATTTGCAGCATATAGTACGGTACAATCGCCTTGTACTCCTTCCTTTCTTCGATCCTCTTGAACGCCTCTCTCGCCTTCGCATAGTCTCCCTCAGCATACGCCTCATACCCCGAATGGTAGTCTGCGTGTGGCCTGTAGGGGCTGTCTCCTCTCACCTTGTCCCACTGTCCCTCTTCATAGTAGTACTCGTCTTGTAGTTCCAGTGGTAGCAGCCTCACTTCCGCCGGCTTTCCCTCCCTGAAGGCTTTCGCATTTCTCTCCTCCAGCCCCAGTAGCCTGTCCGGTTCTTCTCTCTTGTACTTCCACTCTGCCGCTCTCCACATTCCCGCATCCAGTAGTTCTTTTGCTTCTTGCGCTTGGGCCGCCGCTCCTCCCGCCAACACGGCCGCCAGGGCCAACACTATTTTTCTCATATTCCTTTAGTTATTCAGCGTTACGGTCACTCGCCCCACTCTCACCGGACACTCCACCAGTAGTGGTACCTTCCTGGCGTCGTCACTCACCCACACCGTCAAGGTCATTCCTTCCTCATACTCGCTTCCGTCGCTGGTTGCCATCGTGCAGGTGAACTTCAGCGCCCTCACTTTTCCCATCTTCCTCACCTTCACTTCTTCTCTCCCCCAGTAGGTATACTCTATCGGCTTTGTGACCTCGTTCAACACCAGTTCCAGCCCCACCGGCCTCCCCACCACCATCTTTCCCACATCCATCGCCCTCAACCTGTACAACAGCGACAGCGCATCTCCGCTCTCCTTTCCTTCCGCCAGTTTCATCACCGTATACCTGTCTGCCGTCCACGTCGCTTTCCTCACTATCGTGCTCACCGTCCTCGCTTCCCAGTCGTAGGTATACGTTGCTCTGAGCTTGTAGTCGTTTTCGTGCAAGTCGCTGGTCATCTTCTCCGGTAGTAGCGTCTTCCCATCCAGCCAGGCGTGATACGTATCGTTCAGGTCGAATATTCCCTTCACTGCTCCTCCCGTTCGCCCGTTTCCAATCACGTGATACCTTCCTCCCTCCTCTTCGATCGTCCTGAGCGTCACTCTCATCAGATTAATGTTCGGTATCAGCGCTGCCCTGTAGGCCACACTGTACACCAATTCTTCTCCTCCCTCGAACGGAGCTTGCGCCCTCACCTGCACCCCGGCCACCAACAAAATAAGTATCAATAATCTTCTCATCACGAAATCTTGCTATAGTCTGCCCTCGCTTTGGGCGTATACTTGTCTCTCAACTCCGCCAGCAATCTGTTCTCCTCCGCCTCCAAAAACGGATCTCTCCCCAACACTTCTCCCGCTGCTCTCCTCGCTGCTTCTATCACTTGGCCATCTCTTCCCAGATCTGCTATCTTCAGTTCCCAGGCTATTCCGCTCTGTTGCGTTCCCGCCATATCTCCCGCTCCTCTCAGCCTCAGATCCATTTCTGCCAGTTCGAACCCGTCGTTGGTCTCCACCATTGCTCTCAGCCTCTGCCTTGCTTCCTTCGATAGCTTTTGCCCGCTCATTAGTATGCAGTGCGATTGCTCTCCTCCTCTCCCCACTCTTCCCCTCAGCTGATGCAGTTGCGACAGCCCGAACCTTTCCGCACTCTCTATTATCATCACGGTCGCATTCGGTACATCCACTCCCACCTCGATGACCGACGTGGCCACCATAATCTGCGCTCCCCCCTCCTTGAACTCCCTCATCGCTGCTTGCTTGTCTTCGGCTCTCATCTTTCCGTGCACCGCTATCACCTGATACCCCTCTTCCCTCGGAAAATCCCTCACTATGCTTTCATACCCGTCGTGCAAGTCTTTGTAGTCCATCTTTTCGCTCTCCTTGATCAGCGGATACACCACATACACTTGCCGCCCCTTTGCCACTTCTCTCCTCACAAAGCCCCACACTGCCAGCCTGTCGGCATCGGTCTTGTGATAGGTTCTCACCGGTTGTCGCCCCGGCGGTAGTTCGTCTATCACGCTCACCTCCAGATCTCCATATAGCGTCATCGCCAAGGTCCTCGGTATCGGCGTCGCCGTCATCACCAGTATGTGCGGCACACTTCTCCCCTTCTCCCATAGCCTTGCTCTCTGCTCTACTCCGAACCTGTGTTGCTCGTCAATCACCACCAGCCCCAGGTTTGCCATCTCCACTCCGTCTTCTATCAGCGCGTGCGTCCCTATCAGTATGTCGATACGTGGTTTAGCATTATCTTTTTTATCGCTGCCGGCGTTCCGGCTCGCCCCTTCGATCGCTTCTTTCCTCTCGGCCCCCTTCGATGCTCCCGTTAGTATTCCCACCCTTAGCCCCAGCCCTTCGGTCATCTTCATAATCGAGGCATAGTGCTGCCGCGCCAGTATCTCCGTTGGCGCCATTAGCAGACTTTGATACCCATTGTCCGCCGCCAACAGCATCGCCACCAGCGCCACCATCGTTTTTCCGCTTCCCACATCCCCCTGCAAAAGCCTGTTCATCTGCTTCCCGCTCACCGTGTCGGCCCTGATCTCCTTTATTACTCTCTTCTGCGCACCTGTCAACTGAAACGGCAATTTCTCCTCCCAGAACTTTCCGAAATTCTCTCCCACCCTCGGCATCGCCAATCCCCTCTCTCTTGCTTCCCTCCCGCTCTTCTTCCCCAGTATATCCAGTTGCACCCCCAGTAGTTCCTCGAACTTCAGCCTGTGCTCCGCCGCCTTCAATGCTTCCCCGCTCTGCGGAAAGTGTATGTTGTACAGCGCCTCCCTCCTCCCCATCAGCCCCTCCCTCTCCACCATCTCTTTCGGTAGCGTCTCTTCTATCCTCACTCCCCTCTCTTCTATCAGCTCCCACAGGTTCCCCACCAGATTGTATATTCCTCTCGTCCCCAGATGGGCATTGGTCAGCTTCTCCGTTGTATGATACACTCCCTGCAGCCCCGCTCTCTCCCGCCCTCCTCCCTCTCCTGCCCCTCCCACCGGCTCCACTTCCGGATGCACCATACTGAACTCTCCCCTGAAGAAATGTGGCCTTCCGAAGAACACATACTCTCTTCCCACTTCCAGCCTCTTTTCCGCCCACTTCACTCCTCTGAACCACACCATTTCCGTCACCCCCGTTCCGTCTGCCACTCCCACCACCAGCCTTGCTCCCCTCCCTGCTCCCACTATGTTCTTTCCCGTCACCCTTGCCCTCACCTGTACATACGCTCCCGCTTCCGCCCCCTCTTCTGTTATCTCTCCTATTCCATAGATTCTCGTCCTGTCGATGTACCTGAACGGATAGTACTCCAACAAGTTTCCCAGCGTTCTCACTCCCACCTCTTCTCCCAGTAGCCGCCCTCTCACTTCTCCCACTCCCGCCAGAAATTTCACCTCATTGTCTAAGTATTCATTGCGCCGCATACGTGCAACGTTTGCCCACTAACGTAGGAGGCCAGATCGCTCGCCAGGAACACAGCTGCTTTTGCTACATCTTCCGGTGTTCCTCCTCGCCTCATTGGTATTTGTTTTGCCCACTCTTCTTTCACACTGTCCGGTAGTTGCTCGGTCATCTCGGTGATTATGAATCCCGGGGCAATCGCATTTGCTCTGATTCCTCTCGGGCCCAGTTCTTTTGCCACACTCTTTGCCAGCCCTATCATTCCCGCCTTGCTCGCCGAGTAGTTTGCTTGACCCGCATTTCCCGACACTCCCACTACCGACGCCATATTTATGACCGATCCTCCTCTTTGGGCCACCATCACCGGTGTCACCGCGTGTATGTAGTTGAAGGCGCTCTTCAGATTCACTCCTATCACTGCATCCCATTGCGCTTCGCTCATCCTCATCATCAGCCCGTCCTTCGTAATTCCCGCGTTGTTCACCAGTATGTCCACTCTTCCGAAATCCTTCACCACTTCGTCCACCACCTTGTGTGCTTCTTCGAAACTTGCCGCATTCGAGGCATAGGCTTTCCCGCGCACGCCCAGCGCCTTGATATCTGCTTCTGTTTTCTTCGCATTTTCGTCCACCGCCAGATCCGTAAATGCCACATCCGCACCTTCTTTGGCCATTTCCAGGGCCACGGCCCTTCCTATTCCTCTTGCCGCTCCGGTTACCAGTGCGACTTTTCCTTTCAGTAGTCCCATAATAAAATTAAAAGTTAAATGTAGACGCAAATGTAGGAAAAAATTCTTAATTTCGCGGTCACTAAAACTCACTTTGATTATGAAAGACCTCGTTTTCGACCTCATCTCGCAGGAGCGCTCCCGCCAGTGTCACGGTATCGAGCTCATTGCTTCGGAGAACTTCGTATCCGACGCCGTTATGGCCGCTATGGGTTCTGTTCTCACTAATAAATACGCGGAAGGGTACCCCGGCGCTCGTTACTACGGTGGTTGCGAGGTTGTGGATAAGATCGAAACTCTGGCTATCGAGCGCGTCTGTAAACTGTACGGGGCTTCATACGCTAACGTCCAGCCTCACTCCGGTGCTCAGGCTAATATGGCTGTCTTCGTTGCTTGCCTGAAACCCGGCGACACTTTCCTCGGCCTCGACCTTTCTCACGGCGGGCACCTTTCTCACGGTTCTCCTGTCAATTTTTCCGGTATGTACTATAAGGCTGTGGGTTATAAAGTTTCCGAAGCCACCGGTACTATTGATTACGACGAGATGGAGCGCCTCGCTCTCGAACACCGTCCTAAGCTCCTCGTCGGGGGTGCTTCTGCTTACTCTCGCGAATGGGATTACGCCCGTATGCGTTCCATCGCCGACAAAGTTGGGGCTCTGTTCCTGGTCGATATGGCTCACACGGCCGGTTTGATCGCTGCCGGTATCCTCTCCAACCCTGTTCCTCACGCCCATATCGTTACTTCCACCACCCATAAAACCCTTCGCGGTCCTCGCGGCGGTATCATCCTTATGGGCTCCGACTTCGACAATCCCTGGGGTCTCACTACTCCTAAGGGTGAGATCAAAAAGATGTCCGCTGTCCTTAATTCCGCTGTTTTTCCCGGTATCCAGGGCGGCCCGTTGGAACACGTGATCGCTGCTAAGGCTGTTGCTTTCGGCGAGGCTCTCCGGCCTGAGTATAAAGATTACCAGAAACAGGTCGTTGCTAACGCTTCCGCTATGGCGGCTGCTTTCGTTGCTAAGGGTTATAAGTTGATCTCCGGCGGTACCGACAATCACCTGATGCTCGTCGACCTCCGTACTAAATTCCCCGATCTCTCCGGTAAGGCCGCTGAAAAGGCCCTCGTCGCCGCTGATATTACTACTAATAAGAATATGGTTCCGTTCGATTCCCGTAGTCCGTTCGCTACTTCCGGGCTTCGCTTCGGTACTCCCGCTATTACTTCTCGCGGCCTCACTCCTGCCCAGATGCCTGCCGTCGTCGACCTTATCGACCGCGTCCTTTCCGACCCCGACAACCCCGACACCATCTCTGCCGTCCGTTCCGAGGTTAACTCCCTTATGTCTCCCCTTCCCCTGTTCGCCTGGTAACAAAGGCCTCGACCAAAAATGAGAAGGGCGCCGGAAAGGCGCCCTTCTTCATTTTTCCCACACTATCTTGGTTCCGAACCCCAGTGTATTGTCTGTTAGCTTCATATAGTCCGGTTCCATTAGCCACACCGACAGTTCTCCCATCGCTGCTGCATATGGAAACTTTCTCAGATAGGCCAGCTTCGCCGCCGCCGCCTCATCTCGCACTCCTCCCGAAGCCAAGCCCGAGCCCCCCGCGCCCGCCTCTCCCGCCGCCTTCGGCCTCCTCACTCTTCCCGTTATCTGCACTCCTTGCACTCGCCCCACATTCTTCGTCTCCAACCCTATTCCTCCCGCCACCGGTCCTGCTGTCATCTCTGCTCCGTGCCTTGTTTCCGGGTCGCTCGTAAAGACAAACGCTCCCAGTTCTTCCGCCCACACATAAAACACGTGAGCTACCCACGGTACCGCCACCGGGCCCTCAGACCCCGATCTCACCGTTCCCGTCGCCAACGTCATCAAATGATGCTTCCTCAGCACCTTCTCTATTTTCTTAATCTCTGTCATATTTCTCTTTTCAGTTCTCTCATCACACTGTCTCTCGCTGCTCCGAAGGCATCCTTGTTCGCGGCCTTGATTGGTTCTCCCGGTTCTTGCGGTATCCTCAATGGATTTATCGGCTTTCCGTTCACCCTCACCCTGTAGTCCAGGTGCGGCCCCGTCGATGCTCCCGTGGATCCCACATACCCTATCACTTGGCCTTGCCTCACTCTTGCTCCCACTACAATTCCCGCTGCAAAGCCCCTCAGATGCAAATACCCCGTCTCATATCCACGAGCGTGCTTCAGGAACAAAGTATTTCCTCCTCCCTTCGAATCCCAAAACCTCCTCGTCACCACCCCATCCGCCACTGCCGACACCGGTGTTCCCGACGGTGCTGCATAGTCTATCGCCAGATGGGGCCTCACCACCCTGGTGATCGGATGCCTTCTTGCCGTCGAGTAGCCCGACGATATTCTGGAATACTTCAGTGGAGCTTTCAGGAATTGCTTCTTGAGACTGTTTCCGTTCTCGTCCCAGTATGCCACTTTTCCATCTTGCTCGAACGGTATTGCCCAGTGCGTCTTTCCTCCGTGCTCGAAGGCTGCTCCCCAAATTCTCCCCACTCCCGCCGGTAGTGTATCCACATACCTTTGATCATATATCACTTCGAAACTGTCTCCCGCTTGTATTCCGAAGAAATCTATGCTCCACCCATACACATCTTCCAGTTCCGCCGCCAGTGCTGCCGGTAGACCGTTGTCCACTATCGCATTCCACATCGAGCTCGAAATTTCTGCCGTGGCCACTCTTCTGTCTATCCTTATCGGCTTCTGTCCGTTCCTCACTTCCACCGTATCGCCCCGTAAAGAGATCACAAAATAGTCGGTCATCGACTTCTCGTATATAAAGTGCGCCAGCCTCGCTAATGAATCCGGCTCCACTAATGCGACATACTTGTTTCCCGCCCTCACTCTCCTCAGATCGAACGAATCCCTCGCCACTTGCTCTATCCTGTGAATTCTCGCCGGTCCCAGCCCGAATCGGTCGAATACATTGCTCATTGTTTCTCCGCTTGCTATCTCTCCTTCGACCACTTGATAGGTTCCTTCGTCGAACTTCATTCCATACATCTCCACTTCCCTCACTTCTTCCTTCCTCGCCCTCTCTCTCCTGCTCTTCCTTCCTTGCCCCTCTCCTCTTGGGCCTATGATTAGCGCTGCCAGTGCTGCTCCCACCACTGCCGCCGCAATGATGGTTATTCCATATTTTTTCAAAAAATCTTTCATAACGCGCAAAGTTATCATTTTTTTTTAACTTTGGCTCGCGTAATGTTGGTTGTAAACACAAAATCTGCGTTGTCCGCTGCACTTGGCTCTGGTGACGACCGGGGCGAGATTTGCTTCGTTCCCACAATGGGGGCGCTCCACGCCGGGCACCTCTCTTTGGTCAAAGCTGCTAAACAGACCGGCGGTACCGTTGTCGTCAGTATCTTCGTCAACCCCACTCAGTTCAACGATCCCGCCGACCTTGCAAACTACCCTCAAACTCTCGAATTGGACCTTCTCCTTCTCGCCCGCGAGGGTGTGGATATCGTCTTTGTTCCCGAGGCCGAGGAGATGTACCCCACTCCCGACACCCGTACTTGGGACTTCGGCGAGCTGGATGCCATAATGGAGGGCGCTTCCCGCCCCGGCCACTTCAACGGCGTTGCTCAGATCGTTTCGAAGCTTTTCGAGGCGGTAAAACCGGACAAGGCGTTTTTCGGTGAGAAGGACTTCCAGCAGATCGCCGTCATTACCGAGATGACAAAACAAGCAAAACAAAACAACGAACCCTGGGCCCGGTCCCTCGAAATAATCCCCTGCCCTATCGTCCGCGAGCCCGACGGTCTTGCTATGTCTTCTCGTAACTCGCTTCTTCCCCCCGAATACCGCGCTGCTGCTCCCGCCATTTACTCGGCCCTCAAAAGCCACACCGACCCTGCACAAATAACCCGACAAATAGAAACCTCCGACCTGCTGAAAGTGATCTATTGCGAGCCTCATTGGGGCCGTACGTTCGTTGCTGTCCAGGCCGGTCCTGTAAGATTGATTGATAATTATGACAATAGAGATTCTTAAATCCAAGCTCCACCGTATTCGCGTCACCGAGGCTAACCTCAATTACGTCGGTAGTATCACTCTCGACGAGAACCTTATGGATGCTGCCGGGCTCTTCCCCGGCGAGCGCGTTTTCATCGCTAACATCGACAATGGCGAGCGGCTCGACACTTACGTTATTAAAGGTGCTCGCGGTTCCGGTTCTGTCGGGCTTAACGGTGCTGCTGCTCGTAAGGTTTCCGTTGGCGACCGCTTGATCGTTATGGCTTACGCCCAAATGACTCCCGAGGAGGCTCTGACTTTCACTCCTAAGATTGTCTTCCCCGACGAAACAACCAACTCAATCCTATAATCCTTATGAAAAAATTCCTCACCCTCCTCACGCTCCTGGCCCTCACCGCCTGCCTTGCTTCGTGCGGTTCTAAGTACAAGTACGAGAGCGTTTCCGGCGACCCTATGGGCGCTCGTATCTACACTCTTCCTAACGGCCTGAAGGTTTACCTTGCTCCTAATTCCGAGACTCCTCGTATCCAGACTTACATTGCTGTTCGCGTCGGTGGTAAGAACGACCCCGCCGAGACAACCGGCTTGGCCCACTACTTCGAGCACTTGATGTTCAAGGGCACTCCTAATTTCGGTACTCAGGACTTCTCCGCCGAGAAACCGCTTCTCGACCAGATCGAGGCCACGTTCGAGACTTACCGCACCTCCGACGACGAGGCCACCCGCGCCGCACTCTACTCTCAGATCGACTCTTTGTCTTACCTTGCTTCCGGTTACTCGATTCCTAACGAGTACGACAAATTGATGTCTGCCATCGGCGCTTCCGGTACAAACGCTTATACTTCATACGACCAGACTGTTTACGTCGAGGACATTCCTTCCAATCAGATCGAGAATTGGGCTCGTATCCAGGCCGACCGCTTTGCGAACCCCGTTATCCGCGGTTTCCACACCGAACTCGAAACCGTCTACGAGGAGAAGAATATGTCTCTCACTCAGGACTCTCGTAAGGTTCTCGAACAGATGCTTTCTGCCCTCTTTCCCTCCCACCCTTACGGTTCTCAGACCGTGCTCGGTACTCAGGAGCACCTCAAGAACCCGTCGATCATTAACATCCGTAACTACCACTCCACTTGGTACGTTCCCAATAATATGGCTGTTTGTATGTCTGGCGACTTCGATCCCGACACGACCATCGCCATCATCGACAAATACTTCGGCTCTCTTCAGCCCAACCCCGATCTTCCCAAGCTTGCCTTCGATCCTCTCCCCACGATCACCGAACCCATCGTCCGCGAGGTTCTTGGCCTCGACGCCGAATCTGTTACTCTTGCTTGGCGTACCGGGGGCGCGAATAGCTCCGATAACGATGTTATGAACATCATCTCGGGTATTCTCTCCAACGGTCAGGCCGGACTCTTCGACCTCGACTTGAACCAGTCCCAGAAAGTTCTCTCTTCTTACGGTGGTTACCTTTCTCTGGCCGACCACGGTGTTTTGATGCTTCAGGCTCGCCCCAAGGCCGGCCAGTCCCTCGAGGAGGTTCGCGACTTGCTTCTGGCCGAGATCGACCGCCTCAAGGCTGGTGACTTTTCCGACGACCTGATTCCCGCTACCGTTAACAATTACAAGGCCCAGACCCAGCGCTACCTTGACTCTAACGACGGCCGCGCCGACGCTCTTGTTACTTCGTTCGTTAACGACATTCCTTGGAGCCGTATGGTATCGGAGCTCGACCGCCTCGGCCGTATGACAAAACAGGAGGTCGTTGCTTTCGCAAACGCTTACTTCACTGGCGACAACTTCGCCGTTGTGTTCAAACGCCAGGGTAAGGATCCCGGCGAAATCAAGATGTCGAAACCCACCATAACCCCCATCCAGACTAACCGCGACGTCCAGAGCGCTTTCCTCACCGAGATCCAGAACACCCCCGTTTCTCCGATCGAGCCTGTTTTCGTCGACTTCTCCAAGGATATGGACCGCCTTGCTGCTAAGTCCGACATCGAGGTTCTCTACAAACAGAACACCACTACCGACTTGTTCGACATCGCCTACATTTTCGAGATGGGCTCCAACTCCGATCCTCTCCTCTCTCTGGCTGCTTCATACGTCGAGTACCTCGGTACTTCGGATATGACTCCCGAGCAGTTTGCTTCGGAGTTTTACACTCTTGCTTGTAGTTGGTACCTTTCCGTTGGTGATGATCGTACTTTGCTCGCTATCGAGGGTTTGTCGGAGAATATGCCTCGCGCAATGGAGCTCACCGAGAAGTTGCTCTCCGAGGCTGTTCCTAACGAGACTGTTCTTGCGACCTTGAAGGCTGATATGATCAAATCTCGCGCCGACGCCAAACTTAACCAGTCTCGTAACTTCGCTCGCCTCCAGACTTACGCTATGCGCGGTCCCGCTTTCATCCGTAACAACACCCTCACTAACGTCCAGTTGCAGGCTGTTACTTCGGAGCAGTTGCTCTCTAAGCTCCGCGAGCTCTTCTCTCTTCAGCACCGTATCGCTTATTACGGTCCCGCTTCTCACACCGACTTGTTGGCCGACTTGGACACTCACCACTCCGTCTCCGCCACTCTTTCCGCTCCTCAAACCGGCGCCGAGTTCCCCACTGTCGAGACTCCTTCCAACTCTGTTCTCCTCGCTGAATACGACGCTGCTCAGATCTACTACATCCAGTACTCCAATCGCGGCGAGCGTTACGACCCTGCTATCGACGCTATCCAGACCCTTTATAACGAATACTTCGGTGGTTCGATGAACGCTATCGTATTCCAGGAGATGCGCGAGGCTCGCGGATTGGCTTACTCTGCTTCCGCTGCTCTTCGCCGTCCTTCTCGCCTTCTGTTTCCTTACACCTACACTGCATTCATCGCCACTCAGAACGACAAGCTTCGCGACGCTGCTTCTGCCTTCGAGGAGATCATCAATGATATGCCTCAGTCGGAGGCTGCTTTCGAGTTGGCTAAGACTTCTTTGCTCGACGGCCTTCGCACCCAGCGTACTACTAAGATGAACGTTCTCGAGTATTGGATCTCTTCTCAGGACCTCGGCTTGGATTATGACCGCCGCCAGACTCTTTGGGAACAGATTCCTTCTATGACTCTGGCCGACGTCGTTTCTTTCCAGCAACAGTGGGTTGCCGACCGTTCTTACACTTTCTGTATCTTGGGGCGTTCCGCAGACCTCGATATGGAGTTTCTTCGCTCTCTCGGCCCCGTTTCTCGCGTCTCCCAGTCCGAGATTTTCGGTTACTGATCCGGTGGGCCACCCCCCAAAAAAGAGGCCGCCCCTCTCAGGGCGGCCTCTTTTTTTGTGACGAAGTAAATTAATCGCCGTCAGCGTTCCGACTTAGTCGTTCAGGCTAAACCGGCGATACGCCACCACCTTCGCCCCTGGATCTGCTGCTGCAATGAATTGTCCTACTGTTTCTTTCGGGTTCTTCACCAGAGCCTGGTTTACCAAGGTGTTCTCCTTGATGAACTTCGCGAGCTTTCCTTCTGCGATTTTGTCCAGCATCGCTTCCGGCTTTCCTTCTTGACGCGCCTGTTCCCTGCCAATTTCGCGTTCTTTCTCCAACACCGCTGCCGGCACATCTCCCTCGTCTATCGACACTGGTGCCATCGCTGTTGCTTGCATACACACATCGTGCGACACTTCCGCCGGAATAGTTTTGTTGAAGCCTACCATTGCTCCCAGCTTTTTGTTGGTGTGCACATACGCATCAATGTAGGGCGCTTCCACCTTCGCATAGAATGGTAGTTCTACTTTTTCTCCCGTCTGGCCGCTCTTCTCTGCTACTTTGTCTCCCACCAATGCTAATAATCCTTCCAAATCTGCCACATCCTTCGCCACTGCTTCCGCCAGGATTTCTTCTGCCGATGCTCCGAAGTCTGCATTTTTGGCTACAAAGTCGGTTTCACAGGCCAGGCACAGCATATATCCTTTTCCTCCGTTGATCTTGTAGACGACCACCCCTTCTGTTGCTGTTCTGTCTGCTCTTTTGTCTGCGACGAGTTTTCCTTTCTCCCTGATGATGTCTTTTGCTTTGTCGAAATCACAGTTTGATTCTTTCAGCGCGGCCTTGCAGTCCATCATACCCGCGCCGGTCATTTTTCTCAGTTTTGCAACATCTGCTGCTGTAATTTCCATCGTTATTCCTCCTCTGTTTTGGTTTCACTTTCTTTCACCGGGGCCTCAGCCGGGGCTTCTTCGGCCGGCGCCTCAGCAACAACCGCCTCAACGGCCTCTGCTGCCGGCGTTGCTACAGCTTCTGCTTTCTTGATTCTCGCTCTTCCCGCTCCTTTTCCCGAGCCTGCTCCCGATCCTGCATTGTCTGTTGCTTCTTCTCCTTCTTTCTCTTTTTCCAGTTTTCTTTCTGCCAGTCCTTCTGCTATCGCACCACACACAGCTTCCAGGATTACTTCGATCGACCTTGTCGCATCGTCGTTTGCCGGTATCACATAGTCTATGTTCGAAGGATCGGCACAGGTATCGACCATCGCGAAGACCGGAATGCTCAGCCTGTTGGCCTCACGAACCGCATTTGCTTCCTTCTGTACATCCACCACAAACAACGCTGCCGGCAAACGCGTCAGGTCTGCGATCGACCCCAGGTTCTTTTCCAGCTTTGCTCTCTGCCTCGAGATTTGCAGTTTTTCTCTCTTCGAGAAGTTGTCGAAGGTTCCGTCTGCTGTCATCTTGTCAATGGAGCTCATCTTCTTGACAGCTTTTCGGATCGTCGGGAAGTTTGTTAGCATTCCTCCCGGCCACCTCTCGGTCACGTATGGCATATTCACTCCTGCTGCTCTCTCTGCTACTGCATCTTTTGCTTGCTTTTTCGTTGCTACGAACAGTATTTTCCTCCCGCTCTTCGCAATTTGCTTAGCTGCTGCGGCTGCTTCGTCGACCAGTTTGACTGTTTTGTGTAGGTCGATGATATGTATTCCGTTCTTTTCCATAAAGATGTACGGAGCCATCTTCGGATTCCACTTTCTTCTCAGATGGCCAAAATGCGCACCTGCTTCGAGTAGTTGTTCAAAATTCGTTCTTGCCATTTTTTAGTTTTTTTCGTTAATCGTAAAGTAGCGCCTTAGCGGTCTTTTCGATTTTATTACTGTTATTATTTTTAGTGTCGTAGTAGTATTTTCGTCAAAATGGTGATTATGCAACACTGTCGAGGGGGCCGTGAGGGAGCGTACTGTTCGTACGTGACCGATGCGACGCCCGAAGACAAGGCAGCAGAATCGCCGTTTTCACGAAAATTATCGTTTCGAGAACTGGAACCTTCTTCGTGCTCCCGGTTGTCCCGGCTTCTTACGCTCAACTTCTCTCGAATCTCTCGTCAGGAATCCGTTCTTCTTCAGCGCCGGCCTCAACTCCGCATCTATCTCACACAGCGCCCTTGCGATCCCCATCCTTGCAGCTTCTGCTTGTCCTTTGATTCCTCCTCCCGTCAGATTGATCGTGATGTCGTAGCTTTCCGTTGCATTCAACACCAACAGCGGTTGCTTCACTACATATTGGAAGATTTCCAGTGGGAAATATGTTTCCAGTGGTTTTTTGTTGATGGTGATATCTCCTTTTCCGGGCTTAACGAAAACTCTCGCGACGGCGGCTTTTCTTCTGCCCACAGTGTTTGTGACTTCCATAGCTTTTCTTACTTGATTTCGTTAAGTTTCAACTCTTTTGGCATTTGTGCTTCGTGCGGGTGCTGTGCTCCTGCATAGATTTTCAGATTTTTCATCTGCGCTGCTGCGAGCCTCGTCCTCGGTAGCATTCCTTTCACCGCGTGTTCCAACACCATCGTCGGCCTCCTCTTCAGATAGCCTTCCGGTGTTTCAAACCTTTGTCCTCCCGGATAGCCCGTGTGCCTGACATAGACTTTGTCCGTCATTTTCTTTCCCGTGAAGCGTACTTTTTCGGCATTGATAATGATGACATTATCTCCGCAGTCGCAGTGTGGCGTAAAATCGGGTTTGTTTTTTCCTCTCAGGATTTTGGCGACTTGCGAAGCCAGTCTTCCGACGACTTCACCGCTCGCGTCGATCACATACCACTCTTTCTTTGCTGTGGCACTGTTGACCGAGATAGTTTTGTAGCTTAATGAATCCATTTTAGTACGATATTTGTAGTATAGTTTTTTCAGCCTGCAAATGTAGAAAACATTTATCGAACCACAAAACTCTATAACAATATTTGATATGAAATCAAAATCCTCAATGTTTGCGCTTATGCGTACTCGTTCGACCAACCTGATCGACGATCTCACCACCGGCCTTGTCAACAATATGCGTTTTTCGGACCGTACGGTTCTTTGGCCTCCCGACGCTGACGTTCGTTCGGACGCCGGGGTTCGTCCCGAGTGGTTTTACCCCAGTTTCAAGGATGCTAACGGTACATCGGAGCTCGACACCATCCACCTTTACATCACCCAGGAGGCTATGTACGAGGAGTTGTCCGAGTTGCTTCTTGGTATCGCCCTTGTTGAGATGAAGCACTTGGACAAGCTTGCCGACTTGATATCCGACCTTGGTGGTACACCTGCTCGCCCCAACTCCACTGACAAATTAAAATATGGCGACACTCCGACCGAGGCCGTACGTATCGCCATATCGGGCGAGCAGACTGCTATTCGCGGTTACGAGGAGTTGATCGACCGTATTTCGGCCCTTCCTTCGAATGCCACGACTGGTTTTTGCCTTTCCACCCTTGCGAAGTTGATAGCTGACGAGCAGCTCCACGTTGCTCTTTTGCAGGGATGGTTGGCTGGTGCCGAGTCTCCTCTTTAGCCGAACTTAATCGAGGTGATTTTTCCTTTTTGGTCGATTGCTTCGTTTTCTCTCTCCACGATTCCGGTTAGTACATCCGCTGCGTCGTGCAGCCTGTTCGCTCTGAACAGTCGCCTGTACGTTGCCAGATGGTGTGCGAATTCGGGCCACTTCTTCTCCCACCCGTAGGGCATCCTCACTCTGTGCATTACCGTCGCGCTGTTCGACAGTATTCGCGCTTCCTTGTTTGCACCCTGATAGAACCACTCCACCTTCACTCCCGTTGCCAGTCCTTGTACTGCCCTCGCGAAGCCCTTCCCTCCGTTGTTGCTCTCCACGTATGCCACCCTCACATCTCCCTTCACCAGCATCTCCGCCACCAGCCCTTCCGTCACTTCCATCGGCTTTGGCGAATAGACCACATCCGTCACATACACCATTTCATCCAGCCCCACCACATAGTTCACCGAACACAAGTAGTCTTCTCCCGTGTCCGCCGTGTCTGTGTAGTTGGCTTTCTTGATTATGTCACACGGTAGCTTGTTGTACACCGTGAATCCCTCTCCATATAGCAAACCTTCCGCCACCGTTGGTTGCCCCTGATACATACACTCGAATTGCAACGCATCCAGTTCTCTCTTCGCCAGCAGCAGCTTCTTCGCGTGCCTCTCTTCCCACAATGCTTCTCCCTTCTCTCTCGGATCGACTTCCGTCGGTTCTCCCGCCTTGATTGCTTCCAGATTCAAGTGTATCCACACATCTCCCGACGACCCGTTGTCCACTTGCCACCAGTTCCTTAGCGTATGGACTTCTTCTCTCTCCATAATTCTCCCTATCAGGTCGTCTTCGCTCCACCTTGTGTTCACGATTATTTCCGACGATCCGTTGTGCTCTCTCGTCCTCACCACGGACGTGTACCACTCCCAGCAGTTGTCTCTCACCACCGGCGAGTTTGCTTCCATCGCATCCTTCAGTAGATCGTCGATTATGAACGTGTCCACCCTGTTTCCGGTCAATGGTCCTTCCCGCCCCACCGACATCAGTTCTCCCTCCTGCCCTATTACTTCCACGTGATCGGCGGTCCTCACCCAGCTTCCCTCCTCCGTCCCCGCCTTCTTTCCTGCTCCTCCCTTCTTTATCTTCGTTCCCGGGAACTGCCCTTCATACACTTTTCCCTCCATCACCCTTTGTGCTCTCCTGTTGAACTTGGTCGCTAAAGTCGCACTGTACGAGGCTATGGCTACCTTCCTGTTCGGATCTTTTCCCAGTATGTACGCTGGTAACAGTACCGATGCTCCGTGCGATTTTCCGTGTTGTGGTGGCATCGTTATGATCAGCCTTTTCACCTTCCCCTCTGCGAATGCTTGTAGTAGTCTGTAGTACGCTTTGTGGAAGGGCTTTTCCTCGAAGTTTGGAAACACGTCCTTCGCAAATTTTTCAAACTCATCGCTGTTTTCATTCTTTTTTTCCATTTTTGTTTGATTAGTAGTTTTCGATAATTCTGTTTTTCACTTCTTCAAAGTCCAGGTCACACACCTCCTTTGGTTTTTTTCCTTCCAGCCTCACTTCCCACCACACCGGCACCACATTCACTATCGGCCGCCGCCGTCCTTCCGGTAGTTGTTCTTCTCTCCTGTAGATGATCGCCGTCACCACTAATTGCACTCCTTCCTGTTCGACCATCGTGTTGACATAGTTTCCTGTTCCGATTTTTTCCTTGAGCTTTCTGGCGAGCTCGTCATAGATTTTTTCCGGGATTTCGATCATAGTTTTTTTTGGGTTTAGTAGAGTTTTTTGTGGTTTTGGCAATATACGTTTCGCCTTGAAGTTTTTTATTCTACAATTTTGGAATAAATTATTTTGGCTCCTGATTTTGGTTTCAAAAGTTAAATAATTTAACTTTACGAGGCAAATATAAGTTAAATAATTTAACTTTGTTCCCTGCTTAGACGAACAGAAAATTAATAAAACTTTTTTTGATATATGGATTCTCGTTTATCGCTGATGCGCAAACAGTTGGGACTTCGCCAGGACGAATTGGCCCTGATTCTTGGTTGTAGCAAGCAAAATATCTCTATGATCGAGCGCGGAAAATCGTCTCTTTCAGAGCGTAACGCGGCCCTGTTAGTTAAAAAATTTAACTTAAATCCGCTATGGTTGCAGGGCGAGTCTGTTCCGATGCTTCTTCCTGGTGCTCGTCACGCTTCCCGGCTCGACAATTCGGCTCATCCCGAGGGTCGCGGTATACCTTCGAGCGTTCCTATGTTCGACCTTGACGCTGCTCCCTCTCTTGCCGAGCTTTTTCGCCTCACAAGTTCCTCCGGCGGCAAGTTGGGCCGGCGCGGTCGGCCCGGTCGAATGTCTGCTTCGGAGCGCTCTCACACACCTGTGGGCTGGATTTCCATTCCCGGTATGCCCGAATCTGACGGCGCACTTCGCCTTGTTGGTAACGCAATGGGCCCTATTCTTTGTAGTGGCGACATCGTTGTTTATAAACAGATCGACTTTCGTTCCGAGATTTTTTGGGGCGAACTGTACATCATCTCTATGTGGTCTTCTGTTGGTGAATACATTACGGTTCGTTACGTCCGCCCTTCCACTCGCGAAAACCACATTATTTTGGCTGGTGAGAACGCCGAATTTGCCGAGTTGGAGGTTCCTTTGGAGCGTATTTCTGCTCTTGCTCTCGTAAAGTGCTCTATCCGTATGAATTCGGCTAAATAGTTGTTTGTATTTCGTTCCAAAAATGTTACCTTTGCGTATAGTATATGGAAAGGACAGCTCTTTTTCCCGGTTCGTTCGACCCTTTCACGCTTGGCCATCTGGCGGTTGCGACTCGCGCGCTCACTGTTTTCGACCGCCTCGTGATTGGCGTCGGCGAGAACACCGACAAACGCGGACTGCTCACTCCCGAGCGGCGTAAGGATCTGATATTGAAAGTTTTCGAAGCCGAGCCTCGGGTCACGGTCGTCCTCTACGAGGGCCTCACCGGGGATTATTGCCGTCGGGCCGGTATCCGCCATCTTGTTCGCGGGATTCGTAACGTTGCCGACTTCGAGTACGAGCACGCTATGGAGATGGCAAATACCCAGATCTATCCCGAGATCACGACCGTGGCTGTCTTCACTCCCGCGGAGTACATTCCCGTCTCATCTCGCCTGGTTCGCGAGATCATCACGATGGGCGGCGACGCGGGCAACTTTTTACCTCATAACATTAACATTAAGAACTACTTATGACCTTTACAGCAGAAGCCATCGCTCAGTTCCTGGGCGGGGTTGTCGAGGGTGACCCCGGTGCGAGCGTCAATACGTTCGCCAAGATCGAAGAGGGCCATTCCGGTAGCCTCTCGTTTTTGGCCAATCCGAAATACGCCGACCATATCTACACCACCGGTTCGTCCATTGTGATTGTCGGTCAGGACTTTGCGCCCTCCGGGCCCGTTTCGACGACCCTGATTCGCGTCGAGGATCCGTACGGAGCGTTCGCATCCCTGTTGCGATTGTACGACGAAAACCGGCCTCGACCCCAAGGGGTTAGCCCGCGCGCATCGGTTTCTCCGGAGGCGACTCTCGGCGAAGGAGTTTATGTTGGCGACTTCGCGGTCGTGGAGAGCGGGGTTGTGCTGGGCGACGGGGCGGCGATTTACCCGCAATGCTATGTTGGTAAGGGAGTTAAGATCGGAACTAAGACCACCATCCACGCCGGGGTGAAGATCTACGAGGGGTGCGTCATCGGCTCGAACGTGACCCTGCACGCAGGGACGGTAATCGGGGCGGACGGATTCGGATTCGCACCCGATACGGGCGACGGCACATTCGCAAAGATCCCCCAAATCGGCAACGTTATTATAGAGGACAACGTGGAGGTGGGTGCGAACACCTGCATCGACCGTGCAACGATGGGCTCGACCGTGCTGCGGCGCGGAGTGAAACTCGACAACCTCATTCAGGTGGGCCACAATGTGGAGATCGGCGAAAACACCGTCATCGCCGCGCAGGCGGGCTTGGCAGGTTCGACCAAAATCGGCCGCGGGTGTATGCTCGGAGGGCAGGTGGGACTGGCGGGACATCTGACGCTGGGAGACGGAGTGAAGATGGGAGCCCAAAGCGGTGTGGATCACGACGTGGAGCCGGGAACGGTGTTACTTGGTTCGCCGGCGCTGACCGGAATCGGGTTCCATCGCTCGTGGGCGGTGTTCCGAAAGCTGCCGGAATTGGTTCAGAGGGTTAACGCATTAGAAAAGAAATAGGGATGTTTTCGGGGATTGTAGAAAAGATGGGGCGCGTGGTGGAGATCCGCGCCGAGAAGCAGAATAAGCATTTCAGAGTGGAGGCCGATTTTGTGGGAGAGCTGAAGATAGACCAAAGCGTGTCGCACAACGGAGTGTGTCTGACGGTGGTGGAACTAACCGAAAAGGACTATGTCGTGACGGCGATGCACGAAACCCTGGCGAAGAGCAACCTGGGGCTGTTGAAGGAGGGAGATTGGGTGAATCTGGAGCGCTCGATGAGGCCGGATGCGTTGCTGGATGGGCACATAGTACAAGGGCACGTGGATCAGACTGCGGTGTGCACAGCGGTGGAAGAAGCGGGAGGAAGCTGGTACTATACGTTTGAGTACCTGGCGCAAGGAGGAGGAATGACGACAGTGGAAAAGGGATCGGTGGCCGTGAACGGGGTTTCGCTGACGGTGGTGAATTCGAGAGAGGGAGGGTTCCAGGTGGCCATAATACCCTACACGTGGGAGAACACAAACTTCAAGCACATAGAAGCAGGAACGGTAGTCAATCTGGAGTTCGACATAATAGGAAAGTACATTGCCAGACTGATGGAAAACTACAAATGAACTTCGAGCTGAATGTACGCTCGATCGACCACGCGGCGCTGTTGATAGCGCTGCTGGTGACGCTGGTGGTGGTGATTGCGGGAAGCATTGTGAGTGCGGTGTATCACTTTTTCTGGTGGGGACTACTGGTGATTTGTGTGTCGACCTATGTGGTGACCTACTACTTCACCAGGCTGGTGATAAGGAGAGGAAACCTGATAGAGAAAGTGACGGCGCGAATAACGGACGAGGTGGAGAGGCTGGAAGAGATGGAGAGGTTCAGAAGAGAGTACCTGGGGGATTTTGCGCACGAGATAAAGACCCCGGTGTTCAATGTACAAGGATACATACAGACGTTACTGGATGGGGGACTGGAGGACGAGGCGGTGAACAGGCTATACTTGGAGAGGGCGGAGAAGAGTGTGGAGAGAATCATAGCAGTGGTGACGTTTCTGGACGAAATATCGAGGCTGGAGTCGGGAGCACTGGAGATGGAGATGGAGGAGTTCGACCTGAGGGAACTGGTGGAAGAAGTTGTGGAGGGACTGGAGATACAGGCCGAGGGGGCGGGAGTTTCTGTTATTATTGAAGGCGGGACGGTGGAGGTGGAAGCGGACAGGAAGTATGTGGGCCAGGTGCTGGTGAATCTGATAGGAAACGGAATAAGGTATGGGAGGCAAGGAGGATGGGTGAGAGTGAGATTTGTGGAGGAAGGGGGCGCGTTGGGGTCGGAGGAGGAGAGAAAGGTAAGGGTCGAGGTGGCGGACAACGGAGAGGGAATAGACGCGGAAGATCTACCGAGGATTTTTGAGAGATTCTACAGGGCGGACACGAGCCGGTCGAGAGAAAAGGGAGGAACGGGATTGGGACTGGCCATAGTGAAGCACATCATTGAAGCCCACGGAGAAGGAATCGAAGTGGAAAGCGAGCCGGGAGTGGGAAGCGTGTTTGGGTTTACTTTGGCGAGAAAATTGTAACTTTAGAGAATAAATATGATGGGAACGGCGAATTTTTTGATGGTAGTGTGGGATGTGAATCCGGTGCTGGTGAGGCTCGGAGGACTGGAAGTGATGTGGTATGGGCTGTGCTGGGTGGTGGCGATTATACTGGGAAAGGTCTTCTTCGACAACTTCATTAAGAGAGAAGGACTGAACGAGAAGTTCGGAGACAGCATCTTCTGGTGGGGAACGCTGGCAACCATAATCGGAGCAAGGCTGGGACACTGTTTCTTCTATGAACCAGCCTACTTTCTGGCCCATCCGGCAGAGATACTGAACATAAGGCAGGGAGGAATGGCGTCGCACGGAGCAGCAGTGGGGCTACTACTGGGGCTGTGGGGATTCTCGAAGGGGGCAAAGCTACCGTATATCTGGTCGCTGGACAGGATTATGGTGCCGGTGACGATAGGAGGAGCAGTGGTGAGGCTGGGGAATCTGATCAACAGCGAGATCTACGGGAGGGCAACGGACCTGCCGTGGGGATTTGTATTCGTGAGGGCGGGAGAAACCGTACCGATGCATCCGACCCAAATATATGAAGCGTTGTGCTATGTGGCGACTTTTGCAGTGCTGGTGTGGCTCTATTATAAGCGGGACGAGGGGCGGAAGAAGCCGGGAGTGATGTTCGGAGTGGGCCTGATAGGGGTGTTCCTGACCAGGTTCCTGATAGAATTCATTAAGAATCCGCAGATAGCGGCAGAAGAAGGAATGGCGATAAACATAGGCCAAATACTGAGCATACCGTTCGTAATTGCAGGACTGATAATCATAATCTTAGCATACAGGAGGACAGAAAAATGAAAATCACGGGACTGATATGGGACGCGCTGGTGAAGCGCCAAAGTGTGGTGTTACCAAGGGTGGGAACGATAGAAGTGAAGAGGAGGAGAGCAAAAAGAGTGTCGGAAACAGAACTGTTACCGCCAGCGAATGTGGGAGTGTTCACGGAGGATGAAAGAGTGGAAGGAGCAGCGTCGGTGGTGAATCTATTGGCAGACAGAGAAGGAGTGGGGCTGGATGAAGCCTGGAGGGAGTATGACGGGTGGCTGGAAAGAGCGAGAAGAGAAGATGGGTCGGTGGAAGTACGGGGAGTGGGGGTGATCAGGGAGGGGCGGTTCGAGGGAAGTGCGGAATTGGGAGAGGCGCTGAATCCGGGAGGAGAAGGAGAAATGATGGAAGTAGAGAGGAGAGGAAGGCGGGCGGGAGCGCGGTCGGGGCGGCGGGCGGAAGATGGCTCGGAAGGCTCGGGAGGATGCGGAAGAGTGTGGTGCTGGCTGGGAATAGCCGTAGCGGTGCTGGCGGTGGTGCTCGCGCTGGTGTGGCTGTGCAAGAACGGCTATTTTGAGAAGAAGGTACCGGCTACGGAAGTAGTGGCGCCGGTGGCGGCAGAGCCGGAAGCAGTGGAACCTGAGGTGGTGGTGCCGGCGGTAGCGGCGGGGCCAAGGTATCACGTAATAGCAGGAGCGTTTGAAATAGAGTCCAATGCGGACAAGCTTGTAGCGAAAGTGGGGCGAGAGTATCCGGCGCTAACGCCGAAAAAGTTTGTGGATGCGAGGACGGGGTACAATATGGTAAGCATTTATGACGGAGCAACAGAGAGAGAAGCGTACAATGTGATGAACAGGTACTGGGAGATTAATCCGTGCTTGTGGGTGTACAAGGTGGAGCTTTAGGGTTTGGCGGTTTAGGGGCGGGCGCCGCGGAAAGTGAAGTGGCGCTGAGCAAGGAAAGAGACTACAGCAGTGAGGCCGTAAATGAGAATCTGAGAAACGGTGGGAAAGATGTGGAGGCAGTCGACGAGGAGTTTGGTGAGCCCGTAATTAAGGAGGAGGCCGACGAGAGCGGTGAGGAAGTAACGCCAGAGCTGGGTGCGGGTGTGGAGGGGAGAAGAGCGGAAAGAAACAGAGCGCTGGAGCCAAAAACCAGTGGCGAAGTTGATGGGAAGAGAGATACCGAGGGCCGCGACGTGGGCCGAAACGGTGTCCGTACCGAATAAGGTGAACGGAAGGATGAGGTCGGTTTTGGAGAAGACGAAGTTGAAGGCGAGCCAATAACTGAAAATCGTGAGGACGAAGTTGATACCACCGCAAAAAATGTAAGAAAACAACTGGCGAGACATCAGGCGGCGAAAAGGCCCGATGTAAAAACAGTCGGAAACGGAGGATATAAAGCGAGCTATCATTGTTCGTTCTCGGGGTTAAGTCGCTGCTGGAGAGCGTACATCTGGTTACGGTATTGAGCAGCAGCAGCGAAGTCGAGAGCCTTTGCGGCGGATTCCATCTGGGAACGGGCGGCGGCAATGGCTGTTTCGAGCTCGGAAGGAGAGAGGGAGGCGGCGGAGTAGTTGGCTTGGACATCGGCGGCGAGGGGGAGGGCGGACGAAGCGAAGTCGTAGATGAACTCGGAGGGACGAGAGGATTTATGGGCGGCCTGGGGAATGATTCGGTTACGCATATTATATGCGATCTGCTTCTCGCGACGGCGGTTGGACTCGGAAATAGCCTCACGGATCGAATCGGTGCGGCGCTCGGCGTAAAGGATCACGTTACCGTCGGCGTGGCGAGCTGCACGACCAGCTATCTGAGTGAGAGAACGTGTGTTACGAAGAAAACCCTCCTTGTCGGCATCCATCACCGCAACCAAAGAAACCTCGGGCAAGTCGAGGCCCTCGCGAAGAAGGTTAACCCCAACGAGAACATCGAAAACATCACCGCGAAGCTCCTCGAGAATACGGATACGGTCGAGAGTCTCGACCTCCGAGTGGATGTAGCGATTACGAATACCGATACGATCGAAGTATTTCGACAACTCCTCGGCCATACGTTTGGTGAGAGTGGCGACGAGGACTTTTTCATTTTTGGCCGCGCGGGACTGGATCTCCTCGATGAGGTTATCAATCTGATTATCAGTAGTACGGATCTGGATAGGAGGGTCGACGACGCCGGTGGGACGGACGACCTGTTCGACGACAAGGCCCTCGGATTTAGTGAGCTCGTAATCGGCCGGAGTAGCAGAAACGTAGATCGAAGTACCAGCAAGGCGCTCGAACTCATCGAATTTCAAGGGGCGGTTGTCGCGAGCAGCAGGAAGACGAAAGCCGTATTCAACGAGGTTCTCCTTACGAGCACGGTCGCCACCGTACATAGCGCGGACCTGGGGAAGCGTAACGTGGGACTCGTCGATTATGAGGAGGTAATCCTTGGGAAAGTAATTGAGCAGGCAGAAAGGAGGAGCCCCGGGAGAGCGGCCGTCGAAATAACGCGAGTAATTCTCGATACCGGAGCAATAACCAACCTCCTTGATCATCTCGAGGTCGAACTCGGTACGCTGTTTAAGGCGCTGGGCTTCCGACGGTTTGCCGACGGCTTCGAAGAATTTGATCTGTTCGCCAAGGTCGAGCTGGATCTGGCGGATAGCTTGGGTCGTGCGCTCCTTTGTGGTGACGAAGAGGTTAGCGGGAGAGATTCTTATCTTGTCGAGTTTTTCGAGTCTTTGGCCGGTGGCGGGGTCGATGCGGGTGATGGATTCGAGTTCGTCGTCGAAAAAATCGAGGCGGACAGCCATTTCCCCGAATGCCATCATAACGTCAACAGAATCACCGGAAACGCGGAAAGTCGCGGGGACAAGCTCGCGCTCGGAGCGAGTGTAAAGGATGTCGACCAGAGAGTAGAGGAGCGTCTTACGAGGAATAACTTGGCCGGTTTGAAGCTCGACGACGGAAGCCTCGAAGTCCTCGGGGTTACCGATACCGTAAATGCAGGAGACGGATGCGACAACAATAACGTCGCGGCGCCCGGACATCAAGCTCGCAGTAGCGCGAAGGCGCATCTTGTCGATCTCGTCGTTAATCTGAAGGTCCTTTTCTATATAGGTATCAGACGAGGGGAGGTAAGCCTCGGGCTGGTAGTAATCGTAATAGGAGACGAAGTACTCGACGGCGTTATGAGGAAAGAACCCTTTGAACTCGGAGTACAACTGAGCAGCGAGGGTCTTGTTATGAGACAGGACGAGGGCGGGCCGCTGGAGCTGAGAGATGACGTTGGCAACGGTGAAAGTCTTACCAGAACCAGTGACGCCGAGAAGTGTGGAGTGCTGAGAGCCGGATTTTATGGCGCTGGTGAGCTGAGCGATAGCCTCGGGCTGGTCGCCAGTGGGAGAATATGATGATACAAGGGTAAAGTCCACGAAACAAAGGTAACAAAAAGCTTGGGCACCACAAAAAAAGGCCGCCCATTATGAGGCGGCCTTTTTCGGGAATGTGGAAAAACTATCTCGCGGCACGGTTGGCGGCGTAGGAAATCTTGAGGGCGTTAGCCTTACGCAACTCCTGTTTAGTATCGGAAATGATACCCATACGAGTGTTACGGTCGGCCTTCAACATTACCGTCATTGCCATACGATCCGCCTCGGAAAGCTTGTCGCGCTCCGAAGCTACGAAGTCGAGGATGTCAGTCAGCGAGTGGTAAGAGTCATTCAACTGGATACGAGGTGCCGTACCCCACTGAGCCTGCTGGGAATCAACCGGCTGGCCAATGTAAATGAAGCTTACCAACTGTTTCTTCTCAAGTTTCTGGACCTCCGAAGCGTCGGGCAACTGGGTCTTTACCAAAACCTCCGTCGAACGCATCGTAGTCGATACCATAAAGAAGAACAGGATCATAAAGATTACGTCGGGCAACGACGCCGTAGAGATGGGAGGAATCCCGCCTTTACGTTTTTTCTTCATTACTGCCATAACTAATTGCCTCCTACGTTTTTAGGCTCAGCCTCCGATATGCTCAGAGGAACTGCCTTAGTGATCACGTCACGCTCAGCGTCTTCGAGGTTCATAAAATCCTTACCGAACCGCGCACGAGCAGCGTCGTCGCGCATCTCGTTGAAAGCGCGTGCCAACTCGTTCTGAACCTGAATATACATATCGTAACTCGTACCGCGGTCGTTAGTAAGCGATACAACAGCCTTACTAACCGGAACGCTCCAGATGCTACCATCGGGCATCGTCAATTCCTTAATTTCCTTCTCCGGCATATTCTCGTTGTTCGTGGGGTTGAGGACGAACTCCTTAACCGCAGCGCGAAGCTGAGATATATGGGCCTGGCGGCCTGCTACCAAAATGTTGTCGTAGGTGTTCACGAATATCGTGAGCAGATCGCGCTCCTTTACCTTGATGTCCTCCATCTGCTGTTCCTCGGGAGGAATAGGAGGCAACTGGCGTGTGATACCCGTGTCGACGTTCATCGTAGTAGCAACAAGGAAGAAAATCAGAAGCAGAAACGCGATGTCGGCCATCGAGCTCGCGTTGATCTCCCTAATTTCTCTCTTATTATTTGCCATATCGAGAAACTACTTAAATGCTTTACGCACCTCACCACCTATCATCACCAAAGCGGTAACGCCCAAAGCTGCGTATGCAAGGAAGAGCATTGTGTCGGTGATTTTAAGGGTGAAAGGATTAGTGACTACCGAACCGTCAGCCAATGTGACAGGAGAAGATTTTGCAACGGCAAAGTAGAACAAAACAGCCAAAACAACGACCGCGCCGAAGACGTAAAGGCCAAGGCGGGATTTCGATTGGCTCTTACCAAGGTTCATAACGGTCATAACGATAGCAAGCAGCGCAGCCAGAGCAAGGTAGACGTAAGCAACAGTGAGCATCAACTGCACACCACGCTCGCCACCACCCTGAACCATCCAAAGGATAACCGACAATGCAGCTATGACCACCAGAACGATGAGGATGAGATTCATTAATTTCTTCATAGGATAACGAACCGGCTAAATTACTTCTTGTATTCGGTGAGCATATCTACCAAAGTGATCGAAGAGTCCTCCATATCCATTGTCAGGGCGTCGATCTTGGAGATGATGTAAGAGTAGAACAACTGAAGGATAACGGCAGCGATCAAACCGGCCAAAGTTGTCAAAAGTGCAACCTTGATACCACCGGCAACTGCGGTAGGAGAAACGTCACCCATTGCCTGGATAGAGTCGAATGCCTGGACCATACCAACAACGGTACCCATAAACCCTAACATAGGAGCCAGCGAGATGAACAAACCGATCCAAACAAGGCCGGATTCCATCTGGGCGATCTGGACGGAACCGTAACTTACGACGGCCTTTTCGACGTTGTCGAGGCCCTGGTGGTAACGGTCGAGACCCTGGTAGAAGATAGAAGCGATCGGGCCCTTAGTGTCGCGGCAAACGCGCTTAGCCTCCTCGATACCGCCTTTTTTGAGGGCAGCCTCGACGCGGTCGATCAATTTCTTAGAGTTAACAGTCGAAAGGTTCAAGTAGATGATACGCTCGATAGCGATTGCCAAACCAAGGATAACGAAGATCAAGATGGGGGTCATCCAGGCAGCACCACCCTCGATGAATTTCTCCTTAATTGCCTGGTGAAGAGGCTTACCAACGACGTCGGTCGCAGCGTCGACAGCGGTTACGGCAGATGTGGGTGCGGCTGCAGCGGATTCGGTCTCCTGAGCAAACGCGTTAATGGTGCCCAACGAAAAAAGGCCGGCCACCGCCAAAATCATAAACAGTTTTTTCATAATTAAGTTAAATTGATTAGTTGTTTGTTAGTTATATAAGTTTATAGTCTTAAGTTTTATGCGGCGCCTTTCAGGCGCCGGCGGAGAAAGCGGGATTCGAACNNNTCAGCCACTCGGTCATTTCTCCAGTATGCGTCGAAGCTGTGACTACACGGCTTGACCGTGCGAATTTAGCAACTATTTTCATTATGGGCAAATTATAGGGCCGAAAACTCGCCACGAAGAGACGAATTTAATTTTTGAGTCCGCTCGGCGGGCGTCGAGCAGGTCCCGAGAACGTACATCAATTTGGTGAGAGCAGCCTCGAGGGTGATGTCGCGGCCGGAAATGACGCCGATCTGGGCGAGGCGGATAGCAGACTCGTAGAGAGGTGAAACAGAGCCGGCTATACATTGGGTGACGTTGAGAATGACGATGCCGCGGGAGATGGCGTCGGAGAGAGTATCGAAGAACCAGGGAGAAGTGGGAGTATTACCAGCCCCGAAAGTCTGGAGAACAACCCCGCGAAGGTCGGGAACAGAGAGGGAGGTTTGGAGGTTTTTCCGGGAGAGGCCGGGAAAAAGACGGACGACGGAGACATCGGGGCAGAGGGAGGAGGAGATCCGAAGGGCCTCACGCGAGGGAGCAATAAATGGCGCGATATCAGCATAATGGATGGCGACCCCGACCTCGGCGAGAGGAGGAAAATTCTCGGAAGTGAAAGCGTTGAGCTGCTCGGCAGACCATTTGGTAGTGCGGTTAGCGCGAAAAAGACGGTTCTGGAAGTAGATCGAAACCTCGGGAACCTGTGCCGAACCGTCGGGTCGGCGAGCAGCAGCGATCTCGACCGAAGTAACGAGGTTCTCGCGTCCGTCGGTACGAAGAACACCGATGGGAATCTGGGAACCGGTGAAAACCACGGGTTTAGAGAGGTTCTCGAACATAAAACTCAGGGCCGAAGCAGTCCAAGCCATTGTGTCGGTACCGTGGAGAACAACGAAGCCGTCGAAGCGATCGTAGTTGGTTTGGATCGTGGCAGCGAGGCGGGACCAGTCGGCGGGAGTGACGTCGGAAGAGTCGATGGGACGGTCGGGAGCAAGGTAAGAGATATCGACGTTGAGGGTGCGCAGGGCGGGAATCTCGCGCTCAATGTCTTTGAAGTTGAGAGGCTTGAGGGCGCCGGAAGAGGGATCGGAAATCATACCGATTGTACCGCCGGTGTAGATCATCAGGATGCGGGGAGTCATCATAAGGGCTGGGGGGTGTTGAGTGCATTCCAGAGGGCGTCCTTGAGGGAGGAGAGGCCGGAAGAAGATACAGCAGAGATGAAGAACGTGGGAGGCAGAGCGGCAGGTTCGAGGCTCGCCTTGAGCTCCGAGAGAAGCTCGTCGTCGAGAAGGTCGCATTTCGAAACAGCGAGCATACGAGACTTGTCGAGCAACTCGGGGTTATAGAGCTCCAACTCGCGAAGGAGGACGGCATATTCGGAAGCAATGTCGGGAGAGTCGGCGGGAATGACGAACAGAAGCAGCGAGTTACGTTCGATATGGCGAAGGAATCGAGTACCGATACCACGACCGGAGTGAGCCCCCTCGATGATACCGGGAATGTCGGCCATAACGAAAGAGAAGCCGTCGCGAACCTCGACGATACCAAGGTTAGGCTCGAGGGTGGTGAAAGCGTAATCTGCGATCTTGGGGCGAGCAGCAGAAACGGAAGAGAGGAGAGTCGATTTACCGGCGTTAGGGAAACCGACCAAGCCGACGTCAGCGAGGAGTTTCAATTCGAGGACGAACGACTGCTCGATACCGGGCTCGCCGGGCTGGGCGTAATGAGGAGCCTGGTTGGTGGCCGATTTGAAGTGCCAGTTACCAAGACCACCGCGACCGCCGGGAAGAAGAACCTTCTCCTCGCCGGGAGCGGTTACTTCGGCTACGATCTCGCCCGAGTCGGCATCCTTAGCAACGGTACCCAAGGGAACGTCGATGAAGATGTCGGCCCCGGATTTACCCGAAGAACGAGAACCAAACCCGTTCGAACCATTCTCAGCAAAGATGTGGCGCTGGAACTTAAGGTGGATCAGGGTCCAGAAGTGAGGATTACCGCGAAGAATGATTGAACCGCCGCGACCACCGTCGCCACCGTCGGGACCGCCGAAAGCAACGAACTTCTCCCTACGGAAGTGAGCAGAGCCGCCACCCCCGGAACCGGAACGAGCGAAAATCTTGACGTAATCGACGAAGTTGGATGATGCCATAATGGGAACAAAGGTAGGCTAAATTTGGAAATCCGAAAAACGTTACATACTTTTGTGGCTTCGAAACTATGGCTACGGGAGTTACATACCTGACAGAAGAGGGATTTGCGAAAGCAAAAGCCGAACTGGAGCATTTGAGGTCGGTCGAAAGGCCGGCAGCCTCGCGTGCAATAGCAGAAGCGAGAGACAAGGGAGATTTGAGTGAGAATGCAGAGTATGATGCAGCAAAAGAAGCCCAGGGGATGCTGGAGATGAAGATCTCGGAACTGGAAACGATGCTGGCCTCAGCAAGGCTACTGGATCGCTCGAAGGTGGGAGTGGAGACGGTGCAAATACTGAACAGAGTGAGGCTGCTGAATGTGGGGACGGGAAAGGAAGTGTGCTATACACTGGTGCCGGAGAAGGAAGCAAATCTGAAAGAAGGAAAACTCGCGACCGCAACCCCGATTGCAGCAGCGCTATTGGGCCACAAAAAAGGCGACCGAGTAGAGGTCGCCGTACCAGCAGGAGTGCTGAAGTTCGAAATACTCGAAATCTCGATCTAAAATCTTATTCCGATTCCGTTGCGAAGCCGATGGAAACAAACGTCAGCGCTGTGCGAAGAGACGTCTGCCAGTAATCCCAATTGTGGCCGCCGTTACGAACACGAAACTGAAGAGGAATCTCTTTCTCGCGCATCAGACGCATAAAGTCGACGTTAGCGTCGAACAAAAAGTCGTCATCACCGCAATCAAGAAACCAACGAACGGATTTCATAGCCTCGATCTGAGCCGGAGAAGCGCCCTCGAGGAACGAAAGAGGGCTACCTGTGTTGGCGTAACCGCGAGGCAAACCACCGACAGCAGCAGACATAGCGAAGGCGGAAGAGAACATCTGAGGGTAACGCTGGGCGTAAGCAACGGTTCCACCACCACCCATCGAGAGCCCGGAAACAGCGCGGGACTGGCGGTCGGGAAGAGTGCGGAAAGTCTTTTCGACGAAAGGAATAACTTCCGAGAAGAAGTGATCCTCCCAATGCCAATCGGGCTGGTTGAAGTAACCACGGTTCTTAGTAGCACCACCGTCGGGACCACCGCCAACGCCGGAAGCGTCGGGCATAACGATAATCATAGGAAGGCAAAGGCCGGACTCGATAGTCTCATCGGCGATAGTACGAGCGAGCCCCTTCTGCAACCAACCGGTGTGGTCGTCACCAGCCCCGTGAAGAAGGTACAACACGGGGTAATGTTTTTCAGGATTGGCCTCGTACTCGGCGGGGAGGTAGACAGTGAGGGATTTCTCGGTTTTGAGAATGACACTGGGATAGGTGAGCTCCAGGGTCTTACCACCCGACTGGGCAGAGACGCTGAGGATGGCAGTCAGAACAAAAACTACCAGAGCAACGAAAAACGATACTAGTTTTTTCATAAAGCGCGGATTTATTTAGAGTACGTTTGGTCGGCGAGGCGGCGGTAAGAAGCGTAACGCCACTGGGCATTCTCCTGAGCAGCTTTGAAAAGCTCCTCGGCCTCCTTGGGGTAAGCCTTCGAAAGAGCCGAGTAACGAACCTCCTTATCGAGGAAGCCGCGGAACAAAGACCAGTCGGGCTCCTTGGAGTCCATAACGAACGGGTTCGAACCGGCGTCGGCAAGGCGGGGATCGTAATGCCAAAGGTGCCAGTAACCGCAATCCACAGCCTGTTTACCAACCGTCGGAGTACGGGTCATACCACCCTTGATACCGTGGTTGATACAGGGAGAGTAAGCGATAACCAGAGAAGGCCCGGGGTAGGATTCGGCCTCCTTGAGAGTACGGAGCAACTGGTTCTGGTTAGCCAGAGAGACCTGAGCAACGTAGACGTAACCGTAAGTCATTGCGATAGCGCCGAGGTCTTTCTTCCTTACGCGTTTGCCGGAAGAGGCGAACTTCGCGATAGCGCCGACGGGAGTAGCCTTGGAAGACTGGCCGCCGGTATTAGAGTAAACCTCGGTGTCGAGCACAAGGATATTGACGTCCAAGCCGGAAGCAATTACGTGGTCGAGGCCGCCGAAACCGATGTCGTAAGCCCAACCGTCGCCACCAATAATCCACTGCGACTTACGAGCCATAAACTTCTTCAGTTTCAGGATCTCTTTACAAGTGTCGCAACCGCACGACTCCATCATAGGAATGAGGCGGTCGGTGATCTCGCGGGATTTGATGCGGTCGTCGCGGTGTTCGATCCATTGCTGCATCTCAGCCTTGAGCTCTTTGGAGCATTTGGAGCAAGAGTCGATAGCAGACTGCATCTTCTCCTGGATCTTATCGCGAAGTTTCTCGGTCGCAACCTGCATACCAAGGCCGAACTCGGCGTTGTCCTCGAACAAAGAGTTACCCCAAGCAGGCCCGAAGCCCTTGGAATTGACGCAGTAAGGAGTGGAAGGAGCGGAACCGGAGTAAATAGACGAGCAACCCGTAGCGTTAGCGATGATCATAGATTCGCCGAACAACTGGGTGACGACCTTGACGTAAGGAGTCTCGCCGCAACCGGCGCAAGCACCCGAAAACTCGAACAAAGGCTGAGCGAACTGGGAGTTCTTAACGTTCTTAGTCTTATCGACAACCTCCTTATAACCGACTTTTTCGTGCATATAAGTCCAACGAGTCTCCTCTTGTTTTTGGCTGGCCAGAGGAACCATTTCGAGAGCCTTGGTCTTAGCAGGGCAGACGTCCATACAGTTACCACAACCGGTACAATCCAGAGGAGAAACCTGGATACGGAACTGATAATCTTTAGTGTCGGCGAGGCCGGGGCGGAAAGCGGTGTCGGCCGGAGCAGCTTTCACTTCGGCCTCGGTAGCGAGGAACGGGCGAATAGCAGCGTGAGGGCAGACCAGGGAGCACTGGTTACACTGGATACAATTCTCGGGCAACCACTTAGGAACGTTAACGGCGATACCGCGTTTTTCGAAAGCAGCGGTACCGTTGTCCCAAGTACCATCCTCGCGACCGGTGAATACGGAAACAGGAAGGTCGTCGCCGCGAAGGTCGTTGACAGGCTCGACGACGGAAGTCACGAATTTCGGCTTGGCGGCGGAGGCGGATTTAGCGGCGGGGGATTCGGGTTTTGCGGAAGCCCAGTCGGCGGGAATGGAGATCTTGACAGCAGCGTCACCACCGGCATCGACAGCGGCGTTGTTCATATTGACGATCTCGTCCCCCTTGATACCGTAAGACTTCTTGATAGCCTTCTTCATCTCGGCAACAGCAGTCTCGAAGGGAATAACATTCGCGATCTTGAAGAAAGCAGACTGCATAATAGTATTGGTACGGTTACCGAGGCCGAGCTCGGCAGCCAGTTTCGTAGCGTTGATGATGTAGAAATTGATCTGGTTGTCAGCCAGGTAACGTTTCATCTCGGCAGGCAACTCGGAAGCGATGGTATCGGGAGAAGCGAGGGTGTTGAGGAGGAACGAACCGCCTTTTTTGAGCCCGCGAAGAACGTCGTATTTATGGATATAGGACGGAACGTGGCAGGCAACGAAGTCGGGAGTCGTAACCAGATAGGGCGAGCGGATGGGAGAGTCGCCGAAGCGGAGGTGAGAAGCCGTGTAACCGCCCGACTTCTTGGAATCGTAAGCGAAGTAGGCCTGGCAGTATTTGTCGGTCGTGTCGCCGATGATCTTAATGGAGTTCTTATTAGCACCAACGGTACCATCGGCGCCGAGGCCGAAGAAAACGCCCTCGAAAGTACCCTTACCACCGAGAGCGAGGGGAGCGCCGACGGGAAGAGAGAGGTGAGTGACGTCGTCGACGATACCTACGGTGAAGTGATCCTTGGGTTTCGACGCCGCAAGGTTGTCGAACACGGCAACCATATGGGCGGGAGTGGTGTCCTTGGAAGCCAAACCGTAACGGCCACCGATGATCTTGACGTCGGAGGGGCGCTCATTGAACATTTCGAGAACGTCGAGGTACAAAGGCTCGGCGGGAGCGCCTATTTCCTTAGTACGGTCGAGGACGCAGATTCTCTTGGCGGATGCGGGGAGGACGTCGAAGAAGTATTTCGAAGAGAACGGGCGGTAAAGGTGGACAGTAACAACGCCAACCTTACGGCCGGAAGAGCAAAGATGGTCGACGGTCTCTTTGAGGGTCTCGGAAATGGAGCCCATAGCGACAATAACGTCGGTCGCGTCGGGGACGCCGTAATAAGTGAAAGGAGCGTAAGAACGACCGGTGAGCTTCGAGATCTCCTTCATATAATGGGCAACGACGTCGGGAACAGCGTCCCAAAACTTGTTCGAAGCCTCGCGAGACTGGAAGTATATATCGGAGTTCTGAGCAGTACCGCGAGAAACAGGAGACTCGGGGTTGAGAGCCCGGTCGCGGAACTCAGCCAAAGACTTCTCGTCGAGCAGAGGCTTGAGGTCCTCGATGTCGAGAGACTCGACCTTCTGGATCTCGTGAGAAGTACGGAATCCGTCGAAGAAGTGGAGGAAAGGAACACGAGACTTGAGGGCGGCAAGGTGGGCAACCCCGGCGAGGTCCATAACCTCCTGAACGGAAGAAGTAGCGAGAAGAGCAAAGCCGGTCTGGCGAGTAGCGAGAACGTCCTGATGGTCGCCGAAGATGGAAAGAGTGGACGTAGCAAGAGCGCGAGCAGAGACGTGGAATACGCCGGGAAGAAGCTCGCCCGAAATCTTGTACATATTGGGAATCATAAGGAGAAGACCCTGAGAAGCGGTAAAGGTAGTGGTGAGAGCACCAGTCTGCAAAGAACCGTGGACAGCGCCGGCAGCACCAGCCTCGGACTGCATCTCGACAACCTTGACAGTCTCGCCGAAAATGTTCTTACGACCGGCAGCCGACCACTCGTCGACGTACTCAGCCATTGTGGATGAGGGAGTTATAGGGTAAATTGCCGCTACCTCCGAAAACATATAAGCAATGTGGGCGGCGGCGGCGTTTCCGTCGCAAGTCAGGAACTTCTTCTCTTTTTTCATCTTGTAGATAGTTAGTTTGGGCACAAATATAACTATTTTTGCAAAATGATTGGATACGAACAACGAATTTTGTCGAACGGGCTGAGGGTGGTGGCGACCAGAGCCAGAGGAACGGCGATGGCGGCGGTGAATGTGATATACCGGGTGGGAGCGAGAAACGAAAGGCCGGAGCGAACGGGATTTGCGCATCTGTTTGAACATCTGATGTTCAGGGGAACGAGGGCCGTACCGGATTTCGACGAACCGGTGCACAGAGCGATGGGAGAAAACAATGCCTACACGAACAACGACTATACCGATTATTACATAACCCTACCACGCGAGAATGTGGAGACAGCGCTGTGGCTGGAGGCGGACAGGATGGGAGGATTGGAGATCGGGGCGGAGGTACTGGAGGCGGAGAAGAAGGTCGTCATAGAGGAGTACAAGCAGAGGTATCTGAACCAACCCTATGGGGATATGTGGGCGCTGGTGAGAAAGCTGGCCTACGAAGTGCATCCGTACAGGTGGCCGACAATAGGAATGACGCCGGAACACGTGGTGGGAGCGACTCTTGGAGAGGTGAGGGAGTTTTATAAGAGGTATTATGTACCGGCGAATGCGATTGTGGCGGTGGCGGCGGATATGGATCCGGGAGAGGTGTTCGAACTGGTGGAGAAGTGGTTCGGAGGGCTGGACGGCGGGGTGCGGCCGGTGGATGAAGTGCCGGTGGAGCCGGAGCAGGGTGCGGCTCGGCGATTGGAGGTCGAGAGAGATGTACCTGCGACAGCGCTAACGGTGACCTTCGGGATGGGAGGAAGGATGACCAGGAACTACTACGGGTGTGATATACTGTCGGATGTGCTGGCGGGAGGAGCCTCGGCGAGGCTGTACAACGAGCTGGTGAAGGAGCGAAGGCTGTTTTCGAGTGTGAATGCCTACATAACGGGAGATGTCGACCCGGGGCTGTTTGTGGCGACGGGGCATCTGTTCGACGGAGTGGCGGAAGAGGAGGCGGAAGAGGCTTTGTGGGAAGCGTTGGAGCGACTGGGGAGGGAGCCGGTGGGAGAGTATGAGCTGGAGAAGGTGAAGAACAAGTTCGAAGCAGAAACGACATTCGGAGAGCTGAATGTGATGAACAAGGCGATGAATCTGGGCTACTATGAGATGTTGGGGCGGCTGGAGTTGGTGAACGAGGAAGTGGGGATCTTCAGAAGCTTCGGGCCGGAGGAGCTGATGGTGGAGGCAGAGGCGATGTTCAGGAGAGAGAGGGCGTCGACGCTGGTTTACAGGAGCAATAAGAGATGAAAAAGATACCGGAAATAAGGATACCAAAGGCGGTGGAACTGCCGGGAGTGGAGAAGAGAGTGCTGGAGAGAAACGGGCTGGAAGTCTATGTGATAAGGGCCCAGGAGCAGGAGGTGGCAAGGGTGAGTTTTGTGTGGGAAGCAGGCTCGGCGGCGGGGTATGAGGAAGGGGTGAAGCCGTTTGTGGCAACGAGTGCGCTGAATCTGATGGCGGAAGGAACGGAGCGGCTGACGGCAAAAGAAGTGGCAGAGAAGCTGGACTATGTGGGATCGTACTACGAGGTGAGTGCGGACAGAGACTATGCAGTGATGACGTTCTGTGCGCTGGGGAAGTTCCTGAAAGAGACCTTGGAGGTGATGGAAGAAGTGGTGCTGAGGCCGGTATATCCGGAGGAGGAACTGGAAGTGTGGGCGAAAAAGAGGATGGAGAGGCTGGCGGTAGAGAGGACAAAACCAGCGGTGAGAGCGCGAGAAGCCTTGTCGGCGGAGTTGTTTGGGAAGGATAGCGCGTATGGGGCGAGTGCGCCGACGGAAGCGTACAGAGAGGTGACAAGGGAAGATGTGGTGGAGTTCAGGAAGAAGTATTACGGGGCGGGAAACTGTTTTGTGGTGTGTACGTTGGGGGGCGGGGCGGACGGGCGCGGCGGAGAGGAGCGGTTATTCGAGATTTTGGAAAAGCTATGACGGGGTATAAGCGTATAGAAGCGCCGGGAGCGGTGCAAGCAGCAGTGAGAATCGGGAAGGTGCTATTCTCGAGAGAGCACGAGGATTTTGTGGGAATGCAAGTAGTGGCAACGGTACTGGGAGGCTATTTCGGGTCGAGGCTGGTGAAGGTACTACGGGAGGAGAGAGGATATACGTACGGGGTGATGGCGGCAATGGTGAACCTGAAGAGAACGGGATATCTGGCGGTGGCGACGGAAGTGGGAGTGGAGAATGCGGAAGAAGCGGTGGAACTGATTTTCGGAGAAGTGGAGAAGCTTCGTAGGGAGGAGGTTTCGGGCGATGAGTTGGAGGGGGTGAAGAGAACGATACTGGGAGAAGTGGCGCGGATTATGGATGGGCCGTTCGGAGTGGTGGATGTCGTGATAGAGAGCGTGCAAGTGTGCGGGTGTGGAACCCCGAAAAATTATCTGGAGAAGTTTGTGGAAGAGGTCAAAGCAACAACTCCCGCAAGAGTGCGGGAGCTGGCGGAAAAATATTTAAGTCGGGAAGGTTTTAAAGTTGTGGTTGTCGGCTGACGCGCAACCGCGAAGTCTTGAGAGGCCCGGCCGAACGAGTAGAGGGAAGAGAAGAAAGATCCATACCCTCGTCCCAAGGACGGGAAACAACGACGGGAGGAGCGCCGGTCAAACCTTCGTTACGAAGCAGGCCGGACGGACGGCGAGCAGAAGCAGCAGCCGAACGAGTGTGGGAAGAAAGATCCCAAGCAGCGAAAGTCTCGAAATTATATGACCAAGAGAGGCCGTGGGCCAGTTTGTGGATGCGGTAGAAGATTGCCTCGCGAGAAGGTGCGTTATAACCGTCGTGGTTATAACGCATTACACTGTGCTCGGCAGGGCGAAAAGCGCCGAACTCGTAATAGTACCCACCTTCCCAAGTACCCACATATGTGGAATAATGGAGATTGTTGAGGAAGTGGGCCCACTTGACATCGTAAGGATCGTCGGTGAAGTCGATGTTACGGTTCCAACCATACGGCTCCCAAGCGCGAACGTCGGCGATCTCGGCAGCAGGGACGGTTTTACCCATACCGGGAGACTCCCAGTACTCGTCGGCAAGTTTCGAGAAGCCGTGCCCACCAGCCTCGTGGTTGACAAGGCCGATGAAGTCCCAATCGTTATCAGTACGAGTGAGGTAAGCAACACCAAGGCCGCGAGAGTGGTCGCCACTACTGGGGTAGTACATCCAACAAGTACCGGCAAAGTAATCGGTGTTAAGGACGGCGACAACGAGGGCCTCGTTCATACGGGCAGAAGAGATGGCTATCTGAGCGTATGACTTAGCCATAAGGTCGCTATTCTCACCGGTGTTGATGTTGGTACCGCCGCCGAAGCGAGTACCGAGGGCGGTATTACCGTTAGATTCGGAGAGCTCGTACCAAGTGGAACCGGGAGAAACAACGTCGACCTGGTATACGTTGAACATATTACGGAACGAGGTGTAAGGTTCCTCGGCGAAGAAAGCGTCGATGGTGTCCTCCATCACGCGGTCGTAAGTACCGTCGGCGTGGTCGGCGGGAGTGAAACCGTCACCCATCAGAACGATGTCGATACCAGCGCCGGAAGAAGCGGTCTGGAGGGTTTTGACATCGCCGTCGTTGGAAAAGTCGGGTTTAGTGGCCTCGGTGTAGTAGACAGGAGAGATCACGTAACCGGAAGAAGCGATGATGAAGATCCAATCCTCGCAGGGAAAATCGTCGGGAATACTATCAGAGTCGAACCAAGAACGAATGTACATACGGCGGCCGTCCCCAAGGTTACCCTCGCAGAAAAACTGCTCCAACAACTCGTTGGAAGAGATGTCAAGACTGAGGATCATATTGTTGGAACAATCCAGAGCGTAGACATAAGGATTGTGGGAGAGGTCGAGAGAAGTGAGGTGGTTATAAGAACAGTCGAGAGCCTCCAGGTTGGGATTATGAGAAAGGTCCAAGCCAAGGATACCGGTGTTCATACAGAAAAGGATACCGAGATCGGGATTGTGAGAAAGGTCGAGGGTGCCTATACCGGGGTTGTTCTCGCACTGGAGCCAGTACAAGGCAGTGTTGGCAGAGATGTCGAGAGAAGTGAGGTTGTTGAGAGCGCAGTAGAGCACAGCAAGGCCGGTGAAGTGTTCGAGTCCGGCCAGAGACTCGATGCCGGAGTTGGTAACGTCGATAAGCTCGACAGCAGCAGCCTCTGCGGGAGAGAGTTTACCGTTATTGTCGGTGTCCCAGTTCTTGTACTCGGAGTTGTTCATCTCGCCAGTACAATAAGCGAGGAACACAGGGTCGGAAATAAGAGAGAGGACGTCGGAAATAACAGTGCCTTCGAGAGCAAAAGTCGCGCGAATGGAAACAGGGCCGGCGGGCATAGTGAATGTGGTAATGGGAGCCGAAGCGTCGGCGAAAACCACAGCGGGATTGTCGGAAACCCAACCGGTGAAAACGTAACCCTCCTCGGGATATGCGTAAAGTTTACCGGAAATAACGGTACCGGACTCGACAGCAGCCAACTGGGCAACGTTGGAATCGACATCACCGCCCGAATCGGCAGCAACGAGAATCTCGTCCGCAGGAACGACAATACGGTGAGAAATGGTCTCCACGCAGGAGACGAAAAATAACGCCATCGCCGCCGCGACAACAATCAGAAGTTTTTTCATACAGAGTTTTGGTGTCCCTACGTTCCGGGGTCTCCGAAAGTTAGAACGCGCAAAGGTAAATATTTATTTTTAAATTACGACAAAAAAAAGAGGAGCGTCATCGCGACGGTCCTCTTTGGCGGGGCTTAGAACCCCTAAAACTACTAACCCAAACTTAAATAGTGAAGAAACCTAACTTTTAATTTCTGATTCTACACTTTGCAAGGAACGTGCCAAAGTCGGGTCAGAAACCTGGTTTTCCGAGCAAACGGAACATATTTTTCTTGTAAACCTCAACGCCGGGCTGGTCGAAAGGGTTAACGCCGAGAAGATAACCACCGATACCGCAAGCCTTCTCGAAAAAGTAGAGGAGCTCGCCGAGGGTCGTGGGAGAGATACGGGGGATCTCGATACGGATATTGGGAACGCCGCCGGAGACGTGAGCCTCGGAGGTACCGAGCTCGGCTTTATGGTTGACCTCCGAAAGGCGGCGGCCGGCAAGGAAGTTCAAACCGTCGCCGTCGTCTTGCGCTTTTTCGATCTTGAGGGTGTGGGAGGGCTCGCGGACGGAAAGAACCGTCTCGAAAAGGATACGTTCACCCTCCTGGATATACTGGCCGAGGGAGTGGAGGTCGGTGGTGAAGGAGACGGAAGCGGGAAAAATACCCTTGTTCTGTTTACCCTCGGACTCGCCGAAGAGCTGTTTCCACCACTCGCCAAGGTATTGCAGCGAGGGCTCGTAGGAAGCAAGGATCTCGACGAGGAAGCCGTGTTTATATAATAGGTATCGAGCAGCGGCGTATTGAGCGGCGGGGTTTTTCTCGAACGGGATTTGCGGTCCGGTTACCTGCTCCATCTGGCGGGCACCAGAGACGAGAGCCTCGATGTCGATACCGGCGATAGCGAGGGGAAGGAGGCCGACGGGAGTGAGAACGGAGAAGCGGCCACCGACGTCATCGGGAATGGTGAAGGTTTTATAACCGGCCTCAGTTGCGACTTTTTTGAGCGCGCCGCGGGAAGAATCGGTAATGGCGACAATACGGGAAGCGGCCTCTTGTGGGCCGTAACGCTTTTCTATTTCTTGTTTGACGATGCGGAAAGCAACGGCGGGTTCGGTAGTGGTACCAGACTTGGAGATGACGACAGCAGCGATCTCGCGGTCTTTGGTCGCCTCCATCAACTGGGACATATAATCCTCCGAAAGAGTGTGCCCGGCGAAGACGATTTTAGGAGCGGCAAACGGGTCGCGCAAAGCCTCGAAGACAGCCTTAGAACCGAGGTAAGAGCCGCCGATACCTATTATAATAACCGTGTCGGCCTTTTGTTGGAGGTGCCGGGCGGTGGAGGATATGTCGGCGAGAAGCTCGGGAGAGATTTCGGAAGGCAACGAGACCCAACCGAGAAAGTCGGAACCAGCGCCCTGGCCGGTGTGAAGAAGGGCGTTGGAGAACTCGGCCTCGGGCTTAAGGGCGTCGAACTCGGATTGGGAAACAAACGGAAGAACGGAAGAAAGGTCGGGGAAGATCATACGAGGAAATTGGTTAAGTTACGAATAGTACGAGAGGGCTGAGCACCCTGGTAAAGAATATCATAGACAGCCTCCGCGATCGGCATCTCGATACCGTGAGAAGAGTTGATATGGCGGATGGTCTCGGAAGCGTAATAACCCTCGGCTACCCCGCCAAGCTCCATCTGAGCAAGGTTCGGGTGGAGCCCCTTACCGATCATCATACCGAACCGGCGGTTACGAGAAAAAGGAGAGTAAGCAGTAACGAGAAGGTCGCCAAGGAATGCAGAAGTGAGGATGTCGCGCTCGAAGGGGTAAGAGACATTCAGGAAGCGCTGCATCTCGCGAGCACCGTTGGAGATGAGCACGGAAAGGAAGTTGTCGCCGTAACCCAATCCGGTAGCGATACCGACCCCGAGGGCATAGATGTTTTTAAGGATGGCAGCGTACTCGACCCCGTAAATGTCGCAAGAAATGGTAGTGTGGATATATTTGGCGGAAAACTTCGAAGTGAGAACGCGGGCGTTGTCGAGGTTCTTACAAGCGAAGGTAAGGTAAGAGAGCCGTTCGAGGGCGATCTCCTCAGCGTGGGAAGGCCCGCCGATGACGCCGGTACGACCGAACGGAAGCCCGTAATGGCGGTTGAGGTACTCGGTGACGGTAAGGTAGTTACCGGGAACAATACCCTTGATGGCGGAGATGACGAAGCGGTCGGTAAGAGGCGCGGTCAGGTCTTCGAGGTAAGTCTTGAGGAACGCAGAAGGAGCAGCAAGAATCACGACGTCCGAATCAGCCACGACCTCGTTGATATCACCCGACGGAGCGATCAACCGGGGGTCGAACTCGACAGAACCAAGGTAACGAGGATTACGACCATCCGAGCGCAGGGATTCGAGCACCTCGGGGTTGCGAACGTACCACCCCACCCGATTGCCGGAGTCGGTGAGAATCTTCACCAGACCGGTCGCCCAACTACCGTGGCCAATGACGCAAGCGCGCGAATCTTTTTCAATCAGGTGCTCCATCGAGAATGGGCAAAGTTAATAATTTTTTTGTAACTTTGCCGAACTATGAAAAAGATTAAAAACGCGCTTGTGTCGGTCTATCACAAGGAGGGACTGGAGGAGGTTTTGAGGGAACTGGCAAAGGAAAATGTGACCATATATTCAACCGGAGGAACGCTGGAATGGGTGAGAGAAATGGGGCTCGATGCGATAGCGGTGGAAGCAATAACGGGATATCCCTCGATACTGGGAGGGAGGGTGAAGACGCTGCATCCGGGAGTGTTCGGAGGAATATTGGCGCGAAGGGATGTGGCGGGAGACGGAGAGGCATTGGAGCAGTATGGGATACCGGAGATAGACCTGGTGGTGGTGGATTTGTATCCGTTTGAGGATACGGTCGCGAGCGGCGCGGCGGACGAGGCGATCATCGAGAAGATAGACATAGGAGGAATATCTTTGATAAGGGCGGGAGCGAAGAACTTTAAGGATGTGGCGATTGTGGGCTCGCGGTCGGGATACGAGGGGCTGTTGGGATTGTTGAGGAAGCAGGGGGCGGCGACCACGTTGGAGCAGAGGAGGGCGATGGCGGCGGCGGCGTTCGGGGTGAGCTCGGGGTATGATACGGCGATCTTTAATTGGTTTTCCGGAAGTGAGGTTAGGCCACTGAGGTATGGAGAGAATCCGCATCAGAAAGCGGAGTTCAGGGGAAAACTGGGAGAAGTGTTCGAACAGTTGCACGGGAAAGAGATCTCGTACAACAATCTGCTGGACATAGATGCGGCGGTGAATCTTGTGCGCGAATTCGATGGCGCGGGAGAGGCCGTGTTCGCGATACTGAAGCACAACAACGCCTGTGGAGTGGGAACGGGGAAAACGGTGAAAGAGGCATACGAGAGGGCGCTGGCGGGAGATCCGGTGAGCGCGTTCGGAGGTGTGCTGGTATGCAACAGGGAGGTGGACGACGAGGCGGCGGGAGAGATAGGAAAGTTGTTTTTTGAGGTTATTTTAGCACCTGGGTATACCGCGGGAGCACTTGAAACGTTATACGAAAAGAAGAACAGGATTGTGCTGCAACTGAAGCCGTTCGAGAGAGCGGGGAGAGTGACCAGAACGCTACTGAACGGGGAAGTGGTGCAGGAGAGGGATGTGAAGGTGGGAGGAGTGGATGGAGAAGTGAGGGTGGTGACGCGGAGGGTGCCGACGGAAGCGGAGATGGCCGATATGGTGTTCGCGAACAAGATAGTGAAGCAATCGAAGAGCAATGCGATAGTGTTGGCCAAGGGAGGGCAGATGCTGGGAAGCGGAGTGGGACAAACATCGAGGGTGGATGCGCTAAAGCAAGCGGTAGAGAGAGCGAGGACGTTCGGGTTCGATCTGAGGGGAGCGGTGATGGCGAGCGACGCGTTCTTCCCGTTCGCGGACTGTGTGGAAATTGCCCACGCAGCAGGAATCGAAGCAGTGATTCAACCGGGAGGCTCGGTGAGAGACGGGGACTCGATCGAATTCTGCGACGCGAACGGAATGACAATGGTATTTACGGGATTAAGGCATTTTAAGCACTGATATGGGACTGTTTTCGTTGACTCAAGAACTGGCGATCGACCTGGGAACCGCCAACACACTCATAATCCACGAAGGAAAAGTAGTCGTGGATGAACCATCCATTGTGGCGCTGGATGCCCACACGGGAAAGATGGTCGCCTTCGGGCACAAGGCAAACCAGATGCACGGCCGTACACACCAGAACATCCGCACGATAAGGCCGCTGAAGGACGGAGTGATTGCCGACTTTACGGCGACGGAGCTGATGCTCAGGGGTATGATCAAAGAGGTGGGAAGCAGCCATCTGTTCACCCCGTCGCTCAAGATGGTGATATGCATACCGAGCGGCTCGACAAATGTGGAGATCAGAGCGGTCAGAGACTCGGCAGAGCACGCGGGAGGGAGAGAGGTCTATATGATTTACGAACCGATGGCGGCAGCGCTTGGAGCGGAGTTGGATGTACAGGCGCCGGAAGGGCATATGATAATCGACATAGGGGGGGGGACGACCGAAATTGCGTGTATATCGCTCGGGGGAATTGTGTGCAGCGAGAGCATAAACGTCGCGGGAGATGTGCTGACCGAGGATATCAGGAACTATATGAGGCAGGCGCACGAGATCAGGGTCGGAGAAAGGACGGCCGAAGAGATAAAGATAGCGGTGGGGAGCGCCATAAAGAAGCTACCGAGAGAAGAAGAGCCGGAAGACTACATACTAACGGGCCCGAATATCGTGACGGCGTTACCGAGAACCATATCACTGAACTATGGAGAGATAGCGGGAGCATTGGACCGCTCGCTGTTGAAGATAGACGCGGCGATAATGAAGGTGCTGGAGAACATACCCTCGGAGCTCTATTCGGATATCTACCGAAAGGGAGTCTATCTGGCAGGAGGAGGAGCGTTGATAAGAGGCTTGGCGCAAAGGTTCAGCAACAACTGCAAGATACCGTTTATTGTAGCCGACGATCCGCTGCGTTCGGTGGCGCGGGGTACCCACAAGGCGCTGGAGAATATAGGGAAATTTTCTTTCCTGACCAGATAAGGGGGCCGCGGCGAGGGGCCTATGTACAGACTGTTACTGTTTCTGAAGCGAATCTATCTACTCGTGATCTTTCTCGGGCTGGAAGGTGTCGCGCTATACTACTATGCCAACTCGACGGAAAGAACAAGAGCACAACTGCTGGACGGATCGAGCAACCTGGTGGGAGGAGTGTATGAGGGAATAGCAAGGGTGGAAGACTATCTGAGTCTGGGGCGAACGAACAGACTGCTGGAAGAGAGGCTGGAAGGGTTGGAGAATGCGGTGGCAAGGATGAGAGAGAGAGAGGCGGAGGTGGTGAACGACACGCTGGAGATGGCGCCGAGGGCGCCGCTGGAGTATGTGGTGGCAAGGGTTGTGAGAAACAGTGTGGGAAAGAGAGAGAACTATATGATGGTCGACCGGGGAGCGGCGGACGGAGTGGAGAGAGGAATGGCGGCGGTATCATTGGACGGGTATATGGCGGGCTACGTGGAGAGCGTATCGGAGAACAATGCGATCTGTGTATCGGTGCTGAACACGGAGTTCAGGGCGAGCGGAATGCTAAAAGGAGGACACTTCGGCTCGATAACGTGGCGGGGAACGGATCCGAGGATGGTCAGGCTGAACGAAGTGCCGGCATACGCGGAAGTGGGGCGGGGAGATACGGTGGTGACGAGCGGTTATTCGTTCTCGTTCCCGGAAGGAATCAGGATAGGAACCGTGGAGACGTATGAAGTGGACGAAGCGAGAGCAGCGTATGAGATAGATGTGAAGCTGGGACTGGATGTGGGAGCGTTGAGGGTGGTGCTGCTGGTGGAGAACCCGGCCGTGTATGAGCGAATAAAGCTGGAGGAAGAAGTGTTGGGAGAGGTCGAGCTTTGAGCGCGCGAATGAGATGAGGAACTTGTTGACATATCTGGGAGTGTGGCTCGTGGCGGCGGTCGTGATGCAACTGTTCCTGCTGGACTCGGTGAGGCTGGGGGTGTGGTTCGCGCCGATGGCTTACGTGGCATTTGTGGTTTTGCTACCGGTGAACACGAAGCCGGTGGTGGTGCTGTTGTTGGGGTTCCTGCTGGGGGCGTTTATGGACGTGTTCGAGGGGACGCAAGGGCTCCACACGGCGGCAACGTTGGTGACGGCCTACACGAGGCAGTGGGTGATGAGACTGACTATAGGAAAGGAAGCGGTGGAGGAAGAGACGGGAATGCCGAGTGTGAAGCTGCTGGGAGGAGTGAAGTTTCTGAGGTATGTGACGATGGCGGTGGCGGTGCAATGTGTGGTGTTTTTCGCATTGGAAGCGCTGGACTGGGGAGAGTGGGTGGAGGTAGCGGCGAAGGTGGGAGTGAGCGGGGCGGTGACGGTGGGAGCGGTGTGGGCGGTGGCGGAGGTGTTTACGGCAAGGACAAGGAAGAAAGTATAGGATGGGACGGGAATTCGCAAGGCAAAGGTGGCTGGTGATCTTCGTGGCGGGGGTCTTTCTGTTACTTGTGGTGAGGCTGTTCGCGATTCAAATTGTCGATGGGTCGTACAAGCAAGCAGCAGAAAGCAACGCACTAAGGCACGAAGTGCTATATCCACCCAGAGGAGAGGTGCTGGACAGGAACGGAGAGTTCATAATACAGAGCAGGGAGGCGTATGACCTGATGGTGATACCGAGGGAGGTGGTAAAGGGATTCGACACGCTGTTGCTGTGCAGGATTGTGGATGTGACCCTGCCGAGGATGCGATCGCAGCTGAAGAGGGCGGCGGCGTATTCGCAGAGAAGGCCTTCGGTGGTGGTACCGCAACTCTCGAAAGAGACGAAGCTACTGCTGGACGAGCTACGGCTACCGGGATTCCAAACGGTGTACAGGACGGTGAGGTCGTATCCGAGAAAGATTGCGGGAAACCTGCTGGGGTATGTGGGAGAGGTGAACAGCGGAGACCTGGGAGATGACTACTACAGGAGCGGAGACTACATAGGGCGAAGCGGAATAGAGCAGGCGTATGAGAAGCACCTCAGGGGAGAGAAGGGAGTGAAGATAAATCTTGTGGATGTGCACGGGATTGTGAAAGGCTCGTACGGGGGAGGAATGTATGACACGCTGCCGGTGGCGGGGAGGACGCTGACGAGCTCGCTCGATGCGGAACTACAAGCGTTTGCGGAAGAACTGATGGGAGGAAAGGTGGGAGCGGTGGTGGCACTGGAGCCGGCGACGGGAGAGATACTGGTGATGGCGAACGGCCCGACCTACGATCCGGATGAACTGGTGGGGAGAGAGAGAAACAACAACTATGCGCGACTGGCGAACGACCAACGATCGCCACTATTCAACAGGGCCGTGATGGCCGCATATCCGCCGGGCTCAACCTTCAAGATGGTGAACGGGTTGATCGGGCTGGAAGAAGGAGTACTACAACCACACTACAGGTATGAGTGTCATGGAGGATACACGGTGGGAAACCTCACAGTGGGATGTCACGCGCACTACTCGCCAGTCGATCTGAGGCAGGCGATTATGACGAGCTGCAATGCGTACTTCTGCTATGTGCTGAGGAACATACTGGACGAAGCGGAGCACGGAGGAATTATGAGGGGTGGGTATGAGCACTGGGCGGAGCACGTGAGGAGTTTCGGGTTCGGGAGAAAGCTCGACAGCGACTTCACCTCGGAGTATGCGGGGAGGGTCTACGGAGGAGACTACTATGACAGGCTGTACAGGGAGAGGTGGAACTCGCTGACGGTTATTTCGCTGGCAATCGGGCAGGGAGAACTGGGGTGCAGTCCACTACAGCTGGCAAATCTGGCTGCAACAATAGCTAACAGAGGACACTACTACATACCGCACGTGATAAAGGAGGTGGAGGGAGTGGAGATGGATCCGAAGTTCCGAGAACCACACTATGCAGATGTGGCCAGAGAGCATTTCGAACCGATAGTGGACGGAATGTATATGGCGGCGCACGAGGATGGAGGAACAGTGAAGGCGATGGGGTATGTACCGGGGCTGGAGATATGCGGAAAGACGGGAACAGCCGAAAATGCGCACAGAGACCACTCGGTCTTTCTGGGTTTCGCGCCGAAGGACAACCCGCGGATCGCGATATGTGTCTATGTGGAGAACGCGGGATTCGGGTCGAGCGCAGCCGTACCCATCGGCTCGCTGGTAATGGAGAAGTATCTGACAGACACCATACGCCGACCGGCGATGGTCGACTATGTGAAAGAAATGCAGATAAGGTATCCACACTATGACGGGGAGGCAAGGTAGAGTCATTCACGGAAAGGTCGACTGGTGGACAGTTGCGATCTATGTGGCCTTGGTGGCGCTGGGATGGCTGAATCTCTATGCAGCGGTGTATGACACCACGCGGGAGGTGTTCGATGTGGGGTCGAGATACGGGATGCAGATGGTTTGGATCGGGGTGTGCTTCGTGGTGGCGCTGGTGGTGATGCTCGTGGACGACAAATTCTATCACATACTGGCATATCCGGTCTGGGGAGTGTGCTTGGCGCTGATGCTGGCGACACTGGTGCTCAGTCCGGAGATCAAGGGAGCGAGAGCGTGGCTACTGGTGGGACCGGTGGCGATTCAACCGGCTGAATTTATGAAGTTTGCAGTGTCGCTGGCCTTGGCCAGGGCGATGAGTGTGTATGGGTTCACGCTGGGGCGGATGGGAGATCTGGCGAAGGTGGCGATGCTGGTTGGGATACCGGTGGCGGTGATGTTTCTGCAACACGATGTGGGATCGGCGGTGGTCTATGCCTCGTTTCTGTTTATGCTCTATCGCGAGGGGCTGAACAGGTGGGTGTACATTGTGATGGGGATAGTGCTGGGCCTGTTTTTCGGCTCGTTCTGGGTGACCGACACGGGGCTACTGATGATGATCATAGCGGGAGTGGCGGCGGGAGCGGGAATAGGCTACGGAAACTGGAAAGCGCCGGTGATGTATGGAGCGGGGGTGGCATTGGTGTCTGTGGGAGGATGGCTTTCGCTGCGCTATCTGGCGGGGATGGAGGTGAGGTTCTACTATGTGTTGCTGGGGGTGGCGTTTTTGTCGATACCTGTGGTGGCGGCGGTGGCGTGGGCGAAGAGGCTACGGGGTTTTTGGGTCTACATTGTGCTGTTTGTGGCATCGGTGGCGTTTGTGTCGGTTGCGGATGTGGTGTTCGACCACTTGGATTTACACCAGCAGAAGAGAATCTTGGACACCTTGGGAATAGAGAGCGACGCGAGGGGTTGGGGCTACAACGTGAATCAGAGCAAGATAGCGATCGGCTCGGGAGGATTGGTGGGGAAGGGATTCCTGGAAGGAACGCAGACAAAGTTTAATTTCGTACCGGAACAGAGCACCGATTTCATATTTTGCACCGTGGGCGAAGAGTGGGGATTTGTGGGCTCGGCAGTGGTGCTGGCGCTGTTTTGTGCGCTGATATTGAGGCTCGTTCGGATGGGCGAGCGGGCCGAAGAACCGTTCCGAAGGATCTACTGCTACTGTGTGGCGGGGATTTTCCTGATACACGTGCTGATTAATATAGGTATGACGGTAGGGCTGGTACCGGTGATAGGAATACCGTTACCGTTCTTCTCCTACGGCGGATCGTCGCTGTTGGCGTTCACGCTCTTGCTCGTTGTTGCCGTTCGGTTGGATCTGGGGAGCGGGGAGCTGGCGACTTAGGCCCGAAGACAAGGCCACATCACCGCCGTTTTCACGCGAAAAATTATCTTTTGACCTCGACCGTCTCGTAACCCTCGACAATGTCGCCGACGTGGATGTCGTTGTAACCGTCGATGTTCAAACCACACTCCATACCAGAGCTAACCTCGCGAACGTCATCCTTGAAGCGCTTCAGAGAGCCGAGTTTACCGGTGTAGACGACGATACCGTCGCGAATAACGCGGATGGGAGTATTACGAGTGATCTTACCCTCGCGAACGATACAACCGGCGATAGTACCCACCTTGGATATCTTGAAAGTCTCCAGAACCTCGACCGAGCAGACAATCTCCTCCTTGATAACCGGAGCGAGCATACCCTCGATGGCATCCTGAATGTCGTTGATGGCATCGTAGATGATTGAGTAAAGGCGAATTTCGATCTCCTCCTTTTCGGCCAGCTTGCGAGCAGCCATAGAGGGGCGAACCTGGAACCCGACGATGATGGCGTTGGAAGCGGCAGCGAGCAGAACATCGGACTCGGAGATTTGTCCGACGGCCTTGTGGATGACGTTCACCTGCACTTCTTCTTTCGACAGCTTGACCAGAGAGTCGGTCATAGCCTCGATCGAACCGTCCACGTCGCCCTTGACGATGATGTTCAACTCCTTGAACGAACCGATGGCGATACGGCGGCCGATCTCGTCCAGAGTAACGTGTTTCTGAGTACGAAGGCCCTGGGCGCGCTGCAACTGCTCGCGTTTGTTAGCGAGAGAGCGAGCAGACTTGTCGTCCTCCATAACATTGAAAGTGTCGCCGGCCTGAGGAGCTCCGTTCAAACCGAGAACGAGGACGGGAGTCGAGGGGCCAGCCTCTTCCACCTTACGGCCGTGCTCGTCGTACATAGCCTTGACGCGCCCGGTATGGGTACCGGCAAGAAGCACGTCGCCGACGCGGAGAGTACCGTTTTCGACAAGAACGGTAGATACGTAACCACGACCTTTATCGAGAGTGGATTCGATCACAGCGCCGGAAGCCTTACGGTTAGGATTAGCCTTCAAGTCGAGCATCTCGGCCTCGAGAAGGACCTTCTCGAGCAGTTTATCGAGATTCAAACCCTGTTTAGCGGAGACGTCCTGAGACTGGTATTTACCGCCCCAATCCTCGACCAGGTAGTTCATCTGGGCGAGTTGTTCCTTGATACGTTCGGGGTCGGCGCCGGGTTTGTCGATCTTATTGATAGCGAAAACCATAGGAACCCCTGCAGCGACGGCGTGGTTGATAGCCTCGATGGTCTGGGGCATAACGCTGTCGTCGGCGGCGACGATAATAATGGCAACGTCGGTAATCTTGGCCCCGCGAGCACGCATAGCCGTGAACGCCTCGTGGCCGGGAGTATCGAGGAATGTGATCTTCTGGCCGTTCAGTTCGACGCTGTAAGCTCCGATGTGCTGGGTAATACCACCGGCCTCGCCCTCGATGACGTTGGTCTTACGGATGTTATCGAGAAGAGAAGTCTTACCGTGGTCGACGTGGCCCATAACAGTAACAATCGGGGGCCGCGGAGAGAGGTCCTCGGGCTTATCAGCGTCCTCGGTCTCGTCAATCGACTCCTGGATCTCGGCCGAAACGAACTCGACCTTGAATCCGAACTCCTCGGCAACTATAACGAGAGCCTCGGCGTCGAGCCTTTGGTTGATCGAAACCATCAGCCCGAGGTTCATACAAGCCATAATCACCTCGGTGACGGGAACGTTCATCATCGTAGCCAACTCGGAAACGGTAACGAACTCGGTAACCTGAAGAGTCGAACCAGCCATCTCGGAGCGCTCCATCTCCTCCGAAGCGCGAGCAGAAGCAGCGTCGCGTTTATCCTTACGGTATTTGGCGCCCTTACCTTTGGTACCCTTAGCGGTGAGGCGAGCAAGGGTCTCCTTAACCTGTTTTTGAACCTCCTCGTCGTTAACCTCGGCGCGAACAACGGGACGAGGGCCGCCTTTCTTTTTCGAGCCGGCACCGCCTTGGCCCGGGCCGCCGGAGAAGGGGCCTTTTTTCTGGCCGCCTTGGTTCTGGCCACCCTGGCCACCGGGCTGGGGTTTGGTAACGTCGATCTTATCTTTGGTGATGCGTTTACGTTTCTCCTTACGAGGCCCGCGAGAGGGATCGGAAGGAAGGGTCGAAACGTCGATCTTACCCAAAACCTTGGGCCCGGAGAGCTTACCCTCGTCCTCGGCGCGGAAGACGTTAGTAGTACTCTCGGCAACGCGCTCGTCGTAAGTCTTAGTCTGGATCACGACGGGCTCGGGAGTCGGTTTTGGCTGAGGCTCGGGTTTGGGCTGCGAGGCGGGGGCGGGTTTAGGAGCCGGTTGGGGTTTCGGGGCAGGCTGCGGCTTCGGAGCCGGAGCGGGCTTGGGTTTAGGGCTCAAGTCGATCTTACCCAACACCTTAGGCCCGAAGGAGGGCTCGGGAGAAGGCACGGGTTCGGGCTTTGGCTTTGGCGCCTCGGGAACGGGCTCCGGGGCGAGTTTAGGTGCCACGGGAGCAGGTTCGGGTTTAGGCTCGGGTTTAGGCTCCGGTTTGGGTTCGGGCCGGGGAGCGGGAGGCGGAGGAGCGATAACCGTCTTACTCTTAATAACAACCTCCTCCTTGAACTCGTCGGGAGAACTCTTCGGACTCTCCTTACGGTCGTGCAAAGAAACGCCCTCCTGGCGAAGACCGTCCAAACGCTCGCGGATGATCTGCGACGAACCAGTCGAACGACCGCCACCGAACTCGCGCTCGATCAGCTGGTATACGTCCGGTGTGATGGGGGTATTGGGCGAATTGGTAATCGCAACACCCTTACCGGCAAGAAAATCGGTAATCGTCGCCAAACCTACGTTGAACTCACGGGCGGCCTGCAAAAGGCGTATCTTCTTCTCTGTCATATCTGCTCCTTACTCAAACTCGGATTTGAGAATGTTCATAACTTCGTTTATTGTCTCCTCCTCGAGGTCGGTACGCGAGGCCAACTCCTCGGGAGTGTGGCTCAGGACGCGTTTGGCAGTGTCGCAACCGACGCTCTTAAGAGTGTCGATGATCCACTGGTCGATCTCGTCGCCGAACTCGTCGAGGTTGACGTCCTCCTCCTCGATCTCGCGGTAAACGTCGATGTCGTAACCGGTCAACATACTGGCAAGGCGGATATTCAAGCCGCCCTTACCGATAGCGAGAGAAACCTCGGAGGGCTTCAGGTAGACGGCAGCCGTCTTACGTTCCTCGTCGATGACGATGTTGGATATCTTAGCGGGGTTGAGCGCCCGCTGGATGAACAGGCTGGGGTTGGTGGTGAAGTTGACAACGTCGATGTTCTCGTTGTGCAACTCCTTAACGATCGAGTAAATGCGCGAACCCTTCATACCGACGCAAGCACCGACCGGATCGACCCGGTCGTCGTAAGACTCGACAGCAACCTTGGCGCGCTCGCCGGGAATACGGGCAATCTTTTTGATTGTGATAAGCCCGTCGAAAATCTCGGGAACCTCCAACTCGAACAACCTTTCGAGGAACTCGTTAGCGGTTCTACTGAGAATGATCTTCGGCGAGTTGTTGATCATCTCGACCTTGGAAACGATTGCGCGGATGGTCTCGCCCTTACGGAAAAAGTCGCCAGGAATCTGTTCGGACTTAGGCAGGATCAATTCGTTGTCATCGTCATCCAGCACGAGGGTCTCTTTCTTCCAAACCTGGTAAACCTCGGCGGTAATGATCTCGCCCACCTTCTCTTTGTATTTCTCGTACAGGCTCGCCTTTTCGAGGTCGAGGATACGAGATGCGAGGTTCTGGCGAAGAGAGAGGACAGAGCGGCGACCGAAAGATTCGAGTTTCATCTCGTCGGCGATCTCCTCACCAACCTCGTAAGAGGGGTCGATAGACTGAGCCTCCGAAAGAGAGATCTGCTGGTTGGGGTTCTCGACCTCGCCGTCGGGAACGATGGTACGGTTACGCCAGATCTCCAAGTCGCCCTTGTCGGCGTTGATGATGATGTCGAAATTAGAGTCGTCCTCGTATGTCTTCTGCAACAGGTGGCGGAAAACATCCTCCAGAACCCCGATCATTGTGCTCTTGTCGATGTTTTTCAGCTCTTTGAACTCCGCAAAGTTACTGATAAGGCTGTTTGTGCTCATATACTATTTGAAATCTATATGTTCCTTGGTTGTTTTTATCTCGGTAAGCGGAATCTGTGTTCCGTCGAGGGTAATACTGGTTTCATCGGCGGCTTCGAGCGTGGCGGTCATTTTGCGGCCGCTTTTGAGAGCAACCTCGACGGGCCGGCCGACGAGTTTGAGGTACTGGCGCAGGGTTCGGAGAGGCTGGCCGATACCGGCGGAAGATACGGTCAGAGAACAATCGTCCAGGTCGTCCTCCTCGAACTGGCCACGGATAGCGCGGGTGAGGGAGATGCAATCCTCGACGCTAACGTGGCGCGGTTTACCCTCGGGAGTCGATCCGTCGCAGTCGATGAAAACCTCGAAGGTCTCCTGGTCGGGCTCGCGAACCTCGACCAAAAACAGAGGCCCGGCGCCCAACTGGGACTCAGCAACGCGGATAATATCTTCTTTAACAATCATTTATCTACACGACGAGGGGCCTCGGGCCCCTCGTTCACGGTACAAAGATAGTAAAAATTTTATTAAATCACAGGTTTTATATCTTTTACCCTCAACTGGGGAGTCACAACACCGCGGAAGTTGTTCTCCACCACGGTGTAACAAGTGTCGATCTGGCGGCCGCTACGAACCCACTCGAAGTGAGCAGGCTGCTGGAAAGCAATAGCAGGAATGGCCGTATTGGGTTTCTCACGCTGGACAAGATCCATCTTCAGATGCTCCTTCTCGGCCCCGACCAATTTGGCGTCCCCGCGGTTACTAACCCCGAAGGTTGCGAACACAGGAGCCTGGTTACCGGGTCCGAAGGGCTGGAAGCGAAGAAGGTCGCGCCGGAACTCGGGAGTGATGTCGCTGAACAAAAGAGGCGAGTCGATCTCGACCATAGGGGTGAGGAGTTCGGGAGTGATGTTCTCCTCGACGTAAGCGTTGAACCGGCGGGTGAACTCGGCGATGTTCTCGGGTTTCATAGTCAGTCCGGCGGCGTACATATGACCGCCGAAGTTCTCGAGCAAGTCGGCGCAAGACTCGACAGCCCCGTAGAGGTCGAACCCGGGAACAGAACGAGCAGAACCGGTCGCAAAGCCGTTACTCATAGTGAGCACAACAGTGGGCCGGTAGTAAGTCTCGATCAGGCGGGAAGCAACGATACCCACGATACCCTTCATCCATTTGGGGTTGTAGATAACCGTACACTTCATCTTCTTGAGCTCGGGGTTACTCTCGATCAATTCGTGGGCCTCCTGGGTAACCGTACGGTCGATGGTCTTACGGTCGGAGTTAGCCTCGTCGATCTGAGCCCCGAAAAGACCGGCAGCGTCGTCGTCGCGTTCGATCATAAGACCGACAGCAGCGTGGCCCCCGGAGAACTCGTCTTCCTCGTTCATACGCATACGGCCGGCAGCGTTGATGCGAGGCCCGATTTTGAAAACGATGTCATCGATAGAGATACGGTGACCCTCGCCCAAGCCGCAAATTTTGATAATGGAAGCGAGGCCCTTATTGGGTTTGGTGTTAAGCCGTTCGAGGCCGAAGTAAGCGAGGATACGGTTCTCGCCGGTGACGGGAACGATGTCGGAAGCGATGGAAATAACCACAAGGTCGAGAAGCCGTTCAATCTCCTCGAACGAGATGTTGTGCTTCTGGCAATAGGCCTGAGCGATCTTGAACCCGACCCCGCAACCGGAAAGTTCCTTGAACGGATACCGGCAATCGGAACGTTTAGGGTCGAGAACAGCAACGGCATCGGGAAGCTCGGCCCCGGCGAGGTGGTGGTCGGTGACAATGAAGTCGATACCGAGCGAAGCGGCGTAAGCAACCTTCTCGACAGCCTTAATACCGCAGTCGAGAGTAATGACCAGACCGACCCCGTGGGCCTTGGCGTAGTCAATACCCTTCTTAGAGATACCGTAACCTTCGCGGTAACGGTCGGGAATGTAGAACATCAACTGCTCGTGGCCGAGTCTCCTCAGGAAAATATACAACAGAGCAACGGCACTCGTACCGTCGACGTCGTAATCGCCCCAGATCATAATAGTCTCTTTGTCAGCGACGGCTTGCGATATACGCTCCACCGCCCGATCCATATCCTTCATCAGGAACGGATCGTGAAGTCGGTCAAGGGAGGGTGCGAAGAAACCTTCGGCCTGCTCGGGAGTCTGAACCCCCCGCTGAACCAAAAGATTCGCCAACACGGGCGAGAGCCCCAGCTCCCGCGCCAACCCATCGACCAACACGGGTTCGCCCTGTGGGAGAACGACCCATTGTTTTTCGATTGGCATAATTGTACGTTTTATATATTCTTATTCTCATTTTCAATCGATGTAACCCCTGCCGTCATACCGCAAGGATTAATATAACTGAACCACCTTAAGTCGGTAGTCACGTTGAGCGCCAGACCGTGCATTACGCATCCGCGGGATGCACGTACGCCTATGGCGCAAATCTTTTTGTACTCCTCGTTCGCACCCACTTTGGCCCCTTTAACCCACACTCCGGTCTTTTTCGGAACGCGTTCACCACGGATGCCGCGGTCGGCCAACAAATCTATAACGCACTGTTCCAACACCTCGATATATTCCCGCAGGCCGAGGCCCAATTTATCCAAGTCGAGGATCGGGTAGACCACCAACTGTCCGGGGCCGTGGTAGGTTATGTCCCCACCCCGATCGACCCTGCAAACCTTCGCCCCTTGCCGGCGCAACCAGCCCTCGTTCACCAACAGGTTCTCCATCCGGCCGCTCTTACCCACCGTGTAGACGTGGGGGTGTTGACAAAAAATTAGCCAACCAACACTGTCCCGCTCAATTATCAATTTTTCAAACAGCGTGCGCTGTTTTGCCAGCGCCTCCTCGTAATCTATCAGCCCCCAGTCGACGACCTCAAACCGCATCGGCATAATAGGACGAGCGGACGAGCGGGCCGCTGCTAACGCGGGTGAAGCCGCGGTCGAGGGCCTGCTGTCGGTAGAGTTCGAACTGATCTGGGGTTATGTATTCCGCCACGGGGGCGTGATTGCGGGTCGGTTGGAGGTATTGACCGAGGGTGATGCTGACAACGCCGACGGCGCGAAGGTCGTCCATCGCCTGTGTGACCTCGGCCGGAGTTTCGCCAAGGCCGACCATCAGGCCGCTCTTGGCGGTGGCGCCTTGCTCGGCGATATGGCGCAGGACTGTGAGGCTGCGGCGGTATTCGGCTTTGGAGCGGATAGTTGGGGTGAGGCGTTCGACGGTTTCGAGGTTGTGACCCACAATGTCGGGTGCGGAGGCGAGAACGGTGTCTATTTGCTTCGTCCGCCCGCCGAAGTCGGGAATGAGAATCTCGATGACAGTCTTGGGGTTTTCTTTGCGAACCGCGGCCACCACCTCGGCCCAATGAGCAGCCCCACCGTCGGGCAGGTCGTCGCGAGTGACAGAAGTAATAACGGCGTGCTTCAGACCCATCAATGCAACAGCGGCCGCAACCTTTTGAGGTTCGGACCGGTCTGGCGGTAAAGGCTTTCCGGAGAGTGTGGCGCAAAATCTGCACGCCCGTGTGCAAACCTCGCCCAACACCATAAATGTTGCGGTCTTGCGACTCCAACAATCCGCCTGATTGGGGCAACGCCCACTCGCACAAATCGTATGAAGTCCGTTTTCCCTGACGACGCTTGCCACCCGGGCAAACTCCTCGCCACTGCGTATCTTAACTTTTAGCCACTCCGGTTTCGTCTTAACTTTTACCTGCTTTTCTGAAAAAATATCAGGCACCCTGTTTTTTGTTTATTATTTTCCAATTGGCGCAAAGATACAAAAAAAATCGAGCCCCGCAAATTGCAAGGCCCGATTTTATGATAAACTTAACAGCGTCACTTTGTAAAGCGCATTGCGATGTCGCGGTCCGGAGCACGCTGCGCATCCGAAGCGGCCTCGGGAACGGTCGCAAACTGCTCGCCGAAGCCCTCGATAGAAATGTGTGTGGAGGGGAAGCCTACCGCTTCGAGGGTAGCCTTAACTGTTTCGGCGCGCTTCAGGCTGATAGCATAGTTCACGGCGCGAGTACCGGTCTTGTCGGCAAACGCACCGATCCTGATCCTCTCGTTCGGATAATTCTTGAGAAGTTTTACCAGACCTACCAGACGATCCTGACTACCGTCCATAAGCTCCGTCGAGGAGTTGTGTTCGAAGTCGATGTCGGAGAACTCGAACCATACGGTGCGAAGCTCGGCGTCGGTGGCGTTCTTGAACTTGTCGCTGTCGAGGAACGCCTTGATGGCTTCTTCGAGATTACCGGTGTACATCGTGATCTTGGTGCCGTCGGGCAGGGTCATCGGGACAGCCTCAAAGGCGGGAGCGCGATGGACGGTGCGAATCTCGGTCACGGTTTCGTGGGTCTTGATGTCGCCCTTGCGGCAACAGCTACGGAAGCACAAGAAGAGGATCAGAGCCAGAAGAAGGATGCCGAGCAACCACCACAACCAGCACAGGCCGCAACGTTTCTTACCGTCCTTACCGACGCGGCCGGGAACGACCTCGATGACTGTCTCATCGCGGTGGTGAACAGCCTTATGGGCCGGAGCAGCAATGCCGAGAGCGTGTTCGAGGCCGAGAAGCTTGATGATCTCTGCGGAAATGTGTTCCTTGAGGAAGCCTTTTTCCTTGGATAGTTCGCCCAGGATTGTCTTGTAGCTCTTACCCTCTTTGATCTGACCGGCAACCCAACCGGCGATCGTGGCGGAGATCCAGTTAGTGAGGCGGTCGGCGTGTTCGGTAGCGATGCCTACCTTCTTACCGACGGCCTCGTTGAAGCTGACGTCGTGGGGCGAAAGGAGACGGTTCTCCATACGCTCGCCGACGTTGATGTGGTTCTCGATGCCACTACCACGCCAGATGCGGTCGTAGTCGTCGTAGAGTTTCTGGTGCTCGGCCTCGTGGAGAACCTCCTCGATCTCCTTGGAATCGTGGCGTTTGAGCATCTCGGCCAGCAGGGCCGGAAGAATGATGTTGACCCCCTCGGCGACCTTGTGCTGGCTCTCGCCCAGTGTTTCGGCGCCCGTCGCGATGCGTGCGGATGTGATCAAGCCCTTGATGGTGTTGAAAATGTTTGCCATAACTGTATGAGTTTTTAAAATTAATGATTAACTTTGTGCCTATACTACTAAACAACTTTCATACCAAACTACTATGAGAACACTTAAACTATCCCTACTCGTGCTCGCCGTGGCCGCTATGGCCGCCTGCACAAAGCAGCAACCGGCAAAGGTTGCAACGGACTACCCGATGTTCTGGACCTGGATGGATCTGAGGCCCGGAGCAAACTTCGACTCACTGTGCAACGTGATGGCGCAGAGCGGAATCGACGGAGTGATGCTCAATGCACCAACGCCGGACGACTATCGTGCAGCAATCCCGACAGCGCACAAGTACGGAATCGAAGTCTATGCCTGGCTGTGGACGATGAATCTGGAGCACGACCGGGCACAAGTGCAAGCCGAACATCCAGACTGGCTCGATGTGAACCGACTGGGAGAAAGCCTGCTGGACAAACCCGCGTATGTGGGCTACTACAAGTTCCTGACCCCGGCGTTGAGGGATGCGCGTGACCACATCTTAGCCAAGGTGAAAGCATACTGCGAAGTGGAAGGACTGAACGGAATCGCCATCGACTACCACAGGATGGTGGACGTGATCCTGCCGACGACCTTGTGGCCGCGCTACGGAATTGTACAGGACAAAGAATACCCACAGTGGGACTACGGCTATCATCCGGCGATGATCGAACAATTCAAGGCGCAATACGGCTACGACCCGAGAGATCAGGAAGACCCCTCGACGGACGAAAAGTGGCTGCAATTCCGCTGCGATCAGATCACCGAGGTTGCGAACGAGATAGCAGATATGGTTCACAGCCACGGAAAAGTTATGGGAGCATCGCCCTTCCCCACCCCCTCGATGTCGCGCCAAATGGTTCGTCAGGATTGGGGAAAGTGGAATCTCGATATCGTCTTCCCGATGGTGTACCACAACTTCTACACCAGGGACGTGAGCTTCATTACCGACTGTACCATTGACAACGTGGCGCAGAAGAATCCGAACACGATACTTTACTGCGGAATGACGGGAACGAACGGCCCGGAGATGTTTGCCCAGATGGATGCAGCTTTGGAAAACGGAGCGCAAGGAATCGCTATCTTTACGGTGGGTTCGCTGAGGGATGCAGCCGTGCGTGAGCAATTCAAAGCGTATGCGGATGCAAAGCGTGCGGAAAGGCTGGCAGGAAAGTATGACGGGACGGCGGATCCGAGCAAACTGGAGCGCGACCCCTTCAAGAAGCCGACCATTATGGCCAAGGTCGATGCAGCGATTGCTGAGCACACGGGAGGCGAAATCGCGTTGGGAGAATATGAACTGGTAGAGAGCTACGGTGCAACGCGCCACTACAGGGTGACCGACGAAAACTCGAAGAAAGCGTTCGACGTAACGTTCTATCTCTATGGGAATGTGTTGATGGGATGGAGCGTGTTCCCCTACGAACCGGAAGCGTAAAGTTCGGGTGCCGAAATGCAAAAGCCGCCACGTTTGTGACGGCTTTTTTTACAGCCTCTTCTTCTTTGTTGCCCCCCCCCACTTCGGGCCCCTGTGACACCACCAGGACTCAAACCTGGAACCTTCTGATCCGTAGTCAGATGCTCTATTCAATTAAGCTATGGTGCCCTGTGCGAACGGGGCGCGCCCCGAGTTGCGGGTGCAAAGATAATCAAAAATTTTTATTCGACGCCGCGGAAAATATTTAATTTCGACAAAATACGACTACGACGCGAAGGAAGGCCCCACGCGAGAAGGAAGAAAAACATACCGGCGCCGAGAAACCAACCGTACTGCTCGTCGTACTCTTCGAACATACGGGTCGAAAATTCGCGCTCCGAAGTCTCACGAATACGAGCGATAATCTCCTCGAGGCCAAGACTTTGGGGAGTGGAGCGAATGTAAGCCCCGTCGGTCTGAGCAGCGATCAGGCGGAGGGTCTGCTCGTCGAGTTTCGACACGACCATCTCGCCGTTCTCGTCGCGAATGAAATCGTCGCCGATTTGGATGGGCGCACCCTCGGGAGTACCGATTCCGATCGTGAAGATGCGGATACCACGCTCGGCAGCGCGGCGAGCAGCAGCAAGAGCGTCGTCCTCGTGGTTCTCGCCATCGGTAATGAGGATCATCACGCGGCTGCTTTCGTCACCCTCGGCGCCCTCACTACCACTCGAAAAACCTCTGGCAGCCAAGTCGATAGCAGCACCGATAGCCGTACCCTGGCGAGAAACCATAGAGGGCGATATCTGGCTGACGAAGCTACGGGCGACGAGGTAATCGGACGTGATAGGCAACTGGACGTAGGCGTCCCCGGCGAAGACGACGAGCCCGACGCGATCCTGATCGAGCGACTCCAGAAGGCGTCCGATGGCATATTTTGTGCGCTCGAGGCGGCTGGGTTCGAAGTCCTGAGCCAACATCGAATTCGAAACGTCGACCACGAGTTCCAACTCGATACCGCGGACAGTCACCTCGCGAAGTTTACTACCCAACTGAGGGCGAGCCAACGAGCAGACGATCAGGACTATAGAAATGGCGAGGAGCGCGGTTTTGACGGCGACACCGGCGGGCGAAGCGAGGGGCATAAGGGGCGCGAGGGTCGCAGGATCGCCGAAAGCACGAAGGCGGGCCCGGCGCCGAAAAGCAGACCAAGCAAAAGCGACGGCCACCGGAACCAACGTCAGCAACCACCAAAACATCTCAGGATGAGCAAAACGAAACATCACGGCAAGGGTCTAAGCCACAGGATTTTAATTAAAAAAGCGAGCACTAGGGCGAGCAGAGCGCCGAGCACCCAGGGGCCGAATAGCTCGGTGTGACGAGTGAATTCAGAGGTCTCTATCTCACTGGTTTCCAGGCGGTCGATCTCAGCGTAGATGGCCTCCAAAGAGCGGCGGTCGGTGGCGCGAAAGTACTGGCCACCAGTCTGAGAAGCAATGTCGGAGAGAATCTGCTCGTCGATCTCGACCGGCATACGAACCATAACCGTATTGCCCCAAGCGTCGCGAGCGGGATAAGGAGCTTCGCCTTGAGAACCAACGCCGATCGTATAGACCTTGATATCGAGAGTTTTAGCGATCTCGGCAGAGGTCAGAGGAGCGATGCGCCCGGTGTTGTTAACCCCGTCGGTAAGCAGGATAACGACCTTACTGGCCGCGTCCGACTCGCGAAGGCGGTTAAGAGCAGTGGCGAGGCCGCTACCGATCGCCGTACCGTCCTCGATTGCACCCGTTTCGACCTGAGCCAGAAGGGTTAACAGAGTCGCGCGATCGGTCGTGAGGGGGCTCTGGGTGAAACTCTCGGCAGCAAAAACAACGAGGCCGATACGGTCACCCGGGCGGTCGTTAATAAAGCTGGCAGCCACGTCTTTAGCCACAGCAATACGGTCGGGCGAGAAGTCGCGGGCGAGCATACTACTGGAGATGTCGAGCGCCAGAACGATGTCGATACCGCGAGTGGTGGACGACGAACCGGTCTCGGAACTCTGAGGCCGAGCCAGAGCGATGGCAGACAGCACGATAGCAACGCAGGAGAGAGCGAAGGGGAGGTGTCGGAGGTAGGTGCGAATGGTAGGCCGTGGGCGGGCTCGGGGGGCAGTTTCAGGGCGGCGGACGAAGGTGTCGGTCGTGGAGACGGTGATCGAGGCCGCGGTACGCACTTTATATATATACCACCCCGTCATCGGCGCCACGAGCGCGATGAGCCAAAGCCAGGCGGGATGGGCGAAAGAGGTCATTTTGTTGTTAGCATTTCGGGCAGACTGGCGGCGGGAAGCTGCTGCTGTTCACCTGTTTGCATATTCTTAAGGGTGACAGTTCCGGCGGCCAGCTCGTCGGCACCAAGGATAACCACGAATGGGATCGAACGGCGGTTGGCCCACTCCATCTGGCGCTTCATTTTAGCCGCCTCGGGGTAGATCTCAGCTGGAATACCCTTTTCGCGCAGGCGGGCGAGAAGGCGCAGAGAAGCCGCCTGCTCCTCGCCGCCGAAATTCAGAAAAAGCACGCGCGTACCAGCCACAGCCTCAGCGGGAAACAGGTCGAGACCCTCCATAACGTCGAATATCCGGTCGGCCCCGAACGAGATACCTACCCCCGAAACGCCGGGCATACCGAAAATACCTGTCAGATCGTCGTAACGCCCACCGCCACAGATACTTCCGATTGACCAGTCGCGAGCCTTAACCTCGAAAATCGTACCTGTGTAGTAATTCAGGCCGCGGGCCAGCGACAGGTCGAGCTCGATGTGAAGCGGGATTTCGAGCGCATCGACGAGGCCGAAAATCTCGCGCATCTCGGCGATCCCGGCCAGGCCGATTTCGGAGTCGGAGAGCGTCGCAGCGAGCGAGTCGAGCTTCGCGGAATTGGTGCCGCTCAGGGCAAGAATCGGTTCGAGGCGGGCGATTGCGTCGGTGTCTATGCCGCGCTCGGCGAGCTCCGATTTGACAGCCTCCAGGCCGATCTTGTCCAGTTTGTCGATCGCGACCGTGATGTCCACAAGACTGTCGGGATGGCCGATCGACTCGGCGATACCGGCAAGAATCTTACGATTGTTGAGCTTGAGGGTGACGGCGACGCCGAGGTGGCCGAAAACCTCGGCGACTATCTGGATGAGTTCAAGCTCGTTAACAAGGCTGCGGGAACCGATCACGTCGACGTCGCACTGGAAAAACTCGCGATAACGACCCTTCTGAGGCCGATCGGCGCGCCAAACAGGCTGGATCTGGAAGCGTTTGAACGGGAATGCGATATCGTTTTGGTGTTGAACAACATAACGAGCGAAAGGAACGGTGAGGTCGTAACGCAGGCCCTTTTCGGGAGGAGCGGACGCCTGCTCGCCGGAGTTCTGGATGCGGAACAACAGTTTGTCGCCCTCCTCGCCGTATTTACCTAACAGTGTGGACAAATTCTCCATCGCGGGAGTCTCGATGGGCGAGTAGCCGAACAGGCGAAAAACACGGCGGCAAGTGTCGAAAATATAGTTGCGCCGGGCAGTTTCGGCGGGCGAAAAATCGCGCGTCCCCTTGGGTATTGAAGGCTTTTGGCTCATTGGTATGTATCTTTTTAAACGCTGTCGGCGTTCCGACTATTCGACTAACTTTCTGTATTTTGTGCGCTTGGTGGGGTCGATGCCCTGAGCGCGTTTGTGCTCCTCGTACTCGGAGTAGCTGCCCTCGAAGAAGACCACCCGCCCGTCGCCCTCGAAGGACAAAATGTGAGTGGCGATACGGTCTAGGAACCAGCGGTCGTGCGAGATGACGACGGCGCAACCGGCAAAGTTTTCGAGCCCCTCCTCCAGCGCGCGCAACGTGTTGACGTCGATGTCGTTGGTCGGTTCGTCGAGCAGCAAAACGTTGCCCTCTTCCTTCAAAGCCAGCGCCAGATGCAAGCGGTTGCGCTCGCCGCCGGAGAGGATGCCGCATTTTTTCTCCTGATCGGAGCCGGAAAAGTTGAACCGCGATACGTAAGCGCGGGCGGGAACGGAGCGGTTGCCCAATTGGACGTGCTCGGAGTTGGCTGAAATTACCTCGTAGACGCTTTTGTCCGCCTCGATGGATTTGTGCTGCTGGTCGATGTAGGCCAGTTTGACCGTCTCGCCGACTTTAAATGTGCCGCTCGTCGGCGGCTCCAGACCCATAATCATCCGAAACAGGGTCGTCTTGCCGGTTCCGTTAGGGCCGATCACGCCGACGATACCGGCTGGCGGAAGCGAAAACTCCAACCCCGAATACAACTCTCGGTCGCCGAACGACTTTGCCACCCCCTGCGCCTCGATAACAACGTTACCCAGACGGGGCCCGTTCGGGATGAAAATTTCAAGTTTCTCCTCCTTTTCGCGGCCATCCTCGTTGAGCATCTTGTCGTAGGCGCCGAGGCGGGCTTTGGATTTCGCGTGGCGGGCCTTGGGGCTCATACGAACCCATTCGAGCTCGCGTTCGAGGGTCTTACGGCGCTTGGATTCCTGTTTCTCCTCCATCGCGAGGCGCTTGGATTTCTGATCGAGCCATTCGGAATAATTACCCTTCCAAGGGATACCCTCGCCGCGGTCGAGCTCCAGGATCCAGCCCGCAACGTTGTCGAGAAAGTAACGGTCGTGGGTCACGGCGATGACCGTACCCTTGTATTGCTGGAGGTGCTGTTCGAGCCAGTCNNGTTGGTCGGCTCGTCGAGCAACAACACGTCGGGCTCCTGCAACAACAACCGGCACAGAGCAACGCGGCGGCGTTCACCTCCCGACAGCACCTTCACCGGAGTATCACCATCGGGACACCTCAACGCGTCCATAGCGCGCTCCAAAACGGCATCCAATTCCCAACCGTTCGCAGCGTCGATAGCCTCGGTGAGTTCGCCCTGGCGCTCGATGAGCTTCGTCATCTGGTCGTCATCCATAGGCTCCATAAACTTCGCGTTCACCTCCTCGTACTCTTTGAGCAGGGCTACCGTCGCCGCGCAACCCTCCTCGACAACCTCGCGAACGGTCTTGGTGTCGTCCAGTTGCGGCTCCTGTTCGAGGTAACCGACCGAGTAGCCCGGAGAGAAGACAACCTCCCCCACGAAGCTTTTGTCAAGACCCGCGATGATTTTCATCAGGGTCGATTTNNCCGATGATGCCGATCTTGGCACCGTAGAAGAACGACAGATAGATGTCGCTCAGGATCTTTTTGTTACTGGGGAGAACCTTGCTAACCCCGACCATCGAAAAAATTATCTTTTCGTCTGCCATACTTTTTCTATACTAATCTTCTAAAACGTAAACATCTTCACCCTCGCGCCGCATCAGGTAGTTCTCGCGAGCAAACCGTTCGAGGAACGCGGGGTCATTCAGTCGCTCCAACAACACGCTGTCCGCAGCAATACCAGCCTGGAGACTCTCGCGGCGCTCCTCCAAACGGCGAATGTCGGCCCGCACGCTGAGCGAAACCAGCACGTCGCGGCCCAACAAAACCGCCAAAATGAGCAATACGACCAGTGCAGCGACTCTCACGGGATGCGCATATATTTGTGCGACTGGAGCGAAATGCGCCAGCGCGGATTCTGCTTTATATACTCTATCACGAGAGGCATAGCCTCGTCGCGACGACTCCATTCGGGCTGGAGGAACAGCTGCGCCTGGGGTGTTTTGTTCGCGCACCCCTCCGCCCAGCACAGATCCTCGGGCCCCTCGACGATTACCTTCAGTTCATCGGCCCGGCCCCAAGCTTCGTCTAAAGGAGGACGGCGGCGTTTGGGCGAAAGGCACACCCAGTCGAACGAACCGCTGAAGGGGTGCGACCCAGAGGTCTCGAGGAATGTTTCGACCCCGGCGGCGTGCAGCCCGGAGCACAGTTCGTCGAGCGGGTACATCAACGGCTCGCCACCCGTAACCACCACAGCTCGAGCAGGCAGGGCGGCAGCGCGGCGAACAACCTCGGCAATCGCAACAGGAGGATGGACGCGGGGGTTCCAGGTCTCGGGAGCATCGCACCAACTGCAACCGACGTCGCAACCGCCCAGCCGAACGAAGTATGCCGCCCGACCGGTCTGTGCTCCCTCGCCCTGCAGGGTGTAGAACTCCTCAATTATCGGTAACGACATAGATATCTTTGAAGTTACGACCCAACTCATTGTAATCCAGCCCGAAGCCTACGATAAACTCGCTACCGATATCCATCGCGCGGTACTTCACCGGGAACGACTTACGGAACGAGGCCGGTTTGAAGAACAAAGTCACAATCTCCACGCTGGCCGGTCGGTGCCCCTCCAGCGAGCGCAACAGGTGCTCCATACTCTCGCCCGTGTCGACGATGTCCTCGACGATAATCAGGTGACGACCCTCGATGTTGTTACGCAAGCCTATCAGTTCGGTCACCTGTCCGGAAGTGGAGGTGCCGCAATACGACGCCAGTTTGATGAACGACAGCTCGCAGGGGAAGTCGACCTTCTTGACGAGCTCGCTCATAAACATAAATGCGCCGTTGAGAACGCCCAGAAACAGAGGCGACTGGCCATCTGCTACACGCTCGGCGTAGTCGGCGTTGATGCGCTCAGCCACGCGGTCGATCGCCGAGTCGATCTCGGCGGCGGGGATCATCACCTCGAAAGTGCGATCGTGGAGTTTTACCGTTTTTTTCATAACTTTGCGGAGCAAAAATAGTAAAAATTTATGACACCGAGAGTAAGTATAATTATGGGCAGCACGTCGGACCTGGGCGTGATGGAGGCCGCGGCAAAATTTTTGGACTCAGTGGAAGTGCCCTACGAGATGAACGCACTGTCGGCACATCGTACTCCGGCAAGGGTAGAGAAGTTTGCGTCGGGTGCGGCCGGCCGCGGAATAGAGGTCATCATTGCGGCCGCGGGCGGTGCTGCACATCTGCCGGGAGTGATCGCCGCGTCTACGATTTTACCCGTCATCGGGGTGCCGATCCGCTCGGCCAATTCGGTGGGTGGGGTGGACTCGCTGTTGTCGATCGTACAGATGCCGGCGGGGATTCCGGTCGCAACGATGGCGCTGGACGGAGCCCAGAACGCAGCCATCTTTGCGTGTCAGATACTTGCGGTTGGCGACGCGGCATTGCGTGGGCGGCTGGAGGCGTTCAAGTCGGGTCTGGCGACGAAGATCGAGCGAGCGAACGAAGAGTTGGCGGGTGTGAAATTTCCTTTCAAAGTCTGAGGTTCGGTGCGATGTTGAAGTGGTTACGCGAGCGCTCCGTGCAGGAGAAGTGGATGTTGGCGCTGATTGTTGTGCTGCTCGTCGGGGTCGTTGTGCGCTGGGCGTGGGTAAAGCGCGAGGCAGGTGAGGCCATCAAGCAACGAATAGAGCATTTTGTCCCGCCTACGGAAGGGTAAGACGGCGCGGAGTTCAAAGATATTTGTCCAGCAGGTCGGCCATCTGGTCGCGGAGTTTGCGAGCCTCGGCGGCTGCGGCTACGGCGAAGTCGGGGCCGTCAGAGGCGTAGATAATCCCGCGAGAAGAGTTGACAAGCAGACCGCACGTGGAGTTCATACCGTGCTTTGCGACCTCGGCGAGGCTACCGCCCTGGGCCCCGACGCCGGGAACCAACAGAAAGTGGTCGGGAACGATCCGGCGAACCTCGGCAAGCGTCTCGGCGCGGGTGGCCCCAACGACGAACATCACGCGATCTTCGTTAGTTGAGCCCGCAGACTGCCCGTGCGGCTCGCACCCCCAGCCTTTTGCGGTCTCCAGCACTTGTTGCCAAAGCTGTTTGCCATTCGCAAGCGGCAGGGTTTCGAAGTCGTCGGCGCTTGGATTGGAGGTGAGCGCAAGGATCACCGCCCATTTGTCCTTGTATTTCAGGAACGGCTCGACCGTGTCGCGGCCCATATAAGGAGCGAGGGTCACCGCGTCGAACACCATGCTATTTATATCCAAAAATGCTTTGGCGTATAAATCAGAGGTATTGCCTATATCGCCTCGCTTAGCATCCGCTATCAAAAATATATCGGGATACCTGCTACTAATATATTTGCAAGTCTCGTGAAGAGCGTGAATTCCTGAAGAAGCATAAGCCTCGTAAAATGCCAAATTTGGTTTATACGCTACGGCATAGGGGGACGTAGCATCTATGATCGCCCTATTAAATTCGAATATCGCTTCATCTCCCGAATATTGAGCGTGAATGCAGGGGGGAATTTTAAGAAAATCCGTATCCAACCCCACACACAGAAAGCTGCGCTTGGCCTTGATTTGTTCGAAAAGTTGTTCCCGTGTCATAGTGATGCTTCTTTTAGGCGTTCGGCGTTTTCGGCCACGACCAACTGATCCAGCATATCCTGAATGTCGCCATCCATAAACGGGCCGAGGTTGTAGATCGTGTAGCCGATCCGGTGGTCGGTGATTCGGCCCTGTGGGTAGTTGTAGGTTCGGATCTTGGCGCTGCGGTCGCCCGTGCTGACCATCGTCTTGCGCTTGCCCGCGATCTCGTCCAGATATTTCTGATATTCGAGGTTGAAGATTCGCGTCCGTAGCTCTTCCAATGCCTTGTCGAAGTTCTTGAGTTGCGACTTCTGGTCTTGACACTGCACGACGATGCCCGTCGGGATGTGGGTCAGCCGGATCGCCGAATAGGTCGTATTAACCGACTGCCCTCCAGGCCCGGAAGAACAAAAAGTATCCTTGCGGATATCGTTCATATTCAGGTCGATGTCGAACTCCTCCGCCTCCGGAAGCACCGCCACGGAAGCCGCCGAGGTGTGCACCCGCCCCTGGGTCTCGGTTTGGGGAACGCGCTGCACTCGGTGGACGCCGGACTCGTATTTCAACACGCCGTAAACCCCGGAGCCTATTACCTTAAGCACCACCTCCTTGTAGCCGCCCGACGAGCCTTCGCTGATGGAGTTTACCTCGTACTTCCAGCCGCGATTTTCTATATAGTGGGTGTACATCCGGTAGAGGTCGCCGGCAAAGATCGCCGCTTCGTCGCCACCCGTGCCGCCGCGAATTTCGAGGATCGCGTTTTTCTCGTCCTGCCGATCCTTGGGGATGAGCAGCAGTTTGATCTCCTCTTCCAGCCGTTCGAGTTCGGGCTCCAGCGCGGCGATCTCCTCGCGGGCCATTTCGCGGAACTCCTCGTCCTTCTCGTTGGCCATCACGTCGCGCGCGGTGGCCAGATTGCCCGTCGCTGTGCGGTAGCGTTCGCTGGCCTCGATGATGGGCCCGAGCTCCTTGTACTCCTTGTTCAGAGCGACGAATCGCTTCATATCGCTCATCGCGTCGGGGGCGGTCATCTGCCTTTCGAGCTCGTCGTACTTCGCACGCAGCCCGTCGAGGCGCGTCAGTATAATGTTTTCTGCCATAATATTCCGAGCGGCAAAGTTAATGAAAATTTTCCTAAATTTGTGCCTCGTGAAGACGGGCCACATATCTTTGAGCGAGTTGCAGGCGCAGGTAGCCCACGCATTGGAGGCGGCGTTCCCGATGCCTGTGTGGGTGGCGGCCGAGGTGGCCGATGTGCGGGTGAATGCAGGCTCGGGGCATTGCTACTTCGAACTGGTCGAAAAAGGTGACAACTCCATCCCCAAAGCTTCGGTTCGGGCGGTGGCGTGGCGTGGGACTTGGGCGTCGTTGGGAGCTTATTTTCGCGGCATCACGGGCGACGAACTCGCCCCCGGGATGAGGGTGCTGCTGAAGGTGACGGTTTCGTACCACGAACTGTACGGCCTCTCGCTCGTGATCACCGACATAGACCCGTCGTACACCCTCGGCGACCGGGAGCGGGCGCGCCAACAAGCCATCGCACAGTTAAAGGCCGACGGAGTGTGGGATATGAACCGCGAGGTGGAGTTTGCGGATGTGATTCAGAGGGTTGCGGTGGTTTCGTCGCCTGGTGCGGCGGGTTGGCGCGACTTTGTGCAGGAGCTTGGGCGCTTTCCGTGGCGGTTCGAGGTGACGCTGTTCGAGGCGGTGATGCAGG
>DBDI01000015.1 GCA_002293505.1 Alistipes sp. UBA936 | reverse complement strand
ATAACACATTTTTATTACTTTTGGCAATTCAAACCCACTTTTTGCATTTCAGACTATGACGAACATCGGAATATTCGCTTCGGGATCAGGCACTAACGCCGAGAAGATCATCGCCCATTTCGCAGACTCGAACGTCGGAAGGGTGGTTTTACTCGCCTCGGACAACCCCGCGGCGGGAGCATTGCAGCGGGCGGAGAGGCTGGGGGTTCCGACGGCCGTTTTCTCACGGACAGAGTTCGCCGAAGGGGAGGCGCCGTTGGCTGCTTTGCGGGCCGCGGGGGTCGATTATCTGGTGTTGGCGGGTTTCCTGCGGTTGGTTCCGGCCCCTATTCTGGAGGCCTACGGCGGGCGGATCGTCAATATCCATCCGTCGCTGCTGCCAGCTTACGGCGGGCGCGGGATGTATGGGGCGCGAGTTCACGAAGCGGTTCTGGCGGCGGGCGAGCGGCAGAGTGGCATCACGATCCATCGGGTGAACGAGCGCTACGACGAGGGCGACATACTTGCGCAGTTCACCTGCCCGGTGCTGCCCGACGACACACCCGAAACGCTCGCCGCAAGGATCCACGCCCTGGAGCACGAACACTTTCCGAAAACCATCGAAAAAGACATACAGAGATGAGACTGCTTTTGATTTCCAATTCGACAACCCCTGGCCAACCATATCTGGGGTGGCCGAAAGAACACATTCGTGAATTTTTGGCGAGCGCGGCTTCGGCGGCGAGCAGGCCGGTTCGGCGTGTGGCGTTTGTACCCTACGCAGCGGTGACGTTCAGCTACGATGAGTATGAGGCGCGAGTGCAACGAGCGCTCGATGGTCTGGGGCTGGAGATTCGCGGAGTGCACAGGGAGGCCGATCCAGCGGCGGCTGTGAAGGCGGCGGACGCAGTGATGGTCGGCGGAGGAAACACATTTGCCTTACTGGCGCGGATGCAGGAACAGGGGCTGGTGGAGGCGATACGGAAGGCTGTGTTGGGCGGCGGCTCGGCGGGCGGCGGGGTNNGCAGGGAGCAACGTGACCTGCCCGAGTATCTGTACAACCAACGACATGCCCATCGTCGAACCTTCGTCCTTTGCGGCGGCGGGGCTGGTGCCGTTCCAGATCAACCCGCACTACTTGGACGCCCATCCGGACGGCCACGCGGGCGAAACGCGCGAACAACGAATCGAGGAGTTTCTGGCCGCCAACCCGGGAGTGCGGGTCGCGGGCCTGAGGGAGGGGTGTTTGCTAAAGGTGGAGAGTGCGACGGGCGCGGAGGCGGGGATCTCGCTCACTTTGGTCGGCCAGCGCCCGATGCGGATTTTCCGCCACGGCGATGCTCCGCGCGAGGTCGAGCCCGGTGGAGATTTGAGTTTCCTGCTTGGCTAAGGGGCTCGGCACCGCTGCGGGCAGCCTGCGGAAATAAAAAACCGAGGGGATTTTTGTGGCTACCTGTTCCGACGGGACCTGACGGTGTACTCAAATTTAATCATAACCATTCCACATCAGGCGGCGTCCTCGGAATCCCCTCGGGGGGAGCAGCGGTGACTGCGCCAAAAAAACAAAAGCCTGAGGAATAAAAAAAGGCGCAGTCACCAAATCTCCGACTAACAGGTCTTGAGAACCTCACCTCGAAAGATTGTACTACGCCCGAAGCCGTTATAGCAGAATACTATAACGTACTTCGAGTTCGCAATCTTTTCCCGAGGTTCAAACCCGTCTTCGAAAAGACGGTCTCAAGTTCGTTAGTCGAGCAAAAAATTGTTACTCTTAAAACTGGTACAAAAATATAAAAAGTTTTCTAAAAAGCCACGCCCGAGCGCGGTTTTTCACACAAAAACTACTCGGCGGGGTTATACCCGGCGGCGACCAGCAGGTTGTACCACTGGATGATTTTGCGCATATCGGAGGTGTGGACGCGGTCGGGGTCGTAGTCGGGAACAGCGGCAGCGAAGGCGGCAGTGATAGCAGACTCGGGCTCCTTGTGGCCGACGGAAGGTGCGCCGTCGAGAGCAGCGAAAAGAGCCGCAAATATCTCACTCAGAGGGCGATCCTCGCCGGTGGTGAATACGGTGATGTCTGTCATACCGCTTACGCGGGCGTTGGCGGGAACGACCATACGGCGACCCTCAGTGAGGCTCTCGACGATCACTCCGCGGGTACCCTGGGCAACGAACCGCCACAGTCCGGGTTGTCCGGCGACGGCCAAAATTTCTTTCAATTCCATAAACGAATAGTTTCAAAAAAAACGCCACGTTGCGCAGCCCTAGTCCGGGTTACACATCGCGGCGTTAGGTGTGCGCCCCTCGTTCAGCCCCTTACTCCGCGAGAGGGGATACGCTGACGTAGGATTTGCCGGCTGATTTTTTGACGAATCCGACTGTTCCGTCGACCAGTGCGAACAGAGTGTGGTCGCGGCCCATTCCGACGTTTTCGCCCGGGTTGTGGACGGTACCACGTTGGCGGACTATGATGTTACCGGCCTTGGCGAACTGTCCACCGAACAGTTTGACACCGAGGCGTTTGCTTTCGCTTTCGCGGCCGTTCTTGGACGAGCCGACTCCTTTTTTGTGTGCCATTCTCTCTTCCTCCTTACGCGACTAAGTTAACGATCTCGACCTGTGTCAGACATTGTCTGTGGCCGTTGAGTTTTTGGTAGCCTTTGCGGCGTTTCTTCTTGAATACAAGGACTTTGTCATCCTTGAGGTGTTTGAGGATTTTAGCCTCCACGCGAGCGCCTTGAACCACAGGTGCGCCCACCTTAACCTGACCGTCGTTGTCTGTCAGCAGTACCCGGTCGAAGCTCACGGGGGCGCCTTCGGCACCCTCCAGACGGTTTACATAGAGCTTCCTTCCCTTCTCAGCCTTAAACTGTTGTCCTGCTATTTCTACGATTACATACATAGTGTTGATACACAATTGGGGTGCAAATGTAAGACAAATTTTGGTATGTGCAAAATTTTTTCTATTTTTGGGGATATGGAAGATGGAAAATACCTGACCGGGGCCCAGCGAGAGTTGCTGATTCCGAGGGCATACGAGGCTGCGTTGAGGGGCGGAGCGGCGATTATGGAACACTACGGCCGACGAGACAAGGCGCTGGACGTGGACCTGAAGCGCGACCTGAGCCCCATAACCGAAGCCGATCGGGCAGCCCATCGTGCGATCCGCGAGTGGCTGGGGCCTATGAGGGTGCCGGTACTGAGCGAGGAGGGGCGCGAGATGAGGTTCGACGAGCGGCGGGACTGGGAGATGTTCTGGCTGGTGGATCCGCTGGATGGCACGCGCGAGTACATCAAAGGCACGGGCGAATTCACGGTTAACATCGCGCTGATGGTCGACCACAGGCCCGTGGTTGGGATCATCTTCGTGCCTGTGCTGCAAAAGATCTATGTGTGTGAAAAGGGCCACGGCTCATTCGTCCGCTCGGGGGTTGCGCCCGATGCCGCGGCCGGAGGGCTTTCGTGGAGGGATGTCTTCGAGGGGGCTTCGCGTTTGCCACTGTCTACCGAGGTCGGGTCGCCGTTGCGAATCGCCGTTTCGCGGTCGCACCCGTCGCCCGAAACCACCGCTTATGTTGCCGAGATTCAGGCCCGATTCCCGGGAGCGGTCGTGATAGAGCAGGGCTCGTCGTATAAGTTCGGGTTGCTGGCCGAGGGGGCCGTGGATTGTTACGTTCGCGCCTCGCCGACCTACGAATGGGACACCGCCGCGGGAGAAGTCATACTATCAGAGACGGGCGGCACGACATCATCGCTACCGGAGCTGGAAAAATTCGCATACAACAAGGAGTCGCTGCTGAATCCGTGGTTCGTCTGTCGGAGCGGGAGTTTTCAGGAATCTTAAGCAAGAAAAGTAGTTAAAAATTTGGTTTTTCATTAGAAGTTTATTATCTTTGCCGCCATAGGTGCTGTTATGGCAATTCCCCAGCTGGCCAAGTTTTTGGCAGGGAATTTGATGATTAGCGGTGGAAACCGATAAAAGTAATAAAGATTATGATACGCTTAGACAACATCCAGAATCACGCGCTCAAGAAGCGCGTGGAGGCTTACGAGTACCTTAGTAATCATAAAGATGGCACGAAAAGCGATATTGAATCTGAAATTACCCCAAAACTGTTCGAAGAGTTCTGCCGCATTGGATACGTTCAAGCCGGTATGGACGGGAACTGGAACGAACGGTGGCAGATCACGGATTTTGGGGAGTCCCAAATTAAAGCATACAGAAAATTCCTTGATAAAGAGCGAGAGCTCGATGACCTTCTTGTTCGCTACGGCATAGCGTAACCGCCTTTTTTCTTATGGCTCATAAATATTGTACCTTTTGGTATCCCACCATATACCATAAGGAATTGGAATGTTTTTACCTTGAAGGCCACCGCCTCTCACGGGTTATTTCAGACAGAGGTATAACGTATACGTTGCATATAGTCCGCGACGCCAGCGAAAATCTTATAGTGACATCGGAATTTGATTCGAAGTCGGCTTCAACTCCATTCACGGTTGTTTTAGAGAAGACTTCGAATCGTCGGAACGGGTTTGTTCAGTATCGATTTGATACCGATCCGATCCCTGTGGGGCTCTACGATAAATTCAAGACTGTTTTGCGTCGCGATGTATATCATCTAGCCAAGGATTTTTACCACGAGCACGAAGCGAATCGGGGAGAAAAGACCAGAGATGCCGCACTGTGGGCAGTGGTGACAGACACTCCGCTACCTCTTAATGCTATCGACAATCAGTTTCTAACAAGTTATCTAACCGACTATTGTGAAATTTTCAAAGATTATGCAGAAGACATCTCGCACCTGAACTATCTGGCACAAAACAGTGAAGAAAAAATAAAGTTGTTTGAGAATTATCTCAAACAACATCCGAAACTGTCCTCGAAAAACAAGAAGATTATCCAAACGGCAATCAATAATCAGTGGGATAAATATATTCCCGATCTATGTCTGGAAGTCAACAAATTGTGCGAGAATGCTCTCATAGAATACACCTACTGTAAAACACTGCTCTGTTCCAAATATAACGGTTCATTTCACCCCACCGTTCCTTCTCCGCTGACTTCGTTTAAGACGGAGTGTCGACAAGGGATTCTTAACATCCGTAATTCGATCCGTTATATCGAAAATATCAAGTTCAGAAATCAGAACCGAGTAAGTCAGCAGATTCAGCGCCAAATAGGGCTTACCCGACAGGCTCTGGACCAGGGCGAAAAGGCAGGGAAAATCAGTATCCTACTTGGATTAGGCGGTGTTCTTTTGGCGCTTATTTTCGGAGGAGCAATGTTCCTTCCTGAAGAGAAAAGTTTTCAAAACCACTGGGTAGTGATCTGGGTAGCTTTACTGGGAATCGTGATTTTATTTTTAATATTCAGCTATCTACACATCAACTGCAAATACCGCCTAAAAACCAGAGACTGACTCTGACAATTTTTACCCGATAAGCCCCAGCACCGCCTCGCGGATCGAGATCAGGCCAACAACATCGGCCAGGCAGAACAGAACCACAACCACGACGAACCAACGAAGGAACCTCGTCCCCCAACCGATCGCGTAATGCGACGCAAGGAAAGCCCCGATCATATTGCCAACCCCGTGGACGAGCCCGAAACCCCAACTCACGTCGCCGTTCCAGACGAAAACAGCCAGCGAGAACGGGATCGCAAGCAGGATTACGAAGTTCTTTAGCACGTTACTGCGAACAATGTTCATCCCCAGCAGCCCCATCGTACACATAAGAATAATGTACCCCGTGCCGACGAAGATGTAGCCGCTATAAACCCCAACGGCCGCAAAAGCAATGTAGTGCAACAACCCGATACGCCGCACCTCCCCCCCGGGGCGCTTGTGCAACTTCCCGCCGAAAACCGTAAAAATCAACACCAAAACCATCACCACAGCGAGACAGACCTGAAATACCGCGGCGGAGATCGTTGCGGCTATCTGGGCCCCGAGGATCGTCCCGGCAATGGTCGGCACCCCGAGCCGCAGTCCCTCCCCCCAGTCGATCATCCGTTTGCGGGTGAAAGTAGCTGTGGACGACAGGTTTTGCATCAGGATCGCCACACGGTTCGTACCGTTGGCCATCTGGACAGGCAGCCCGAGGGCCATAAAGATAGTGAGCGAAATGGCGCTACCACCACCCGCCAGAGTGTTGATGAAACCCACCAGCAGGCCCGAGCCGAGAAGTATGAGAACGATGGTCAGCGACATAGGAAGGAGCACAAAAGTAGTAAAAAAACCGTACATTTGCAAAATGATTTCAGCAGGACGGTACCACAATTTGCGAGTAGGGCGAATCGCAACGCCGGGACTTTATTTGACCGAAGCTGCGGGCCTCGAGGATGGGGCCGCGGAGGTTTTGTTGCCCAACCGGTTCGTGTCGATGGCCGACAAGCCGGGCGACGAGAAGCGTGTGTTCGTCTACCACGATTCGGAAGATCGGCTGGTTGCCACGACCGAGACCCCGTTGGTGACCGTGGGAGGGTTCGCGGCGCTGAAGGTCGTCGACCGCACCGACCACGGGGCGTTCCTCGATTGGGGCTTGATGGCCAAGCACTTGTTCCTGCCGAACCGCAACCAGCAGGGGGGCGTGGTGGTCGGACGTCCTGTGTTCGTGTATGTCTACGAGGACTCGGTGACGGGCCGGGCCGTGGCGACTATGAAGCTCGGTGGGGTGGTTTCAAACTCCGAGATCTCCGTCCGACCGGGCGATGCGGTTTCGTTCGTGGTGGCCTCACGCGGCGAGGTCGGGTGGAGGGTGGTCATCACCGGGTCGGCTGGTGCGGCGGG
>DBDI01000009.1 GCA_002293505.1 Alistipes sp. UBA936 | reverse complement strand
ACAGGAAATAACCAAGATCCTTTTCGATCAGGGTTATATTCTTGCTTACAAGTTCGAGCAGGACGAAAAAGGGCACCCTTCCATTAAGATCGCCCTCAAGTACCACCCTCAGACAAAAGTTCCCGCTATCAAGGAACTCAAACGAGTCAGCCGTCCCGGTTTGCGTCGTTACGCCAGCGTCGATGAGATGCCTCGCGTGATGAACGGCTTGGGTATCGCTATCGTTTCGACCTCCAAAGGCGTGATGACCGATAAGGCCGCCCGGCAGGAGAATGTCGGCGGTGAGGTTTTGTGTTACATCTACTAAACAAACGAAGAAAAAGAAATGTCAAGAATTGGTAAATTACCTGTAAACCTGCCCGCCGGCGTGACCGCAGAGGTCTCGAAGGATAATGTGGTTAGTGTGAAAGGGCCTCTCGGACAGCTTTCGCAGGCCGTCGATCGGGACATCACCGTCAAAGTTGAAGACGGCGTCCTGACGGTTACGCGTCCTACCGACCAGCCTCGCCACCGCTCCATGCACGGGTTGTATCGCGCGTTGATCAACAATATGGTTGTTGGCGTAAGTAAAGGCTACGAGATCAAACAGGAACTCGTCGGTGTGGGCTTCAAGGCCGAAGTTCAGGGGAACGTTCTCCAGTTGAGCTTGGGTTACTCTCACGATATATGGATTATGTTGCCCGACGAGGTGAAGGCCGAAGCCGTCACCGACCGTAAGTCGAACCCCATCGTTACTCTGAAGAGTATCGACAAACAGCTTATCGGCCAGGTTGCGGCTAAGATCCGCTCTCTGCGTAAGCCTGAGCCTTACAAGGGTAAGGGTATCAAGTTTGTCGGCGAACAGTTGCGTCGCAAGGCGGGTAAATCTGCGGGTAAATAGTTAAAAAGCTGAAATTATGGCATTGACAAAGATAGAAAGAAGGGCCCGCATCAAGATGCGCATCCGTAAGGTGGTTTCCGGAACCGCCTCTCAGCCCCGTATGACCGTATACAGGAGTAACAAGCAGATCTACGCTCAGTTTGTGGACGACGTTGCCGGGGTGACCCTCGCCGCCGCTTCCTCGCTGGACAAGGAGATCGTGGAAGCAGCCAAGGGTAAAACTCCTCAGGAGGTCGCTGCAATGGTCGGTAAGTTGGCCGCCAAACGCGCTTCTGAAAAGGGTATCTCCTCCGTGGCTTTTGACCGTAACGGTTACCTGTATCACGGCAGAGTGAAAACATTGGCCGACGCAGCTCGCGAGGGCGGTCTTAAATTCTAATTCCGGGGAGGTAAAGAGAATATGGCAAACAGTAATATACAGAAAGTAAGAACCAGCGACCTGGAACTGAAAGACCGGTTGGTGAGCATCCAGAGGGTTACCAAGGTAACCAAGGGTGGTCGCACCTTCTCCTTTTCGGCCATCGTTGTCGTCGGTAATGAGAACGGCGTTGTGGGTTATGGCCTCGGTAAGGCTTCCGAAGTTACGTCGGCTATCGCCAAAGGCGTCGAGGATGCCAAGAAGAATCTGGTTAAGATTCCCGTGTTGCACGGTACGATCCCTCACAAACAGGAGATGCGCTACTCTGGGTCGCTCGTTATGATTCGCCCGGCGGCTCCCGGTACCGGTATCATCGCCGGTGGTGCTATGCGCGCCGTTTTGGAGAGCGCCGGTGTTAAGAACGTGTTGGCTAAGAGTAAGGGCTCGTCCAACCCTCACAACCTTGTGAAGGCGACGATCGGTGCTCTGCTCGAACTGAGGGACGCTTACTCGGTGGCTCAGGCTCGCGGTATCTCGATGAGTAAAGTGTTTAACGGCTAAATGAAAGTTTGAGAAATGGGAAAGATTAAAATTACTCAGGTGGTTAGCCGCATAGGTAGCACTGCACGTCAGAAGAAGAACCTCGACGCATTGGGTATCCGTAAGATGGGCCGCACGGTGGTTCACGAAGCTTCGCCCGTGATCCTCGGTATGGTCGAGAAGGTGAAGCACCTCGTTAAAGTAGAGGCTGCACCCGACGCTCCTGCGAAACCCAAAGTTGCTCCGGCTCCCAAAGCCGAAGCCCCTAAGGTCGAGGCCGCTTCAAAGGCTGACGCTCCCACGGTTGAAAAGCCCAAGATGGCTCCGAAACCCAAAACGGCAACTGCCGCAAAAGCTCCGGCCCCCAAGGCGACCGCCGCTAAGAAGCCCGCAGCCCCCAAGGCTCCGGCTAAACCGAAAACCGTAAAAGAAGACTAAAAGATTATGGAACTCAATAACTTAAAACCCGCAAAAGGGGCGACCCACAGGGAACGTCGGATCGGTCGTGGCGAAGGCTCTGGTAAGGGCGGTACTTCGACTCGCGGTCACAAGGGGGCCCAGTCGCGTTCGGGTTACTCGCGTAAGTTGGGCTTCGAGGGTGGTCAGATGCCTCTGCAGAGACGCCTTCCCAAGTTCGGCTTCACGAATATCGAACGCGTGGAGTTCAAACCCATTAACCTCGGTACGCTCGAAACGCTGGCTGAAAAACGCGGCCTGAAGGAGATCTCCGTTGACACGCTCATCGAGGCCGGCTTCATCTCGAAGAACGACCGTGTGAAGATCCTCGGTAACGGTACTCTCACCAAGGCCCTTACCGTGACGGCTCACGCCTTCTCGAAGAGCGCCCAGGCGGCGATCGAAGGTTTGCAGGGTAAAGCAATAAAATTGTAAAAGGTTATGAAATTCATTGAAACCTTAAAGAACATATTCAAGATCGAGGAGTTGAGACAGAAACTTGTCTACACAATCCTCCTCGTTCTTGTTTATCGTTTCGGTAGCTATGTCGTGATCCCGGGTATCAACCCTGTGGCGTTGGCCGAGCTCGGTAGCCAGGTGGATAGTAGCGGTCTGTTGACCCTGTTGGACATCTTCTCCGGCGGTGCGTTCTCCAACGCATCGGTGTTCGCTCTGGGTATTATGCCTTATATCTCGGCGTCGATCGTGATCCAGTTGCTCGGCATCATCTGGCCTTACTTCCAGAAGTTGCAGAAAGAAGGTGAAAGCGGTCGCAAGAAGATGAACCAGTGGACTCGTTACCTCACTATCATCGTGTTGTGCCTCCAGGGACCGGCTTACCTTGCCAACCTTCACGGACAGATTCCCGCCGAGGCGTTCGTTCTGAGCGGGCCTCTGTTTACCGCTGTGGCTCTTATGTGCTTGATCGCCGGTACTATGTTCACTATGTGGTTGGGCGAAAAGATCACCGACAAAGGTATCGGTAACGGCGTTTCGCTCATCATTATGGTGGGTATCATCGCTCGTTTGCCTTTCGCCTTCTGGTCGGAGATTACCACCCGCTTCGGTGCCAACAGCGCCGGTAGTGTCGTGATGCTGGTCGTCGAGCTGGTTCTTCTGTACCTCATCTTTATGGCCGCGATCGCTCTTGTTCAGGCTGTTCGTAAGGTTCCGGTACAGTATGCGAAACGAATCGTTGGTAACAAACAATACGGGGGTGTTCGCCAGTATATCCCCTTGAAGATCAATGCCGCGGGTGTTATGCCCATCATCTTCGCCCAGGCTCTGATGTTTATCCCGATGCTCTTCTCCGGTATGGGTAACGGCGGTTTCGCCGCTGCCTTCGCTTACGAAAGCTTCTGGTACAATCTGGTGTTCTTCCTTTTGGTGGTCGCGTTTACCTACTTCTACACCGCGATCACGGTCAATCCCGTTATGATGGCCGAAGATATGAAACGTAACGGTGGGTTCATTCCCGGGGTCAAACCCGGTAAGCAGACCGCCTCGTATCTGGACGACATTATGACGCGAATCACCCTTCCGGGCTCGATTTTCCTTGCAATCATCGCAATTTTGCCTACCTTTGCAACGAAATTGGGTATCAACCAGCAGTTTGCTTACTTCTTTGGGGGTACGTCGCTGCTTATCCTTGTCGGTGTGGTTTTGGATACTCTGCGACAGATCGAAAGTTATCTGTTGTCGCGTCATTACGACGGTCTGATGAAGACCGGCCGTATCAAAGGACGCGGTGGAATGTAATGATAGGGATTAAGACGAAGGAGGAGATAGAGCTGCTGCGTGAGAATAACCTGTTGGTGAGTGCGGCACTGGCCGAGGTGGCCAAGCACATCGCACCGGGGGTTACGACCAATGAGTTGGATCGGGTTGCCGAAGAGTTTATTCGCGACCACGGAGCAGTTCCCGGATTCCTAGGTTACGAGGGTTTTCCCAAAACACTGTGTACATCGGTGAATGAGGGAGTCGTACACGGAATACCTTCATCTTATGCTCTCCGTGAGGGGGACATTGTTTCGGTCGATTGTGGCACNNACGATTCTAAAGGGGTTTTATGGCGACTCGGCCTACACGTTTGCGGTGGGCGAGATTAACGAGGAGGTGCAACGCCTTCTCGATGTAACCAGAGAGGCTCTTTATAAAGGTGTCGCACAGGCAAAGGCAGGAAATCGCGTTGGCGATATTTCCGCCGCTGTGCAGAAGCACGCCGAGATGAATGGATTCTCCGTAGTGAGAGAACTCACCGGACACGGTCTGGGACGCAAGATGCACGAAGAACCCGAGGTGCCGAACTTCGGTACTGCGGGTCGGGGACCACTCCTCAAGGAGGGTATGGTTCTTTGTATCGAGCCGATGATCAATGCCGGTCGGAAGGCCGTTGTATTCGAAAACGACGGTTGGACTGTGCGGACACGCGACCGACTGCCCTCTGCCCACTTCGAATGGGCCGTGGCAGTGCGCGGAGCAGGGGCGGATGGGAAGCCCCAGGTTGCGGATGTATTGACTGATTTTAACACAATTGACCAGGCTGTATGGCAAAGCAAGCTGCAATCGAAAAAGATGGAACAATAATCGAGGCTCTGTCGAACGCAATGTTCCGCATCGAGCTCGACAATGGCCACGTTATCATCGGTCACATCTCGGGCAAGATGCGTATGCACTACATNNTACATCAAGATCCTGCCCGGGGATAAAGTAAAAGTGGAGATGTCGCCCTATGATTTGACCAAGGGCCGTATTTCTTTCAGGTACAAATAATTAGGAACTATGAAAGTTAAAGCATCGATCAAAAAACGTAGTGAGGATTGCAAGATCGTTCGCCGCAAGGGCAAACTCTATGTGATCTGTAAGAAAACCCCGAAGTACAAGATGCGTCAGGGTTAATCCTTCAAAAACAAAAGAGATTTATATGGCACGTATAGTAGGTGTAGATTTACCTAAAAACAAACGCGGCGAGATCGGCCTGACCTATATCTATGGTATCGGTCGTTCGACTGCCCGCAAGCTGCTCGACACGGCTGGTATAAGTTACGACAAGAAGGTTCAGGATTGGTCCGACGACGAGATCGGTAAGATCCGTGGAGCCATCGCCGACAGCGGTATCAAGGTCGAAGGCGAGAACCGTTCGGTTGTCCAGATGAACATCAAGCGATTGATGGACATCGGATGTTATCGCGGTATCCGCCACCGTCTGGGTCTTCCTCTTCGCGGTCAGAGCACCAAGAACAACGCACGTACTCGCAAGGGTAAGAAGAAGACAGTCGCTAACAAGAAGAAAGCTACCAAGTAATAATCCGAGGTTAGAGAGTTATGGCTAAAAAAACTACAGCAGTTAAAAAGAAAGTCGTCAAGGTCGGTGCACAAGGGGCAGCCCACGTTCACTCGACGTTCAACAATGTCATCGTGACTATCACGAACGAGAATGGCGACGTTATCAGTTGGTCATCGGCCGGTAAGATGGGTTTCCGTGGTTCGAAGAAGAACACGCCCTACGCCGCCCAGACTGCAGCTTCGGATTGCGCCAAGGTCGCTTTCGATATGGGTCTTCGTAAGGTCAAGGTGTACGTCAAGGGTCCGGGCCAGGGTCGCGAGTCGGCCATCCGTACTATCCACGGCGCCGGGATCGAGGTCGTCGAGATTATCGACGTCACTCCCCTGCCCCACAACGGATGCCGTCCGCCTAACCGCCGCCGCGTGTAATTGCGGCCAGGGGCCACAAGGGCCTGAGGGCTTAGAGTGGAAAGAGATTTGTCATCAGAAAATTTAAAAAGCAATGGGAAAATACATAGGACCAAAGACAAAGATTGCGCGCAAGTTCGGAGAGCCGATCTTCGGGGCCGACAAGGCCTTCGAGAAGAAGAACTACCCTCCCGGGATGCACGGCCAAAACCGTAAGCGCAAAAAGGTTTCGGAATACGGAACCCAGTTGACCGAGAAGCAGAAAGCCAAAGCTATTTACGGTATTCTCGAAAAGCAGTTCAGCGTTACTTACAACCGTGCCGCCGCAATGGGTGGTATCACGGGCGAAAACCTGTTGAAGTTGCTCGAATGCCGTTTGGATAACGTGGTTTACCGCCTCGGTATCGCACCCACCCGCGCGGCTGCCCGCCAGTTGGTGAACCACCGCCACATCACGGTGAATGGTGCGGTTGTTAATATTCCGTCGTATAGTTTGAAAATAGGCGATACTGTCGGGGTTCGTGAGAAATCGAAGAGCCTCGAGGTGATCGTGGATGCCCTTTCGGGTGGTCGCAGCCGTTACTCGTGGTTGGAGTGGGACGGTGGCGCGATGTCAGGCAAGTTCCTGTCGAGACCCGACCGCGAAGATATTCCGGAGAACATCAAGGAGCAGTTGATCGTCGAACTTTACTCGAAATAGTAACAACTAAAACGAAAATAATAACTATGGCAATATTAGCATTCCAAAAGCCTGAAAAGGTCATTATGCTCGAATCCACTTCGACGCTCGGGAAGTTCGAATTCCGACCGTTGGAGCCCGGTTTCGGTATGACCATNNATCGGCAATGCTTTGCGCCGTATTTTGCTCTCTTCGTTGGAAGGGTTTGCAATTACGACGGTGAAGATTGCGGGTGTAGATCACGAATTTGCCGCGATTCCCGGTGTGATGGAGGGGATGATCGACATCATCCTTAATCTGAAGAAGGTACGCTTCATCCGGACTGCGGAAAATATCGACAGCGAACGCGTGACGCTGAACGTTGCCGGTGTGACCGCCCTCACGGCTGGTTACATCTCCAATTACCTTTCTGCCTTCAAGGTGTTGAATCCCGACCTGGTGATCTGCCGCCTCTCTCCCGACACGAAGCTCCAGGTTGAGCTCACGATCGGTAAAGGCCGCGGTTACGTTCCGGCTGAGGAGAACCACCTGGAGGAGATGGAGTTCGGCCGTTTGGCGATCGACTCGTTGCACTCGCCCATCGTGAATGTGAAGTACGCCATCGACCAGTACCGCGTCGAGCAACGTACCGACTACGAGAAGCTGAGCCTGGAGATCACCACCGATGGTTCGATCCACCCCAAGGAGGCTCTCAAGGAGGCTGCCAAGATCCTCATCCACCACTTTATGTTGTTCTCGGACGAGAAGATCACAATGAACGTGGACGAGGTGGGCACGAGCGAGGAGTTCGACGAGGATGTTCTGCATATGCGTCAGTTGTTGAAAACCAAGCTGGCCGATCAGGATCTCTCTGTTCGCGCTCTGAACTGCCTTAAGGCTGCCGAAGTGGATACCGTTGGCGACTTGGTTCGCTTCAACCGTTCCGACCTGTTGAAGTTCCGTAACTTCGGTAAGAAGTCGCTCTCGGAATTGGACGACCTTTTAACCACGCTGAACCTGCACTTCGGAATGGATGTTTCCCCCTATAAACTCGATAAAGACTAAGCAAAAATGAGACACAATAAGAATTTCAATCACCTCGGCAGGACGAGTTCGCACCGTAAGGCATTGATGGCCAATATGGCTACGTCGCTGGTTTTGCACAAGAGGATCCAGACAACGGTTGCCAAGGCCAAGGCGTTGAAGAGTTACGTAGAGCCTCTGGTTACCAAATCGAAGGAGGACACGACCCACTCTCGCCGCGTGGTTTTCAGTTACCTGAAGGACAAACACGCTGTGACCGAACTGTTTCGCGTGATCGCTCCCGCTATCGGCGACCGTCCCGGCGGTTACACTCGTATACTCAAGACTGGTTTCCGCCTCGGGGATGCTGCCGATATGTGCATCATTGAGTTCGTTGACTTCAACGATACGTTCAAGGCTGGTGTTACCGCTTCCGGCGCTCCCAAGGCTCGTACTCGCCGCTCCGGTAAGGTGGCTGCTCCGAAGGCTGCCGAAGGCGATGCTACCGTAGGCGAAATGGCTGATGTTGCTGAAGAGACTACCAAGCCGGCTGCCAAGAAACCCGCCGCCGCTAAGAAGCCTGCTGCCAGTAAGCCCAAGGCTGCTGCTCCCCGCGCGGTTAAGACCAGCGGTTCGAAGGCTTCGACCGGACGTTCCGTGGCCACCAAGAAAGGCTAAATTTAGGGGCCCACAGAGAGGCTACTACACCAACTCCCCGAAAAAGCGCACAAAAAAGTGCGCTTTTTTTGTTAAAAATAGTATTAGGTATTGCATAGTATTATTTTTTGCTATATATTTGCAGCATCAAACTAAAAAAACAACGAAAACACAAAGTATGAAACAGACCTACAATGTTAACATCGGCGGGCGTGCTTACAACATCGACACGGACGCTTATGAGATTCTGGACCGTTACCTGCGGGACATTTCTTCTCGACTTAAGGATTCTGAGGGTGAGTCTATGGATGACATCGAGGCTCGTATCGCCGATCTGTTCGACGAAAGGATTTCGAGTACTATGCAGGTTGTGAACCAGGAGATGGTTCGTCGTGCTATGGCTGTCATCGGTCGTCCGGAGGTTTTCGGCGGTCAGAAACGCGGCTTCTCTTACCACGGCGGGGCTTGCGACGAGGCACCTCGTAAACTCTACCGCTCTTCCGAGGATAAGGTCTTCGGCGGGGTTTGCGGCGGTTTGGCCGATTACTTCAACACCGACCCCAGTATCATCCGCCTGATTGCTGTTCTGCTTCTGTTCCTTGGAGGTGTCTCTTTCTGGGTCTACATCGTTATGTGGATTGTTGTTCCGCGCGCACCTAAGTACTTAAAATAGAGTGGCTATGTCTGAAGAGAACATCAAGAATGTGGACAACGTCAAGGCGCAGATGCGTAAGGGTATCTTGGAATACTGTATCCTTTCGATCCTTTCGCGCGGCGACAGTTACGCTCCACAGATCATTTCGGAACTCAAGCAGGCCGATATGATCGTCGTCGAGGGGACGCTTTACCCTCTGTTGGCCCGCCAGAAGAACCAGGGTCTGTTGTCTTACCGTTGGGAGGAGTCTCCACAGGGGCCTCCTCGTAAGTACTATATGATCACCGATCGTGGTCGCGATATCCTTGGTCAGTTGGATAACGTTTGGGACGAGATGGTGGAACAGATTAAATTGATTCGTTATGAAAAAAGTTGAGAAAGTCAGTATAGCCGGCATCTCGTTCACTCTTGACGACGATGCCTACGCCGCCCTCAAACAGTACCTCGATTCGCTTCGGTCTTATTACTCGGACGATCCCGACGGTGGTGAGATCATCTCCGACATCGAGGGCCGTATCGCCGAGTTAATCCTTGAGGAGCAGGTTTACACAAAGATCGTTTCGCGGCCTCTGGTCGACACTATCGTTGCCCAGTTGGGCTCTGCCGAGGAGATCGACGACGACACCGAGGTTGCCGGGGCTCCCGGCGGTTGGGCGACCGCTCCCGCTGAGACTGCTTCTATTCCTCGCCGCCTCTATCGTGCTCGCGAGGGGCGTATCTTCGGCGGTGTTTGTGCTGGTATTGCCAACTACCATAACATTAGCGTTGCCTGGATCCGTTTGATATTCCTGATTCCTGTTCTCCTTTGGTGTATTTCGTTGCCCGACCATTTGCATTGGTTGAAGGGCTTCGGCGAGGGCCTGGGTAGCGTGTTCCTTGTGACTTACCTTGTTTTGTGGTTTGCAATGCCGCTTGCTAAGACTCCCCGCCAGCGCCTGGAGGCTCGCGGCGAGCGGATTACTCCCTCGTCCATCCGCCACAATCTGGTTAGCCGCGCCCGATCGTCCTCCAACCCTAACGCTCCCAAGGCTGCTTCGGTTTTGGCAGAGGTGTCTATTGTTCTTGGCCGCATTGTGTTGTTCTTCGTAAAGTTCGTGTCGGCCATTGTAGGTTTCACGCTTCTGTTCTCTGCGCTGGGACTGTTCATCGGTATGATAGTGATTGTGTCGAATCCCCACATTGCGATCGAGGAGCTTATATCTGCGCTTTCTATGATCGACCAGATGCCTATGCCTCTGCACTCTCCGTTGTGGTTGATGGAGTTGGTGTTGTTGTGTTGGGCTCTTCCTCTGACGGTGCTTGGAGTTATGTTCGTGTCGTTCGCCTTCTCGTGGAAGATCCGCCGGTCTATCTATGGTTCTCTGCTCGTTGTTTGGGGCGTTGCGATGGTTGGCCTTGCTGTGGTGCTTATTAATAACGCGACGTATGCGACGTACTTGCGCGACCGCCACCGTATCGAGATCCGCAGCGATTTCGACAGCGACCCTTGGCGTAGTAATACCGGTGGCGTGCCTATCCGCCGCCTCGATGAGGATGCAGATGCAGTTTTCGGGCCCGATTCTCTGGCGCTCGATAGTTTAAGTCGGGAGACTTTAACCCCCCTTAATTGAGTGAAACAGTTAAGGTTGTTTAAGATTGATTAGTGGTGGACCGGCCTTCCTGCAACTGAAGGCCGGTCTTTTTTCACGCCAGCTCCTTTAGCGCTGCTATTTCTGACGGCCATCGCGACTCGTCCGGGGTTTCGAGTATTAGCGGCATCCCGTCGAATCGTGCGTCTCGGGCTATGTACCTGAAACACTCCCATCCCAGAAAGCCTTCTCCCAGCGATGCGTGCCTGTCCACGTGGCTTCCTTCGGGCCTGAGCGCGTCGTTCAGATGCATCCCTCTCAGCCACCGGAACCCCACCACTCTCTCGAACTCCGCAAAGGTTGCCTCGCAGGCCGCGGCTGTGCTCAGATCGTATCCCGCCGCGAAGGTGTGACACGTGTCCAAACACACTCCTACCCTCGACTTATCCTCCACTCCATCAATGATTTGGGCCAGGTGCTCGAACCGGTTTCCCACTCCACTCCCCTGCCCTGCCGTGTTCTCGATCACCGCCGTCACGCCTTCCGTCGCTTCCAGCGCAATGTTAATGCTCTCTGCAATGCGGGCCAGACACTCGTCCACCGAAATTCCTCCCAGCGTCGCTCCCGGATGGAAATTCAGGCGGTCGATGCCCAACTGTTGACACCGCGCCATCTCGTCCGTGAATGCCTCGCGCGACTTGCTCAGTTCCGCTTCCTCCGGATGGCCGAGGTTGATTAGATAGCTGTCGTGCGGCAGGATCTGCCCGTTGGCGTACCCAAACCGCTCGCATTCAGCACGAAACTCATCCACTGCGGCCTGCGAAAGAGCCGGTGCGTGCCACTGACGTTGGTTTTTGGTAAACAGACCGAATGCTCCCGCTCCGATCTGGTGCGCTCGCTCGGGGGCCTTTCCGACCCCACCCGCCGCGCTGACGTGTGCTCCGAAGTATTTCATAACAGAACAAAAATACACAAAAAAATCGTATCTTTGTGGGGATGAAACTGAAAACACTTCTTCTCGTTTTGGCCGCCCTGAGTACTCTCCCCGCGGCGGCTCAGTTCTCGATGAACACAGTCGGCGAAAACCGACAACTCTCCGTCCCGATGCCCGTCGAGGTCGCTCCGCTCGACTTCCACGTGGTGAATGCCGCCGAGGCACGGGTGCTCAAAAAGCAACTTTGGCGGTCGCGTAACGACGTCGATTTCCGCGTCAGCGCTACCGGAATGGTCACCCAGTTCAACCGCTCGTGGGTGAAGAACAACCAGAATGCCGTGTCGAGCGAGCTCGCCGCGTACTACTACCACACCTACACTCGCGGTCGCCATACGTCACTTTTCAAGTTCGACGCGATCTACGGGATGAACTACATCGACGACGTGTGGTTCAAGAATCAGGATATGTTGAAACTGTATTACCTCTCGTCGTGGAAGCTGAAACAGAGCGGTTTCCTACGTAATTGGGCCTATAGTTTCACTGCTTCGTTCGCTTCGCAGTTCGCCGAGGGGTATAAATCGCGCACCGAGAAGACCCTGTGGAGCAACTTTATGGCCCCCGGTACGGTTAACGCCGGGGTTGGGTTGACCTATACCTCGCCCGATCCCAAGTGGCCATTCATCGTGACGCTCAACCCTATCTCCGCTAACGGCTTGTTCGTGTTGGACGACCGCATCGGTGACGATCAGCGTGTTAAGTTGGGCCTTGCTCAGCCGCGCGATGCCGACGGCAAGTTGATTCGCCACAAGATCGAGGGCGGTTCGAGCGTCAACGTAGGGTTCAACCGCACGTTCCGGTTCGGCAAAAAGGATGGGGTGACGCTCCAATACAACAGCACTTTTGGGTCGTTCTACGGTTGGATGACCGAGGCCGCGCGACACGACGGTATCGAGGGCTCTGACGTTGGGATTCTCCCGACGGTGAATTGGACTAATTCATTTATCTTCAATCCGTTGCGCTTTCTGGCTATCGAGTTTCGCACCTCCACCCTGTACGACCGCAGCCAGATCGACAAGGTTCAAATGCAATACTACCTCCGCGTGGGGCTAACTTACAGATACAGAAACAGATGAAAAAACTTTCCATAGTCGTTTTCGCTTTCGTTCTCGGCCTCGTTGCGGTGGCTTGTGTGTCGCGCCCGCGGCCCGCAGAGGATAAACTTTCGTACACGATGCGCCTGATTGAGCGGCTGTACGTCGATCCCGTCGATCACGATTCGTTGACAGAACTGGCCATTCCCGTGCTTCTGGAGGAACTCGATCCGCACTCGGTCTACATTCCCGCTCGCGATCGTCAGGCTGTTAGCGAACCGCTGGAGGGTGAATTCGATGGCATCGGTGTGATGTTCAATATGTTGACCGACACTGTTGTGGTGCTCAATGTTATACCTTCGGGCCCGAGCGACAAGGCCGGGGTGCAGAACGGCGACCGGATTATCCGCATAGACGACTCGTTGGTTGCGGGGCGCAAAATTCCTCAGGATAAGGTTGTTAGGCGTCTTCGCGGGCCTCGCGGTACCTCCGTCCGACTCGACATCGAACGCCGGGGTGCACAGACGCTCGTTCCGATTACTGTCGAGCGCGGCGTGATCCCAATCAAGGCCCTCGACGCAGCGTTTATGATTCGCCCGGGGGTGGGTTTCGTGCGGCTGTCCGCTTTCTCGCGCTCGTCGGCCTCTGAGTTGTTTGTCGCTATGAGCCAGTTAGTTAACGAGGGGATGAAGAGCCTGATCTTCGACCTGCGCGGTAATGCGGGTGGCTATCTCGACCAGGCGATCGCCATTGCGAATATGTTCCTGCCCTCGGGCGAACTGATTGTTTACACAGAGGATCGTGACGGCAAAAAAGTGCGTGAGTATAGCAATGGACGCGGCGGATTCGATGACATTCAGATAGTTATGCTCATAGATGAGGGCAGCGCGTCATCGAGCGAGATCCTTGCCGGGGCCATTCAGGACAACGATCGCGGTGTGATCGTTGGTCGGCGCTCGTTCGGTAAAGGGTTGGTGCAGAGAGAGATGGAATACCCGGACGGTTCGGCTCTGCGGCTGACCATCGCTCGCTACTACACCCCATCCGGCCGCTCGATACAGAAGCCATATGATCACGGATCGGCTGAGTATCAAATGGATATCTACAATCGTTATAGTGGCGGCGAGATGTTTGCGGCAGATAGCACGCGGCAGGATACGACCAAATATTATACCCGTTCGGGGCGCGTGGTGCACGGCGGCGGAGGGATTATGCCCGACCATTTTGTGCCGGTCGACACGCTCGGAATGAGTGCTTACTATATGAAAGTCAACGGGTTGAATCTGATATATCGTTATGTTTTGGATTGGGGTGACAGGCACCGCACGCAGATGAATGCTGTGCAGACGCTACCTGAGTTGGAGGCGCTACTGGATGGGCAGCCGAGGTTGGTGGATGACTTTGTGAGGTATGCCGCGCGGAATGGTGTAGAGCCTGATTATAAGCAAATTGCGGTCTCGAGAGAGATCATCGAGGCGCAGCTGAGAGCGCTGATAGGGCGAAATACCGCGCTGGATTACAACGGATATTACTCGCAAATATATCCGATAGACACGACCATCGAAAAGGCGCTGGAACTGTCAAAAAATTAGACACAAGTGTAAAAAAATTGACACTATGCTGCAAAAAATAATAGGAATTTTGGGAGTGCTGGCGGTCGCGGGGGTGATCACGATGGTGGCGCTTTCGCCCAGAGCCGAGGGGTTTTATCCGACGCTGTTCGACTTCGTGAAAGTGGGTGTGGGGGTGAGAGTTCCGCAAAAAATAGAGACCAAAACCATAGTCGTTCCCACGGCGGACGAGGTCAAAACAAATCAGACAAATGAGTAGAAAAAAGCAAACCACGGAACGAGCGCCGCAAACGTATGTCGGCACTGTGGATATGATCGCCTCGGGCGATATGTATATAAAAATCAATGAGTTGGATGACGACATCTTCGTCGATCAACGCGATGCGATGCACGCGCTGGATGGTGACCGTGTGGAGGTGAGAGTGACGCGCAGAAAGCGAAATGGTAATCTGCAAGGAGCTGTTATCCAGATAATTGAACGCTCGAAGCGAAACTACGTCGGGGTGCTCGACATTACGGACCACGCTGCGTTCCTGAGGCCCGATTCACGCCGTATTAATGTCGATATTTACATCCGCCGGCACGAGGGTGATGCCGAACTGGTGAATGGTCAAAAGGCTGTGGTTAAGATAGTTGACTGGCAAGAAGGAAGCCGCTCGCCCGTAGGTAAAATTGTCGAAGTACTGGGGCAGGCGGGCGATAACAATGTGGAAATGAACGCAATAATGGCCGAATATGACCTGCCGTGGGTGTTCGAGCCGAAGGTGGAGCAGGCCGCAGACGCGATTCCGAGCGAGATAATGAAGGAAGAGATTGCGCGCAGGAGGGATTTTCGCGCCGTGACGACCTTCACGATCGACCCCGAGGATGCAAAGGACTTTGACGATGCGCTGTCGATCCGGCGAATTTCGGGCGGCGAAGGGGGTGACGGGCTGTGGGAGATCGGGGTACACATTGCCGATGTAACTCATTATGTAACACCTGGAAGCATCGTTGACGAAGAGGCCGAAAACAGAGCCACGTCGGTCTATCTGGTCGACCGGACGGTGCCGATGTTACCCGAAAAGTTGTCGAACGACCTGTGCTCGCTACGCCCGAACGAAGACAAACTGTGCTTCTCGGCGATATTTGAAATGACTGAGGATCTGGAAATTACGCGCGAATGGTTCGGTCGGACGGTGATACGCTCGGATCGCCGGTTCACCTACGAGGAGGCGCAGGCGATCATTGAGGGAGGAGAGGGCGATTTTAAGCAGGAGATATTGAAATTCAATGAATTGGCGCAAAAGATGCGCAAGCGCAGATTCGCCCACGGAGCCATCACGTTCGACCGCGAGGAGTTCAAATTCAAGCTCGACCAGAACGGAAAACCGCTGGGTGTGTATCACAAAGTGCAGAAAGAATCGAACCAACTCATCGAAGAGTTTATGTTGCTGGCCAACAAGCGAGTAGCCGAGTTCGGCGGCAAAAATCCACAAACAGGCAAAAAGGCCGGACGAACATTCGTGTACAGAATCCACGACAAGCCGGATGAGGAAAAACTGCTGAAATTCAGTGACTTCGTGATACGGTTCGGCTACTATTTCAGGCCAGACAGGCTGAAGGACGTATCCAAGCAGATGAACACGCTGATGGCCAAGATTAAGGGCAAAAGCGAGGAAAATGTCATCTCGACACTTGCAATCCGAACGATGGCAAAGGCCGTTTACTCGACCGACAACATAGGTCACTACGGGCTGGCGTTTCCGTACTACACGCACTTCACGTCGCCAATTCGCAGGTATCCGGATATGATGGTACACAGGCTGTTAGCCCACTATATGGCCGGCGGAAAGAGCACCGACAAACCCTCCACGGAGCGGCTATGTGAGCACTGCTCCGATATGGAGGTGAGGGCTGCCGACGCCGAACGTGCATCGGTAAAGTACAAAATGGCCGAATATATGCTTGACAAGGTGGGACAGGAGTTCAATGGGCACATTTCGGGGATTACCGACTGGGGAATATATGTCGAACTGGAAGACAGTCTGATCGAAGGAATGGTGTCGATGAGAGATGTGGCGGACGATTTTTACAGGTTCGATGAGAATATATATGCCGCTGTAGGTCAGGCAAGTGGACGAAAATTTACGCTCGGAGATCTGGTGCGGATCCGAGTCAAGGGAGCCGACCTGGCGCGCAGAATAATCGACTTTTCACTTGTCGGAACCATCGACTTCGAAACAGGAAAACTGAACACGCTACCAGTTGCGGCGCCGATAGAGAAGAGCGGAAGCTTCGGCCGCCGAGGAGATGAGAGAGTGATCGGCAAAAAGAACAAGAAGAGAGAAAAACCAAGGCGCAACGTACTGAAATAGAGGATGCCGAAGGGGGGCTTGCTGGTTGCGGGTTGTTGACTGCCGAAGGTCGTGCGAGTGGCGAGTTGCTGGCTGGTTGTGGGCGGAGGTTATTTGTTTGCGATTTCGCGGCGATTGGCCAGGGCGTGGGAGATGGTCAGTTCGTCGGCGTATTCGATCTCGTCGCCAAACCCGATTCCACGAGCTATAGTGGTGATTTTCAATCCATTGAACTGACGAAGGCGGTTCATAATGTAGAACAGAGTAGTCTCGCCCTCGACCGTTGTGGAGATGGCAAGGATCACCTCACGAATGTCGCCCGCGGCTATGTTGCTGACCAACAGATCTATTTTGAGGTCGCTCGGAGCAATCCCGGACATAGGCGAAATCACACCGCCGAGCACGTGGTAAAGTCCGCGAAACTGCCCGGTCTTCTCGATCGACAGCACGTCACCAACCTGTTCTACAACGCAAATTGTGGAACGGTCCCTATTAGGGTCGGCGCAAATGTCGCAAAATTCATTGTCAGACAGGTTGTTACAACGCACGCAATGGCGGATGCCGGTACGGAAATCGCCGATCGCAGCGACCATCGAAGCCACGTCATCCTCCCGCTGGCGAAGGATGTGCATCGCCAGTCGCAAGGCTGTACGGCGCCCTATCCCGGGAAGGCGGGACAGTTCGCGAACAACCTCATCGAGAAGTTTAGACATTGTGTATCAATCTATTACAGATACAGCGGCGGAGCGGATCCAACCGCGATTGCCATTTGCGATAGTGATTTCGCTCCATTCGTCCATCGCGTCGCGGATTTCGACCCGGTCGCCCTCGGCGAGCACAAAAAGGTCAGTGCCGGAGCTGTCTGGCGAACTTTTTACGGAAGCGGAGGGAGTTGTGACGATGCCGGACGAAGGGTATTTCGCCTCAGTATAAGCGATTTGTGCGAACGAAAAAGCGAACACCAACAAAACGATTGCCGCTACCCCACCCCAGAAACCGGCGCGGCGAACAGTGCGGCCGAAAGGCAACAAGTAAAGGAGTGCACCGGCAAGAGCTAAAGCAAAGAGAATCAGCGAAGTAATAGCCCAGCCGTTACCATTCAAAAGAGAAGCAGTGCCGCGAATCCAACGACGCAGGAAGAATTCGGGCAACGGTTCGATGCGGTTACGAGTGAGGCCGGAAGCGATGGCGAGGTTGTGGCGGATGTCATCGTCGGCAGGGGCAAGCTTCTGAGCTTTAGAGTAATAAAGAATCGACTCACCAATCTTACCCATCTTGAACAGTGCGTTACCTTTATTATAATAAAGGCGCGCGGAAATCTGGCCGGACAGCTCGATGGAGTCGTAAAGTGCAGCAGCAGAGGCGAAATCGCCAGCATAATAGGCAGTTCCGGCGTCGTTCCAAAGTGCATCGAGGTGGTCGGCAGAAGTCGGAGCGGCGGGCGTAGCCACAACCGCCGATACGGCGTGCGCGACGTGAGCGGTGGCGGCGCCTAAAGCGGCTACGGCGGCAAACGACGCCAAGAGACTTATAGTCAGTCGTTTCATAACTCCAATTGGGATACGATCGCGACCCCCTCGCGGTAAAGTTCACTCATCCGAATGGCGGGCGCAGGCGAGTATTGCGCCTGTTCGCACTCCGAAATGATGCGGATATAGTCGTCGGTCTGAAGCTCGGGAACGCCACGCTCAAACAACTCCTCACGGATACGTTCCTTAGTCAATTCGGCCATCGGAATATCCAGTTTATCAGACATATAGCCCCAGAGGGCCTTCAGCATTTCGTCGTA
>DBDI01000012.1:3030-26844 GCA_002293505.1 Alistipes sp. UBA936 | reverse complement strand
TAGGTCGCCGCCTCCTTAAAAGGGGCCGAGTCAAAAAGACTTGGCCCCTTTTCTTGCGATTGCGGCGGCGCATCTGGCACACCTTCGCATCTCAAAGCCGAGGCTGCATGTAGATACTATCCTTGGCTTTTGTCTTGGATCGCGCACCATTGCGACTCCGCTTGCAAAAAATAAACGCAAGCAAGATTTTTGTTAAATGGTAATTCCGAACGCACAGAGGAGGTATCTACCTGATATGTTTTTTGTTAATCATTGTCTCGTGTAGCCATATTAAAGGAGCCTGAAAGAATTATAATGGCTTTGACAGAAATAATTTTTATATTTGTTGTATATTATTTTAGATGAGATGAAAAGAATTGGTTTTTTATTAGTGTTAGTTACGTTTATAGGTTGCGTCAACTTAAATTCTCGGACGAAAACGATTGATGATTATACTAAGCAGATAGACTCTGTGCTTAATCGCTATAAAAAGCAATTCATTTTAATCGAAATGACAAGAATTTCAACACACTACACTCCAGAGAATAAGATTTCGGCTGTTTCACTGCAATTTACATTAACGCCAATGGAAAAAGGGATAAAGAATACGGTGTTTTCATATCGTTATGCGCAAATAGGCGAGGCGATGCCTAATTATAGTAATAATGAGATATATCATTTTGAACCCCTTGTCGGTCGATCAACTATTTCTTATGAGATTGAAGATTTGTCTGATATGCAGGCATTCGGTGGTCTCACAGCTAAAGAATTTCTTGAGAAAAATCAATTTGTCATTGATATAAAATATCTTGATATTAATGATGATATATTATCAGTGTCTTATTCCATACCCTTCAGTGTTCGTAAATATTTAGAGCAAGAACAACGTATATTTGCTCAAGGAGAACAAATAAGATCCTTTCGTAATTATAAACATCTATATGAGGCTGATATCATTGAGGAATGTATAGATAGTTTATATGATCGTCTAAATGACCCGGTTTTTCGGAGACTTGTTAAGAGAGCTTCCGACTTGCAATAACTCTCGTATGTGCAAGAACTTACCAGTCGATTTGCATGGATGAGAACACATCAACCCGTTCACAATAAAAGGTGTTTTACACGCTATATATAATAATTATATTGTCTTTGCGACAAACTAATAATTTCGATTATGGAAAACATTCTTGGAACGGGACAGTTTTGGATAATTTGGCTGATTTCGCTGTTGGTCGCCTGGGAGATGGTTTGGAAGGCATTTGCGATGTGGCGCGCGGCCCGGAAAGGGCAACTTGTGTGGTTTGTGTGCGTAATGGTTTTCAACACAATAGGCATACTACCAATTATTTACCTGCTCACAAACAAAGAAGAGAAGAAAGTCTGCGAAGACTAAAATTTGTGGCTAAGGAGACGAAAAAGGCCGAACAACATAAGTTGAACGGCCTTTTTTGTGAAAGCAGAGATATTAGAACGCGTAGCCCAGCGTGATGCCGAGTTGGTTTCTCGACCACTTTGCGCCGTCGGCATAGTCTTTTTTGAGGCCGTTAAGCAGTCCCCAGTCGTAGCCGAATTCCAACGATACAGCCCTGTATTGCAGGCCGATACCGACGCCGAGCTGGATGTCGAAACGGTTCAGATAGGCCTCTTCTTTGTCCTTTCCGGACTCGGTTTGGCCGTCTTCTTTCTCTTTCCACTTGCCGGTGTAGGCGTTGATCGTGTACTTATCGCTGCCGTCCTTGTACTTCTCGATCGCGGAGATTCCGACCACGATCCTCGGTCCGGCAACGGCGTAAATCCCAAAATCGTCATTGAAGGAGTACTGATACTTCAGGTCGACGGGCACGTTCACCAGATGATAAGTCATCGAGGCTTTTGCTCCATCCTCTTTTTCTCTCTTGTTCAGGAAGGTGTAGTTCAGGCCCGGACGAAGCGCGAACCCCTTGGTACCCAGCGCGATGTTGTAGTCGACGCCGATCTTGGAACCGCTGAACGCACCCGGATCCCAGGTCTCGCCGTCGTACTTTTCCTTAATGTTCGAGCTCACGAAACCGACCTTGACGCCGATCTGCGCGCTTGCGTTGACTGCGATGAGGACAACCACTGCCGCCATCAAAAACTTCAGACATTTTTTCATAATCAATTAAGTATTAGTGGAACAAATAAGTGTTACAACCATTTTTTGTACCGGAAGAAGCCGAGCGTGAGCCCTGAGGCGATGATCATCGCCAATACAGTGACCCAGAACGAGTTAAGGCCACCCAACTGTTGCGCGGGAAGGACGACGTTCATACCGTAAATGCTGGCGATGAGCGTGGCCGGCATAAAGAAAACCGACGCAACGGTGAATATTTTCGTGATCTTGTTTTGCTCGATATTGATCAAACCCATCACCGTATCTTTCAGATAGTCAAGGCGTTCGAAGCTAAAGTCGGTGTGCGCGATAAGCGAGCTGACGTCTCTCATCATCAACTGCAACCTCGGGTAAACGTCGTTCGGGAAGTGCTCGCTGCGCAGGATGCCGGAGAGCACCCGCTGACGGTCGAAAATCCCCTCGCGGATCATCATCATATTTTCCTGGGCCGAGTTTATATGCTTGATTAACTGTTCATTACTGCGAACCTCGTCGCCCATTTGATTGCTCAACAACGAGATTTTGCGCGACTCGGCCTCCACGAAATCGGCATCAAGGTCGATCCGAACCTCCAGGATGGACACAAAAAGGTGGAACCCGGTCGGGTAGGCTTTCGGGTTGATTTGCAGGCGTTTAGCCATCTCGGTGAACGTTCTCGATTCGCCCTCGGCTTTGCGGCCACCGTCGCGCGTTGTGACGAGCAATCCCTCCGAAATGACGAACGAAACGGGGTCGAGCACGAATCCGTCGCCCTCGTCGCGCGGCGCGAAAAAGTTCGAGTTAGCGACGATACTGTTCTCACCCTCAGCGTATTTCGATGAACTCTCGATCTCAGCAGCCTCGCGACGCGACAGAAGGTCGATGTCCAAATAATCCTCGACTGCCTTCTCCTCTTTCATCGTCGGCGCCTGCAGGTCGATCCACAGAACATCGTCATAACCAAGCTCTTCCAGCATTTCGACCTCGGCATTGCGGATCACTTTTCCGTGCTGTTTCAAATAGATCGTAATCATCGCTGCTCTGCTTTAAGTGTTTGACTTTTAAACAGTTCGAGGCCACGGCGCTTTCTGCCGTCCAGAAAATAGTCGATATTTTGCGTCAGGTATTCATAAGCGTATGACCGGTCGGCGTAGTCGCTCTCGAGGATCGCCTCGTAAATCCGCTCAACGCCCTGAGTAAGAGCATCTTCCAGTGCGTCGAGAACCTCCTCGGGCACGGTTTTTCGCGCCACCCAGACCGCAAAAACGAACGGCAATCCGGTCATTGCGAGCCACTCCTCGGACAGGTCCCACGTGTGCGAAAACCGCCCCTCGACGTCGAAAACCTTGTCGCCGATCAACACAAAAGCGTCGCCTTCGGCAGCGTTGTCGAGTTCGGTATAATCCTTTATATCAGCGAATTGAGGTGCGATTTTCCAGTGTTTCTCGGCCAATACCCGGGCCAACCGGACAGACGTCATCGAGTGGGGATCGAGCCACACTCGCCGAATCTCTTTCAACGGCGAATCGGACACCATCACGACAGTGCGCACAGGGCCGTCAGCGCCTATACACCAGGAAGTTACGATGTCAAAATCTTTTTCGGAGAGCCGCCCGAGCCCCCCCACAGGAATGAGGGCGATGTCGGCTTCGTGCGATTCGAAAGCGTGGGTGCAACCGCTGGGTGGAGACAGTAACAGCCTGACACTCAGTTTATCCGAGTGCCGGATACCATACAAAAACGGTATGGTATTCAGGTACGAGACCGCTGCTACGCTCACTACCGGACGGGTCATCCATCTTGATTCTCAATTGGTTACACATAGCGCAAAACTAAGGCGCAACGCAAAGATAATAAAAAAAACGGAATCAGTGCGCGTCGAGCCAATTTTCGCCCACCCCGTAGTCGACTACAAGTTCCACGGCGAGGTCGGCAGCACCGCTCATCGCCTCCACGACAAGCGCCGCGACCTCTTCCTGTTCGCTGCGTAACGTGTTGATTACCACCTCGTCGTGAACCTGCAAGATCATTTTCGAAGCGAGGCCGCGCTCTGCCAGACCGTCGAAAATCCGCCTCATCGCGATCTTCATAATGTCGGCGGCACTGCCTTGGATCGGTGCATTGATGGCGTTACGCTCGGCCAATGCGCGTGCGACGGCGTTGCGGGAGTCGATATCGGGAAGGTATCGGCGGCGACCGAAAATAGTTGATACATAGCCGGTTGAGCGCGCGTAGGCGGCGACCCTTTCCATATACTGTTTCACTCCGGGATAGGAGCGGAAGTAGCCGTCGATGATTTCGCGCGCTTCAACTCGCGGAATATCAAGTCGTTGCGAGAGTCCGAAAGCCGAGATTCCGTAGATTATTCCGAAATTTGCAGTCTTGGCGCGGCGCCGCTGCTCGGGCGAAACGTCGGCCAACGGTACCCCGAAAATCTTCGCAGCAGTGGCCCGATGGATATCCTCGCCAGCCCGAAAAGCGTCGATAAGTGCCTGATCACCACTTAGATGCGCCATCAGTCGAAGCTCCACCTGCGAGTAATCCGCCGACAACAAAACGTGATCCGCATCCGACGGCACAAATGCGCGTCGAATCGTCCGCCCCTGCTCCTCGCGAATGGGTATATTCTGCAAATTCGGATTTGTGGACGAGAGCCGACCTGTTGCTGTAACAGCCTGATTATAAGATGTATGTATTCGTCCGGTTCGCGGATTCACGAGCACGGGCAGCGCCTCCACGTACGTCGAAAGCAACTTTTTAAGGCCGCGATATTGGAGAATCAACTCAATGACGGGATGCTTGTGGGCGATCGCGCGAAGCTGCTCCTCTCCGGTGCTAAACTTCTGAGTTTTAGTTCGTTTCGGTTTGTCTGCAAGCTGCATTTTGACGAAAAGAACCTCGCCCAACTGAGCCGGCGAATTGACGTTCAACGCAGGCTCGCCGGTCATCTCGCGAACCTGGTTTTCGAGTCCGGCGAGTTTATGAGTGAGTTCGTGTCCGTAGTCGGCAAGTATCTGTGTGTCAACGCGAATTCCTTCCCATTCCATCGACTCGAGCACGCGAATAAGCGGCTCCTCGATTTCGGAATAGAGGCCGCTTATCGGGCTAAATCGCTGTGACAGAGAGTTATATAGACTGAGAGTTTCACTTGCGTTCCGTGGAGTGTGGCGCGGAGCTTCTGGGTCGAGCAAGTAGCTGATAATCAGTGTGTCGAGCAGTTGGCCGCGTAGTTCGATGCCTGCCGCGTGAAGGAAGTGGGCGGACGATTTGAGGTCGTGGCCGATTTTGGCGATCGAGGTATTTTCGAAAATTTCGCGAAGGGGGTCGATTTTTAGGGGGGTGGGTGCTGAAAAAAGTGCATTTTCGGAGGGAGAGGGGGTGTTTTCGAGGGGGGTGTCGGGCGAAAAATGGTATATTTTGGCGGGATCGACCGAAAATGAGATTCCGGTGATGCGGTCGCGAAAGTAGTCGCGGCCAGAGGTTTCGATTTTGAAGGCGACCTCGCGTGCAGCGGTCAGGATCTGGAGAGTTTGCTGTAAATCACTGGATGTGTGAATATTGACAGTCTCAAAGGCGACGTTTTCCGGCACTACGGCGGCAGCAGATGAGAACAGGTCACCTTGAATGGGGCCGGTTTCGGAGGACGGAGCGGGCGCTGGTGTCGAGGATGCTACGGAAGTCGTGGAAGTGCTTTCTAATGAGTATGTTGCGGTTGCTGCGGGCATTCCGGCTCCGGACTCGCGGCAGAGGATTGCGGATGAGAACGGAGAACGGGAATTTGTCTCCATTTCTCGGAGGAAAGCGTTGAAGTCTAACTCTTTATATAGTTCGCGAAGTGCCGCGCAGTCGGGGTCGCACATTTCGAGTTCCGCGGGAACGAATTCGACCGGAGCATCGGTGTCGATAGTCACAAGTCGCTTAGACAGAAGCAGTTGGTCGCGATTGGCGCGCAAGTTTTCGCCGATGCGGCCACCGATAGCATCACGGTCGGCAGCAGCGAGGATATCCTCTACCGTACCGAACTGATTTACAAGCTTTATAGCTCCTTTTTCTCCGACGCCTGGAACGCCGGGAACGTTGTCGGAAGCGTCGCCCCAAAGAGCCAAAATGTCGATCACGAGTCGAGGATCGGAAATACCGTATTGAGCATTAACGGCCTCTGAATCAAGCACATCGACCCCCTCGCCGCCCTTACGCTGCTTATATATATAGGTATAGGGAGCGACGAGCTGGCCGTAATCCTTGTCAGGAGTGACCATAAATGTCTGATAACCAGCGGCAGACGCCTTAACAGAGAGCGTTCCGATCACGTCGTCCGCCTCCCAACCGGGAACCTCCAGAACAGGAATGCACATCGCCTCGAGGATGCGCTTAATGTATGGCACAGAGGCGATTATGTCCTCGGGAGTGGCGGCGCGATTGGCCTTGTAAGCGGGAAAAAGCTGATGGCGAAAATTACCGCCGCGAGGATCGAACGCAACGCCCAGGTGGTGAGGACGTTCGCGAATAATAATGTCGCGAAGAAATTTCGTGAAGCCGAAGATAGCCGAGGTATTCAATCCGGCGGAATTACGCATCGGGCGCCCGATGAAGGCGTAATATGCCCTGAAAATCAGCGCGTAAGCGTCAAGCAAAAACAACCTCGGCATAGGACGTGGCGGTTTCGGAAAGGCGCAATGAGCGGAGGGTGACGGAGGGCGGCAGGCAAGGGCGAAGAAGCTCGGCGAAGTGGGCGACAAGATTCTCGCTTGTAGGCTGCCAGTCAACGATTTGCACCCCCTCGAAGTGGGCAGCGAGAGAGTCGACGAGCGAAGAGTTTTCGGGAGTGCGGCGGATGACGAACGAATGGTCGAAAGGCACGATAACGGTTTGGTTAACAATGCGTTTCAGTTCGCCGAAGTCCATAACCATACCCTGTTTCGGAGAATCTTCGAGCGAGCAAGGAGTACCCTCGACCTGAACCCAAAGCCGGTAAGAGTGGCCGTGAATCCGGCGGCAAGCCCCGTCGTAACCCTCCAAGGCGTGTGCCATTTCGAATGAAAACTCCTTACTAATCAACATAATATATGTGATTATATGTCGACTGAGACCTGACGCGAGAAAGCCTCGCTGAGGGAGATGAAAGTTTCGGTGGTGGTGATGCCGGGAATGGTGAGGATGCGCTCGAAGATGGTGCGCATAAGGTGCTCATTATCACGGCAAAAGACCTTCGAAAGAATGTTATATTTACCAGTTATGAAGCGGCATTCGACAACCTCGGGAATCTCGCGAAGGGCCTCAATGGCGGTTCCGTGGAGCGCGACCTCGCGAAGCTGGATGCCGATCAGAGCGCAAACGTCGAATCCGAGAGCCTTGGGGTCGACGATGAGACGGGTACCGCGAATGATGCCCGAGTCGGTCAACTTCTTGACCCTCTGGTGTATAGCCGCGCCGGAAATGCCGCATTCCCGAGCAATCTCGAGGTACGGCATCCGGGCGTTCTTCATCAACAGCCGCAGGATCGTCTGGTCGATCTGGTCCACCTCGGGCCGCGTCATAAGAGCTCTTTTTTGACTTTTATGAATGCCTCGACGCAGCGTTCCAGTTGGCTATGAGAGTGACCGGCAGAGACTTGCACGCGGATACGAGCATGGCCCTGGGGCACGACGGGATAGTAGAACCCTGTGACGTAGATGCCCTCGTCGAGCAGGCGGGCGGCGAAGCGCTGAGATAGGGGAGCATCGTACAACATCACGGCGCAAATGGCAGACTGAGTGGGCTTTATGTCGAAACCGGCGGCGATCATAGCCGAGCGGAAGTATTCGACGTTAGAAGCGAGGCGGGCGTGGAGTTCGTCGCTCTCGGCAAGCATCTTAAAGCACTCTAAACCAGCGCCTACGACGGCGGGAGGCAACGAATTTGAGAACAGGTAAGGTCGCGAGCGCTGGCGAAGAAGGTCGATGATCTCCTTGTGGCCGGTGGTGAAGCCGCCGATCGCGCCGCCGAAAGCCTTACCGAGGGTGCCGGTGATGATATCTACCTGACCACGAAGGTCATACAACTCGGTGACACCGCGGCCGGTAGCGCCGACAACCCCGGCGGAGTGGCACTCGTCGACCATCACCAAAGCGTCGTAACGCTCAGCAAGAGAGCAAATTTGGTCCATCGGAGCGACGTTACCATCCATTGAGAAGACCCCGTCGGTGACGATCAAGCGGAATCGAGCCCCGGAAGCGGCCTGAAGCTGCTTCTCCAGGTCGGCCATATCGGCGTTAGCGTAACGGTAACGAGCTGCTTTACAAAGTCTTACACCGTCGATGATCGAAGCGTGGTTCAGCGAGTCGGAGATGATGGCGTCCTGCTCGCCGAGGAGAGGCTCGAAGACCCCGCCGTTAGCGTCGAAGCAAGCGGCGTAAAGGATCGTATCCTCGGTACCAAAATACTCACTGATAGCGCGTTCCAACTGTTTGTGGATATCCTGAGTGCCGCAAATGAAGCGGACGGAGGACATACCGTAACCGCGAGAATCCATAGCCCGGCGAGCAGCCTCGACCAAGCGAGGGTGGTCGGAAAGACCGAGGTAGTTGTTAGCGCAAAAGTTCAGCACGGGACGCCCCGCAACCTGAATCTCAGCACTTTGGGGGCTCTCGATAATTCGTTCTTCCTTATACAGGCCCGCCTCTCTGATCTCCCTCAGCTCGGCGGCAAGGTGGTGTTTTAATTTTGTATACATAGGACAGCAAAAGTAGGTAAAAATTTTGTAACTTGCAAGCCAAACTCAATTTGAAGAATTATGAAATCCATTGACAACTACGACTTTAAGGGAAAACGAGCAATTATCCGGGTCGATTTTAACGTCCCGCTGGACGAAAATTTCAACGTAACGGACGATACGAGAATCAGAGCAGCCATACCGACCATCAAAAAAGTACTCGCAGGAGGAGGCTCGGTGATACTGATGTCGCATCTGGGGCGGCCGAAGAATAATAATGACGAAAAGTATTCGCTGAAGCACATCGTAGGGACGGTCGAAAAGCTGCTGGGAACGAAAGTCGAGTTCGCGGGAGACTCGTGGGGCGAAAAAGCAGCCGAAATGGCAGCCGCATTGAAGCCGGGGCAGGTGATGATGCTCGAAAATCTGAGGTTCTATGCCGAGGAAGAGGGAAAACCTCGCGGTCTGGCGGAAGATGCAACGGACGAGCAAAAGGCAGCAGCGAAAAAAGAGGTGAAAGCATCGCAAAAGGAGTTTACGAAGCGACTGGCCAGCTACGCCGACGTGTACATCAACGATGCCTTCGGGACGGCGCACAGGGCCCACGCGAGCACAGCCTTGATTGCGGATCATTTCCCGGAAGACAAGATGTTCGGGTATGTGATGGAGAACGAATTGAAGGCAATAGACGATGTGATGGGCTCGCCGGCAAGGCCGTTTATGGCGATACTCGGGGGCGCAAAGGTGTCGACCAAGATTGTGATCATCGAAAAGCTGATGGAAAAGGTCGACAGCCTGATCCTTGCCGGAGGAATGACCTATACCTTCGCCGCGGCGCAAGGGCAGGATGTGGGAGACTCGATGAACGAAAAAGATATGCATCCGCTGGCTCTGGAGATACTGGAAAAAGCCAAGGCGAAGGGAATCAAGCTCTACTTCTCGCCCGATGCGCTGTGTGGCAGGGAGTTCAAACCCGACACCGAAGCAAAGGAGTTTCTGGTGCGCGAGATACCGGCCGGGTGGGAAGGAATGGACATCGGAACCAAGGGAAAAGCCGCGTTCGTGGAGGCGATCAAGGGTCAGAAAACAATTCTGTGGAACGGCCCGGTGGGAGTGTTCGAGTTCGATAAGTTCGCGACGGGAACAAGAGCAGTGGCAGATGCGATTGTCGAAGCAACGGCAGCGGGAGCGTTTTCGCTGATCGGAGGAGGCGATTCGGTTGCAGCCATTAACAAGTTCGGGCTGGCGGACAAAGTGAGCTACAACTCGACAGGCGGAGGTGCCTTGCTGGAGTACATCGAAGGAAAAGAATTGCCGGGTGTGGCAGCAATAAGAAAATAAAAAGAGATGAAAAGGATAATTTTGATCGGATTGGTGATGGTTATGGCGAGTTGCGGGGAGGGGAAAAAGAGTGAAAAAGTGCCGGGAATAGACACGGCGAACTTCGATCTGGCCGTGGCGCCGAACGAGGATTTCTATGAGTATGCAACGGGAGGATGGCAGAAGGCAAACCCGCTGAAGCCGGAATTTGCGAGGTATGGCTCGTTCGATGTGCTCAGGGAGAACAACGAGGTGCGGATCCGGGATCTTTTTGCGGATATGGAGAAGACGACTGCGGCGCGAGGAAGTGTGGAGCAGAAGATCGGCGACCTGTATAAGCTGGGGATGGACTCGGTGAGGCTCAATGCCGAGAAGCTGGCTCCGGTGGCGGCGGACCTTGCGGCGATAGACAAGGCGCTGGGGTCGGGCCAGAACAAGGAGACGTTGAGCTCGCTGCTGGGGTCGATGCACCGTGTGATAGGAGCGCCGTTCTTCGCGCCGTTTGTGGATGCCGATATGATGGACAGCAGCACAAACATCGCCTATTTCTATCAGGCCGGCTTGGGAATGGGAAACAGGGACTACTATCTGGATGCGGAGAACGAAGCCATCAGGGAAGCATACAAGAAGTACATCGCAACGGTCTTTGAGAAAGCGGGTTATGGCGATCCGGCTGCTGCTGTGGCGGCAGTAATGGAGGTTGAAACCGCGATTGCGGAGGCGTCGCTGTCGAACGTCGAACTGAGAAATCCGTACAACAGCTACAATATGGTGACGCTGGAGTCGGTGAAGAAGGATTACCCGGCCGTGGATTGGGATGCGTATCTGGATGTGCTGGGGCTTGGGGCCGTGGAGCGACTGAGCGTGTCGCACCCGAAGGTAATGGCCGTGGCGAACAAGTATCTGGGAGGAGATCGCGAAAAACTACGCTACTACTTGGCATACAACGTGTTGGACAGCGCGGCAGGAGTACTGGATGATGAGATGCAGACGGCGCGATTCGAGTTCTATGGACGTACGATGTCGGGGCAGGAAGAGCCCAGGCCGAGGTGGAAACGTGCACTCGGGGTGCCGAACAGCACGCTGGGAGAAGCAGTGGGAGAGATGTATGTGGCAAAGTATTTCCCGCCCGCAAGCAAGGAGAGGATGCTGAAATTAGTGGGAGACCTGCAAGTGGCTCTGGGGCAACATATCGAGGCGCTGGAGTGGATGTCGGACGAGACGAAAGCAAAGGCGCAGGAAAAGCTGGCAACGTTTCACGTGAAGATCGGCTATCCGGACAAGTGGAAAGACTACGGAACCCTGGAAATAGATCCGGCGCTGAGCTACTGGGAAAATATCAAGCGCGCAAGCGCCTGGCACAGTGACGACCAGATGGCCGAAGTGGGAAAACCCGTCGACAAGGAGAAGTGGCATATGAGCCCCCAGACCGTGAACGCGTACTACAACCCGTCGAGCAACGAGATCTGTTTCCCGGCAGCAATCCTGCAACCGCCGTTCTTCAATCCGGATGCTGACGATGCGGTGAACTATGGAGCGATCGGAGTGGTGATAGGTCACGAAATGACCCACGGGTTCGACGATCAGGGGAGGCAGTTCGACAAGGACGGAAACCTGAAAGACTGGTGGACCGAAGCCGATGCGGAAAAATTCAATGCACTGGCAGATGTGCTTGTGGCTCAGTTCGATGCGATTGAAGTGCAGCCCGGTCTGAAGGCCAACGGCCGATTCACTCTGGGAGAAAACATTGCCGATCAAGGCGGTTTGAGGGTAGCGCACACGGCGTTGAGGAATGCCCTCGGGGGAGTAGAGCCCGCGCCGATAGACGGATTCACGGCCGACCAGAGGTTCTATCTTGCCTATGCGCAGTTGTGGGCCCAGAACATCCGCCCGGAAGAAGAAGCCCGCCTGACAAAGATCGACGAACACTCACTGGGAAAATGGCGTGTGGATGGGACGGTGAAGAACCTGGAGGCGTTTTACGAGGCGTTCGGGATTACGGACGGGGCGATGTTCCTGGAGCCGGAGAAAAGGGTCGTAATTTGGTAAGACCTCGCTCGAAATGAAAAAGGCCCCTCTCTGGGAGGGGCCTTTTTTTGCGAATATACGTTGCGTAGCTGCTTTCGCCTCCGTCGTTACGGGCGGCGTTCCGATTGGCGGCGGAACTCGATCGCGTAAGCAGGCAGAGGATCGGTACGGTCGCCCCACATCAGGTTGGAGATCAGGTACTCGCGGCGGCGGTCGATACGAGCAGCGATAGGAAACTCGGGCCGAGGAAGAGCCTCGTGGGCAGCGCGCTCGGAAGGGCGGATGCTGCGGGTGAAGACGTCGGGAAGAGTGGGCTGGCGGTTGCCGTGCCACTCGAAGCCCTGAAGCCGGGTCGACTGAGAGGGAGGAATCTGGTCCATAGGGTAGACAGTCCACGTAACAGTCTCGCGAGGAGTGATATAACGCAACGAGTCGTTCGAGAAAACAAAGCTCATATTAGCCGCAGCGAGAACCATAAACGCGATCGGCTCGGTGGGGCGGTCGTCCTCGGTCATATAGTAGAGCGACTGGGCGTTACCCTCGGCATCGTGGCGGCGAAGAGAACCATTGGCGAACCACGCGGTCATCGAGCGGCTCTTAACCTGATTGAACCGGCGAAGAGCAATGTCGCCCAGGACGGAGCCCATAATGGGGTTGCCGTAGAACTGGGCCCGTTCGAGAGCGCCGCCGGAGGTGAACAGGGTCATCGAGTCGGCAACGACCTGAGAGTCGGACTGCCAAAGGATCGGATCCTGGTAGAGGTGGATGGTGGAGTCGGCCGAAAAACCTACCATCGAATCGGCAACCCCCTGCATATCGGAGCGCCAGATCTTGACGTTGTGCCAACCGCGGAAGATGCGGATAGTGGTGTCGGACTGGGAGGCGGCTTTTTCGGGCTGGGGGATGCGGCCGAGCGAGTCGAGCAGACCGGCGCGAAGCAGCGAATCTTCACGAAGGATGGAGTCCATACGGGCGATCGAGTCGCGCACGAGAGCCAGAGAGTCGCCGTAGACGGTTTCGGTCACCCAACCACGTTTGGCGGCCACACGGCGGGCGCGTTCGGCTACGCGAGCGTCGTAAGCCATATCCTTAGCAGCCCGTTTGGCGTCTTTGATAGCTTGTTTGGCCTCCTTGGCGGCGCGTTTAGCAGCGCGGCGCTCCTGTTTTGCACGCTGGTTCTCGGCCTTGTACCACGCCTTCAGTTCCTTGGCCGAGAGCGAGTCGGGAGGCGAGGGTACGGCAGCGGGGGAGGGAAGGCTGTCGAAAGCGGGGGTGGCAGGAAGGGTATCTACCGGGGGCGCGGCGGGGGTCGGACGGCTCAAAGAGTCGGAAAGTGAGGTGGGGAGGGAGGCTTGGAGGCTGTCGGCAATGCCATCGGGAAGTTCCTCGCCGGTGGGAGGAGCGTCGAAAACAGCAGCCAGAGAGTCGCGTCTACGGCCGTCGGAGGGGTAACGAACGAACATAAAGATCGTATCGGCCCGAAGGTAAAGAGTGTCGCCATTACCCTCATCGGCGTTGTAATTCAACAGCGAAGGGCGGCGAGTGAGCATCGTCTCACCCTTCTGGCGGCTGGCGGAACGGGTACCCCAATACTGCGCCCAATCGCCGAAAGCGGAAGAGTCGTTCTCGTTGTCGTCGATCTGGACGTTACCGGTCAGCAGGGCATCCTCCGTGCGGCCGTTGAAGTCGATCGAGTCGGCCCAAGTCTCGCGAAAATCGGTCAACAGGTAGGCGTTATCGTGGAAGAAGTAAGTACTGTCGGAGGAGTTGTAACGCCCACGTTGGGCGCGAATGATCTCACCCTCGCGAGTCCAGATAAGGGTGCGAGAGAAGAAGTGGGCGATCTTGGTCTCGGTGTTATAGCGCACGGAATCAGAAAGAACCTCGTGGGTGTCGTTACGCATCTGAACGTCGCGAACAGCAACCAACTCGTGGAGGTCGGAGTAGAAGTAACCTTTCTCGGACTCCATAGTGTTGTCGTCCTGGTACAGTACCCCGCCGCCGAACCACGTACCGATGTTGTCGAGGGTGTTGAACGAGAAGTTATAAGTGTAGAGCGTGGCGCCGCCGTCGATGACCTTGATGATGGGAGAGTAGACGCGGGCGAGGTTCAACTCGCCGTTGTACTCGGCCCGATCGCCGTAAACGAACGTGGAGTCCTTATTGATGATAACGTTACGAAAGCAGTCGATGTGGCTGTTGGTGTACTGGACGGCACTGTCGCAAGCGATCACAGCCCCGTTGTGGTGGAAGGCAACGTCGCCGACGAGGATCTTGGCGTTCTCGTCGATACCGAGACTGAGGTTCAACTCGCGGTCGAAGTACAACTTCTCGGCACGAACGTCGACCTGCTTGGGGGCGCCGGGTTGTTCTTGCTGGGCGCGCTCTTCGGTTCGGGCACGGTACTCGGAAGCCAGAGAGGAGTTACGAGCAGCCTGACCCAGAAGAACCCCGCCAAAGACGAGGCCGAATGCCGCCAGCGTATATGAACGAAGGTTCATTTAAACCATTTTGGGTTTTTGAAATCCTCGGGGCGGAACATCGGGTCGATGCGAACGTACATCGTGGAGATTTTTTCGTTCAACCAACGCTGGTAGTTCTCCTCCTGTTTGCGGGCAAGGGCCATAGCCTCGATGTCCAACCAGTCCTGAGAGAGGTCGGCAGTGTGGGCGGGAACGATCTCGACAAGTTTGACGATCTTGGCCATCTCGTCCATATTAACGTCGCGACCCATAAACGGGCGCGAAATCTCACCCTCGGCCAGGCGGATGAGTTGCTGGGCGTCGGTCGCCTCGATGTTGTCGCGAACGAAGCGGGTGCGGGTCGCACTGGGGTCGCTGTTACCGGTGAAGCGAAACAACATTGCCTGATTGGTAACCACCCCGCCGTTCTGGCGAGAAGCCTCGTCGTCGGAGTGGCGAAGAGCAGCCTCGGCAAAGGTGAGTTCCTCGCGGCGGATAACTCCGGAGAGCGAGTCGAGAAAGTCGAGAGTCGAAGCCTGTTCGTCGATCGTGTAGGACGGCTTGATAAGAATATGCCGCAAGTGATAAAGATTTTCTGCAGGTTTGTCGAGAAGCTGGATCAGGTGGAAGCCGTACTCCGTTTCGACGACCCCGGAGACCTGGCCGGGCTGCAACTTACCGAGAGCGTCGGCGAAAGCACCCACGAACTGCTCCTTGGGAGCGGGATCCATCTCACCACCGCGAATAGCCGAACCACCGTCCACAGAGTACATAATAGCAAGGCGGTCGAACCTCTCGCCGTCGATAACCCTTTGGCGAAGCTCGAGAAGGCGGTCGCGAGCGCGCTGTTTAGCCAACTCGACGTTATCGGGAAGTTTCGTGATCTGAGCGTAGACGTACTGCTCGGGAATGATAGGCAGAGAGTCGCGGTCGATGTGGCGGTAGAAGCGGTCGACCTCCCCGGGAGTGACCTTGACCTGACCCGCGAGGTGAGAGCGCATCTGGTCGGCGCCGAAGTACTCCTCGATCTCGGAACGGGTGTCCTCCTTAATTTCGAAGAGAGGTTTGTGGCGCTCGTTCTCCAGAGCCTTGATGGAGCCGGCAGCGTCGACGGCAGCCTGGACATTATCCTCAGCCATAGCAGCGATACGACCGGCAAGGTTCTCCAGACCGATGGAGTCCAACTGGGCGCGAATGAAGAGCAGTTTCTGTTCGAGCAAACTCTCGAGGGCCTCGGCCATAGGGTCGCGATCGGAAGTGAAGTTCTGGGAGCGGTAATGCTCGGTGAGGGTGCGAGAGTGGGCAACGACCTCGGAGTAGAGCACGGGCTGGTTACCGACAACGGCAATCACCTTATCTGCAATCATTTGCTGCTGGCCGGAAGCGCTCGCTACAACGAACACAGCGGCAACGGCGACGAAAAGTCTCTTTATCATAACAGTGCAAAGATAATCAAAGATTTATAACAGCCTTTTTTTCGAGCAACGCAGAGCGGTAAATACTATCCTCGGCAGCACGAAGGATCTCGGCGCGGCGACGAGTGGAAACAGCCCCGCGGACGATCTCGCCGACCATCTCGAAGGGAGCCGTCTGGCCGGGAGTACGAGAAGCGGAGATGACGAAGTAGTAGGTCGTGTCGTCGTCGGACATCTCCTGAACCCCGCCGCGAGAGAGAAGGTCGTCGTAAGTCTCGTTACGGCGAGTGGGAAGAGCGCCGAGGAAAGAAGGGTATTCGGTCCAGGAGTCGAACTCGCGAAGGGAGAAGCCGTTCTTCTCGACAAGAGCCAAGACCTGACGCCGAGAGTCCTCGTCGAAGTCGGCGAACAACTCGCGAAGCCGGGCCCGCTGGCGAAAAGAGGAAGGAAGAGCGATCACGCGGCCCTGAACGATACTACGGTCTAGAACGAAGTCGGAACGGTGCTCCTCGTAGTAACGCTGAAGGTCATCCTCGGAGTAGAGCTCCTCGCCGGTGGCACTGTCGATGAAAGCCTGTTCGAGCCGGCGGGTGAGGAGGCTGTTACGGTAAGTCTCGACGAGAACCTCGTCGGCAGGATTATGTCCGAAGCGGCGGCGAGCCTCCTCCAATTTAAGCTGGTCGCGAACCCAACGATCGACGTAAGTCTCCACCCAGGCAACAGAGTCGGCACCGGCGATACCGGAAGGAAAAGCAGCCTCGAGATCCATCACGCGAAGATTCTCCTTACCGGCACGAGCAACGACCCGCTCACCCTCGAAGGGATTGGGAAAGCGTTTACAACTCGTCGGGATGAGGAGAAGGAGAAGAAGAGGAAGGTATCTGAATTTTTTGTCCATTACTTTTTATTATTACGGTCATCGAGCCGACGAGCAGAGCGGCGCAAGCGGCCCAGACGATCCAATAAACGACCTCATTACCGATCATAGTACGCAAGTCACCACCGGAAGGCCCGACAACGGCGAGCGAGAGGTAAGCCAGAGCGTTGTTAGCTGAGTGGATAACGACGACGGACAACAACGATCGGGTGACAACGAAAACGTAACCCAAAACAATACCGCAAGCCAACGCGTTGACAACCTGAGGCAGGTTGGGAAAGTGTACCAGTCCGAACGCAGCGGAGGTAACCATCACAGCCCAGAAGGGAGAAAGCCAACGAAGCAAAAGACGGATACCCAACCATCTGAAAACCACCTCCTCGATCAAAGGCGCGAGAACAACCGAGATCATAATAGCCCCGCCGCCGGTACCGACAGCCCGGGCAATGTCGTCGAAATAGTGCGCAGGAAAGAGTCGCAACAACGGCTCCAAAACCACCCCGACGGCCGTAACCAACACAATACCCAACAAAGTCATCGGTGCGCAGTACCACTTCATAAGTGGGACAAAGTTAGTGAAAATTCCAGAAAAATGACTAATTTTGCCGAATGGGAAAAATTGTTGCTCTGGCGAATCAAAAGGGAGGAGTGGGAAAGACGACCACCGCTATTAATCTGGCAGCGTCGTGTGCGATATTGGGGAAGAAAGTGTTGTTGGTGGATGCGGATCCGCAAGCGAATGCGACGTCGGGGCTGGGGCTGGAGATCAATGGCCCGGGAATCTACGACTGCATAGCAGGGAGGGCGACGGCAGCAGAAGTGATAAGGGAGGTGGAAGCGGTGAAGGGACTGTGGGTGTTACCGTCGAGCATAGATCTGGTTGCAGCCGATGCGGAACTGGCCCAGATGGACGAAGGACACTGGGTGGTGAAAAACATACTGGAACCGGTCAAGGGAGAGTATGACTATGTGTTTGTGGACTGCTCGCCGTCGCTGGGGTTCACGACGTTGAATGTGCTGGTGGCGGCGGACAGCGTGCTGATACCGGTGCAGTGTGAGTACTTCGCGCTGGAAGGGCTGAGCAAGCTGCTGGCGACGATAAAGAAGACCAGAGAAAAGCTAAATCCGGGGCTGGCAATAGAAGGGTTTGTGCTGACGATGTATGGGCACAACAGGCTGTCGAACCAGGTGGTGGGAGAGGTCAAAAAACATTTCGAAGATCTGGTGTTCGAAACAATCATAACGAGAAACATCCGTTTGAGTGAAGCACCGGGCTACGGAATGCCGGTGATGCTGTACGACGCAGCAGCGACGGGATCGACGAACTATCTGAATATGGCAAAAGAATTTATTAAGCGAAATACGAAATGAAGCAGAAGGGATTAGGAAGAGGGCTGGATGCGATCTTCGAAAAGAGCGAAGTACCGGGAATAGAGCGGGTGGCTAAGGCGACAAAGCCGATGGAAGCAGTGGGAGAAGTCGCCGTGGCGATGATTGTACCAAACCCGAACCAACCGCGAAGGCATTTCGATGAGGAGGCTTTAGGGGAACTGGCAGACTCGATAAGGGTACTGGGGGTGATTCAACCGGTGACAATTACGCCGGAAGAAGAGGGAAGGTATACGATTATCAGCGGAGAGCGGAGGTGGAGAGCGGCGCAAATGGCGGGGCTGGAGACCATACCCGTCTATGTGAAGCAGGCAACAGACCAGACACTACACGAGATGGCGCTGGTGGAGAACATTCAGAGGCAAGACCTGAACGCGATGGAAGTGGCCTTCTCGATGCAGAGGCTGATGGAAGAGTGCGACCTGACCCAAGACAAACTCTCGGAAAGAGTGGGAAAGAAACGCTCGACGGTGGCAAACTACTTGAGACTACTGAAGCTGCCGAGCGAAGTACAGTTGGCAGTGAAGGAGGGCTACATCTCGATGGGGCACGCAAAGGCTCTTGCGGCGGCACCCGAGGGAGCGCAGGTGGCACTGTTGAAGAAGGCGATAAAGAAAGGGCTGTCGGTGAGGCAAACGGAAGAAGCGGCAATGGCGGCAGGAAGTCCGAAGGCCGGAACGCCGGCGGCGAACGGTGCTACGCAGAACGAAGAGTATCCCGAATCGTATGCGAGGCTGGTGGAACTGCTGGAGAAACTGTTCTCGAGCAACATCGCCATCAAGGGCAGAAAGATAGTCATAGAGTTCGACGGAGAAGGAGACGTGGAGAAGTTCATAGAACGACTGGGAGGAAAGTGAAGCTGCGGGGAGTCATACTGAGTGTGCTACTGGTTGTGGCGGCGGGAACGGCGGAAACGCTCAAGGCCCAAAACGTCGCCCCGAAAGAGGGCGAGAGGATATTCGTGAGAGGAGGACTGGCAGAAGTGGGAGTGGAGAACAAGGCGGGAGTGGATCTACTGAAGATGACGCCCGACTCGCTGTACAGGTATATGGGAGCACTCGACTCACTGAAGGCAGACGGCATAAGGTTCGACAAGGCGGCAACGGATGAGGTGATAACAAGGATGATAGACCGCACATCGCCGACGGGAGACAGCTTGAGTCCGGAAGAAGAAGCGGGACTGGTGATAGAGAGAAAGAGGCTGACGCTAAATCCCGCAACGGTGCGGTATCTGATGAACGACCCGCAATTTACCTCGCGGTACATAGATGGAGGAGTCGATACGCTATTACCCAAGCTGGCGCCGAGGGATACGATGACCAAGAGAGAGTTGAGGCGGCTGAGGAGGGCGGACTCGACGGCGTACAGGCACAGCGCAGTGTTCAGGGACTCGATGAAGCTATCGCCGACGATTGCACTGTCGCTGGCGCTACCGGGATTCTCGCAACTGTACAACCGCCAGGCGTGGAAGATACCGGTCTTCTATGGAGCGATGGCAGCGGGAGCAGGAGTGTGGGCGTGGCAAAACAAACAGTACAAACCCCTGAAGAGGCAGTACGACGATATGATCGCAAGGCCACCGGGGTCGACCGCGGGCCCGGAGTGGGAGGCGTACAAGGCGGAAGTAATAGCGGTGCAGGATAAGATGAGGCCACACAACTCGTACAGGCAGTTGGGAATGGGATTCGCCGTGGCATCGTATATGTTTATGCTGGTGGATGGAACCGTGAACTTCCCGGGAGCAGTCGATCACGTAAAGAAAGCAACAACACTCTCGACGGTATTCCCGGGAGCGGGCCAAGCGTACAACGGAACATACTGGAAGCTACCAATAGTGGTGGGAGGAGCGGGAGTGCTGATATATGTGATAGAGTGGAACAACCGAGGATATCAGAGGCTCAAAACGGCATACGACCTGCTGACGGATGGGGACGACGAAACCATAGATGAGTTCCGAGGGCAACGCTCCGCCCAAGACCTGTCGAGTGCGAGAGATAACTACAGGCGAAACAGAGATCTGTGTATGATACTGACGGGGCTGTTCTATGTGGTGCAGATAATCGACGCCCACGCAACAGCCCATATGAAAACATACGACGTGAGCGACGAACTGGCCAAGGTGACCTTCGAACCGATGATGGACAGGTTCTATTCGCACAGAGCGGGAGGGCCGGTCGACACGTTCGGGTTCTCGCTGGGATTGAGATTCTAAAAAAATGAGGATGGTATGAAGAAACTGATTTTTGTGGTTTTGGGGAGTTTTGTGTGTCTGGGGACGGCTTCGGGGGCGTCGCCGGCTACGGCACCGGAAGTTGTGAGGCTGACGCCGACGGTGGTGGAAGAGGGGGCAGGGACGGCTTCGGCAGCGGTTGCGGCGAGCGTTGAGGCGCGATCGACCGGACAGATGGATTCGATGCTCGTAGCGATGTCGGGCGAGGGAAGTGTGGCTGCGTTCGAGAGGTTCTTCGACGAATTTATACAGATAGATTCAACAGTCGTGGTGTCGAGCGCGACGCCCGATTCGGTCTACCAGAGGCGGCTGAAGAGCATCCTTTCGCCAATAGGGCTGCCGTGGAACGATGTGGTGAAGCGGTACATTGTGGCCTACACGACCACGCGCCGAGCGACGATGGCGAACATACTGAACAGGTCGCAATACTATTTTCCGATAATAGAACAAGAGCTGGCCGCGGCGGGTTTGCCGTTGGAGTTGAGGATGCTGGCGGCGATAGAGTCGGCTCTGGTACCGGGGGCACGGTCGAGGGTCGGAGCAACGGGACTGTGGCAATTTATGCTACCTACGGCTCGCGAGTATGGCTTGGAAGTGACGACGTTCATTGACCAAAGGCGCGATCCGGTCGCCTCGACCAGAGCGGCGTGCAGGTACCTGGCGAATATGTATAGGGTGTATGGTGACTGGGGGATGGTGATGGCGGCGTATAACTGCGGTCCGGGGAATGTGAACAAAGCCTTGAGGAGAGCGGGTGCGGGAGCCAAAACATATTGGGACATCTATCCGTTCCTACCGGCCGAAACGAGAGGGTACATACCGTCGTTCATAGCAGCGACATATACCTATGCTTTCCACAAACAACACGGAATAGAGATCCCGCCGAGAGAACTACCGGTGGCGGTCGATACGATACAGGTGAGGCGGCTGATGCATCTCGATCAGGTGGCAACGACGCTGGAAATACCACTGGAGACCCTACAGGCGCTAAATCCGCAATACATCAAGGATATAGTACCGGCGCTGGACAAGACCTACGCGGTGATACTACCGCAAACCCACGCAACCACCTTTGTGGGCAGAGCAGAAGAAATCCACGGGAAGGATTCGCTATATCTGGCCCAATATCTAAATCCGGCAAACCTCGAACAAACCAAGGCAATACTGACGGCAACCTCGACCGTACACAGGGTGAGAAGCGGCGAAAACCTGGGCGTCATCGCGAGGAGGTATGGAGTGACGCAATCACAGATCGTGAAGTGGAACAATCTCAGAAACCCGAACAGGCTGTCGATAGGGCAACGTCTTGAGATTCAGAAATAAGCCGGAATGCCGGTGGCGAATCGGCAGGAGCGCCCGTGAAGACGGAGCGTGGGGAAGTGATGCGATCTAATCTAAATCAAGAAACAATTGCCGCTCTGGCGACGGGGCGTGGCGGAGCGATCGGCGTGATTCGGGTGAGTGGCCCGGATGCGGTGGCTGTTGCGGACGCGGTCTTCGTTGCGCGAAGCGGGAAGCCGTTGAGTGAAGCGGCAGGGTATACCGTGCATTTTGGAGAGGTGGTTGCGGGCGGCTCAGGCGGGGAGGGGGCTTTGGGTCGAGAGGTGGTCGATGAGGTGCTGGTGAGTGTTTTTCGGGCGCCGCATTCGTATACGGGAGAGGATGCGGTCGAAATCTCGTGTCACGGATCGTCGTACATCGAGGCGCGGATTCTCGGGCTACTGATCGAGGCGGGTGCGAGGGCGGCCGAACCGGGAGAGTTCACGATGAGGGCGTTTCTGGCGGGCAAGATGGATCTGGCTCAGGCAGAAGCGGTTGCGGATTTGATTGCCGCGGGAGACAGGGCGCAACATCGGCTTGCGATGGATCAGATGAAGGGTGGAGTGTCGTCGGCACTGGCGGGGCTAAGAGAGGAGTTGGTGCAACTGGCGGCGCTACTGGAACTTGAACTCGACTTCGGTGAAGAGGATGTTGCGTTTGCGGATCGAGGGCGGCTGAAGGAACTGGCGGAAGGAATCGAGGCTGAAATAGAGCGACTTAAGGCAACTTTCGAGCAGGGGAATGCGATCAGGGAAGGAGTGGCGGTCGCGATCGTCGGGCGACCCAATGCAGGCAAATCGACCCTACTGAATGCCTTGGCAGGCGACGAGAGGGCGATGGTGTCGGACATCGCGGGAACCACGCGAGACAGGATAGAGGAACGGGTGGTGGTCGGTGGAGTGGGGTTCAGGTTTGTGGACACGGCGGGCCTGAGGGCAACGGACGACGAATTGGAACGAATGGGAATCGAGCGAACCAGGGATGCGATACGGCGGGCGAGGGTGGTGATGCTGGTGATGGATGCTGTTGAGGCTGGGGTTTGTGATATTGAGGCGCAGGTAGCCGAGCTGGGTCTGAGGGAGGATCAACAGCTGTGTGTGGTGCTGAATAAGGTCGATGTGGTGGGGGCTTTGGATGCTGAGTCGGGTTCGGTCGGCAGCTCCGGGGCGGTTCTGGGGACGGTTTCTGGGGCGGTTTCTGGGGAGGTGCAGGCGTGGTTTTCGGCGGCAGATTTTCCGGGTTCTGTGTTTGAAATCTCGGCGAAAACCGGCTTCGGACTGGACGCATTGCGCGATTGGTTGGTCGGGACGGTCGATGTTCGCGGGTTCGATTCGGGGGCCGCGGTGGTCTCGGGAGCCCGCCATTTCGAGGCCCTTTCGCGCGCCTCGGATGCCGTCGGACGTGTGTTGGCGGGGCTGAGGGGCGGTTTTTCGGCGAGCGAGGTGTGTGATTCGGGTTCGGGCTTGTCGTCCGACCTGTTGGCTGCGGAGGTGCGCGAGGTCCTCCATCATCTGGGCTCGATCACGGGCGATATCACTTCCTCAGAAGTGCTGGGAGCGATCTTTTCGAAGTTCTGCATCGGCAAATAGCCCGNNACTATCGGCGAGAATCCCGACAATAATCCCGACAATAATCTTGATATTAATCTTGACAATAGGGTTGTCAATTATATTTGCAAGAATATCGACAACGTGATAGCCGTTTCGGCCAAAACCAGGGCGAATATCGGCAGGCTCACCGATTATATGTCGCAATTGTTCGATACGGAAATGGCGTTTGGCGGCGGGACAGTGGTTTCCAATGCACGCCACCTCGAAGCCCTGCGCAATGCCCGGCAGTCGCTTGAGCGAGTACGCGAGGGCCTGCTCTGCGGCATCCCTTCCGACCTTCTCACGCGCGACATTGGCGACACCTTGTTCCACATCGGCACGATCACGGGCGAAATCACCACTGATGACGTTCTTGGGTCTATATTTTCGAAGTTCTGCATCGG
>DBDI01000012.1:0-2960 GCA_002293505.1 Alistipes sp. UBA936 | reverse complement strand
TTTTTCTTTTTTGAGCGGTTTTTATCCCCCATTTTCGCCCTTATTTCTCCCCCGGGAGATTTTGGGCGATTTTTTCTCGCGTATTAAGTGCAGTCGTGAGACGCTATGAGACGTGGAGGGACGCCATGAGACAATTTGAGACAGTCCTGTTAATATCCCAAAACCATGAGTAGTAATATTGAAGTTGAACGCATCTGTCAATTTTGCGGCAATGCGTTCGTGGCGAAGACGACCGTCACGAAGTTTTGTTCACACCGCTGTTCGTCACTCGCCTACAAGCAGAAAAAGCGGGAAAGTAAGGTTGAAAATTCAAATTATGAGACATTAACTCAACTTAATCCTGCCAATGACCCTATCCTAAAAGGCAGGGAGTTCCTCACACCACGGACTGCGGCTCTGCTACTCGGCATCGGACGGGCGACGATGTATCGTTACCTCGCCGACAATGTTGTGAAATGCGTGCGTATAGGCGGGAAGACTTTTATCCGTCGGCAGGACATCGACGCATTGTTCAACGCTGCCGGACCATACGAGCCGAAAGTTGAGGAGCAACCGGAACCGATTACGGAATTTTATACGATCAAGGAGATAATGGAAAAGTTTCAATGTGGCGAGACTTGGGCCTACCGGGTCATCAAGGAGAAGAATATTCCTCGGGTGTCCCGTTTAGGGCGCACCTTGTATAGTAAGCGGCACGTCGATCGGTCATTTAAGGTGAAGTCCGAGCCGGTCACCTTTGAATATTACACGACCGAGGAGGCGATGGCGAAATATGGTTTGACCCGCGACTCGCTGTATCATATTATGAAGCGGAATGGGGTCACCAAGATCAAAGCCGGGCGGCATATCAAGATCGCGGCGGCGGAACTCGACAAAATTTTTGAAAAACCGATAATACTGTAAAACTATGGCGACAAAAGTAAAACTACGGCGCAAGCCGATCACGCAGGGGCGCGAGAGCCTCTACCTCGATTTTTATCCACCCGTGCGCGACCCCGAAACGATGAAAATGATTCACAAGGAGTACCTCGGAATCTATATTTTCTCCGAGCCGAGCAATGAAATTGAGCGCGAGTACAACGCCGAAGTGCTGCTCAAGGCCGAGGCGATTCAGGCGATGCGCATTCAGGCCGTCATCAACGAAGAGTACGGGTTCCTCGACAAGCGCAAGCAGAAGGGCGATTTCTTGGAGTATTTTCGGAGTTTTCTGTTGCGCAAAGACCCGAAATGGAGGATTGTGTATGTGCATTTCGAGAAGTTCACCAGCGGGCGGTGTACATTCGGCGAGGTGACGGTCGATCTGTGTCGGAAGTTTCGGGAGTATCTGCTGCACGCCAACCAGTTGAAATATACCTCCAAGAAATTGGAGCGCAACTCCGCTGCCGGGTATTTTTCGACGTTCCGGGGGCTGTTGAAGATCGCCTATCGCGACAAGATGATCCGCGAGAATGTGAACGACTTTCTCGAAAAGATCGAGTACAAGGATGTGAAAAAGGAGTTCCTGACGGCTGAAGAGCTTGGTCGATTGGCCGCCACGCCGTGCGAGATTTCCGTGCTGAAAGCCGCGTCGCTATTTGCGTGCCTGACGGGACTGCGCATCAGCGACATTCTGCAACTTGAATGGCGGCACATCGTTCCAGCATCCGACGGCGGGTACTGTATGCGCCTGCGCACCGAGAAGACCCAGACCGAGACCACGCTGCCCATCAGCGATGAGGCGTTGGAACTGTGCGGCGAACGCGGCGACGGGCGGGTTTTCCGGGGGTTGGAACGGTCTATGATCCAGCATCCGTTGCAAAAGTGGCTCCGACAAGCTGGCATCGAGAAGCACATCACGTTCCATGTCGCAAGACACAGCGTTTTGTCTTTTCTACTGAAAGCGAGTTAGTTACGGTGGCTATTTTTGCGACAGGTAACGATTTGGAAACGAGCGAAACTCAATCTTTTACTCCGTTTTGCGCAGACAAACAAAGAACGACTCTTGACTGCAAAGGTAAACACAATTTCGACAACAGCAAATGCTCTCCTCCCGCAATGACAAATAATGTTGCAATAAAAATCCTCCTACAGTTTGCAAACGCGGCATATCCTATCTCCTTCAGTTGCGAATTTGCGTCAAATGCAACACTTGTCAAGGAGGAACATCCGTAAAACGCCGCATCTTCGATAAACTCAACATTTGAAGGGACATTAAAATCTGCCAATTTGGAACATCCTGAAAACGCTCCGTAATAAGAAGAATTGTCATACCCTCCTCCAATGGTTTTCAATTGCGAACCAGCACCAAAAGCAACAGAAGACAGAGATGTACAGTTCCTAAAGGCCGTAGCTTCAATAAATTCAACGCTTGCAGGAATCTCAATGCTTGTCAATTTTGAACATCCAAAAAATGCACCATACACATCACTATCATAATAAGCAGGTGAAGAATATCCACCAGCAATAGTTTTTAACCGGGAGCCTGTCTCGAAATCAACGGATATCAAAGATGTGCATCCTTGAAATGCATGCACTTTTTCGGTGCCGACTTTGAGGCGACCGACAAGACACAGGACGAAACGTTCCGAGTGCTGCAAAACCTTGTCGCCGCCCATTGGGAAGTCAAGGCAAAGGAAACCGCCCTGCGTGAAGCAAATGACGGTATCCGCTCCAAACTCCGCGCCTCGACACCCGCCGCAATCATCGTGCGCTCTGCAAAGGGCGAAACGATACAGCGGTACGCCCTCGAAGAGAGTGTTTGGGCCCGTATCGGGTTAATCCCCACGAAAAAGGATTTGGAACGCTCCGCCCGCGACCAGAAAAAGTACCGCCACAACGCTACAAAGGCAATGATGGACGCGCTGGGGTTCCGCCTCTTGCCCGTCTCGAATGAGACCACCCCCGTTGTCGAAATGCCGGAAAAGGGCAAGGAAAAAGGCAAACAAGCTGCATAATCCCCGACCCGAAAAAGAGTAACTAAT
>DBDI01000016.1 GCA_002293505.1 Alistipes sp. UBA936 | reverse complement strand
GCGGCGGCGAGGCGGTGGGCGGCGAGGCGGTGGGCCCGGCTCATTGGGCGATGCTGTACCATAATCAGATCTACTCGCCGGTGGCTATGGGCGATCGGCTTTCGGGCTTCGTGCGACGCATCACCGACGACGGACGTATCGACGTAGCCCTTCAGCGTCAGGGATTTGCCGAAGTCACCGAGGCTGCCGACCGACTCCGGGCACTGTTGCGTGACGCAGGAGGAACGCTGCCGATTGGCGACTCGTCCGACCCCGCCGACGTGAACCGAGTGGCCGGAATGAGCAAAAAAGTGTTCAAACGTGCGCTCGGCGTGCTGCTCAAAAGCGGCGAAGCGGTCGCCCAGGACTACAGCTGCTCGTTGCGATAGAGTTGCCCCTGGTGGACGTCGAGCTGCTCGAGGCGGCGCTCTAACATCGTGATCAAATGCTGGTTACGCACCCCGCCCCAGGCGCCCGCAAGGTGGTGGCGCGGAGGGGCTTCTCCCGCGAACCGCTCCACGACGAGGTCGGGCCGCAGTCGCCGCAGGATCGCGATGAAGAAATCTACGTACTCGGGTGCACTGCGAAACCGAAACCGCTCGGGGTGCGCCGTCCACTCCGCCGCGAGGGGCGTGTCGCGAAAAATCTGCAGTTGGTGAAACTTCACCGTGGTGAGTGCCAGCGAGTTGATCGCATCCGTCGCCGCCAGCATCATCTCATCCGTCTCGCCCGGAAGCCCCAGAATAAAGTGGGCGCCGACGTGGATTTTTCTGGCCGCCGTCATCTCCACCGCTCGCCTGGCGCACTCAAAATCGTGGCCGCGATTCACCGTCGCGAGTGTCGCATCATAAACCGACTCGATACCGTATTCGATCGCAACATAGTGTAGCTCAGTAAGTTCCGCAAAGTAATCCAACTTGGCTTCGTCCACACAATCGGGCCGCGTTCCGACCACGATCCCCATCACCGACGGATGGGCCAGCGCCTCGCCATAGACCCGCCGCAGTGTATCTAACGGCGCATAAGTATTTGAGTATGACTGGAAATAGACCAGATAGCGCTCCGCCCGCCGATAGCGATTGGCGTGGAACTCGATCCCCTCGTCGATCTGTTGGGTGATGCTCTTGTCGGGCCGGCAGTAAGAGGGCGTGAAGGCGGCGTTGCTGCAAAATGTACACCCACCGCGCAAAGGCGCGCCATTTGGCCCGGACAGCGTTCCGTCGCGATTCGGGCAGCCGAAACCAGCGTCGACGCTCAGTTTTTGCACCCGCCCGCCTGTCAGCTCACGAAAGTAACGCGCGTAGGAGTTGAACCGCCGCCCGTCGCCCCAAGGATACATTCGCGCCGTCTCTTTCATCGCGCACGCCGAAACTGCAACCCGAAAACCACCGCCACAACGACCGTCACAACCCCACCCAACGCATAAGCCAAAGGCCGCGACGCAAGGCCGAACATTATCGGCGACAGGAATGCGTAACTGACACAAATATAGGTCATTGCCGCCGCAGGAAGCACCGCCACAAGCCAAACGCCGCCCTTGCCTGAAACGCCGCTCTCACGCCGCCACAACCACGCCCCGATGGCCCACAGGGTAATCACGGCCAGCGCCTGATTCATCCACGCGAAGTAGCTCCAGATGGTGCGGAAATCCAACAGCAAAATTATCACCAGCGCCCCGACGAACAACGGCACACTCACCGCAATGCGCTTCCACACAGGCCGTTGGTCGACCCGGGCAAAGTCAGCAACGATCAGCCGCGCCGACCGGAACGCCGTGTCGCCCGAAGTGATGGCCGCGGCGATCACACCCCCGATCACAACCACCGACAACCACGGCCCGAGAGTCGCGGTCGAGATCGCCTCGACCAACAACGCCGCCTTGTTACCCGCCGCGGCTAGAGCACCGTTCAACCCACCGACGCCACCCCAAAATGACATCGCGATAGCCGCCCAGATGAGCGTGATGATGCTCTCGGTGATCATCCCGCCGAAAAATACGCTACGCGCCTCGCCCTCCGAACGAATGCAACGAGCCATCAGAGGCGACTGAGTTGCGTGGAACCCGCTGATTGCCCCGCAAGCGATAGTCACAAACAGCGTCGGAACGATCGGAAAGTGCTCGGCATCAGGAAAATAATTGTGCAACGATGTGAGCTCCGGAATACTGTATCCTCCCGCCAGAAGAGCCACGAAGATCGCCCCGGCCATAAAAAACAACAGGAATCCGAACACGGGATAGATCCTTCCGATGAGTTTGTCGACCGGCAGAACAGTCGCAACGACGTAATACACCAGAATAACACCTATAAAGATCAACACGCTGCCACTCAGGCCGTTGAGCGCAAAACCTTCTCCCCCGGAAAGCACCCCGTCAAGAGGGATTTTCCACGCCAACAGCTCCGCCGGTTGCGACATAAACACCGCCCCGACCAACACCATCAACCCCACGGCGAACACCCTCATCACCTGTCGAGCGCTCCCGCCGAGGTTCTCACCCACGATCTCGGGCAGGCTCCGACCCCCGCTACGAAGCGACATCACCGCCGCCAAAAAGTCGTGCATCGCGCCGAACAAAATCCCCCCGAGCGTAATCCACACGAACGCCACAGGCCCGTAAGCCGCCCCAAGGATCGCCCCGAAAACAGGCCCCAGACCGGCGATGTTCAACAACTGAATAAGGAAAGTTTTCCATCTCGGCATCGGCACGTAATCCACTCCGTCGTAACACGTTGCGGACGGCACGGGCCTCGTCGGATCAATCCCCGCTACGCGCTCCAGCCACCGCCCATAGGTGAAGTATGCGCCCACGAGCAGCGCCAGGCAAATCAAAAAAGTGATCATAGACGCAAATTTAGTAATAATTTTCTATCTTTGCGTCTCCAGATGTCGCCGCAATAGCTCAGTTGGTAGAGCGTTTCACTCGTAATGAAGAGGTCGCCGGTTCAAGTCCGGCTTGCGGCTCAAAGTCCCCGATTCCGAGTACCTGAACTAAAACTGCGATAAGAGAAAAATGGTGTCTGTCCCTGAGCGCCGATTGACCGTCGGCATTGTGTATATCGTTACAGGTAACTACAAGTTTTTTTGGGAAGATTTCTATAAGTCCTGTCAGAAGTATTTTTGTGTCGATTCCGATCTGATGTTCTACGTCTTTACGGAAGACCCCGACTCGTTGACAAAATGTGGCCCCAATGTCGAGTTCATTAAGATCGAAGACAAGGGTTGGTTGTTGAACGTCTTGTCGAAAAGCCACTTTATTTCCAACAACAAGGCTCTGCTTTCGAAGTGCGACTACCTGTTTTATGTAAATGGTAATTGCGTATTCATAGACACTATACTGACCCGAGAGGTTATTCCTTCGCAGGAACAGGACTATTTGGTCAGTCTGTGTTATGACTACAACGAGAACGTGGCTCCCGAGGATTTCGATTACGACAGAAATCCGTTGTCTCACGCCTATATCCCCTTTTCGCAGGGTAGTCGATACTATCAGGCGACGTTTTATGGCGGGCGGACCAAAGAGATGTTCGAGTTGTCGGACTGGTGCGTCGAGGCGATAGACGACGACCTCGGTAAACGAATCATCGCAAAGTGGCACGACGAATCCTATGTTAACAAATATCTGCTCGAGCGCAACCCAAAAGTGTTGAATTCAACACACGGGGCTTCCCTGCCCTGGGCCACGAAGTGTAACATTAAATCGAAGGTTCTTTTCCCAAATAAAGCGGACGTACTCGGCCTTTCTGTTCTGCGAAAGATAAAAGAGTGTTATCTCGATTCCGATCTCCACTTTATGATATGCGACGATTTCATAGCACGACCCATTGCCTATGTGAATGTGGAGGGGAATTTGGCTACGAGTTTGTTCCAGATATCTTTTTTCTTTTACCTGTTGAAGAATGGAGAGCGTGACAGATTATACTACTTGCACATCTCCCCGCAATCCCATATCCTGGAGTTGTTCCCCGACTTGGAACAGTACCTCTTGCCCGAGGGGTGGTACGAGAGAATAGAAAAGATAGAACAACCCACATCGAAATTGGAAGTGGTGGAGCGAGAAGACCCTTACCATTTGTACTCCCAGACTACAATCGTCGAACCGATCGTTACATATTACGGTCTTTGGCAGAGCCCCGACTATGTGGATTGTTTGCCTGCCGGGTATAGGAACGTGCTTGTGGAGGAGACCGAAGATCGGGAAATAGAAGAGTGCGGCGACTGTGTCGTAGTGGGGATATATGTGAGCCGGCAGCCGGATGTCAATGCTGTTTGCGATGAGAAATACTACTCGGAGGCTTTGAATCATATTCGAGACCGGGAACCGTCGAAGACCCTTTGTTGTGTGATTGTGTCTCCGGACACAGAGTGGGTGACAGAGAAATACGGGGCGCTGTTTTCTCAATACAAACATACCTATCGAGCATTCGATGGCGACTCTGCGGATTCGTTTAAGCGGTGTTTGGGTGTTTTGAGGAGATGTGACTACTACGTCCTTAACAATAGTGCTTCCGGTTGGTGGGGGGCTTGTTTTAATGACAAGGCCTACGTTATCTCTCCCTCGTTCTGGACTAATAAAAGTCATAGCAAGTTCCTTCGGGGCGAGTGGTTCAAGGTCTCCCCGACTCCTCTGCGGACCAGACTGACGTGTGAAGAGCTCGATCTGATCCTGCCTGTGGATGTGGAGAATCCGCAACACCTGTCCAACCTGGAATATCTGTCGACGCTGTTCGACCAGTTCAGGGGGGTAACTATTCATATTGTGTGTGGCGACGCGTCTAAACTGCATTGTTTGTCGCAGCATCACTCTCTCGATTTGAAGATCCACGAAACCGAACATCCCCACTCCACCGCAAAGTATATAAACTATGCGCTCGACCACTCCGGATCGAAATATATAGTTGTATGGGATATCGCATTGATGATCTCTCCGATTGATTTTTCACTGGCTTACTATGCGTTGAAAAGCGACGGCGAGACAGTTATTAATATCTGTGGTGACAAGTACGTTCCGGAGGATTATATATTGAACGATTTTGTGTCTTCCGGAGACTTCCGGTACATAATCGGAGGCACACACCGGATCGCTTACGAGGGTGGTCTGACTCTGTTTTTCATCTCTCGCAAGAACTATTTGTCGATTGGCGCCGAGAACGAAAATATTGTCTCCAAAAACTATTTAAATAAAGACCGGTCGCAAAGGCTGAGTAGGTGGAATATAGAGCAGACCGATTTCTCCTGTAATCTCCACCTGCTTTCGTTGGAGAATGCCGAGTCTGAACGACAGGAACGATTGGAATCGGATCTGGCATCGTATGTTGAGACGTGTAGGAACTTGTAATCGGGATATGGTTATGTTGAAAATGGAAGAGTTCGTAGATCTATGGTTTCCCGCGATGAGACAGACCGAGCGCTGGGGGCTGTTCGACGGACGGATCGGGTTTGTTATTTTTCTGTTCAGTCTTTACAGAAAAACAAATATCGCTAAGTATAAATCGTACGCCGAAGAGTTGTTGGACTCTTCGGAAGGAGTTGAATATGATTCGTTGGGTTACAGAAATGGCCTTACCGGCATCGGTGTCGGCTTTGATTATCTGATCCGTGAGCAGTACGTGGAGGCTGACGACGACCTTTTGGAGGGTTTCGATAAGTCTGTTCGGGCCAATTTTTACGACAACCTCGAGAGTTTGTCTTATGACGAGTTGTATGGTATCGGCACCTATCTTTATTGCAGATTAGACCGTCCTTTCGCGAGCCGTCGGGGTCTGCCGTTTTTGCAAAACGAGGAGACGATGATCGACTGGATATCTGTTGTCGAGGAGAGATACGCGTCTGTCGTTTTGCAGGACCCGCTGGCATTCGGTTCGTTGATCTCCAGGATTCACAGTTTGAATTTGTTGAGTTACAAAACGAGGAACCTGATCGGTATGTTTGTCGATGTCGACGATGATTTCAGTAGTGACGACGTGTATGAACGATTCGGGGCGCCCTTGTTCCAACTTCTGAACAAGTAGCACCCCGCCCTCACCCGCCCCCCGGCTTCGGCCCGCGGCCTCAGTCCGTACTCTTTAGAATTGGAACCCCACGCTGGCTCCCATTTGGTTGCGGCGGATGGTTCCGTCGACGCCTTCGGGGGTGTTTTTCAGTCGGTTCAGAAGCCCGAAATCGTACACAAACTCCAGATACAAACGCCTGTACTGCACTCCTACCCCGCCACTCACGGCAACATCCAGCCGACCGAAATTGAGCCCGCCTTCCTCGTAACTGCTTATAATAGCGGGGTTGTCAATATCGCTCTTCACCTTGGCCGAGTAGTGGTCTCGTTCGATGTACGTTCCGGCGGTCATCGCCTCGGTGAACTGATACTTCTCGTTAAACGACAGCCCGTAGCCCAGTTTCGGGCCCGCGAAAACGTAGAGCCTCACATCATCCGAGTCCACAAATGCCCACTTCACGTGCACCGGCAGCGAGAGTGCCTGTTCGGTCGAGGTTACTTTCTTCAACGTCTCATACGACCCATCCTCGAGGGCCCTGTCTTTGCTCTTGGTTGCGAACGAATACTCCACTCCCGGCCTCACCATCAGATTTCCGGCCGGATTCAGCGTGATGTCCCAGGCCAGACCCGCATTTGCTCCGTGCATCTGTTCGCTTCCCTTGTAGGTCCACCTCGGGCCCGCGTAGCCTGCGTGAACACTCAACTGCGCACTCGCCGTTCCCACGGCCACGACGACCAAGACAGCCGCCAGAATCAGATTTTTTTTCATTTTCCTATAAGTTTTTTGACCTCTTCGTAAACACACTTTCCGTTGTAGCCGAATTTTTCGTCCAACACCTTGAACGGGGCCGAGTAGCCGAAATGATCCAGCCCGTGAATGTACGCCCTCCCGGGGCCCGCCGCCTCGCTCTCTCCCACCAGTCCTCTCAGCGTGACCGACAGCCCCGCCGTCAAGCCATACCTCGGCACTCCGGCTGGCAAAACCGCCTCCTGATACTCTGCCGCCTGATCCCTGAACAGCCCTTCGCTCGGCGCCGACACTACCCGCACCCGCACACCGTCTGCATCCAGCAGTGCCGCCCCTTCGATCAGCGTCGCCACTTCCGAACCGCTGGCTACCATCACCACATCGGGCGTCCCCTTGCAGTCCTGCACCACATACGCTCCTCGCCACAGCCCCGCCGCAGCCTCTCGCCTCAAACCCGCACCCGATCCCGGCACGTCCTTCACATTTTGCCTCGACAGCAGCAGTGCCACGGGCCGGTCGGCCTCCATCGCATACCGCCACGCCTCAACAGTTTCCGCACCGTCCGCCGGCCTCAGAACCACCACCGACCGTTCGCCGTCGTGCCCTCTCACCTGTTCCATCAGCCTTATCTGGGCCTCCTGCTCGATTGGTTGGTGGGTCGGTCCGTCCTCTCCCACCCGGAACGAGTCGTGGCTCCACACCCACACCACGTGTAGCTTCTGTAACGCGGCCATCCTCACCGCGGGTTTCATATAGTCCGAGAAGACGAAGAACGTCCCGCAGGCAGGCACAACCCCGCCGTGCAGCGCCAAGCCGTTCATCACGCAGGCCATCGTCAGTTCGCTCACCCCGGCTTGCAGGAACTTCCCACCGAAGTCGCCCCGCACGATGTCGCGTGTCTTCTTGAGAAATCCGTCCGTTTTATCGCTGTTGCTCAGGTCGGCGCTGCTCACGATCATATTCTCCACCTGCTCGCCGAACACCCCCAGCATCGTCGCCGAGGCCACCCTCGTGGGCTGGTCGGCTTTGAGTTCTATCGCATCGTAGTCTATCTCCGGCAGCTTGCCGCTCAGCCAGCCGTCCATCTTGGCCGCCAGGGCCGGATTCGCCGCTCGCCACTTCGCCTCTTCCGACCTTTTTCCCGCGGCCCACTCTCTGAGTTGCTCCCTGCGTGCGTCGTACAGGTCGCGCGACGTAGCCGAAATGGCAAACGGATCGCTCGGGTCGCCTCCCAGATTACGTATCGTAGCCTCCACATCCGCACCCGCCGCCGACAGAGGTTGGCCGTGGGTCGAAACCTTGTTCTCGAAACACTCTCCCCCCGGACCCACCGCCCCGCGACCCATCACGGTTCGGCCGATGATCAGCGTCGGCTTTTGTGTTTCGCGGCCCGCGGCCCTGAGCGCCGCACGGATCTGGTGAGCCGAGTTGCCGTCCACCGTCACCACATTCCACTCCCACGCCCGGTATTTGGCTGCCACATCCTCCGTGTCGACCTCCTCGACCGTGGTCGAGAGTTGCACGTTGTTGGCGTCGTAGTACATAATGAAGTTGCTCAGCCCCAGATGGCCGGCAATACGCCCAACGCCTTGAGATACCTCCTCCTGGATCCCGCCGTCCGAGATATAGGCATACGTCTTGTGGGCCGTCCACTCGCCCAGCCTTGCGGCCAGAAACCTCTCTGCGATCGCCGACCCGAGAGCCATTGCGTGCCCCTGACCCAACGGGCCGGAGCCGTTCTCGATGCCTCGCTTCGGATCCCACTCGGGGTGTCCGGGCGTGGGCGAACCCCACTGCCGGAAGTTCTCCAAATCCTCCTTCGAATAGAACCCCGCCAGCGCCAACACCCCGTAGAGCATCGGCGACATATGTCCCGGATCGAGGAAGAATCGGTCTCGCCACGGATACTCCCCGTCGTCGGGGTCGTAGCGCAGGAACTCCGAGTAGAGAGTGTTCACAAAATCGGCGCCTCCCATCGCGCCTCCCGGATGCCCCGAGCGGGCCTTTTCGACCATCGCCAGCGCCAGCACCCGAATGTTGTCAGCAGCGTTCATAGCTCAAATTAAATATCGAAATACTCGTAAATCATATTGACAAAAGAAGGAGTATGGGTCAACGAAAAAATTACAGGTTCTCCGGCCTCCCTCTCTGTTTGTTCTTTGTACACAGATTTTAAATAATAGTACGCCCCAACCGCATTCTCCATTCCTTCTGTCAGTCGAGAAGATAAGATTTCATATTCCGTTGTGTTGAAGTTGTTTTTTAGCATTGCATCGACGGCTGTTCCAATAAACGGAGGGCGATCCATCGGCCAGACAACCAACTGTGCCGCATCGAGCAACTGATTTCTCAGCAGAATTTTCTTATCGTCATCTATCGGGATGGTCTTATCGATCTCCCTTAGAAGTCGTTCCACATTTCCGCGGTCATCGTCCGTAAACCTGTAGATTTGTACAAATTCGCTGCTTCGAAGAATTTCGATCGCGTCCTCCTTCGATGCGATTGAGACGGAATCCTGCGCAAAACCTCCCTGCATTGTCCCCCAGACAATCGAAACCAGCAAAAGTATGAATCGTTTCATAATTCCTTAAAAATGTGTAAACACCTCGACGGTATCGCATCGGCAGCATTCGTCTCCTCTATCACTGCCATTTCCGCCACCGCTGTCCCTTCCCATTAGCGACATTTCTGTCCCTCCTCCGATCCCGCCTCTGGTTTCCAACGCCGGTTGTATGTCTGGAGTCTCTTTCGAACACCCAATCAGCATTATAGTAAGTCCAACTAAAAGCAATAGCTTTTTCATAAAGCAACACTTAATTGTTTCGTGGCATAGTCTCGCGTGACGCGTAAGGTTTTGGTCTTCGGGTTGCCGGGCAGGGTGAACATCGCCGACATCATCACGCTTTCGCAGATCGAGCGCAACCCGCGGGCGCCCAGCTTGTACTCCACCGCCTTGTCCACAATATAGTCCAGCGCGTCGTCCTCCCACACCAACGTCACCCCGTCCATCGCCAACAGGGCGACATATTGCTTTGTGATTGCGTTTCGCGGCTCGGTCAGGATACGTTTCAGCGCAGCCTTGTCCAGCGGCTTTAGATAGGTCAGTACCGGCAGTCGGCCCACCAACTCGGGAATCAGCCCGAAGCTCCGCAGGTCTTGCGGCAACACATATTGCAACAGATTGCCCCTGTCGATCTTCTTCGCCCCGGGCCCGCTTTCTGCCGCCCCGGCCCCGTTCTCGCCGACCGCCCCCCGCGCATAGCCGATCGCCCTCGCTCCAACGCGCCGCGAGATCACCTTTTCGATGCCGTCGAATGCCCCGCCACAGATGAACAGAATGTTCGTGGTATCCACCTGAATGTACTTCTGATCGGGATGCTTCCTTCCTCCTTGGGGTGGCACGTTCACCACCGACCCTTCGAGGATCTTCAGCAGCGCCTGTTGCACCCCTTCGCCCGAGACGTCGCGCGTGATGGATGGATTGTCGCTCTTGCGGGCGATCTTGTCTATCTCGTCTATGAACACGATACCCATTTGCGCCGCTCCCACGTCGTAATCTGCCGCTTGCAACAGCCTCGACAGGATGCTCTCCACATCCTCTCCCACATACCCCGCTTCGGTCAGCACGGTTGCGTCCACGATCGTGAAGGGCACGTGCAGCAGTCGCGCGATGGTTCTTGCCAGCAGGGTTTTTCCCGTCCCCGTCGGCCCAACCATCACGATGTTGCTCTTGTCTATCTCGACACCCTCCAACCCCTCTTCTGCCCCCACGGCCCCGGCCCGATGCAACAGCCTCTTGTAGTGGTTGTACACGGCTACGGACAGATATCTCTTTGCGTCGTCCTGGCCAATGACATACTCATCCAGCCGCTTTTTGATCTGGGCCGGTGTCGGCAGCCCCTTTACCTCTTCGTTCATTTCCGTTTTGCAACGACCTCGTCAATTAATCCATACTTGCACGCTTCCTCGGCACTCATCCAGTAGTCTCGGTCGCCGTCTTTTTCGATCTTGGCGTACTTTTGTCCGGTGTGCTGCGCGAGGATTTCATACAGTTCTTTTCGCGTCCTGATGATCTCCCGCGCGGTGATCTCGATGTCGCTCGCCTGGCCTTGGGCACCTCCCAGCGGTTGGTGGATCATCACCCTTGCGTGCGGCAGCGCACTTCGTTTTCCCTTTTCGCCCGCGGTCAGCAGGATCGCTCCCATACTTGCCGCCAGGCCCGTACAGATAGTTGCGATGTGCGGCCTTACGAGTTGCATCGTGTCGTAGATCCCCAGTCCCGCCGAGACGCTTCCGCCGGGCGAGTTGATGTAGATCTGAATGTCTCTGTCGGCGTCGGCGCTCTCCAGAAAGAGCAACTGCGCCTGCACGATGTTTGCCACGTCATCGTAGATCGGCGCCCCGAGGAAGATTATCCTGTCCATCATCAGCCGCGAGAACACATCCATCGCTGCGACGTTCAGTTGCCGCTCCTCGATGATGGTCGGCGAGACGTATCCCGCATACTCGGCCCGCGCTCCGGCCCCCTTGTTCACCTCCGCGGCATAGTCGTGCAGCGTCAGGCTGCTGATCCCTTGCCCTTGGGCAAATTTTTCAAATTCAGTCCTTTTCATAGTTTTGTGTTGTTTTTAAGCGTTAACTAAAACAACGTTTTTCGGCACCCTATTGTTGCTGGGCTTCGCCGACGATCTTTCCGAACTCTTCGACCGTCACTTTTTTCTCACTCACCTTTGCCAGCGGCTTCATCGCTTCCAGTACTTTCCTCTCCGCCACTCTTTCCGCCACCCTCTGCGCCTGCTCCCTGTCTGCCAGGATGCTCTTCGCAAAGCCGTCCAACGTCTCGGCCGGTACATCCCTCATTCCGTATTGGGCAAATTGCATCGCCGCCATTGCTCTGGCTTCGGTTTCCACTTCGGCCGGTTCGATCTTCATCTCCAGTTTCTCCATCAGACTGCGTTGTATCAGTCCCCAACTCATCATCCTCAAAAACGGTGCAAAATCTCTCTCGACCTCTTCGGCTGAGAACTTTCCCTCGTTTACGGCCACCAGCCAGCGACGCAGGAACTCCTCCGGCAGCTTCACATTTGCCTTTGCCAGCAGCAGGTTTTTGAGTTGCACCTCATCGAACCAGTCGCTCTCCCGCTCCAGATCCGCCTCTGCCCTTTCGGTCGCCTGCTTCGTCCTCTCTGTCTCATCTTCCACCGTTGCTTCCAGACTCTTCGCATACGCTTCCACCATCTCCTTCGACGGGGTGATCTTGTAGTGCGTCAGCTTGTCCTTGCCGTCCAGCGTCACATCGACCACCGGCGCGGGTGCAACCTCGAACACGAATTCGTGCTCCGTCACATCGGGCTCGAAACTCAGCTCGCCTTGCGTATCCGACGGCATCACATCGGCCACGATCTCGATCTTGTTCTCTTCCAAATACTCTCCCACTGCTTCGTGAGCTTTTCGGTATGCTTGTTCTGCCCTGACGCCTTTGCCGTACATCTTGTTGATCACTCCGGCGGGCACCATTCCGGGCCTGAAACCTGGCATATTTGCCTTGCGCCTGAGTTCACGCAGATTCTTTTCGACTTCTGGCCTGTAGTCCGCTTCGGTGGTTGTAACTTTTATCACGAGCACCCCTTCGGTCCCTTGTTCTGTGGTGGTAGTCATTGTGTTGGATTGGTTGTTGGTTTTCAAATTTTGCCGCAAGATACAAAAATTTCCCGTCACGAGCTAAAGTTTAGCACGCAATTTGTTTTTGGTGTGGACAGAGAAAAAAAGTGCTGTTATGGAAACGAGAATGAAAGGTGCTCGTGCGGAGCCTAAACGCGTGCTGGTCAAAGGTTACACCACCACCACCGGTCGCATCGTTCCCGACCACTACCGGTCGGCTCCCGTGACGACCGACACCCCCAAGGGAACGTTCATCGTCCGTCGATTGATCAATCCCAAGAAGTCACGATGACCTCTCCCACCGCCACCGGCACCACCCATCGCAGGCAGCCCGACTCGGCTTTTTTATCGCGCCGGACGGCTTCTGTTATTGCCTCGGGGGTCAGATCGTGCTCGGTCGGCAACCCGTAGCGCTCCAACGCGCCGATTATCCTGTCGCGGGCCCCGACCTCCAGCATTCCCCGCCGCGCACTCTCCCTGCACACTTCCGCCATCCCTATCGCCACCGCTTCGCCGTGGTTCCACCGCCGCGAGAGTTTCTCCACCGCGTGCCCCACCGTGTGTCCCAGATTTAGTTTTCGCCTTTCGCCCGCCTCTCTCTCGTCCGCCTCCACTATTCGCGCCTTCAGCCTCACGGCTGCAACCACCGCCTGCACCAACAACTCCCCTTCCGCCCTCAACTCCTCCTCCCCGTGCGCTTCCAGCATCTCGAACAGCTCCACATCGCCTATAACTCCCGCCTTGATCATTTCGGCCACTCCGGCTCGGAACTCCCTCTCGGGCAGTGTTGCCAGCAGCGCCGTGTCGCACAACACAAAGTCGGGTTGCGAGAACACTCCCGCCATATTCTTGTACCCCTCCACGTTCGCTCCGCACTTTCCTCCCACACTTGCGTCGACCTGCGCCAGCAGAGATGAAGCAACATAGCCGCATCCCGCCATTCCACGCATATACGTTGCCGCGACGAAACCCGCCACATCCGTAACTATCCCTCCGCCCCAGCCCACCAGCCACGTTCCCCGGTCGGCCCCCAGCTCGATCAGTCCGCGGTAGATCTTCTCCACCGTCGCCAGGGTCTTATTCTCCTCGCCTCCCGCAATCACTATCCTCTCCCGGCCCCCCATCTCGGCCCCCATCGCCGCGGCGCAGTTCTCATCCGTCAGCACGATCGCCCTCACACCCTCGGGCAGCATCGCCCCCAGTTCTGCGGCTACACCTTCGCCCACCACGATTCGGCTTCCCTTGACCCGTATCTCTTCTCTCACCATTGTATCGGTTCTTTTCCGTTTGTTGTCAGATATTGGTTTGCTCGCGAGAAGTGTTTGCAGCCGAAGAATCCTCCGTGGGCCGACAACGGTGACGGATGCGCAGCCTTCAGTACCAGATTTCGCGTCCCGTCCACCCTCTCGCCTTTTCTCGCCGCGAACGCACCCCAGAGCATATACACCAGTCCCTCTCGCTGCCTGAGCGCCTCCACCACCGCGTCCGTAAACACCTGCCACCCCCGGTCGGCGTGGGAGTTCGGTTGCGACTCGCGCACGGTCAGGCTCGCATTTAACAGTAGCACGCCCTGCTCGGCCCAGCGGTCGAGATTTCCGCTAACCGGCGGCTGGGTTCCCGTGTCGTCGGCCACCTCCTTGAAGATATTTCGTAATGATGGCGGATGGGGCACTCCGTCGTTCACCGAGAAGCACAGGCCGTTCGCCTGGCCCGGGCCGTGATACGGGTCCTGCCCTATGATAACGACCTTCACCGCAGAAGGCGGACACTTGTCCAGGGCCCTGAAGATGTTCTTCGCCGCGGGATATATCGCCGGCCCCGTCCCCCTTGCCGCCGCTTCGTACTCCTCTCTCACCCCTCTGGTCAGCTCCTCGAAATACCTCTTCTCGAACTCACCCTCCAGTAGCGCCTTCCACTCCTCGTTCAGTTTGACGTTCATTCTTCCATTGCGCTAATGCACTCTGCCAGGGCTGTTTTCCAGTGTGGTGGTGTGAAGCCGAAGTCGCGTGCGAATTTCGACGTGTTCATTGCCGAGTATGCCGGTCTGGGGGCCACGACTCGTCCGGCTGCGGTAGCTTCGGCGGTTCGTTTTTCGGAGCTCACCGGCACGACCTTGCAGTCGAGTTTCGCTTGTCGGATTATCTCCACGGCGAAGTCTGCCCGGCTCACCACTCCGTCGTCACAGTAGTGATACACACCTGCTATGTCGTCGTTTTCCAGCAACGCCGGTATCATCGCCCTGATTGCTCTTGCGAGCGACACAGCCGAGGTCGGACAGGTTCGTTGATCTGCCACTACTTCGATCTTGTCGCCCTCTCGTGCCGCCTCCAGTATCGAGCGCACAAAGTTGCGCCCCCACGGCGAGTAGAGCAGCGAGGTACGCAACACCGCTCCCCGGCCTCCCGATTCCAGCACCGTTCTTGCTCCGGCCAGCTTGCTCTCGCCGTAGACGTTTATCGGATTGGGTATGTCGCTCTCGGTATAGGGGGTATCCTGCAGTCCGTCGAACAGATAGTCGGTCGAGATATGTATCAACGACACTCCCCCGTCCGAGGCTGCTTCGGCCAGATATCGCGTTCCGTCGTAGTTCACCGCGAACGCTATGTCTCGCTCGATTTCGGCACGGTCGACATCGGTGTAGGCGGCACAGTTGACGATCACATCGGGCTTCCAGCGCTCCAGAGCCGCTGCGATCGACGCCCGGTCGGTGATATCCACCTGGTCGCGCCCCGCAAATATCCACTCATAACCCCCTCCGTCTCTCTGCTCTTCGGCCCTCAGCGCGCGACCCGCCTGCCCGTTTGCTCCGGTTACCAAGATCCGTTTCATTGTTTCGATCAGATTAAAAAGCAGGTAAAAGTAGGAAATTGTTTTGAGAAAATCGCTACTTTTGTGAAACACAATGAAAAAAGCTATGAAAAAACTGTCTTTTACCCTTTTTGCGGCCCTCTCGTTGACCGCCGCAACAGCTCAAACGCCTAAGAACATCATCCTTATGATCGGCGACGGTATGGGTCCCGCCCACGTTACCGCTCTGGTCGAAGCCCAGGCCGGCACTCCCGTCAATATGGAGCGCCCACGGGTCGGAGGTCTGGTGAAAACCTCCTCGGCTAACGACCGCGTGACCGACTCTGCCGCCGCCGGAACCGCCTATGCAACGGGCCACAAAACCAACGACGGCTCACTGGGAGTTTGCCCCCACGGTCGCCGCCTGGAAAGCATCCTCGAAAAAGCCGAGCGGGCTGGTCTGGCGACGGGTCTAGTCGTCACCACCACCCTTAGCGACGCCACCCCGGCTGCGTTCTACGCCCACGTGGCCGACCGCAACGACAAAGCCACCATCAACGCCCAATTCGCCGAAGCCAACATCGAGGTTGCCGCCGAGTACGTTCCCGACCTTGCCGCGGCAACCGACGAGGCGTTGAAGATTCTGGCTACCGACCCGGATGGATTCTTCCTGATGGTCGAGGGGTCGAACATCGACAAGGTTGCCCACGACAACGACGGCGAGGCTGTGCTGCGTGAACTGCGCGACTTCGATGCCGCTGTGGGCGTTGCTCTGGACTGGGCCGAGGCTCATCCCGAGACTTTGGTCGTGATCACCGCCGACCACGAGACCGGCGCGTTCACCCTTCCCGAGGGCGACGGTAACCGTTGGATCCCCCGTCCGGAGGGTTACCGCCGCGGTATCGAGTTTCGTTGGGGAGCCCACGACCACACTGCTTCGATGGTTCCGATCTTTGCTTTCGGGCCCGGTGCAGAAAGTTTCGGCGGCATTCAGGAGAACACCGCCGTAAACCATAAGATGACCGCGTTACTCAGCCTTAATTAATCTCCACCACAAACGGCAACCGGGCCTGTACCTCATCGCTCTCCATCATCTCGCGCACGGTGTTGTAGTGCTCCCAGTATGGGCCCAGTTCGTCCTGCATCACGCGGGTGCGAACCTGCGCTGCGAACCCTGCGAAGAGGGCTTCGATTCCGGTCGGGGTTGCCGTGACTTCCCAAACTCGGTAGTCGTCTCCCACGGCCGCACGATCGGCCGCCAACGCCAACGCATCGACCAGTCCGCCGAAGCCATCCACAAGTCCGATCTGCTCGGCGTCGATGCCGCTCCACACGCGACCCTGACCGATGGCGTCGACTGCTTCGGTGGTCATATTACGCCCCTCGGCGACGTGGTTCACGAAGGTCGTGTAGACCTCCTCGACACCTGTCTGGAAGTATGCCAACTCGGCTGCGGAAGGCGAGTGGGTTCCCGACCCGATGTTGGAGTAGGTGTTGCTTTTCACCACGTCGAAGGTCACTCCGAGGTTCTTTTGGAGCGCCGGCGCGAGGTTCATAAACAGTCCGAACACCCCGATCGAACCCGTCAGGGTCGTCTTGTCTGCCAGGATGGCGTCGGCCGGAGCGGCGATGTAGTAGCCTCCCGATGCGGCCAGCGCACCCATCGAAACGATGAGCGGCTTTTCGGCCCTCAACAGTTCCAACTCACGCCACATTACTTCCGATGCCAGAGCGCTGCCGCCCGGCGAGTTGATTCTAAGAACCACGGCCTTGACACTCTCGTCGCGACGTGCTTTACGGATCTTTTCGACCATCGGCACGTCGGCCACTTTGCCCGAGCCACCTTCGCCGCTCACGATCTCGCCCTCGGCGTAGATCACGGCAATTTTGTTCTTGCTGGTGATCTTTTCAGGCGTGAGTTGTCCCACGTAGTCGCCCCAGGAGACGATCGCCGGATCCTTGTCCTCGGGTTTGCCCTCTTCGTCGGCGGGCAGGGTCAGTTCGCTGGGTTCGCCCGCGGCCAGAGCCCTCAGTTCGGCGAACACCTGATCCTCGTAGCGCAGACCATCCAACAGGCCCAATTCAACGGCCGCACCCGGAGAGTCGACAGCCAACTGGTCGGCAAAGTGTTGCAACGCAGCCACCTCGATACCGCGCGCCTCGGATACCCCGGCCACGATTTCACCCCACAGCGAGCCGGTCATTTTTTCGTACTGGAGCCTGTTCTCGGGGCTCATCTTCTCGTTGATGAAGGGTTCGACGGCGCTTTTGAACGACCCGTGGCGAATGACCACCGGCTCGATGTCGAGCTTGTCCAACAACCCCTTGAAGAACATCAACTCGCTCGCCAGACCCGTCCACTGGAGCCCACCGGCGGGATTGGTGTAGACGCGGTCGGCCACGGTCGCGAACCAATAACCGATCTGGGAGAAGTAGTCCTGATAGGCAATGATAAATTTGCCGCTCTCTTTGAACTTCACCAGTTCGGCGCGCAACTCTTCCAATGAAGCGAGCGAGACGCTGGTGTCGCCATCGAAATTGATGTATATCCCCTCGATTCGATCGTCCGTTGCCGCGGCCTGAATGGCACGCGTGGCGTCGAGCAACGAAGTGCGGCTCGGGACACTGAAGTTCATTGTCAGGGGGTTGATCCCATCGAAAGGCGATCCCGAGGGGGAGTCGACGATGTGGCCCAGATTCAGCCTGAGTACCGATTCGCGTTCGATGTGGGTCGCCGAGCCGGAGCCCATAGCGACGATCATCCCGACGAAGATCAACGTTTGGATCAGTGCGATGATGCCCAGTCCGACGACCACTGCGAGGAGCGAGGCAAAGAATGTTTTAATAAAGTTCATAACTGTTGATTGTTTGTTGACTGCAAAGGTATCAAATTTTTTATTAACTTTGTTGTTAACACTCGTGCGACCACCTTCGCCGTCGCGCTCAGATTGTTGACGTTTTCAACATCTATTGTTTTTATTATTATATTATTCTTTATTAAAATAAAAAAGATGAAAAAATTAATACTTGCCCACTACTACACTTTGCCGGAGGTTCAGGCCGCGGCGGACATTGTGGGCGACTCTCTGGCTCTTTCTATCGCAGCTGCCGAGACCGATGCCGACGAGATAATCTTCGCGGGGGTTCGTTTTATGGGCGAAACGGCCAAGATCCTTTGCCCGGGGAAGCGCGTGGTTCTGCCAGACCCGGAGGCGGGTTGCTCGCTGGCGGATGGTTGCCGGGCCGATGATCTGGCCGCTTTGAAGGCCGCGCATCCGGACGCGGTGGTGGTGAGTTACGTCAACACCTCGGCCGAAGTCAAGGCCCTGACCGACATCTGTTGCACATCCTCCAACGCGTTGGCTGTTATACGCTCAATACCGTCCGATCGCGAGATAATCTTCGCTCCCGACCGCAACCTCGGTGCGTGGTTAAAGGCGCAGACGGGTCGCGAAAATATGATACTGTGGGACGGTGCGTGCCACGTGCACCAAGGTTTCGACCCTGCTGTGTTGACCGAGTTGCGGGCGGCTCATCCCGGTGTGCCTGTTCTGGCTCATCCGGAGTGCCCGGCGGCGCTGCTGGAACAGGCGGACTATGTGGGCTCAACGGCGGGAATAATCGAGCGCGTCGGTGCAATTGGAGCGGACGAATACATAATAGTCACGGAGCCGGGAATACTCTATGAACTTGAGAGCCGCTATCCGGGTCGCAAATTTCACACCGTTCCGGGCGTGGATCCCGATCGCCGCAGGTGCAACGAGTGTGAATATATGAAGCAGATAACGATCGAAAAACTGCAAGCCGCGTTGGACGGTCAAACCCCCGAAGTCACGCTGGCCGAAAATATTCGCTCGGCGGCCGAAAAGTCCATAAGAAATATGTTAACTTTGCGCTCCTAAACCAAAACGGAAATCTGAAGATGAAAAAGTTTGTTCTGTGCTCGCTGCTGACCGTGTGTTTGTCGCTGCTTGCTGTTTGTGCCCACGCCGACGAAGGGATGTGGTTGTTGCCTTACCTGAAGACGCTTAATGCGAAGGATATGAAGGCCAAGGGCCTGAAATTGAAAGTCGAGGAGATATACTCCGAGACCGGTACTTCGCTGAAAGACGCTATTGTGATCTTCGGCGGCGGTTGTACCGGCGAGGTTGTTTCTCCCGACGGACTGCTTCTGACTAACCACCATTGCGGTTACAACGCGATCCAGAATATCTCGACCGTCGAAGCGGACTACCTTAAGAACGGCTTCTGGGCTCTCTCTCGCGGGGAGGAGATTCCCGCTCCCGGACTCTCTGTGACGTTCATTCGGGCTATCGAGGAGGTGACGGACGAGGTTCTGGGCGAGGCTGCCGAGCTCGGATCCGGTCCCCAGAGGGACGCTGCGGTGAAGGCGGGTATGACCCGTGCAAGCGAACGTATGCAGGCCAAATACCCCGACTGCGAGATTACGGTACAGACGTTTATGGGTGGTAACCAATACTTCGCCGCTGCCGGTGAGATCTACACCGATATTCGCCTCGTGGGGACTCCTCCCAGCGCGATGGGTAAGTTCGGCGGTGAAACCGACAACTGGATGTGGCCTCGCCATACCGACGACTTCTCGATGTGGCGCATTTACGCCGGGACGGACAACAAGCCTGCCGATTACTCGCCCGAGAACCGTCCCTACGCGGCTCCGGTGCACCTGAAGATCTCGCTGGGCGGCATCAAAGAGGGCGATTTCGCTATGATAATGGGCTTTCCGGGTAGCACGCAACGTTACCAAACCACTGCTCAGATGGAGCGTATGATGGAGATCGAGAACGCAAACCGTATCTACATTCGCGGCGAGCGTCAGGCGATTCTGATGGAGGATATGTTGGCCGACGACGCTGTTCGCCTGAAATACGCGGCCAAGTATGCGAGCTCGTCGAACTACTGGAAGAACTCGATCGGTATGAATAAGGCTCTGAAGGACAACCGCATACCCGAGCGTCAGGCTGAATTGGAGGCTCGCTTCCAACATTGGGCAGACGGGCACAAGGACTCTCCACAGCAATACCACCTCGCCCTGGAACGCATCCGCGAGGCCATCGACGCTATCTCACGCCCGGCCGGAATCGCACAATACCTGAACGAGGCTCTTGGTATGGGCGTCGAGCTGGTGCCCGTTCCCCAGAGAGTTGGTGCGGTGATGAGGGTCGAGGATGGTCGCGTCACGAACATCGACGAGGTGATGGATGCGATGGCAAAGTTCTATCGCGACTACAACGAGCCCACAGACCGCCGCGCCGCAAAACGTATGTTCACAATCGTGCGCGAAAACCTGCCTGAGGAGACTCTGCCGACTGTATATCAGAATATTGCAGCGGACTTCGGGGGCGACATTCCGGCATTTGTCGACTGGCTCTACGACGGGTCGGTCTACACTTCGCCCGAACGCCTGCGTGCCGCACTTGAGAATTACGACGGCGCCGCACTTGATTCCGATCCGGCTCAGGTGGTGCTGAACTCGGTGAGGGGCACACTGATGCGTCAATCTATGCAAGCCCAACAGCACGCCAAAGCGATCGACGACTGGCACAGGGTCTATATCCGCGGTCTGGGCGAGATGAACCCTGACGCGAAGTACTATCCGGACGCGAACTTCTCGATGCGTCTGAGTTACGGTTCGGTGCTGCCATACGAGCCCAAGGACGGAGTTATCTATAAGTATTACACCACTTTGAAGGGCGTGATCGAGAAGGAAGATCCTTCGAAACCACTTGAATTCACCGTGCCGGCCAAGCTCAAGGAAGCTTATTACGCGGGCGACTACGGTCGATACGGCGAGGATGGAGAGCTGAGGTTGAACTTTCTTACCAACAACGATATAACCGGAGGAAACAGCGGCTCGCCGGTGATGAACGCGCGAGGCGAACTGATCGGTCTGGCCTTCGACGGAAACTGGGAAGCAATGAGCGGAGACATACTCTTCGAACCACGCCTCCAACGATGCATCAACGTCGATATCCGCTACGTGCTCTGGACCATCGACCGCTTCGCCGGAGCAAGCTACATACTCAACGAAATGACTATTGTTCAGTAATTTATGGAAGAAAAGGAGAAACTGAATTTTGTTGAGGAAATTGTCTCCGAGTGGGTTGCGGCGGGAGGCGAGGGGTTGCAGACTCGTTTTCCGCCCGAGCCCAACGGTTACCTTCATATCGGCCACGCGAAGAGTATTTGCCTGAATTTCGGTTTGGCTCAGCGCTGGGGCGGTAAATGTAACCTCCGCTTCGACGACACGAATCCTGTCAAGGAAGATACCGAGTACGTTGATTCTATCAAACAGGACATCAAATGGTTGGGGTTCGATTGGGCGCTCGAAAGATACGCTTCCGATTACTTCGAACAGTTGTACGATTGGGCTTGCGAGCTGATTCGTAAGGGCCGCGCTTACGTTGACGATCAGTCTCAGGAGCAAATTCGAGCCACTCGCGGTACCATCACCGAGCCAGGCACCGATTCTCCGTTTCGTTCGCGGTCAGTGGATGAAAACCTCGACCTTTTCGCTCGTATGCGCGCTGGTGAATTCGCTGATGGTGAACGCGTTCTTCGTGCTCGAATCGATATGGCTTCGCCCAATATGCTGTTTCGTGACCCGATCCTGTATCGTATTTTGCACACTTCACACCACCGCACCGGCGACAAATGGTGCATCTACCCGATGTACGACTTTGCTCACGGCCAAAGCGATAGTATCGAGCGTGTTACGCACTCCATTTGTACTCTTGAGTTTGCCGTCCACCGGCCTCTGTACGATTGGTTCATCGAGGAGTTGGGGATATTCCCCAGCCACCAGTACGAGTTTGCGCGCCTGAATCTCACTTATACTATTATGAGTAAGCGCAAGCTGCTTGGGCTTGTAGAGGGCGGCCACGTTGCGGGTTGGGACGATCCCCGGATGCCGACGATTTCCGGTATGCGCCGTCGCGGCTACACTCCTGCTTCAATTCGCGCTTTTGCCGAGCGCGTCGGGGTTGCCAAACGCGACAATGTGATCGACCTCGGACTGCTGGAATTTTCTGTTCGCGAGGACCTGAACCGCGTTGCACCGCGCCGTATGGCTGTTTTGAACCCACTGAAGGTTGTGATTACTAATTTCAATGAGGCTACGGGCCTTGACGCCACGTTATCTCCCTCCGCTTTAACGGCGCCGCCTAATGGCGAACAAAGCTCGCCATTGTTCCACGTGGAACAAATTCGCGCGATCAACAACCCCGAAGACGAGAGTGCCGGAACGCGCGCTGTGCCTTTGACGAGGGAGATATTCATTGAACGTGAGGACTTTATGGAGGATCCTCCGAAGAAATTCTACCGCCTCCAGCCTGGCGGCGAGGTTCGCCTGAGGTATGCATACCTTATTAAATGCAACGAGGTGATCAAGGATGAGGCCGGCGAAATCGTTGAACTTCGCTGCACTTACGACCCCTTGTCTGGCGGCGGCGGATCTTCCGATGGTCGACGGGTTAAGGGCGTAATCCATTGGGTATCAGCGCCTAATGCTATTCAAGGCGAAGCGAGACTCTACTCTACGTTATTTAACAAGGAAAACCCGGATGATTGTGCTGAAAACGAAACATATCTTACACACTTGAACCCCGAATCTCTGATTATCAAGCCCTTACTGATGGAGCCTTCTCTTGCTGAGGCTGCTGTTGGCGACGCGTTTCAGTTCGAACGCCTTGGTTATTTCTGCAAAGACCCCGACTCAACCCCAGACAAACCCATCTTCAATCGCACTGTTACTCTCAAAGACTCGTGGGCTAAGCAACAGTAATCCATTTACTATGGCTCTGGGGATAAGATAGCCGCACCTGCGTGTGGCTATCTTGCTTTAAAATGGCGAGATCCACCGAATGCAAGGTCGCACACCCTATATCCGTATTGTTCCACGTGGAACATTCAAGGTAGAGACCCGTGATTTATCGCCCGAAATGGACGAGTAGTACGTTGATGTCGGCTGGTGAAACTCCCGGAATGCGGGCTGCGTGACCGATGGTTGCGGGCCGCATACGGGTTAGTTTTTGACGTGCTTCGATGGTCAGGGACGCCAGAGATGTAAAGTCGAACCCCGCCGGTATCGCGATATCTTCGAGCCTTTGTAGTTTTTCGGCGATAAGTTTTTCTCGCTCAATGTAGCCTCTGTACTTGATTTCGACCTCGACTTGCTCAATTTCCTCGGCCCAGTGCTTCAAAAACCCAACATTTGCTTTGTTTTTGCTTAACTCCTGCTCCAAATCCTGCTTCTTCCTTGCGACATCCGCACTCTCCCATTCTGCAATAAACTCCCTTAGCGCTTTTCCGGCTTCCGTTTGACTTTCGACAACATCGCGCAGTGAGATTTCACTTCTCGCGAGTATAAAATCGAGCTTTCGGCCTTGCGTCAAAGGCGTCGATCTGCGTGAAATCAAATAGTCTCGTAAATCGTCTCCTGCGATGCTCAGCCCGCGTACGAAGCCTCTGAGCGATTCTACGCGCTGTTTTTTTTGCTCGAAATTCGCCCACCTCGCCTCATCTACCAGCCCTATTTCGCGCCCTCGCGGCGTCAGTCGTAAGTCCGCATTGTCTTGCCTTAGTAGAATCCTGTACTCCGCTCGGCTCGTGAACATCCTGTAGGGTTCATCCACGCCCTTCGTGACCAGGTCGTCGATCAGCACCCCTATATACGCTTCGTCGCGCCTCAAAACAAACGGCTCCTGCTCTGCCAAGGCCCTGTGCGCATTAATTCCCGCCATAAGTCCTTGTGCAGCAGCCTCTTCATACCCCGTCGTCCCGTTCACCTGACCCGCAAAATACAGGTTCGGCACTTGCCTCGTTGCCAGCGTATGATGTAGTTGCGTTGGCGGAAAGTAGTCATACTCAATGGCATAGCCCGGCTTCAGTATGTGCGCACCCTCCAGTCCTTCGATCTTGCTCAGCGCGGCTGCTTGCACCTCGAATGGTAGCGACGACGAGAAGCCGTTCACATACCATTCTGTTGTTGTAACTCCCTCTGGTTCAAGGAAAAGTTGATGCGAATCCTTGTCCGCAAAGGTTCTCAGTTTGTCCTCGATGCTTGGACAGTACCGCGGCCCGATGCCCCGTATCGTGCCATCCAACAGCGGCGATCGGTCGAACCCTTCGCGTAGCGCATCGTGCACTTCGGGCGTTGTCACCGCTATATAACAAGGCAACTGACTCTCTCTCGCAATCGGTTGAGTTTCAGTAGAAAACGAGAATCTCGATGGTTCTTCGTCGCCGTCCTGCCTCACGAGTCGCGTGAAATCTATGGTTCGGCCATCTATTCTCGCCGGGGTTCCGGTCTTCATCCTCCCGACCTCGAATCCGAGCCGTAACAAGCTTTCTGTCAGCCCCTTGGACGCAGCTTCTCCTGCCCGGCCCCCTTCGACTTGCGCTTGCCCCACGTGTATTCGCCCATCCAGGAACGTTCCGGCCGTCAGTATGACTGCCCGCGCCGAAAACTCGACTCCCAGCGCTGTTCGCACGCCTGTTACTCGACACACGGAACGCGCATCCACCCTCCTGTCATTCCCCTCTCCACAAGCCCCTCCTGAATCCCGCTCGTCGCCCGCCCCCTCGCCCTCAAAAACCAGCTCCACCACACTGTCTTGCCACATAAACAGACCCGGCGTTGTTTGTAACGTCCTGAGCCACAGGGCTGAAAACCGCTCTTTGTCACATTGCGCCCTTGGGCTCCACACTGCTGCTCCCTTCGAGCGATTCAGCATTCTGAATTGTATCGTGCTTCGGTCGGTGATAATTCCCATTTGGCCTCCGAGCGCATCTATCTCTCTGACTATCTGTCCTTTGGCGACTCCCCCTACTGCCGGATTGCACGACATTGCTCCCGCTTTCGTCACATCCATCGTCACCAGCAAAACCCTCGATCCCAGCTTCGCCGCCGCTGCCGCTGCTTCGCACCCCGCGTGCCCTGCTCCCACCACGATTATGTCCCAGTCGAGTCGCATCTCGCCTGCGTTATTGGGTCAAAAGTTTGTCGATCCGCACGGCGATCTCCACCCGCGAATCATCTGTTGGACAGCGACTTACAATATCAGCCACAAAGCCTTCGAGTTGCATTCGCCTCGCCGTCGCTTCATCCACTCCTCGTTGCCTCATATAGAAAATGGCCTCTTCGTCGAGGCCCCCCACGGTTGCTCCGTGGCTGCACTTCACGTCGTCGGCATAGATTTCCAGTTGCGGTCGGGTTACGATCCGCGCTCCCGGGGTTAGTTGAATGTTCCTGCTATACTGTTGTGCATCAACACGTTGTACGCCTTTCGCTACAAAAATCATTCCCGTAAATTCTCCTCGTCCTTGCTCCGCATCGACGTTTCGCGCCCCCGCCTCCCCTGCTTCTGTTGCAATGCCCTTGACGAGTTGCCTGCTCAGCGTATCCGAGGCTAAATGGTTGACCCTCACGTTAATATCTGCGTCCATTCCTGCTGCAATGAACAGCCCATATAGATGTAGCTCGGCTCCCGCCCCCGCCAGATCGACAGTCAGCGCCAGCTTTCCTCTCCCAAGAACAAATACCGGTAGCCGTAGCCGCGCTCCCGCACCCAAAACCACTTTCACTGAGCGAATTACACCGCTCCCCCCCTTCACAACAATCGGTTCTGCCGCGTGATCACCCGCCTCGAAGGCCACAACCTCATCCGCCGCCACTTCTGGTATGTTGCTGAAAATCATACTATTCCGTCGTAGCCTTCTGCTTCGAGCCTTAGCGCGAGATCCCGTCCGCCCGACAATACGATCCGTCCGCCCGCCAGCACGTGCACATAGTCGGGTACAATGTAGTCCAGAAGTCGCTGATAATGAGTGATTAATACTATCGCATTGTCCTTCCTCCTCAGTGCCGTCACCCCTTCTCCCACGACCCTCAGCGCGTCGATATCGAGTCCCGAATCGGTCTCGTCCAGCACAGCCAGCCTCGGGGCCAGCATCGCCATCTGGAAGATCTCGTTTTTCTTCTTTTCTCCGCCCGAAAACCCTTCGTTCACTGCACGGGATATCATCGCCGGCGCCAGCCCCACAAGGGCTGCTTTTTCTCGCGTCATCGCAAGGAACTCACTCGCCGTAAGTGTCTGTAGTCCAAGTGCTTTTCTCCTCTCTGCCACTGCTGCTTTCATAAAGTTGGCCATCGTCACACCCGGTATTTCGACCGGATACTGGAAGCCCAGAAACAGCCCTTCTCTCGCCCTCTCTTCGACACTCAGCGCCAGCAGATCTCTCTCCTCGAACAGTACCTCTCCACTCGTCACCTTGAACCGCGGATTTCCCGCCAACACGCTTGCCAGGGTGCTTTTTCCCGAGCCGTTCGGACCCATTATTGCGTGCACTTCGCCCGCCCGCACTTCCAGATTGATCCCTCTCAGAATCTCCCTTTCGGCGCCGTCCCCCCGTCCGGCCTCCCCGGCTTCCCGGCCTCCTACCGAGGCGTGTAAATCTTTTATACTCAGCATATTATCCCACTGCCCCTTCCAGTGAAAGGGCTAATAATTTTTGTGCTTCGACTGCGAATTCCATCGGTAGCCGCTCCAGCACCTCCCTCGCATACCCTCCCACGACCAGCGCCACCGCATCTTCTCCCGACAGGCCTCGTTGTTGCAGGTAAAACAGTTGATCCTCATTGATTTTCGAAGTTGTTGCTTCGTGCTCCACCACCGCGCTCGGCACAGAAACATCGACCGTCGGAAACGTATGCGCTCCGCACCTGTCGCCCAACAATAAGGAGTCGCATTGCGAAAAGTTCCTTGCTCCTGCTGCTCGCGCCCCGACCCTGACCAGCCCCCTGAACGAGTTCTGACTCTCTCCCGCCGAGATTCCCTTACTCACTATCCTCGAGCGCGTTGCGGCTCCCAGGTGTATCATTTTTGTTCCCGTGTCTGCTTGCTGCTTATTCGCCGTCATTGCCACGGAATAGAATTCTCCCACCGACCCTTCGCCCATCAAAACACAACTCGGATACTTCCACGTTATCGCCGAACCCGTCTCGACCTGCGTCCAAGAAAGCCTCGAACGAGCGCCCCTGCATAACCCTCTCTTCGTCACAAAGTTAAACACCCCTCCTCGTCCTTCCCTGTCTCCCGGATACCAGTTTTGCACCGTCGAATATTTCACTTCCGCCTCCGCCTCCACCACGATCTCCACTACCGCTGCGTGCAGCTGATTTTCATCCCTTTGCGGTGCCGTGCACCCTTCCAGATAACTCACATACGACCCCTCTTCTGCCACGATCAGCGTCCTCTCGAACTGCCCCGTTCCCGCTGCATTGATCCTGAAATAGGTGCTCAGTTCCATCGGCGCCCTCACTCCCCGCGGGATGTAGCAGAACGACCCGTCGCTGAAGACCGCTGCGTTCAGCGCTGCATAAAAGTTATCCGTATGCGGCACCACACTTCCTAAGTGCTTCTGTATCAAGTCCGGATAGTCTCTCACCGCCTCGCTCATCGAGCAAAAAACGATTCCTCTCTCGGCCAGTTCGGCTTGAAAAGTCGTCTTCACTGACACCGAGTCCATCACTGCATCGACCGCCACTCCCGCCAGCATCATCTGCTCTTCCAGCGGTATTCCCAGCTTGTCGAACGTTCTCAGCAGCTCCGGATCGACCTCATCCATACTCGCGTGCTTCGGGCCCGTTCTCGGGGCTGCATAGTATATAATGTCCTGAAAATCAATCTCCGGTATCTTCAGATGGGCCCACGTCGGCACCTCCATCGTTAGCCAGTGCCGATACGCCGCCAAGCGCCTCTCCAGCATCCATTCCGGCTCTTCTTTCTTCGCCGAGATCAGCCTCACGATATCCTCATTCAGCCCACGCGGAATAGTTTCCGTGTCGATATCCGTCACGAATCCCCACTCGTAGTCTCCCGCGAGTCGTTTCTCCAGTATCTCCTTTTGATCGGCCATTTTTTATCCCGGCACTCGCCTCCGCCCCGCCGGGCCTTTTCGGCCACAAAGATAGCTATTTTTTCGTTCCCACGTAGAACAGATCGTACGCGTCGTCATCGCTCCCCGCAGTGCCTCCTCCCGCGCCTGCACCCAGCGACCTCAAGAAATAATCGTCCGCCACAATCTCCGGCCCTCCGCTCGCTAACTGCCTTCGGTTCAGCCTGTTAGCTACATCATACGGCACCCTCAGAATCCATCTCGGCGCCCACTCTCTCAGCCTCAGCGGATCCAGCCGCCCGAACCGAGCCACCGAAGCCCGATTCCGCTCATAGTACTCTTCCACCCGTTCGTTTCCGAAAACCCCAAACGCCTCCACGCCATCTAATCCGCTGGCTATCAGGCTCCAAAACTCTCCTGCCGTGTATTCTCTCACGTGCCACGGGTTTCGCGTCAGCGATCGCGGCCTGTTCGGCGTGCTCACAATAAACTTTCCTCCCGGCCTCAGCACCCTTGCCACCTCTGCCACAAACCCGAAGTCATCTTTCAAGTGTTCAATCACTTGCAGCGCTACCACAAAATCGAACGAGCAGCTCGGGAAATCCAGCGGCGGCACCTTCGCCCTCCGAAACTCCACATTCTCCGGCCCGCCTCCGCTCCCAAACCCCGCCGGCCCTCCAACCACGCCCGCTCCCGCACACTTATCCACCGTCGTAAGCGACTGACACACAGGCGCAAGTATTCCCACTCCATACCCGCTTCCCGTCCCCACTTCCAGTACCCGCGCCCCCGGAACCTGCCCGATCCGCAGCGCCGCCTGATCATACGCCACGACCGACCTCGCCAACACATACCCGTCACTCGGGTCGTTTTTCGATACTCTTTGGGCTGTCTGCATTGCGCAAAGATACCAACTTTTTTGTATATTTGCCCCCAAACTTTTTTCCCAAACCACCCCAAACCACTCCGTTATGGAAAACCCCACGAAACGTAAACCCGCCTCCGTCTGCGTCCACGGTGGTTGGTCGCCTAAGAAGGGCGAACCTCGTCAATTACCTGTTTATCAGAGTACTACATTCACTTACGAGACTTCCGGCCAGATGGCCGATCTGTTCGACCTGAAGGCTGCCGGTTACTTTTACACCCGCCTCCAGAACCCCACTAACGACGCTGTCGCCGAGAAGATCCGCGAGCTCGAGGGTGGTTCCGCTGCTATGCTCACCTCTTCCGGTCAGGCTGCTAACCTCTATGCTATCATCAACTTGTGCGGTTCCGGCGACCACTTCGTCTGCGCTTTTGCGATTTACGGCGGTACTTTCAACCTTTTCTCCGTCACCCTCGCCAAACTTGGTATCGAGGTTACTTTCGTCGACCAGGACGCTCCGGAAGAAGAGCTTGCTAAAGCGTTCAAACCCAACACTAAAGCTCTTTTTGGCGAGACTGTTTCGAATCCCGCTATGAAGGTTCTCGACATCGAGAAGTTCTCTCGCCTGGCTCACTCCCACGGGGTTCCTCTGATCGTCGACAACACCTTTCCCACTCCCATTAATTGCCGCCCTTTGGAGTGGGGCGCTGACATCGTAACTCACTCTACTTCAAAGTATATGGACGGCCATGCTGCTGCTGTTGGCGGGGCTATTGTCGACGGTGGTCGGTTCGATTGGTTGGCTCCCGCGCACGCGCCGAAATTTCCCGGCCTCTCTGCTCCCGACCCCTCTTACCACGGGTTGGTTTACGCTGAGGCTTTCGGTCTCGGCGGGGCTTTTATTACTAAGGCGACTGCCCAGTTGATGCGCGACCTCGGCGCGATTCCCGGGCCTCAGAACTCATTTCTCCTGAACCTCGGTCTCGAAACTCTCCACCTTCGTATGGAGCGCCATTGTTCTAACGCTCTGGCTGTTGCCCGGTTCCTTCAGTCCCGGCCCGAGGTTGCCTGGGTCCATTATCCCGGCCTCGACGGCGACACCTATCACGCTCTGGCTAAGAAATATATGCCTTCCGGTTCTTGCGGCGTGTTGACTTTCGGACTTCGCGGCGGTCGCGAGGCTTCCGTTGCGTTCATCGACTCTCTGCGGTTTGTTTCTATCGCTACCCACGTTGCGGACAACCGTTCTTGCGTGCTCCACCCCGCTTCTCACACCCACCGCCAATTATCTGATTCTCAGCTCCTCGAGGCTGGCGTTCCCGCTGACTTGATTCGCTTTTCGGTTGGGATAGAAGATATCGAGGACATTCTCGCCGACCTCGCTCAGGCATTCTAAAGCGTTAAAAAAGAGTGGGTTCCTGTTCCGGCGTAACCTGACGTAAAAAGAGTAACAGTCTTTTTTCTCATTTTTCAATGAACGTCGTCGCCAGGCGGGCGCCCTCGGAACCCCTCTTTTTCAATACTTTCCGCGCCCTACAATAAAAAAAGGCGCAGTCCCAATCTCCGTCCAACAGGTCTTACGAACCCAGCCACTGAAAGATTGTACCACGCCCGAAGCCGTCATAGTAAACTACTATAACGTGCTTCGAGTTCGCAATCTTTTCTCAGTGCCCAAACCCGCCTTCAAAAGGCGGTCGTAAGTTCGTTGGACGAGATAAAAATTGTTACTCTATCTTATAACTGCCGCAAATATACGACTTTTTTTGCAATTTCCGCCTCCCCGCGCCACACTCCCCCCGCTCTCGGCCCCTTATTCTCCCGCTGCGGCCCTACTCTCCCAGGCCATATCGCTCATATTGGGCATTGGCTTTCTGTACTCTCCTGCTTCCAGCTTTCCGCGAACCGCATCGAAACAGCTCAACGTATAGGCCACATCTTCAAGCGTATGCACTGCGGTTGGGATTATTCTTAGTATGATTTCGCCCTTTGGTATTACCGGATAGACTACCACCGAACAGAACAGTTCGTGGTTTTCGCGTAGATCCACCACCAGATTTGTTGCTTCTTCCACTCCTCCCTTCATATACACCGGCGTGACCGGTGATGCTGTCGACCCGATCTCAAAGCCTCTCTCCCTGAACCCGCCTTGTAGCGCACGAACAATTTCCCACAGCTTCTCCTGAAGCTCAGGATGTTTGCGTATTAACTCTAAGCGCTTCAAAGCTCCTATCACCATCGGCATCGGTAGACTCTTCGCATACAACTGCGAGCGCATATTGTACCTCATAATGTCTATCAGCCACTTGTCTGCTGCCACGAATGCTCCGATCCCACACATCGACTTGGCGAAGGTGTTGAACAGTACATCCACTCCATCCACAACTCCGAAATGATCTGCCGTTCCTCGCCCTCCTTTGCCCATCGTCCCGAATCCGTGCGCATCGTCTACCAGCAAGGTAAAATCGAACTCTTTTTTCAGTTCCACGATCTTATCCAGCGGGCCCAGATCTCCCTTCATCCCGAACACACCCTCCGTAATGACCAGTACTCCTCCTCGCCCCTCTTCCGCCACTGCCGTCGCGTGCTTCAGTTGCTTCCTCAGCGACTCCACATCGTTGTGCTGAAACACAAACCTTTTCCCCTTGTGCATCCTCAACCCGTCGATTATGCAGGCGTGCGCTTCCGCGTCATACACCACCACATCTCTCGGCGTCAACAGTACATCTATGATCGAGATCATTCCCTGATACCCGAAGTTCAGTAGGAACGCATCTTCTTTTCCCACAAACGCCGCCAGTTCCCTTTCCAGTTGTTCGTGCCACTTCGTTTGGCCGCTCATCATCCTTGCTCCCATCGGCGCTGCCATCCCGAAATCCCTCGCCCCTTCCGCATCCGCCTTTCTCACTTCCGGATGCGACGCCAAGCCCAAGTAGTTGTTCAGACTCCAGTTCAGCATCTCTTTTCCTCTGAACTTCATTCGGGGCCCGATGTCTCCTTCCAGTTTTGGGAACGCGAAATATCCGTGGGCATTGGCCATATGTTGCCCAATGGGGCCTCCTGCAAACTTTTGCAGCCTTTCGAGAATGTTTACCATCGTAGTATTTGTCGGGTTTTAGTTTGGCCGCAAAGTTACAAATTTTTGTCAGAAATTCGCTTTCGTTCTCAGCTTTTCGGCATACTCGTCGACCCTTCTCATTTCTGCCGGTATGTTGATTCCTTGCGGACACTTTGGCTTGCATTGTTCACACTCTATGCAGTGGTGAGCTTGCCTGAGCCTGGGCACACTCCTGTCGTAGCCGATCAGGAACGCTCTTCTTGCTTCTTTGTACTCCGGATCGGTTGAGCTTTCCAGCAGTTCACCGTCGCTCACACACTTGTTGTAGTGCGCGAACACTCCCGGTATGTCCAGTCCATAGGGACAGGGCATACAGTACTGACACGTGGTGCACTGTATGTAGTTCGCATCTGCCAGTATGTCTCGCGTCGTTTCCAACACCTTGTTCTCCTCCTCGGTCACCGGTTCCAGCGGCGCAAACGTCCGTATGTTCTCTTGCAGGTGCTCCATATACACCATTCCCGAGAGTACATTCAGCACTCCCGGAGGCGTTCCCGCGAACCTGAACGCCCATTGCGCTGCGCTGTCGTTCGGCCTCATCGCCTTCATCATCTCCAGTGCTTGGGCCGGTACCCTTGCCAGTCGGCCTCCCAGTAGCGGTTCCATAATCACCGCCGGTACACCCTTCTTCACCAGTTCTTCGTACAGATACTCTGCGTTCACCGCTGCTCCTATGGGATATTTCCAGTCCTGATAGTTCAACTGTATCTGACAGAAGTCCCACTCCACTCCTTCGTATCCCAGCACATAGTCGAACACTTCTTTGCTTCCGTGGAACGACCACCCCAGGTTTCTTATCCTTCCCGCTGCTTTTTCCGCCAGGAAGAAATCCAGTAGTCCGTTATCAATAAACCTCTGATGGAAATTCTCCACCGACCGCCCCAGGTTGTGTAGCAGATAGTAGTCCAAGTACTCTACTTGCAGATTCTTCAGCGAGTTTCTGTACATCTCCACTCCATCCTCGAACGAGAACGCCGGACCGAACGGTCCCGAGGCTTTGGTGGCGATATAAAAACTCTCTCTCGGATGCCTTGCCAAGGCTATTCCCGTTGCTGTTTCGCTCCAGCCTCTGATGTACACCGGCGCCGTGTCGAAGTAGTTCACTCCGTGCTCTATCGCATAGTCCACCAGTTCGTTGACCTTCTCTTGATCTATTGCGCTGTTGTCCGGTAGTAATGGCCAGCGCATACACCCGTAGCCCAGTAGCGACACCTTGTCTCCCGACCTGTTGCTCACCCTGTAGGTCATCTTGTCGGTCGGTACTTCTCCCGCCGCCCCCTCTGCTCCCGAAAATCCCTCCTGACTCCCTCTTCTCCCCTTGCACCCTGCCAATCCTGCTGCTCCCGCCACTCCTGCCACGAGGGCTCCCGTCCCCGCTGCTTTTAGAAACTCGCGCCTTGTGATATCTTTTTTCATACCTCGTGATGTGTTACGTTTCCTTCAACCCAGATTGCACTTTGCGGCCTTGCCGGACAGAGGTGTTCGCAGGCTCCGCATCCTATGCACCGGGTGTTGTCTATTGTCGGTATTTTCAGCGACTTGGGGTCTGCCGGATTTTTCGGTACCAACATTATTGCTTTCGTCGGACAGTGCCTTTCGCACTCGGTGCAGGGTACTTGGTCTCTGTTGACCACACACCTTTCTGCTGCCCACACCGCGTTTCCTATCGAGATTCCCGTCTTTTCCTCCTTGGTTATTCTCTCGATGGCTCCCGTCGGACACACCTGGCCGCACTCCACACACTCCGGACGGCAGTATCCCCTCTCGTAGCTCATCTCTGGTTGCATCAGCGTTTCCAGCTTCGTCGATGGCCTCAGCACATTGTTCGGACACACCGTCACACACAACTGACAGGCCGTACACTTCCTGGCCACGTTTCTTGCATCTCCCGATCCCGGCGGCGTCACGGGCGTCTTTCTTCCCGGCCTCTGCTTTTTCTCTATGTCTGCCAATCCCCCGTCCACATTCACCAGTGGTTGTTGCGCTCTGGCCACTCCTGCTGCTCCCGCCGCTGCGAGTGTTCCCGCCAGCGTCAGAAACGCCCTCCTCGACACTCCCTTCTCTTTTTTCGCCGCCCCCGTCTTCGCCTTCGCCCCCGCCTTGCACGCGCTGTACTTCATCGCCCCGAAGTTGCAGCTCTCCACACAGTCGAAACACACCACACACCTCGAATAGTCCACCCTCCTCGCTTCGGAGTCTATGCACCCGCTCCTGCACTTCTTCTCGCACACTCCGCATTGGGTACACTTTCCCTCGTCGAACCTCATCCTCACCGGCGCCACTCTTGCCACCAGTCCCAGAAGCGTTCCCACCGGACACATCGTGTTGCACCACGTTCTGCCCCTTCTCCACGCCATCACCGCCATCACCGCCAGCGTCACCACCGCGACCGCCAAAACGACAAAACTCTTCACATACACATCCTGCGCATACGACACCGTTCCCGCCACTGCTTTCACTCCCGGCGCCACGATGCTTCCCGCTGCCCGCCCGAAGATCGCCCACGGATCGACCAGACCGACCACCCAGGCCAACCCGAGCAACCCCGCCACTACGACCAATCCCAGAACCGTCCACCTCAACCACGTCACCGGCTTCGTCCATCCGAACCTCGCCCGTCGGCCTTTTCGCCGCCCGCTCAGCCACGACACTCCGTCCTGTACCGCTCCCAGCGGACACAGCACCGAGCAGTACACCCGCCCCAGCAACAGCGTCGCCACGATCCACAGTGCCACGATCCCGATCATCCCGTTCACTAAGGCCGGGATCAGCTGGATCTGCGCCAGCTCATGGAACCACAGGGGAACGAGCCGCGTGAAATCGAGGAAAAAAAGCAAAAGCAGTCCCCCGAACACGATGGCCGCGATCCGGCGAAGAGTTTTTAAAAGGGTTCCGGTTTTCATAGGTTGCGACGGTTACAGCCGGATCCGTTTGACGTTCATCGCGTCGATGT
>DBDI01000024.1:220-10377 GCA_002293505.1 Alistipes sp. UBA936 | reverse complement strand
GGCGAGCACCTCCCAACGCCCCCGCAGGCCGGTGAGCGAAGCGGCGTGGGCCAGTCCGTGACGAAGGGCTTCGGGGAATATTGGGATCCCCTGTTCGCGCAGAACCTCGACCGCAGCGAGAACCGTTGCAACGTTTTTGTGTTGGTAGTCGCCGCCGAGGTCGAGCACGAAATCGCCTGCAACCCTCTCAGCAAAGACGATAGGCGAGCCGACCTCGGCAGCACGGGTGCGGAAAACGTCGGCGGTCTCGGGTGTGGATTCGCCGACCACGACCGGAACGCCGGGTTTGATGATGCCAGCCTTTTCGGAGGCGATGGCGGCGAGTGTCGGGCCAAGGTAGGCGGTGTGTTCGAGGCCGATGTTGGTGATGATGCTCAGGGTGGGGGTGATGATGTTGGTGGAGTCGAGCCGCCCGCCGAGTCCAGCTTCGATCACTGCAATGTCGACCCGCGGGCCCGCATCGTCGCCACCGAACCACCAAAGCCCCATCGCGGTCGTCATCTCGAAAAAGCTCAATCCGCGGGCGACCATCTCGTAGGCCCAACGTTCGGTGAAGCTCACGACCGCTGCCTCGGGGATCGGCTCCCCGTCGATGCGGATACGTTCGCGAAAGTCGACAAGGTGAGGCGAAGTGAAGAGCCCGACGCGAAGACCGGCACTCTTCAGAACCGCGGCCAACAAGTGAGCAGTGGAGCCTTTACCATTCGTACCGGCGATGTGAATCGAGGGAAAGCGATCCTGCGGGCAACCGAGCGTCCGGGCGAAGGCGTCGATACGTTCAAGGCCGGGTTTATAAGCCGCACCGCCGGAACGTTCCCAGACAGGCAACGCGCCCACGAGCCACTGGACAGCCTCAGTGTAAGTCACGGCGGCGAACGCGGTAAGCGATGAACGAGAGGATGGAGAGTCCGAAAACCAATAACGAAACGCGGCAAACCCAGTCGCCGAAGCGGACGTAGAAAGTCTGACCGCGCGACAGGGATACGTCGGCAGTGATCGTACCACGCTCGTCCCAACCGAGGGTCGCCCCGAGGTCGCCGCGGGGAGAGATGAATCCGCTACGGCCCGTGTTGGCGCTACGAGCGATGGAACGGCGGGTCTCGATGGCGCGAAGGCGCGAGTAGTCGAAGTGCTGGCGGTAACCGGGAGTGTCGCGCCACCAACCGTCGTTCGTGATAACCATCATCATCTCGGCACCACCACGGACGAACTCGGTGAAGTACTCCCCAAAGACGCTCTCCCAACAAATGGCAGCACCGGAGTAGATATCGTCGGGGCTTTTGAACACAGTGCGAGCCGAGCCGTAACCGAGCTGGCCGACGTAACTGTCCAAGTCGCGAACAACCCAACGCAAATAGCGCATCCACCACCACGTGGGCATCATCTCGGTGCCGATGACGAGCTTGGCTTTGTGGTGGAACTGAACGTGGCCGGAGGCGTCGAGAGCGAGGGCAGAGTTGTAGACGTCGTAATATCCGGTTTCGGCATTACCACGGGCGGTTTCGGTTGCTTTGGTTGTACCGTAAGGTCGGTAGGCCGTTGCACCCAGAACCAGAGTCGCGTCGGGGAAGCGCTCGGCAACCAGTTCTTGCAGGGTTTGCAGAGAGGGGGAGGCGTCCGCACGACCAACCATCACGAAGTCGTCCAATGCGCCCTCGGGCATCACGATGAATCGGACGTCGCGTGGAGCCTCGGAAGCGAGCTCGACAAGGTTGGCAAGGCGGTCGGAGGGGTCGATGTCGGAGTAAGGGTCGACGTTGGGCTGGACGATGGTGACTTTGGCGGTGCGGGCAGGCTCCTGGAAAGTCCAATACAACCCGAGAGACAGCGCCAAAGGCACCACGACAACGAGGGCGGGAGTCAACCAACGACGCCGCAAAAGTGCGATCTCACAAACAACGATATTGGAGACGAGCACCCAAAGGGTACCGCCGTAAACCCCCGTCGCCTCGTACCACTGCACAGCCCAGGGCTCGTGAGCGAATCCGTTACCGAGGTTCAACCACGGAAAAGAAGCCTGATTGTTCTGGTACAACCACTCGCCGAGAATCCAAACAGAAACCAATACAGCGTAAGACAGGGCTTTCGGAGCGCGGCGGGAGATCCAAAACCACAGAAGGAAAGGAATGCCGGTGAAGATCCACGCGAAGAACGTAGCGGCAATGGGACCGGCGGGAGTGGCGTACCAAACCCACCAGACGGTTGCAGCGTACCACAAGGTGATGAACAAAACGATCCAACCGGCCATCCGCCAAAACGACCGGACAGAACCGTCGAGCCGGTCGGCAACAAACAACAACGGAACCAGTCCTACCAACATCGGCAATCCGGAGACACCCAACCAACCGAGCGACATCAACGCGGCAGCGGCCAGAACCAAAAAAAGATTTTTCATACGACAAAGATATGCTATATTTGTGGGATGAAAAAACCTACCATAGCCATAGACGGCTTTTCATCGGGCGGCAAGAGCACCTTCGCACGTGCCATAGCCGCGCGGATGGGGCTGGAGTGGGTCGACAGCGGAGCGATGTACAGGGCAGTCACGCTGTGGGCACTGGACAATGGGCTGGTTTCTACGGAGGGCAAGCTGGACGCCGAGGGGCTGGTGGCTGCGCTACCGAAAATCGACCTGGCGGCGCTGGCGGGTGATCCGCGGCTGAGGTCGGTGGAAGTGAACGGATTGGTGAGCGAGGTGAGCAGGCTGCCGGAGGTGCGCGAGCGGCTGGTGGCGGAGCAGAGGGCGATGGGAGCAGCGGGAGGAGTGGTGATGGATGGGAGGGACATAGGGACGGTGGTGTTCCCGGATGCCGATCTGAAGATATTTCTGGTGGCCGACCCGGCGGTGAGGGCCCGGAGGAGATATGAGGAGCTGCGGGCGGCGGGAGTCGAGGTTACGCCTGAGGAAGTAGAGAGAAACATACGAGAGCGAGACAGGCTCGATCAGGAGCGAGAGGTGAGTCCGCTGAGAAGGGCGCCGGATGCGGTGGAACTGGACAACAGCGAGATGACGCTGGAGGAGCAGATGAAATGGGTGGAGGAGAGGCTGCGATGAGGATCGAAGTGGATAACGGATCGGGGTTCTGTTTCGGAGTCGTGAGGGCGATCAGGATGGCGGAAGAGGCCGTACCGATAGTGTCGCTGGGAGATATTGTGCACAATGCGGCGGAGGTCGCGAGGCTGGAGGGATTGGGGATGGAGACCGCGCCGGAGGGGACGGATCTACGAGACCTGGCGGGGAGGCGGGCACTGGTGAGGGCGCACGGAGAACCACCGGCAACGTACGAGGAAGCAGAGGAGCACGGGGTGGAGTTGGTGGATGCAACCTGTCCGGTGGTGGCAGCATTACAGAAGACGGTAGCCGAAGCGTGGGAGGCAATGAGAAGGGTCGGAGGGCAGGTGGTGATATTCGGGAGAGCGGGCCACGCGGAAGTAAGGGGCCTGACGGGGCACGCGGAAGGCGCGATAGTGATAGAGGGCGAAGCGGATTTGGAGCGGGTCGATTTCGGGAAGCCGATATACCTACTGGCGCAAACAACAGCGAGCCTGGGAGAGTTCAGGCGGCTGGGGGCGGAGATGAGGCGGAGGACGGAGGAAGCAGGAGGCGAGGTGGAGATTCACGACACGGTGTGTCGTCAGGTGGCCGACAGAGAAGAACGGCTGGCGGAGTTCGCGCGAAGGCACGATGTGTGTCTGTTTGTGGCCGGAGCGAAGAGCTCCAACGGGCGGGTACTGTTCGAAGCGGTGAAGGGAGCCAACCCGAGAAGCCACAAGATCGAGGGTCCGGACGATGTGAGGGGAGAATGGCTGGATGGAGCGGACTCGGTGGGAGTGTGTGGTGCGACATCTACCCCGCGGTGGCTGATGGAACAAGTTGCAGAAAAAATATGCTGTTAGAGAGATTTTTGAGGTATGTGGCGGTGGACACGACCGCGAATCCGGCCGTCGAAGCCAAGCCGACGAGCCCCGGGCAGTGGGAGCTACTACGGATGCTGGAGGGCGAACTGAAAGAGATGGGAGCAGCGGAAGTGGAACTACACGAAGAGGGATATTTAACCGCGACGATACCGGCTTCGCCTCAGGAGGAAGGCGCGGGTAAGGGCAGGGAGCCGGTGATAGGTTTTTTGGCGCACGTGGACACTTCGCCCGACGCGCCGGGAGCAAACATCAAACCGCAGATACACGAGCGGGGAGGAGAGACCATAATAACCAGTGACGGGACGACACTACTGGGAGCGGACGACAAAGCGGGAGTGGCAGAGATTATGACCGCAGCCCAAATCTTACTCGGCCCGGAAGCGCCGCCGCACGGAAAGATAAGGCTGGCGTTCACAACGGATGAAGAGATAGGTCGGGGAACGGAGGGGTTCGATGTGGAGAGGTTCGGAGCGGACTGGGCGTACACGCTCGACGGAGGGCCGCTGGGAGAACTGGAGTGGGAAAATTTCAACGCAGCCGAAGCGCGGGTCGAGATAGAGGGCAGGAGTGCCCATCCGGGAGATGCGAAAGGAAAGATGGTGAACGCAACGCGAGTGGCCGTTGAGATAGATGGAGCGCTACCGGCGGGCGAGAGGCCCGAAACGACGAGCGGGAGAGAGGGGTTTTATCACCTGATGAGGGTAGAGGGAACGGTCGAGCGGGCAAGTATGCAATACATTATCCGAGATCACGACAGAGAGAAGTTCGAGGCACGAAAGCGGGTGTTGGCCGAGGAGGTGGCGAAGCATCAGGGAGCGAGAGTGACGATAACAGATCAGTACTACAATATGAGAGAAGTACTTGAGCGCCATCCCCACGTAGTGGAGCGGGCAAGGAGAGCGATGCAGGCAGCGGGAGTAGAACCGGTCGAAAAACCGATACGAGGAGGAACCGACGGAGCGCGCCTGTCGTGGGAAGGGCTACCCTGCCCCAATCTGTTCGCGGGAGGAGAAAATTTCCACAGTCTGAAAGAACTAACTAACCTGAATACTATGAAAAAAGCAGTCGAAACAATCCTGGGCATCGCCCGGCGGGGAGCGTTACTCGTGGCCGCCATTGCGGTCGCAACACCACTTATGGCAGCAAAACCAAAACAAACACAAACCGACAGAGAGTACTGGGCCGAACAAGCGTACAAGCTCTCGAAGCCGATTCTGGAACCTATGAGCCGCGGCGAACTGAGGGAAACGATGCCGATGGGGTACAGCCCGACGTGGGATGGGCGCGACCCGGATGTGGCGTGGATGGAGGCGTTCGGGCGACTGATGGCCGGAATAGCACCGTGGATAGCGTTACCAGACGACGGAACCCCCGAAGGAGCAATGAGAGCCGAACTGAGGGGCTATGCGCTGAAGAGCTATGCGAACGCGGTCGATCCGGAGAGTCCGGACTATCTGGGCTGGAGGACGACGAGTGCGCAGGTGCTGGTCGATGCGGCGTATGTGGCGAACAGTCTGATGAGGGCCCCGGAAGCGCTGTGGGAACCGCTGGATGAGGTGACAAAAGCGAGGTATGTGGCCGAGTTCCGGCAACTGATGAGAATACCGGCGTGGTACAACAACTGGATACTGTTCAGGGCGATGATCGACGCGCTCCTACTGATGGTGGGAGAGGAGCACGATGCGCATTCGTTGTATTTGAGTGTGGCAAAGGTGGGCGAGTGGTATGTGGGAGACGGGTGGTACAGCGACGGACCGGAGTTCTCGCTCGACTACTACAACAGCTATGTGATACACCCGATGATGGTCGAAACAACCGAAGTGATGACGGCAAAGAAAGCCCGCCTACCGCTGACGCACGACTTGGCGCTGAGGAGGATGCAGCGCTACAATGTGCTACTGGAGAGGCTGATCTCGCCCGAAGGAGCATACCCCCCGATGGGACGCTCGATTACGTACAGGATGGGAGTGTTCCAGAGTCTGGCACTGTCGGCGTGGAAGTATGGACTACCGGAAAGGCTGACCAACGGAGGAGTGAGAAGTGCGCTGACGGCGGTGATGCACAGGCTGTTCGACTCGGGAGCGGTATATAACTCTGCCGGCTATCTGGTCTTCGGCTTCGCGGGAGAACAACCCGACATCGCCGACTACTACACCAACACGGGAAGCTTGTATATGACCTCGCTGGTGTTTCTACCGTTAGGACTACCGGCCTCGGCACCATTCTGGACAGACCCGGCAGAAGCGTGGACGGCAAAGCGGGCCTGGGCAGGAGAACCCTTCCAGAAAGACTATCACGAATCGGTAATGAAGTAATGCGAGTATTGGTTGCGGTGACGGGAGCCAGCGGGGCGGGGTATGCGAAGGGAGTGCTGGAGAGCCTGCTGGAAGGAGGTGTGGAGAGAGTGGGGCTTATTGTGAGTCCCAGCGGTGCGGAGGTTGCAGCTTGGGAAGGGGTGGTGTTGCCGGGCTCCGAGGGGGGCGAGCATTTTCCGGGCGCGAAACGGATCGAGCGGTTTGAGCCGGATGACTTGTGGGCCTCCCCGGCGAGCGGGTCGGCGAGGTGGGACGCGATGGTGGTGGTGCCCTGCTCGATGGGAACCGTGGGCCGACTGGCGGCGGGAGTGAGCGGAAATCTGATAGAACGGGCCGCCGATGTGATGCTCAAAGAGGGCCGACGGCTGATACTCGTGCCGAGGGAAACACCGCTCAGTCTGATACACTTACGCAACCTCACCACGCTGGCCGAAGCAGGAGCCGTCATATTGCCCGCCGCGCCGAGTTTCTATTCGCGGCCGGAGAGTGTAGAGGCGGTGTGCAAAACCGTAACAGAAAGAATTTTGACGCGACTCGGCATCGACCGACCGCGCTACGAATGGGGAAAAAAGGACTGATTATGAAAAGATTATTGTTGATTTTGGGTCTCGCGGCGCTGGTGGCGTGCGGGGCCCGGGGTGGCCGCAGGGGCGGCGAGAACGAGGGGTACAAGTATGAATCACAAGGCGCTCAGTATGAGCTGGTTGTAGTGGCCGATCATCCGGAGTGGAGCGGGCCGGTGGGCGACACGCTGAGGGCTGTTTTGGCAGCGAGATTCCCGATGGTCAACCGCGAGGAGACGATGTTCACGCTGTTGAGGGTGCTGCCGGAGGGCTTCACAAAGTTTGTACCGAGGCATCGCAACATTCTGATAGTCAATGTCAACCCTGAGGTGACCGAGGCTACTTTGGGTATGGCGGCCGATCGATGGGCGCGACCGCAGGTGGTCTTGACAGCCACGGCACCGAACGAGACCGCGATGCTGGAACTGCTGGGTGAGCGGTTGGACGACATTGTGCTGGTGCTGGAAGCGGCGGAAAAGGATCGCGATGTGGCTGATGCACAGGGGCATACCCCCGCGGCAATCGCAGAACTGGTGAAGGCCAAATTCGGGATCGAGATGGGAACCGGCCCCGCATACACAGTGCGCGACGACAGCGAGGGATTCCTGTGGATGTCGTACGAACTACCGCGTTCGAGCCAGGGAATCGTCATCTATACCTATCCGTTCAGCGGTTCGACCGACCTGAGCAAGGAGGCGCTACTGGCGAGGCGGGACGAGTTCGCGGCGCGGATACCGGGCGAAAATCCGGGCTCGCATATGGCAACGGACAGGGAGTATACGGAACTGGTTTACAAGAAGATAAACGGCCGTCAGTGGGCCGAACTACACGGATTTTGGAACGTGCGCGGCGACTTTATGGGCGGCCCGTACACCAACTATTCGACAGTCGTCGCGGGCCCGGACGGAAGTCCATCACACGTACTGGCGATCGACCTCTATGTCTATTCGCCAGACCCGAGGCTATCGCAGAGAAACTACATCCGCCAGCTGGAGCACTATGTGCACACGGTGAAGTTCTAAAGGGCGGGCTGGAGGCTCGCTAAATGCCGTTTTCAGCAAAGCTGTAAGCGCCTGAGCGAGAGACGATAACGTGGTCCAACACGCGGATGTCGAACAGGGCTGCGGCGGTGCGAACCGTGTCTGTAGTGGTGATGTCCTCGGGCGAAGGAGCCGCGACGCCGGAAGGGTGGTTGTGAACCAAAATGAGCGACGGAGCAAGCAACTCGACCGCCCGTTTGACGATCAGGCGGTGGTCGACAACCGTCCCGCCAACCCCGCCCTGACTGACGCGAAGACGGTCGATCACCCGTCCGGCCGATGACAAAAACAGAACCCAAAACTCCTCGCGAACAAGGTCGGCCAGAGGTGCGAACAGATGAAGAACGTCCTCGGTCGAGGTTATAGTGTTGATTTCGAGCGCTTTTTCGTTGGCTTTTTCGGCCTCGACCCGGCGGCCAAACTCAGCCGCAGCAACCAGAGCCGAAGCACGCAGGGTACCCATACCGCCAAGTCGGCGCAGTCGTGAGATATCCGCAGAAGCGAGAGCAGAGAGGGTGTTTCGGCGGGGAGCGGGGGGTGTGCGGGAGGTGAGTGGGGAGGCGCCGGGGGCCGTGCGTGGAGACGAGGCGCCGGGGGTTGCGGTCGAGGCTTCGGAAAGGATTTTTTCGGCCAATTCGAGCACCGAACAGGTGTCCGTGCCCTCGCGAAGAATCAGTGCCACGAGCTCGGCATCCGAAAGGCGCTCAGCCCCGGAAGTCAGAAGTTTTTCGCGTATCTCTCTGGCAGTCTTCGCCATAACCATTTTGTCAAAGCCTGTCGACAGCTTCGAGGAACCAGTCGCCGGCTTCGTCCGAAAAGGCACCCCAGACGGTGCAGGCGGCGTGTTGTTCGGCCTGTTTTTTGGTATCGCCGACGCCGTGGCCGACCTCAATCCCGTCGACCATCACGGCCGAACGAAACACGGGCCGCTGGGAGGTGTAACGCTCGTCGTGCGCGGTAGCGAAAGTGATCGTCTGGCGGTTACGCTGACACCACTCGATGAGGCGGCTTTTGTAATCGGTCTCGGCGGCGATGAGTTCTTCGAGGTTCAGGTGGCGGACGAATAAGCGGTTGATCAACACGCGATTAGTCCGTTCATAACCTTGATCGAGGTAGAGAGCGCCGATCATCGCTTCGAGCGCGTCGCCGTTGATGTGTTTCTGAATGCTGGAGCCGTTCGTATGGCGAATGATGTGGCGGTCGAGGCCGATAGATTCGGCCAAGGTATTGAGTGTGGTACGGTTAACAATCTTGGAGCGGAGGCGAGTGAGTTCGCCCTCGTCGGCCCGCGGAAAAGCGATGAAGAGATAGTCGGAAGTGATAGCCTCGAGGATCGCATCACCCAGGTACTCAAGGCGTTCGTTATTGAGCTGGGTTCCGTCTGCCAGGCAAACAGACGCCGAGCGATGCATCAGCGCCAGCTTATAGAGCTCGATGTTTCGCGCGTGAACACCGAATATTTCCCTAATGAGGCGGTAATACTCTTTGTCCCTACTATGATACCGATGAACCAGCGATACGATCTGTATCGGAAACATAGGTTAGATTTTTTTGAATATCACCGACGAATTGTGCCCCCCGAAGCCGAAAGTGTTTGACATTGCGTAGGTTATGTCGCGCTTCTGGGCTTTGTTCGGAGTCAGGTTGAGCTTTGGGTCGATGGCAGGATCGAGGTTCGCCAAGTTGATCGTAGGCGGGATCACGCCCTCGGTGAGGGCCATAATGACTGCTTGGGCTTCGACGGCTCCGGCGGCACCGAGCAGGTGGCCGGTCATCGACTTGGTAGCCGAGATGTTCATCTTGTAGGCGTCCTCGCCGAAGAGTTTTTGGATCGCCATAAGTTCCGGCCCGTCGCCCGCGGGGGTCGAGGTACCGTGAACATTGATGTACTCTATATCGCTGGTCTTCAGTCCCGCATCCTGCAACGCCATCCGCATCGCCAACATCGCCCCTTTACCTTCCGGGTGAGGAGCGGCGTAGTGGTATGCGTCACCCGAGCAACCTCCGCCGACGACTTCGGCGTAGATTTTAGCGCCGCGGGCCTTGGCGTGCTCCAACTCCTCGAAGATCAGGGCGCCGGCGCCTTCGCCGATCACGAAACCGTCGCGGTCGACGTCGAACGGCCGGGAAGCGGCCTTGGGGTCGTCGTTACGGGTCGAAAGGGCCTGCATAGAGTTGAACCCACCGACGGCAGCCTCGTTAACCCCGGCCTCGGAACCGCCCGTGACGATGATGTCGGCAACGCCGCGCCGGATCCAGTTAACAGCGTCTATCATAGCGTGGTTAGCCGATGCGCAAGCCGAAACGGTACAGTAGTTGGG
>DBDI01000024.1:0-125 GCA_002293505.1 Alistipes sp. UBA936 | reverse complement strand
CCAATACCGGAGGCCCAAATCACACCAGCCCTTTCGGGGTCGACCTTCTCCAGATCCAGTCCCGAGTCTTCCATCGCCTGGGCCGCAGCCACGAGGGCGAACTGGGTAAACAGGTCGTAACGGCG
>DBDI01000008.1 GCA_002293505.1 Alistipes sp. UBA936 | reverse complement strand
ACGCCGTTCATGGCGCCATGTTTCGGCACCATCGCCCGTGTGGCAAAGCGGCGCGGCGGTCGTACACGGTTTCTTGTGCAACTCGACAACATCGTTCCACACGAACGGCGATGGTTCGACGGGATATTGACGCGATACTTCGTCCGCTCGATGGACGGGTTTATCTACATGTCCGAGCAGGTGGGGCGCGAGTTGGCCGAATTTGACACGACGCGGCCGCGCCTCTACTCGCCCCACCCGATCATGGATCATTTCGGCGACCGGGTGCCGCGCGAGGAGGCGTGTCGCGAATTGGAAAAGCTGCTTGGGGCGACGCCTGACGGGGGCGGGGCGGGGGGTGAAACAGACGGCGGGAGCACGCCTGCCGCCACGTGTCATCTCGATCCGGCGACAGAATATGTGATGTTTTTCGGCCTCGTGCGCGAGTACAAGGGGCTCGACCTGCTGCTCGATGCGTGGGCCCGGGTGAGAGCGGGCGGACGAGATGGCGCGCAGGGGCGTAAATTGCTGATTGTAGGCGAGTTCTATGACGATGTGGCGCGCTATCGGGCGCAGATCGAACGGCTGGGGCTGGGCAACGAGGTGATCGTGTATGACCGGTTTGTGCCCGACGACAAGGTGGCGCTGTGGTTCTCGCTGGCCGATGTGCTGGTGCTGCCGTATCGCACTGCTACTCAGAGCGGTGTGACCCAAATTGCCTACCATTTCGACGTCCCGATGATCGTCACGCGAGTGGGCGGTCTGCCCGAGATTGTGCGCGACGGAGTGGTGGGACTGGTGGCCGAACCAAACGCCAAAAGCATCGCCGAGACGCTGGAGCGGTTCTTCTCCGGCGACGTTGCCGCGGCCCTGAGGGCCAATTTTGCTACTGAGAAACAACGCTTTAGCTGGGCTGCATCCGCCCGAGCGCTGATTGATGTGTTGGAGCGGGCATAGTCGCGCGCGTTACGGGCGGGCCTGCGGAAAACCACGGCGGCGTGCTCGGGTGTTTTGCCAAGCCGTTCGTGCGAGCTCCATACGACCGCAAGACATTCTCAACGGAATAGTGCGCGTGTCGTACTCGTTTTCCCACTCACTTTTTGGCAAAACACCCGAGCCTAAGACAAGGCAGCAGAATCGCCGTTATGACGAAATCGCAGCGAGGATCGAGTCGGCGTCGAGGCCGCACAGAGCGTGCTGCTCGGCAAGGGGAGCGTGGGCGATGAAGGAGTCGGGAACGCCCAATTTGGTGACGCGAACGGGATAAGAGTGGCGGTGGAGGAACTCCTCGACAGCCGAACCGACGCCGCCACAAACAGAACCATCCTCGATGGTGACGATGTGAGAAAAGCGCTGCCCCACTTCGTGCAGCAGAGTCTCATCCAACGGTTTAGCGAAGCGAAGGTCGTAGTGGGCAACGGTGCGGCCCCGCTCGGAAGCCATCTCGGCAGCCCGAGCAGCCGCAACCCCGACGGGCCCGAAACTCAACAATGCCGTCGATTCACGCTCGTCAGGGCTCGGGGAAACGTCGCGCAACCGTCGGCCACGACCGATCTCGATGGAAGCACCATCACCAACCGACCCAGGCACGGACTCGACCGCCCCGCGAGGGTAGCGAATCACAAACGGACACTCGGAGCGAGAGGCCAAAAGCATAAGAGAGCGCAGTTCGGAAGCGTCCATAGGCGAGGAAACAACGACCCCGGGAATGGGCAACAGACCGGCGATGTCGAACACGCCCTGGTGGGTGGTGCCGTCCTCACCAACCAGTCCGCCGCGGTCGATGCACAGTACAACTCCCAGGCCTTCAATGGCTACGTCGTGGATCACGTTGTCCCAAGCGCGCTGCAAAAACGACGAGTATACCACGCAAAAAGGCACCAATCCGGCAGCAGCCAGTCCGGCAGCGAAAGTCACGGCGTGCCCCTCGGCGATCCCGACGTCGAACACCCGCCCCGGCATTGCGGCGATCATAGCCCCGAGTCCGCTACCAGAACCCATAGCAGGAGTAACGGCAACGATCCGCTCGTCGGCGAGGGCAAGATCGAGGAGAGCAGCGCCGAAAACATCGCTCCAACGCGAGGAGGGGGGGGTAATCGGAGAAGAGGGAGGGGTGGGGGCACTCGGCGCGCCCGGCTCTTCGTTCTGCAACTCGAATTTACCGGGTGCGTGCCAATGCGTCGGATCGCGCTCGGCGGGAGCGTAACCGTGACCTTTAACAGTCAGAGTATGAAGCAGTTTAGGTCCGCCGATCTCGCGCAGGTCGCGCAAAACCTTCACCAGCGAAACAACGTCGTGACCATCAACAGGCCCGAAGTAACGAAACCCGAAGCTCTCGAACAGGTTACTCTGCTGGAGCAGGCCGTGCTTGATGGCGTTTGCAGTCTTTTTCAGGAAGTTATGAACCCGCGATCCGGGCTGAAAACGGTTCCACAGGCGAGTCTTGAAGCGGTTGTAACGTCGCGAAGTAGTGATCCCCACGAGGTATTCGCGCAGCGCCCCGGCACCCTTGTCGATCGAGATGCGGTTGTCGTTCAGAATCACGAGAAGGTCGCTCTTCGACACCCCGGCGTTGTTCAACCCCTCGAACGCCAAACCTCCGGACATCGCCCCGTCGCCGATAACAGCAACCACGTGGTGAGGATTGCCAGTCAGGCGGTTAGCGATTGCAAAGCCGAGGGCGGCCGAGATCGAGTTCGAGGCGTGGCCCGCGATGAAGGCGTCGAACGGGCTCTCGGACGGCCGCGGAAAACCGGCGATACCGCCCGAACGGCGCAGGGTGTGGAAGGCATCCCGACGGCCGGTGATGATCTTGTGAGCGTAAGCCTGATGGCCCACGTCCCACACTATCTTGTCCTGAGGAGCATCGTACACATAGTGCAGAGCAACAGTGAGTTCCAGCGCGCCGAGAGAGCTCGCGAGATGGCCCGGATTGTGCGCCAGGGTTTGGATTATGAAGCGCCTCAGCTCCTCGCAATATACGACTAACTCGCCTGTGGTCAGCTTCTTGAGCTCCTCCGGCGAGTTTACTGTGTTCAGATACCTGTATTGTTCGGCCTCCATCTCTCCTCTCCTGCAACGGCCCCTTTTTAGGCCCCTTGAGTAGCGGGTCGGGGACTTGAACCCCGGACCTCATGATTATGAATCATGCGCTCTAACCAGCTGAGCTAACCCGCCAAAACGAGTTGCAAAGATAGATAAATTTTATTATCTTTACAAAAATTTAGGGAAAACTATGGCGCTATTCGAAGTGACAGGAGGCGGGAGACTGAGGGGGGATATTAAAGTACAGGGAGCGAAGAACGAAGCCTTGCAGGTAATCTGTGCAACGCTGCTGACGGCCGAAAAGGTGACCATCGCCAACGTGCCCGAAATAGTGGATGTGTTGCAGCTCATCGAGTTGCTGGGGTGTCTGGGCGTCGAAACGGAGCGTCTGGGGCCGGAGATGTGGTCGTTTCGCGCGGCGGATATCGACCTGGACTATATGAAAACCGCCGACTTCAGGGCCCGAGCTACGCGACTGCGGGGCTCGGTAATGATCGTGGGACCACTGTTGGCGCGCTTCGGGGTGGGCCACCTGCCAAAGCCGGGCGGTGACAAGATCGGTCGACGGAGGCTGGATACCCACTTCATAGGATTCCAGAAGCTCGGAGCGACGTTCGATTTCGACGCCGGTGAGGATTTCTTCACCGTCGAGGGCCGCGACCTGCGAGGAGCCTATATGCTGTTGGACGAAGCATCGGTAACGGGAACGGCAAACATAGTGATGGCGGCGACGATGGCGCGAGGGTTCACGACGATATACAACGCCGCCTGTGAGCCATACCTCCAGCAGCTGTGCACGATGCTAAACCGGATGGGAGCAAAGATCAGCGGCATAGCCTCGAATCTGCTGACGATAGAGGGAGTGGAATGCCTCGGCGGAACCGACCACCGTTGTCTGCCCGATATGATCGAGGTGGGGTCGTTCATCGGGATGGCCGCAATGACGTGTAGTGAGATCACCATTCGCGACGTGGGTTTCGAGCATCTGGGCATCATCCCGCAACAATTCGCGAGGATGGGAATCCACTTCGAGCAACGGGGCGACGACATATTCGTACCGAGGCAGGAGCACTACTGCATCGAGAGCTTTATCGACGGCTCGATTATGACCATCGCCGATGCACCGTGGCCGGGACTGACGCCCGACCTGCTTTCGGTCTTTCTGGTCGTGGCGACCCAGGCCCGGGGAAGTGTGTTGATACATCAGAAGATGTTCGAGAGCAGGTTGTTCTTCGTGGACAAGCTCATAGATATGGGAGCGCAGATAATCCTTTGCGACCCCCACCGAGCAACCGTCATCGGCCACGACCACGCCATCAGACTGAGAGCCACGCAGATGACCTCGCCCGATATCAGAGCCGGAGTGGCGCTGTTGATCGCCGCGTTAAGTGCCGAGGGAACGAGCGTGATACAAAACATCGAACAAATCGACCGCGGCTACCAAAACATCGACGGCCGACTGAACGCCCTGGGAGCGAAGATCAGGAGGGTGGAGTGAGGGGTTCCGGAGGAGGGCTTAGACTTCCAACTTTTCGGTTCGCAGCAACACACCGTCGAGCGACCAATACTGAACAACGTAGCGGCCGGGAGCCAGGATCAGGCAAGGATCGGAGGTTAAAGTTTCCACAACCAACACATCCGCCGGAGGAACCATCACGCGGCCATCCGCAGGCACGAGCGCAACCTCATCAGCGTAGTATGCCTTGACAACGCTCGGCTGCTCGACCTGAACGCGAACCGGAGCGCGCCGACCGTCCTGCAACAACCAATGAGGCCGACCGTGAACGAGGCGGGTGGGAGGAGTGAAGACAGACACGTCGCGACCCTCGTCAACCGGCACGACAACACCGGCCGAGTCGACCAACACGGCGGGCGCGTCCAGATCAAGTCCCCGGAAGTAATCGCGGTACAGAGCGCCCTCGTAACGGAGAGCGGGTCGCTCGCGCTGAACGTCCTGATCGAACGCAACGTAGTCGAGCCCGGTCGCCTGCTTGAGGTAACGGTAAAGAGTGTTGCCGCTGTTGACAATGTGGCCGTGACCGGCAAGAACGATCGCCCGAGCCGCAGGGTCGCGCTCGAACACCAACTCGGAGATGTGGGCCGCCTGCAACGAGTCGCGCCCGGGACCCCAGTCGTCGTAACCATAGATAGTGTAGCCCAACCGCAACGCCTCGCGGATCAGTTCGCCGTAGTTACTCTCGGCGGTGTAGTATCCCGCCTCGGGGTCGGTGGCCGAAGCGAGGTCGGTGTAAGGTTCGGGGCGGTAAGCCAGAGCCTCCAAACAAAGGTATTCGTAGCCGTGTTCGCGAAGTCCGGACAACAGTCCGCGAGCGAAGATACGCCCCACAGGGCAGGTGTGCGACTCGTTGAGCATCACAACCTGCGAGCCCTCGGCGTAATCGAGAATATATTCGCGGGCGTCGACGGCGCGAAGGCTGGAGTAATCGGCTGGTTCGGTGGGCTCGGGAGCCTCGGTGCTGAGCGGGTAACCGTAGAGGGTTTGGTAGTAGGCGATGTTAGCGCTGTCGAGTCGACCGTTGAAGGCGTGGATGTTGGCCAGATAGGTGTCGAACAAGTACTGGGGCATTCGACCGGCGGCGCGGCTCTCGGTCTCGATCGAGCGAAGAGCACCCAACGCGCCGTAGTGATCCATCCGTTGGACGAACGGCCGAGTCACATCGCCCGGATCGGGAACGCCCTGAGCAGTCGCGGAGAAAAACACCGCGCCAAGGCAGGCGGCAAGGGAGAGAATCTTTTTCATAAGTGGTATTTTTTCGGATCTCTGTTACGCCTCGCCGGGAAGGAAACCAAGAGTGGCGGCCTCCTCGGACTGGGGAGGCGTGGAGTGAGGGCCGTGAAGGTCGATACGCCCTACCGCGCTCTCGTAACGAGTGACGTTCTCCTGCAAAGACAACAACAGCCGCTTGGCGTGCTCGGGTCCGAGGACGATACGGCTCTTGATGCGAGGCTTCGAAACGCCCGGCATCACAGCGGCAAAGTCCAACACGAACTCCGTGGGCGAGTGGGAGATGATCGCAAGGTTTGCGTAGTGGCCCTGGGCGGTGGCCTCGTCCAACTGCAGGTCGATGCCTGTGGGTTTTGAAGTTTCGGACATTTCGAGTGGTTTGTTTAGGCTTGTGTCTCCTGTTTCCGAAGGCAAAGATAGCGTCTCTGGGCTTGCGGCGGCCGCTCTGTCGCCCGAAGTTATTGGAGACTTTTCAACAATTCGCCTACAACAAAGTTGCTGCCGCCGATGTAGATCATATCTGCCGGGCGGGCTATGGCAAGGGCACGGGCCACGGCGGCCGGAACTTTCGGGCAGACCTCTGCGGCGGGCAGGTGCTTGGCGAGTTCGGCCACAGGCATCGCGCGGGGGGTGTCGGCTGCGGTGAGGATGTAGTGGGCATCGGGCGGGAGCAGGGGGACGATCG
>DBDI01000013.1:232-29641 GCA_002293505.1 Alistipes sp. UBA936 | reverse complement strand
AGCCAGAACCGCCGCCTCAAGCTCCGTGTCCAACACAACAGGCGCCCCCTCGACCGAGCCATAGACCGGTGCGTGGATCCGTGCGTGACCTGCCGCGGAACCCAGCCGGCCTGTGATCTCGCTCCGGAAACCGCCGATCACAGCCAGCGTCACAACCATCACCGCCACACTCACCGCCACGCTCGCCACGGCTATACGCACACCCACACGACTACCCTCGCCACGCCCGAGTCGGCGGGCGACGAAAAACTCCGTGCGCGTTTTTTTAGCCATAACCAGCCACAAAGTTAATCGAAAAATTCGTATCTTCGCCCCAATGAAACGTAATCGGATCGCCCTCGTCACGGGGGCCACTTCGGGCATAGGTGCCGCGACGGCAAAGGAGCTGGCGGCCGCAGGGTACAACCTGATCATCACCGGTCGTCGGGCCGAACGCCTCAAGATCCTCAAGGAGGAGTTGCAACAGGCGCACGAGGGGATCGAGGTACTCACCCTTGCGTTCGACGTAACCGACCCGCATCAGGTCGCCGCAATGCTGGGAACGCTCCCGGGGACGTGGCGCGCTGTCGACGTGCTGGTCAATAACGCCGGTCTGGCTGCCGGACTCGAACACATCCACGAAGGAAGCCTGCACGACTGGGAGGCGATGATCAACACCAACGTCAAGGGAGTGTTGTACGTCACGCGCATCGTTGCGGGACTGATGATCGAGCGCTCCACGGAAGGCGACCCGGCCCCCGGCCATATTGTTAACATTGGCTCCATTGCCGGTAGACAGGTTTACGAGAACGGGGCTGTTTACTGCGCCTCGAAGCACGCTCTGAACGCCCTCTCGCAGGGTATGCGCATCGACTTTGTGCGCTACGGCATCCGTGTGACCGAGATCCGACCCGGGATGGTCGCGACGGAGTTCTCGCAGGTGCGGTTCCACGGCGACACGGCGCGCGCTGCGGCTGTGTACGATGGGGTAGAGCCTCTCACCGCCGAGGATATAGCCGAGGCTGTTGTGTGGGCCGTCTCCCGCCCGCCGCACGTCAACATCGACGAGATCGCCATCACCCCCCGCCAGCAGGCAAACGCATATTTGACTCACAGAAAATAGCTTTCGTATGGAAAATCTGTTCAATTCGCAAACCTTCGATTGGATCCTGTTGATCGTCATCGGCATAGTCGGGATGATCGTCCAGGCACGCCTCCAGAGCGTGTTCAACAAATACTCCCAGGTGCGCTTCGCCGGCGGGCTGACCGGTCGCGAGGTGGCTGAAAAGATGCTCGCGGCAAACGGCATTACGGACGTTCGCGTTGTTTCGACTCCCGGTAGCCTGACCGACCACTTCGACCCTCGTAACAAAACCGTCAACCTCTCCGAGCCGGTTTATAACTCCAACAGCGTCTCCGCGGCGGCTGTTGCGGCCCACGAGTGTGGCCACGCCGTTCAGCACGCAACACATTACGCTCCTCTGGGCCTTCGGTCGGCACTCGTTCCCGCCATCCAGCTTACTTCGCGTTGGGCTATTTGGGTGATTATCGGTGGTCTGGTGTTGATCAACTCGCTCGGGCCGCAGTTCGAGATCGTCTATTGGATCGGTATCGGTATGATCGCCCTGTCGGCTCTGTTCGCTCTGGTTACCCTGCCGGTTGAGTATAACGCTTCGCACCGCGCGATGGAGTGGCTCACGTCGAGCGGCACCCTCCGCGGCGAAGAGGTCTCACAAGCACAGACCGCTTTGAACTGGGCTGCCCGCACTTATCTTGTCGCGGCACTCAGTGCTGTGGTTACGTTGATCTACTATTTGGGGTTGCGTCGCCGATGAGTCCTCACATTCCCGCGGGCGCGTTCTGGGATCTGGACCGCGCCGCACTTTTGGCTGTCAACGGTTCCTGGGGTCCCGGGTGGGATACTTTCTGGTACCTCGTTTCGAACCCCTTGTGCTGGGGTTGGCTCTACGTTGCTATCTTGTGGTTGTTGTGGCGGCGGTTCGGTTGGCGTGGGATGTTGGTTGCTCTGGGACTGATGCTCCTTGGGCTCGCTCTGGCCGACCAGACCGCAAACTTCTTCAAGAGCCACACTCCCAAGTTCCGTCCCAGCCGCACCGAGGGAGTGTTGTGGGACGGGGTGCCATATAACCAGTGGGTGCACATAGTGAAAGGTTACACGGGCGGACGGTTCGGCACTGTTTCGGGCCACGCGGCTACGGCAATGGCGATCTCGTTCACTGCCGCGGGCATCTACCGCCGTTGGTGGTTTTCGCTGCTGGTTGGGTTCTACGTCTTGATGACCTGCTTTTCAAGAATGTACCTCGGCGTTCACTTCCCGATGGACATCCTGTTCGGCCTCACAGCCGGAACGCTCATCGGGCTGTTGATGGTGTGGTTGTGGAAAATAATCAATAAGAGATGGAAAATTTTACGAACGTCGGTGACATAGGCGACCTTCGCGCGGCGTTGGCCGAAGCGGCCGAGGTTAAGCGCAACCGTTACGCGTGGGATACGCTGGGACGGAACCGTACGATGGTTATGCTGTTCTTCAACAGTTCCCTTCGCACTCGACTGTCGACCCAAAAGGCGGCCCAGAACCTGGGTATGAACGTGATGGTGTTGGACGTTGCTCAGGGGGCGTGGAAACTCGAAACCGAGCGCGGTGTGATTATGGACGGCGACCGGCCCGAGCACCTTCTGGAGGCCGTGCCCGTCATCGGGTCGTATTGCGACATCATCGGCGTGCGCTCGTTCGCCAGCCTGACCGACAAGACCGCCGACTATGGCGAGGTTGTTTTGAATCAGTTTATCCAACACTCCGGCCGACCGGTGGTGAGCCTCGAAAGCGCCACCCGCCATCCGCTGCAAAGTTTCGCCGACCTGATTACGATCGAGGAATTCCGGCGTAGCGCGCGCCCGAAAGTTGTTCTCACCTGGGCCCCTCACCCGCGCGCGCTGCCTCAGGCGGTTCCCAACTCGTTCGCCGAGTGGATGCGTGCGGCGGCGGCTCTTCCCGAGGGCGGGGTCGATTTTGTGATCACCCACCCGCGCGGTTACGAGCTTGCGCCCGAGTTTGTGGGCGACGCTCGGGTCGAGTACGACCAGCGGCGGGCGTTCGAGGGCGCCGAATTCATCTACGCCAAGAACTGGTCCGCCTGGGCCGACCCCAACTATGGAAAGATTTTGAGTTCTGACCGCGACTGGATGGTCGACGAGGCGAAGATGGCTCTTACGGACAACGCCTTTTTTATGCACTGTCTTCCCGTGCGGCGCAATATGATCGTGACCGACGGCGTGATCGAATCGCCCACTTCCATAGTCATCCCCCAGGCCGCCAACCGCGAAATCTCCGCCCAGGTGGTATTACAAAGAATGCTCCGAGCCCTTTAGGCTCGGAGCATTCTCCAAAATCGCCTCCCAGTTTACGCCAGGAACCCAAGCAATATCCCCGCCGCAACCGCCGAGCCGATCACACCGGCCACGTTCGGGCCCATCGCGTGCATCAGCAGGTGGTTGGTCTTGTCGAAGTGCAGCCCCACTTCCTGCGACACGCGAGCGGCATCCGGCACTGCCGATACCCCTGCGTTCCCGATCAGCGGATTGATCTTGCTGCCCTCTTTGAGGAACAGGTTGAGGAATTTCACGTACAACACCCCGCCGAAAGTAGCAACGACGAACGACAACGCGCCCAATCCGAAGATCTGGATCGACTGCCAGGTCAGGAACGTGGTCGCCTGGGTCGAGGCACCTACCGTCAGACCGATAAGGATTGTGACGATGTCGATGAGCGGCCCACCGGCGGTCGTAGCCAGACGTTTGGTCACGCCGCTCTCTTTGAGCAGGTTACCGAAGAACAGCATCCCCAGCAGCGGAAGACCCGACGGCACGAGGAAACAGGTCATCAAAAAGCCTATGATCGGGAAGAGGATCTTCTCAGTCGAGGAGACCTGCCTGGGGGCCGGCATCCGGATCATACGTTCTTTTTTGCTCGTCAACAGCTTCATAATCGGCGGTTGGATCAGCGGAACCAGCGCCATATAAGAGTACGCGGCGATCGCCACGGCACCCATCAGGTGGGGAGCCAGTTTCGACGAAAGGAAGATAGCCGTCGGGCCGTCCGCACCGCCGATGATACCGATCGCACCGGCCTCGGCAGCGGTAAACCCGAACGCCAAAGCGAGGATGTAAGCGCCGAAGATACCCAACTGGGCAGCTGCGCCGACGGTGATCAATTTAGGGTTGGACAGCAACGCCGAGAAGTCGGTCATTGCCCCGATTCCCAGGAAGATCAACGGTGGGTACACTCCCTTGATCACCCCGAAGTAGAGGTAGTTCAACACCGATCCGTCCTCGTAGACCCCGATCTGGTAACCCGGAACGAACGGAATGTTACCAACGAGGATACCGAACCCGATGGGCACCAACAGCATCGGCTCCCACTTTTTGGCGATCCCCAGGTAGATGAACACCAGCCCGAACACGATCATAATCAGGTGACCGGGTGTGGCGTTGGCGAATCCTGAGAAGTTCCAGAACACGCCCAGATTTTCGGCTATAAAGGTGCCGAAACTGCTTTGTAAGAAGGTCAACATACGCCCGGCCCTCCTATTCGATAGTTAGCAGAACGTCTCCTTCGAGCACCGAGTCGCCCTGACGTTTTTCGATTCGTTTCACCACGCCTGCCTTGTGCGCGTCGATGTTGTTCTCCATCTTCATCGCTTCGAGGATCATCAACAGCTGACCGGCCTTGACGGCGTCTCCCTCACGAACCTTCACCTCCAGGATTACGCCCGGGAGCGGACTCTTCAACGGAGATGCGCCTCCTGCCGGAGCGGTTTTTTGCTCGATCTTGGCGGGAGTCACGGGTGCGGTTGCCGAGTAGGTTGCCGGAGCCACGTGAGCCGTCGGTGCGGGTTTGGGTTTGAGCAGGGTGTTGCTCTGCACCTCGATTTCATACGGAGTGCCGTTCACCGACACCTTTGCCAGCCCCGATTCGACGCTGCCCACGGCCACCTCGTAGTCGTGGCCGTTGATCTTGAATTTGTATTCTTTTGCCATAGTTGCGATTAGTTTTTAGTTGGTGTGGGCGCGATGCCGTGAATTTTCGAACTCCAGGGCGAGTAGACCCTGCTTGCCCGGTTGATGGTGATGACGGTCGACTCCTTGATGTGCTGCTCTTCCTGAAACATCTTCAGGGCGAGTGCGGCTGCGGCGATCTCTTCTTCCATTTTCTGGAGAGCGGGTTTGCGCTTGGGGTTTACTGCCGGAGCTTCGGCTGCGACGGCGGCTTCGGCTTTGGCTTTTTTGCCCTCTTCGCGGCGGATCATCAGCAGTCCGAATCCTTTCAGCACGAAGAAGATCAGCACCAGGGCCGAGAACACGACCGCCATAGCAATGATGGACATCATACCTCCGCTCGGGTCTCGTTGGCGGAACAGTTCGTCCCGCGGGATGTCCTGTGCCGCGAGCGCAACTGTGCACAACACGGCAGGCAACGTTAACATTAGCTTCTTCATACCCATTAGAGCGGAATGTTGTTATGTTTCTTGGCCGGGTTCACCAGACGCTTCGTTGCCAGCGATTGCAAGGCACGGATAATCCGGAAGCGGGTGTTTCGCGGTTCGATCACATCGTCTATATAACCTCTCTTGGCTGCTTCGTACGGGCTGGAGAACTTCTCTGTGTACTCGGCTTCCTTTTCGGCGATGAACTTTGCACGTTCTTCGGGTTTTTCGGCCAGTGCTGCGATCTCCTTTGCGTAGAGAACTTCCACTGCTCCCGACGCGCCCATAACTGCGATCTCCGCGCTCGGCCACGCGTAGTTGATGTCACCACGGATGTGCTTCGAGGCCATCACGATGTACGCTCCGCCGTAGCTCTTACGCAGCGTCACTGTAACCTTGGGCACGGTGGCTTCGCAGTACGCGAACAGCAACTTCGCCCCGTGGGTGATCACCCCGCCGTACTCCTGACCCGTGCCAGGCAGGAACCCGGGAACGTCCACGAAAGTGACGATCGGAATGTTGAATGCGTCGCAGAACCTCACGAAGCGCGCTGCCTTGCGCGATGCGTTGATATCCAACACGCCCGCCATATATTTGGGTTGGTTGGCGATGATTCCCACACTTTGTCCGTTGAACCTCGCGAAGCAGGTGATGATGTTCTTGGCGTAGGAGTCCTGGCTTTCGAGGATCTCGCCGTTGTCCACCACCGCGCGGATCACTTCGAACATATCGTACGGCTTGTTGGGGCTGTCGGGGATGATCTCGTTGAGCGAATCCTCCAGTCTTCCGATCGGGTCGATGCAGACGGCCAGCGGCGCGTCCTCCATATTGTTTTGCGGCAGATAGCTCAGCAGCTTGCGGATCAGCTCGAATCCTTCTTCCTCGGTGTCGATCGCGAACTGGCTCACACCGCTCTTGGTTGTGTGCATCGAGGCGCCTCCCAGTTCTTCCTGCGTTACGTCTTCTCCCGTTACGGTCTTCACCACCTTCGGGCCGGTCAAAAACATATACGAGGTGTTCTTCTTCATAATCACGAAGTCGGTCAACGCCGGCGAGTAGACCGCGCCACCCGCACTCGGGCCGAAGATTGCCGAGATTTGGGGTACCACCCCGCTCGCCATAACGTTCCTCTGGAAGATATCCGCATACCCTGCCAGTGCGTCCACACCCTCCTGGATACGAGCACCGCCTGAGTCGTTGATTCCGATGATGGGGGCTCCGTTACGCATCGCCATATCCATCACCTTGCAGATCTTTTCGGCCATCGTCTTGCTCAGCGATCCGCCGTAGACGGTGAAGTCCTGCGCGAAGACATACACCAACCGTCCGTCCACCGTTCCGTAGCCCGTCACCACGCCGTCTCCGAAGTAGTGTTCTTTTTCCATCCCGAAGTTCGTGCACCGGTGTTCGACAAACATATCGAACTCCTCGAACGATCCTTCGTCCAGCAGCATATGGATTCTCTCCCTTGCTGTGAATTTACCTTTGGCGTGCTGCGCGTCTATACGCTTTTGCCCGCCTCCCAAGGCTGCTTTTTCGCGCCTTTCGATCAACTGACCGACTTTTTCCTGAATGTTACTCATATCTTGAATTGGATTTTTTGTGTCTCTTTTTAATCGCTGCGGTCGTTACCGCTTTTCACAGAATTCCGTTAGTACCCCTTGCGTCGATTTCGGGTGTAGGAAGGCTATGGTCATTCCTTCTGCACCGGCCCGCGGGGTTTTGTCGATCAGACGCACACCCTTCTCTTCGGCTTCGGCCAGAGCCTGCTCGATGCCGCGCACTGCAAAGGCTATGTGGTGTACTCCTTCGCCTCGGTTCTCGATGAACTTTGCGATTGTGCTCTCTTCGCTGGTTGGTTCCAGTAGTTCGATCTTCGTGTCTCCCAGCTTGAAGAATGCGGTGCGCACCTTTTGGTCGGCAACCTCTTCGATGTTGTAGCACTTCAGGCCCAGTACGTTCTCGTAATACGGAATCGCTTCTTGGAGATTCCTCACTGCAATGCCCAGATGTTCGATGTGTGAAAGGTTCATAGTAGTTAGTGTTGTTTTTATCGCGCAAAAATAGTATTTTTGCACATAGAAAACAAACCAAAAACCATAAGTAGAGATTATGAAAAGCGTAAAAGGCACAAAAACCGAAAAGAATTTGCTTAAATCGTTCGCGGGCGAGAGCCAGGCGCGTACGCGTTACACATTTTTCGCCTCCAAAGCCAAGAAAGAGGGTTTCGAACAGGTGAGCGGTGTGTTCGCCGAAACTGCCGACCAGGAGAAGGAGCACGCCCAACGATTCTTCAATTTCCTTGAGGGCGGTCCAGTTGAAATCACCGCATCTTACCCCGCTGGCATAATAGGCACCACGATCGAGAACCTCACCGAGGCTGCGGCCGGCGAGTATGAAGAGTGGCACGATCTCTACTCCGCGTTTGCAAAGACGGCCGACGAAGAAGGCTTTCCCGAGATCGCCGAGACCTGGCGACGCATTGCGATGGTCGAGGAGGAGCACGAACGCCGTTACCGTATCCTGTTGGAGAGGGTCAAAAGCGGCCACTTCTTCGATCGTCCCGAGGCTATCGACTGGCAGTGCCGTAACTGCGGTTACGTCCACCACAGCGCCAAGGCTCCCGAACTGTGCCCCGCCTGCCAGCACCCAAGGGCTTACTACGAGCCCAAGAAAACCAACTATTGAAAAGTTACGCCGCTCGCGGGATTGTTCTCCACACACTGAAGTATGGGGAGCGGTCTTGTGTTGCTTGGATTCTGACCGACACCCACGGCCGCCAGAGTTATATGGTTTACCGTCGGCAGCCTCTGTTGCAGCCTCTGTTTCTTGTCGAGTTGGAGGCCGGGGTCTCTTCCCGGGCCGAGATGCACCGCCTGCGGGAGGTTCACGCGGCTGTTCCCCTGACAAGTATTCCGTTCGACGTCCGTAAAAGTACCGTTGCTCTGTTCGTTGCCGAGTTGTTGTACCGCCTGGTTTGCGAGGTCGAGCCTAACTCTCCCCTGTTCGAGTTCGTCTGGGATGCCGTGACCCGCCTCGACCAGACTCAACAGGGGGTTGCTAACTTCCATTTGGATTTTCTGGTCGGCCTTTGTCGCCACCTCGGGTTCGCTCCTCAGGGGGAGTGGTCTCCCGGTGGTTGGTTCGACATCCGCGAGGGTTCGTTCACTCCCGTCCGGCCTCACGGCGACTGCTTCGAGCCCGAGAACGCCGCTCTTCTTGCTGCCTTTCTCTCCGGCGAGGAGCCCGCCTTGAACCGTGGTCGCAGGGTCGATTTTCTCGGGGCGATGTTGGCTTACCTTGGTTACCACCTCGACGCCGTTCGCGACATCCGTTCGGTTGAGATATTGCGGGAAGTTTTTTAGTGTTATCTTTGTGGTCGCGATGAGAGACATTGTTTTGATGCACGGTTGGGGTTGTTCGCGGGAGATCTGGGCCGGACTTCAGGAGTGCCTGGAGCGCACCCACGAAGGTCGTTTTCGCGTTACTGCTCTCGACTTTCCCGGCTTCGGTTCTGCTCCCGAGCCTCCGGAGCCTTGGGGTATGGAGGATTACACGGCTTGGTTCGAATCGTGGATCGCTGAGCACGGGATATCCGAGCCTGTTCTTGTCGGTCACTCTTTCGGGGGTAGGGTCGCTCTGATTTTCGCTTCTCGTAACCCGACTTCGAAACTCGTTCTTGTCGACTCGGCCGGCGTCCGGCCCCGTCGCAGCATAAAGTATTACGCTAAGGTTTGGTCGTTCAAGGTTCTCAAGCGCCTCCTTCCCGAGAGTTGGGTCGACCGCTTCCGGGCCCGCGCTGGCTCGGCAGATTACCTCGCTGCTTCTCCCATTATGCGTGGTACTCTTTCTCGGGTTGTGAATGAAGACTTGCGGCGGTTTATGCCCTCCATCGCGGCTCCCACGCTTCTCGTCTGGGGTTCGGAGGACACCGCGACCCCCCTGCGCGACGCCCACGTGATGGAGCGCCTGATTCCCGATGCCGGGCTGGTTGTGTTTCCCGGCGCCGGCCATTACTCATTTCTCGACCGGCCTGCCCGGTTCGCCGCTGTGTTGGATTCGTTTTTGAACTCGTGACCGATATGATCCATATTCTCGCCCTTGTTCTCGCATCGTTCTATGCCGCCGTCCGTCTTCGTGGCGAGTTGCAGATGATGCAGCAGAATTCCTACCGCCCTCGGCGTTACCTTCGTTGGTTGGCGACAGATGTTCGTAACCCCGATCGTGTGCTCGACCTTCTTCTTCTCGCCTTGTCGCCGGTCTATATAGGCGGCTTCGGGTCTCGTTGGGGTGTTTACTTTGTCGGCGCGGTCGGGGTTCTCGGCTTGTACCGCGGCGTGCGGCAGCTGATGCGTAAATATAAAAAGCCGTTGGTATTCACCGCCCGCGCCCGTAGGATCTTTATCGTCGGCCTGCTCCTGCTCGCTGCGGTGCTCGTTCTCACCCCTTGGCATCTCTCCTGGGCGGTTGTCGTCGCGGTTGCTTTCGCTGCTCTTTCTCCTCTGTGGATTTTGCTTGCCGTTTGGATCCTGTGGCCTGTCGAGCGCGCCATCAACGCTTGGTATATTCGGGACGCCCGGCGTATTCTCGCTTCGATGCCGCGCCTCACCGTGATCGGCATTACCGGTTCTTACGGTAAAACTTCCACCAAGCACTTCCTCCACCGCATCTTGTCCGAGCGCTTCAGCGTCGTGATGACTCCCGGTAGCTTCAACACCACCCTCGGCGTCGTTCGCACCATCCGCGAGCACTTGCGGCCCTACACCGAGGTTTTCATCGTCGAGATGGGGGCTAAACAGCCTGGCGATATCGCCGAGATCTGCCGTCTTGTCCACCCTCGTATCGGTATCCTCACCAGCGTCGGCGAGCAGCACCTCGAAAGTTTCAAAACCGTCGAAAACGTCCAGCGCACCAAGTTCGAACTTATCGACTCCCTTCCGCCCGACGGTGTCGCTATCCTGAACGACGACTTTCCGCTCATAGCATCTCGACCTGTCGAAAACGTTGCCACTGTGCTGCGTTACTCTTATCGCGACCTCGCTCCGCCTCCCTTTTCCACCCGCCTCGTCGGCTCCCACAACCTCGGTAACATCTACGCCGCTTGGTTGGCCGGTCGCTCGCTCGGTATGACCGACGACGAGATGCGCCTCGCTGTTGCCGACCTTCGCCCCGTCGAACACCGACTGGAGGTGAAACACTCGGGCGGGCTGACGATCATCGACGACGCCTTCAACTCCAACCCCCACGGCGCTGCTGCGGCTCTCGATGTTCTGGCGACCTTCTCCGACTGCGGCCGGTCCGGTAAACGCATCGTTGTCACTCCCGGTATGATCGAATTGGGCGCCCGCCAGCAGGAATTGAACCGCGAGTTCGGTCGCCGTATGGCTTCTTCGTGCGACATTGCTGTTGTGGTCGGCGAATACAACCGCGAGTCTATCGTCGAGGGGTTGACCGAGGGCGGCTTTCCGTCCGAGAGTATCGTCACCGCTCCCTCCTTTGCCGCCGCTTCGGCCCACGTCCGCACCATCGCCCGCGCCGGCGACACCATATTGTACGAAAACGATTTACCCGATACATTCAAATGAAAACCACCCTCGGAGTTTTTTTCGGCGGTCGTAGCGTCGAGAGCGAGATTTCGGTCATCTCGGCTCTTCAGGCCATCGCCGCGTTGGACACGGAACGCTACCGCGTTGTGCCTGTCTACATCACCAAACAGGGCCGTTGGCTGACTGGCCCCGAGCTGCTCGACACGGCGGCCTACCGCGACCTCGATGCTCTGGAACGTCGCGCCACCGAAGTTTGGATGCGCCCTGTTCTGGGTGACCGACGACTCTACCGACGCGGCTTTCCGGGTCGTGACCGCGTGGTTGCCGAGTTGGACATCGCGTTGCCCGTGTTGCACGGAACCAATGGCGAGGACGGAACTTTCCAGGGGTTGTTGGAGCTCATCGGCATTCCTTATGTCGGTTGCGGAGTGTTGTCGTCGGCCGTCGGGATGGACAAGATCGCGATGAAGATGATGCTGGCTTCCAGCGGCTTGCCCGTCGTGGAGTACGTTTGGTTCACCGATCGCTCCTGGGGCCGTAGCCGCGACGAGCAGATCTCCCGCGTTGAGGCTGAGTTGGGTTATCCGGTTGTTGTCAAGCCTGCGAACCTCGGTTCGAGCGTCGGTATTTCTCGCGCTGCTGATCGCACGGAGCTTATTTCGGCTGTCGACCAGGCGGCTCAGTACTCGTCTCGCTTGTTGGTCGAGCGTATGATCGAGCCGTTGCGCGAGATCAATTGTTCGGTCTTCGGTTCGGCTGACGATTGCCGCGCGTCGGTTTGCGAGGAGCCCGTCCGTAGTAGCGAAATCCTCAGCTACGCCGATAAATATATGTCCGGTCGGAACGCCGACGGCGGAAAGGGCTACGCAAAAAGTGACGGCGGAAAACTTTCGGCCCCGAAACTCTCCGCAGGCCTCAAGATCGCCGCCCCCGCCCCCAAGCTCTCCGGCCCCTCCGGCTCTAAGGCTTCCGCCCCTTCTGGTGGTATGTCGAGCCTTAAGCGCCGTATTCCCGCCGACTTGCCTCCTGCCTTGACCGAACAGATTCGCAGCCTTGCTGCCGAGACTTTTCGCGTGTTGGATTGCGACGGCGTTGCTCGTATCGACTTTCTTCTCGACGACTCTGCCGGAAACCCCTCCGGCCCCCGGGTCTTCGTCAACGAGATCAACACTATTCCCGGGTCTCTGTCTTTCTACCTTTGGGAGGCTGCGGGTATGAACTTTGCCGCCCTGCTCGATGGCCTCATCTCCGGCGCTCTTCGCCGCGACCGTGTCCGCTCCCGTAAGACCGTCGTCTACCCCGACAACATCTTCAGCTTCGCCCCCCGCGGAAAAGGGGGCACGGAAATTTCAAAATAATATTATTATCTTTGACACCGTGGAAAGACTCGTAGTAAAGAATTTTGGTCCGATCGCTTCTGCCGATATAGATGTCCGCAAGTTTACCTTGTTGGTTGGTCACGTATCTTCAGGTAAAAGCACTATCGCAAAACTGTTATCGATATTTTACTCCATATCTATTCATCGTATTTCGTCCGGAGATCACGAGTCGTTTTACAAGTTACTTGAAGAGTACAACATAGATTTCCCTATAATTGCGGGCGCAGAGATAAAGTACACGAATGACCATTACGAATGGCGCATAACAGAGGATTGTTTTGAAACATCTTTCAAATATGCGGATGTTGTCAATAAGGGATTATATGGTTCTCTTAACTTTAAGAGCAATATGATAGAGCTGTCGAAAAAATACCCCGAGTTAAGTGATATGTTGGGAGATGATATATGGACAGAGATAACAACAGACGCAGAGTTGTCAGACCTGGATGCTACGGATAAGAGTGACTCAATGCTCTGGTCACGCTCATATACTTTAATTAAGAAGAAACTTCACATAGAACGTTCCGTTTACGTTCCTGCCGAAAGGAATATATTCTCTATTTTGAAAAGCAACATATTTACCATTCTCGATAAAAGCATCTCTGTTCCCAAAAGTTTGCTGGAATTTGGTCGTCTTTATGAGAGTGCAAACAACAGGAATAGACAAATTTCCATTCCATTCCTTCAGAATGTAAGTGTCGATTTTGCAGGCAAGGATGTTGATGTTTCATCAGAGGGCACCTACATACATCTCGAGTGTGGAGAAAGTATACCATTACGTCAAGCGTCAAGTGGTTTTCAGTCGTTGATACCTCTTTTCTCAGTCTTGCAGTTTTGGGGAGGATACGGTACGACTATGTTAATAGAAGAGCCAGAGGCGAACTTATTCCCTACAGTTCAAAAAAGCTTGGTGGAATACATCGTTGAAATAACTGCTCCAGGCAGATGCATTATCACCTCTCATAGTCCATACATCCTATCGTCATTCGATATGTTGGTTCAGGCAGGTAATGCGTCGGAGAAAGATGCGGGGAAGACTGGCGAGATCGTTTCGGAGAAAAGTTGGATTGATTACGATGACATTTCTTGTTACTATTTTGATGAAAAAGGTAACGTCATCAATGCCAAAAATGATGAGTTGAGAAATATTGGCTCGGAGGTTATCGATACGGTTTCGAATACCATAAACGATCAGTACGATAAATTGTTAAACATTATCTACGGCTGATATGGGTAGTTGCAGGTGTCCCGAAACTGCGATAACTGCAGAGGACTGGGATGAGCGGTTCCGTGCGGCGAAATGTGTTTGCAAAAGTACTGCGCGATTACACGCCGAGGAAAATAGTCGTAAAATAGAGATATGTGGAGATACATACAACTCGACAGACAAAGTGAAGGTCGATGGCGGATTGGTCTCTAAACACGATGCTTGCCAGCGATGCGACTATTTTTTCGGATACAATAGCAATGGTTGCAATAGCTATTCTAATAATGTGTTCGTTGAGTTGAAGGGATGCGATACTGACAAGGCGTATGATCAGATCATAGCAACGATCACGATGTTTAGAGATCATGGCAAACTGCCTGAAGGATCACTGATAAATGGCGTTATCGTTGCCAGTAAAGTTCCGAAGGCGACGGGCAGCACTAAACTCCACCTTTTCAAACGCGTTGCGGGAGCATTAGGTAAGGTGCACATAAGGAACCATCGCATTAAATACGACATTAAAAGCAATCGGATTGTCGCCTGATTACTTCACCAGCGCCAGTTCCAGCACTTGCTCGTTGGTGGCCACATAGTGGAATTCCAGGCCGGCGATGTATTCTGGCTTTATTTCTATGATGTCCTTTCGGTTTTCGTCGCTCAGTATGATGTCGGTGATTCCGGCTCTGCGCGCTGCGAGTATTTTTTCGCGAATTCCTCCCACCGGCATCACCCGCCCTCTCAGGGTTGTTTCGCCCGTCATTGCCAGTCGTTCCTTCACCCTCCGGCCCGTGTAGGTTGACACTATCGAGGTCACCATCGTGATCCCCGCACTGGGGCCGTCCTTTGGTATTGCTCCGTCCGGTACGTGTATGTTGATGTCTCTCGTCTTGAACAGTTCCGAGTCTATTCCCAGTTTTTCGTGATGTGCTTTCACCCACTCCAAGGCAATCGTTGCCGACTCCTTCATCACGTCTCCCAGGTTTCCCGTCAGATGTAGTTCTCCCTTTCCCGGGGTCAGTAGCGACTCTATATATAATATGTCTCCTCCGACCTGGGTCCAGGCCAATCCCGTCACCACACCCGGCATCTGGCTGGCTTCGTACTCATCCTGCTTGAACTTGGGTACTCCCAGTATTTTTTCCACATCCGCTCCCGTCAACTCTCCTGAGAACTCTTCTCCGAAACCTATCTGCTTTGCCCTGTACCGCGCTATCTTTGCCAGATGCTTGTCCAGTAGCCTCACTCCCGACTCTCTCGTGTACTCACCTATGATCTTTTCCAATACTTCGGGCGCTATCGTCAGCGAATCGTCCGGTAGCCCGTGGGCGCTTCGTTGCTTTGCCAGTAGATGTTCGCTCGCTATGTGCACTTTCTCTTCCAGTAGATATCCCGGTATGTCGATCATCTCCATTCGGTCTTTCAGCGCCGGGGTAATAGCCGACGTGTCGTTCGCCGTGGCGATGAACAGCACCTTCGACAGGTCGTACTCCACATCCAGATAGTTGTCGTGGAAGGTTGTGTTTTGCTCCGGGTCGAGTACTTCCAGCAGGGCCGAGGATGGGTCTCCGTGGTTCGAACGGCCCACCTTGTCCACTTCGTCCAGAATGATCACCGGATTAGACGATCCGGCCCGCTTGATGGTCTGTATTATCCTGCCCGGCATTGCTCCAATGTACGTCCGCCTGTGGCCTCTGATCTCGGCTTCGTCGTGCAGTCCTCCCAGTGATATTCGCCCGAACTTCCGTCCCAGCGCTTCGGCCACACTCTTTCCAAGCGAGGTCTTTCCGACTCCCGGCGGGCCGTACAAGCACAGTATGGGCGATTTGAGGTCTCCCTTGAGCTTTATCACTGCAAGATGTTCCAGTATTCGGTCTTTCACCTCGTCCAGCCCGAAATGGTCGGCATCAAGTTGCGTCCGCGCCCTCGTAAGGTCGAGATTATCTTCTGTTGTTTCGCCCCACGGCAGATCGAGTAGCACTTGCAGGTAGGTCATTTGCACCGAGTGTTCGCTCGAAGCCGAGTGTAGCCGTTCCAGCTTTCCCAGCTCTTTTTCGAACATCTCTCCCATCTCTCTGCTCCACTTCTTGGTTGCGGCCCTTTTTCTCATCTCCTCGATCTCGCCGCTCGACCCTTCTCCCAGTTCGTCCTGAATTGTCGATATCTGTTGTCTTAGGAAGTAGTCTCTTTGTTGCTTGTCGAGCTCTTGTCGCACCTTGCCTTGAATGTTGTTCTTCAACTCGACGTGTTGTTGCTCGCTGATCAGTATCTCCAGCAGATACCTCGCCCTGGCCAATAGCCCCGGCGCTTCGAGTAGCTTTTGCCTGTCGGCATCCTTCAGCTCGAAGTTCGTGCAGATGAAGTTTATGATTCCTCTTCGCGAGTCGATGTTCTTTATCGCGAAGACCGCCTCCTTTGGCATCGTCGGCGAGATGTCTATAATCTCCAGGGCTATGTCTCTTATCGAGTCGACCAGCGCGTTGAACTCCACATTTCCCTTGTCTGGCGCCGAGTCTCTCACCGGAATGACCGATGCCCTCAGGTACGGTTCGGTCGTTATGTACTCCATCACCTCGATCTTCTCCAGCCCGTGGATTATCACTGTCAGATTTCCGTTGGGCATCTCCAGTACTTTCAGTATCCTCGCTGCCGTTCCCACCCTGTATAGATCGTCCGGCGCGGGGTCGTCCGTGCTGTGCTCTTTTTGTAGTATTGCTCCCAGCAGTCCTCCCGTCTCATCCACATCGTGGATCAGCTTCATCGACTTCTCTCTTCCCACCGTTATGGGGGTTATCGAACCCGGGAATAGTACGGAGCTTCTCAGCGTAAGTATCGGTAGCACCGACGGTACTTGTACTTGCGGCGTCTCGTCATCATCCCCCACTACCATTGGTATGACCTGGTGGTGGATTTCCACCACATCGCCGCTCAGCTCTTCGGGCGTTATGTTTTTGTTTCTCCGGTTACTCATATACGCCGCAAAGATAGTCTCTTTGTTTCAATCGACAAACATTACGTCGTATTACATTTCTTGAAAACCAGATATAATATTCCCAGAGAGATTATTCCCGCCACGCCGTAGTTGCCGAAGAAAGTCGCGTCGCCTCCCGCCTGAAAATGCAACATAAAGCTCGAGGTTATAAAAATGCCATACACCGCCGCGGGAACGAACATAGAACGACTCGCCCGGAACACCCTGTCCAAAATGAATGACAGAACGATAAACGTCAGATATGTCATAACCACTGCACCCGCAATGTGACCCGCAGCCTCGCCGGCCGTTATCCGGGGTATCAGCGTAAGGGGCAAATACCACGTTCCCCAGATCAGCCCCGTGATAGCGTTTCTTTTCCAGGGTTCCATATCGAGGTGTCGACCCAGAAAACCGCGCCATCCGATCTCGCCTCCGAGGGCTGCCAGCATATTCAATGTCAAACCTCCGGCCAGCGCTATGGACGCATCGAGCAAATACCGTCCCAACCATCCGTCGGGCAACACCACCTGGCCGAACTGCCCGATGTGTAGCAGATTCCCCGCCCCATAGATACAAAGCAGATGCAGAACGGGCAGCAGAATCGCCGTACCTAACACATAGATCAACGCTCGCTTCAGGTCGATCTCTTTGAAGGAGACTTTGTATTGTCTCAATATTGTCCCCAGACCTTCGTTCTTTTCCGCGATCCAAACGGCGACTGCCGGAGTGAAACAATACAACATATACACCCACTGCCACGCCTTGGTGCCTCCTCTTAAGAACGCCAGCCCGACAGCAACCACCAGCATTCCAACAGCCAGTGCCAAAAAGAATTTTCCAAGTTTGCTCATCTTCCGTTATTTCCACGCGCGCGTTGCCGCATATTCTCCGAAGACACCCACCCCCAAAAGCCCTATATCAGAGATCAACAGACCATCTATCCAAAGTCTTTTGTGAATGGTCGGTACATCAAACCCCCACTTCTCTTCAAAATGCCACGTTACGTAGAAATCGAACGCCACTTCGCTCGTCGTTCCGTCGCCCCAATCTATAGTAAATGTCTCTTCGTGATAGCCTCCTTCTTTCCCTAAATGCAGATCTCCGAATGTGAAACTTACCGGCACGAATTGGCCGAACATCAAAATGGGTGTGCCTTCGTCTCCATCATAGCTGTAGTATTTGCCAACTCTTAGTCCGTACCACTGAGGAAGAATAAATCTTGTCCGGGAATCGAAATATTCTTAAGTACGTACGTCTCATCATTATACTTCGCGGTTATATTGGCATCGAGAATATTTCCTTCGTTATCGGGGTCGAGCAGATTGTTGCCATCCGGATCTTGTAGAATAAAACATATATTATCCGGGAAAAAGTCCCATAGCGGTTCTTGCGGTGGTGTCGGAGGCTCCGGGGGTACGGGAGGTACGGGGTCGTCTTTTTTGCACCCTGCCAAAAGAGCAAGCGCTCCGAAAAGTAGTAATTTCTTCATAATCAAACAGTGCGCATTCCCACTGTGTAAATATACTTAATTTTTCCTAACTTTGTCCCCTGCTATGAAAAATTATAATCCTTCCCAGATCGAGAGCAAGTGGTACGAACACTGGCTGGAGCGCGGATTTTTCCACTCCACCCCTGACCACCGCAAACCATACACCATTGTCATCCCGCCTCCCAACGTGACCGGAGTGCTGCATATGGGCCACATTCTGAACAACACTCTTCAGGACGTGTTGGTTCGCCGGGCTCGTATGTCCGGCCTGAATGCTTGTTGGGTTCCGGGCACCGACCACGCTTCGATCGCTACCGAAGCCAAGGTGGTTGCTCGCCTCGCCGAGCAGGGTATTGCTAAGAGCGACCTTTCTCGCGAAGAGTTCCTCGAACACGCCTGGCGTTGGCGCGAGGAGCACGGAGGTATGATCCTGAAGCAGCTTCGTACCCTTGGTGCTTCGTGCGATTGGGAGCGGACGAAGTTCACTATGGATCCCGAGATGAGCGAGGGTGTTTTGAAAGTCTTCGTCGACCTCCACCGTAAGGGATTGATTTACCGCGGCGTTCGTATGGTTAACTGGGACCCGGCTGCTCAAACGGCCCTTAGCGACGAGGAGGTTATCCACCGCGAGATGCAGGGCAAGCTCTACTTTCTTCGTTATAAGTTGGAGGGGGCTCCTCTGGAGGACGGCCGCGATTCGATCATCGTCGCCACCACTCGCCCCGAAACCATCCTTGGTGACGTTGCCGTTTGCGTCAACCCGAACGACCCTCGTTACGCCGCCTTCAAAGACCGCCGCGTTATCGTTCCTCTGGTCGGCCGTAGTATTCCCGTGATTTACGACGATTACGTCACTATGGAGTTCGGTACCGGGGCGTTGAAGATCACTCCTGCTCACGACGTGAACGACTACGTTTTGGGCGAAAAGTTCGGCCTGGAGGTGATCGACATCTTCAACCCCGACGGCACGATTAACGACCGCGTCGGCCTGTATGTAGGCGGCGACCGCTTCGCTGTTCGCGACCAGATCGCGCGCGACTTGCAGAACGCCGGCCTGGTCGAAAAGATCGAGGATTACACTAATAAGGTGGGCTTCTCGGAGCGTACCGGCGTTGCTATCGAACCCAAACTCTCTATGCAGTGGTTCGTCCGTATGGAGGGGCTGGCCAAACCGGCACTCGAGGCCGTGATGAACGACACTATCCGGTTCGTTCCTGCAAAGTATAAAAATACCTACAACCACTGGATGAGCGGTATCAAGGATTGGTGTATCTCTCGCCAGTTGTGGTGGGGTCAGCGGATTCCCGCTTGGTTCCTTCCCGCAGGCTCGGGCGGCGGTTACGTTGTTGCTCAGACTGCCGAGGAGGCTCTGCGGCTTGCTCAGGAGAAAGACCCCGCTCTCACCGCGGCCGACCTGCGTCAGGACGAGGATGTGTTGGACACCTGGTTCTCCTCTTGGTTGTGGCCTATCTCCGTGTTCGACGGCGTTCGCCACCCCGACAACGCCGACATCAAATACTACTACCCCACGAGCGATCTGGTCACCGGACCCGACATCATCTTCTTTTGGGTTGCGCGTATGATTATGTTCGGTTACGAGTCTCGCGGCGAGCGACCCTTTGGCGCTGTCTACTTCACCGGCATCGTTCGCGACAAACTGGGGCGTAAGATGTCCAAACAGCTCGGTAACTCGCCCGACCCGTTGGAGCTCATCGACAAGTACGGGGCCGACGGCGTCCGGGTCGGTATGATGCTCTCGACGAGCGCTGGTAACGACGTGATGTTCGACGAGGCGATGTGCGAACAGGGGGCTGGCTTCGGTAACAAGATCTGGAACGCCTGGAACCTCATCCGCGGTTGGCGTGACGGAGCCGCTTCCGTGGCTTCTGTGGATTCCGACCCCGCCTCCGAACCCGCACCTCAATCCACGGCCGACCGCCTCGCTGTCGAATGGTTCTCTTCTCGCTTGAACGCTGCTCTGGCCGAGATAGACTCTCACTTCGCCGGTTACCGTATTTCGGACGCTCTGATGGTGGCTTACAAATTGTTCTGGGACGACTTCTCCGGCTGGTACCTCGAGATCGTCAAACCCGCCTTCGGTTCCTCGGCCCACTCCGCGACTGTTGCCTCGACTGTTCGCTTCTTCGAGCAGCTGCTTCAGATTCTCCACCCGTTCATTCCGTTCATCACCGAGGAGTTGTGGCACGCGACCGCCGACCGCACTCCCGACGACTGTATAACCGTCTCCCAAATGCCCACCTTCCAAGAGGCCGACGGCACACTCTTGGCTCGCTTCGACTTGATGCGCGAGACTGTGACGGCTATCCGCTCCATCCGCCGCGCCCGTAATATCCCGATGCGCGACCAGCTCGATTTGAAGGTTGTTCCGGACGAGAACTTCCCTGCCGAGCTCGACTCCATCCTGCAAAAGATGGCTGGCCTTGGTTCCGTTCAGGCTGTCGAGGGTCACGATCCCGAGTGGGAGTCGTTCATCGTCAAGACTACTCGTTACTTCGTTCCTCTTCCCGAGGGTGGTCTCGACCGCGAGGCCGAGCTGGCCAAACTTCGCGAGGAGTTGGCTTACCAGGAGGGCTTTCTGTTGACTGTGATGAAAAAACTCGACAACGAACGCTTTGTCTCCTCTGCTCCGCCCGCCGTGGTTGCCAACGAGCAGACCAAGCGTTCCGACGCCGAGGCCCGGATCGCCGCAATCAAAGACAGGATCTCCGCCCTGAAATAAAAAAACCGAGGGGACTTTTGTGGCTACCTGTTCCGACGGGACCTGACGGTGTACTCAAATTTAATTACTACACGACCTGTGCATCAGGCGGCGTCCTCGGAATCCCCTCGGGGGGAACAAAGGTGACTGCGCAAAAAAACAAAAGCCTGGTGAATAAAAAAAGGCGCAGTCACCAAATCTCCGAGAGGTAGGTCTTGTGAAACCCGGTATCGAAAGATTGTACTACGCCCGAAGCCGTTATAGCAGAATACTATAACGTACTTCGAGTTCGCAATCTTTTCTCGATACCAAACACGCCTCAAAAATCGGCGCTCACAAGTTTCCTCTCGAGCAAAAAATTGTTACTCTTTAAAACTGCGACAAAGATAAGAAAAGTTTTTTGAACCCTCTCAGGTTTTTTTGACAATGATGGCTTGGGTCGGTCCGTCGAAACCCTTTCCCGGGAATTCGCGATAGATGCGTTCGTTCAGCGAGTGGAGTACGGCCAGATAGTCGCCGCTGGCCACCCACGCCCAGGCGGTAACCTCCAACGAACCCGCTCCGAGCTTGCTCACCACAACCTCCGGCTCAGCCGCCGGGAGGGTCGACGTGGGCGAAAGGATCCGCGGCTCGGCGGCGAAGTATCCCATCAGCGTCTTGCGTACTCCCTCGAAGTCCGTCCCCGCAGCCAGCGTTATCACCCATTCGAGCCGCCTCACGCGCCCCACGTTGTAGTTGTTCACAATGCTTGTCGACACGCTGCCGTTCGGTAGCAGAATCGTCTTCCCGTCGACCGTCTTCAGCACCGTGTTGAACAGCCTGATATCTGTCACCGTTCCCGCCTGACCCTGTACCTCGATGTAGTCTCCGTCCTTGAATGGCTTCAGCAGTAGTATCATCACCCCTCCTGCGAAATTCTGGAACACCCCGCTCATCGCCATACCGATGGCCAACCCGGCGGCGGCGAACAGCGCCACGAACAGCGACGTGTTGATCCCCAGCCAGGCTATCATCAGGTAGAACAACACCAGGTAGAGGATTATGTCTGCCAGCGAATGGACGAATGTTCTCAGCGAGTGGTCGACGTGTCGTTTCTCGAAGATCGCATCCAGTCCCCTGGTTATACGTCGGATGATCCACCGTCCCACGATGAATATCGCCACCACGACCACCACCTTGAGCCCGAACTGCCACAGGTCGTTCAATATCAGATGTATCCTCTCTTCCCAGGTCATTCCGGCCAGGTCGTGCACCCTGTCTGCGATGTTTGCTCTCAGCAGGCTGTCGGTTTCGGCTATCTGCTCCTCGTCGATTCCCGGTATTTGTAGCGGTCGGTTCATTGTTCGTACACGTACTTATACCATTGCGTTTCCCTGTATGCCGGTATCAGTGAATTCCAAGCCACGTAGGGAATGAAAACATTCAAACCCGAATAATGGTTTATAGGATGTGTGGTTCTAACACCGTAGTCAGAGTAAAACATCTCGGTGTGGTCATCAAAAACAACAACTTTTTCGAGTTGAGCCGTAAAGGCTCTGTATTGGTCGCTTGTGGGAGCGATTCCGTTTCGAAGATAGTCATCCAAGTCGTAAAAGACGTGGGAGGCCATCCCTTCATAGTATTGAACGGGAGTCCGTGACGGGTCTACATTTGTCCAAAGGCCGCTTCGCGCAATGTCTCGTACGCTCATAGCAAGGTCATCCAGCTCCCATGTTTTCACTACGGCGACCGTGGCACAGGGATGAACATCGCTATTGCCTTCGCGATACCAGTCGACAAAACTCTTGGACACAGACTTCAAAGCTAACTCCAAGTCGTCCTCCCAATCTGCAAAAAGCCGGCTCGTCACACGATCATAAGGGAATCCCTCCTTCATAATTTCGGTAGGGGAACCTATGAAGTATTCGGCCAGATGGCGAATCTCGTACAGTGCCTCCACTGAGGTCATAAAACAGTCGTCAAAAAGAATGAAGTCCCATTCCCACTCATCCAAAGCATCCGCAAATTCGCCGATGTCAATTCTCGAAGACCAGTCGTAAGCCAGATAGCGGGTAAGACCATTTTCCGGTTCCGCCCACAATTCGGCCGATGGGTCGGGCGCAATGCTTCGACGCAGGTTGGACGGATTGTTTTTTGGTATCCACCCTTTTCCGTGCGACCCGAACGCCAGTCCGTAGTGTTTGGCAGGAGCGTAATCACGTACATCCGCAACTACGTCACGGATCGTCTCGACGGACAGGTCGTTGTTTTCGCCGCGGGCGTAAGCTTTGACCATCTCTTTACGGTACCCGCCTGCGGCCTTCTTATCCTGAACCAGCTCGTAGATCACACTGCCGGTGCTTTGGCGATGGAAGACGATCACTCGTTGATTTTCCTTGGTCAGTGCTCCGGCCGCTACTGCTTCGGCAGCCTCCGCAACGTCGGCATCGAACCATACACCGATATTGTCGTACATAAGAAACACCCGCCCGTCGGGATCCGTGGGTTTGGGCTTTGACGTGTCGTCTTTCACACATCCGGCCAGCGCGAGCACAAGCCCTGCTGCTGTCAGGTATTTTCCAAGATACTTATAAAGGTATGCCATTTATCTCCCAGTTGCTGTCTTTGGTTATACGTTCCCCTTGGTAGGGTTTCCAATATATTCTGTCGTAGTTGAAGAAAAAACCTTTCACCCGTTGAGGATTCGGTTCAACCTGTATGTACTCCACCGTTCGGCTTCGCACTTGTCGGTTGGCGATCTTCAATCCTCTCTCGGCCACCACATCGTTCGCGTGACTGAATCGCAGTATGTGCCACGGCGAGTTCTCCCTCAGCCCCGTTCCCGAGCTCTCGATCGCTCCGATTATGCCTCTGAACCGTGCTCCGCTCGCCCTCATTGCCACCGTGTCCCCAATGATCCCGTAGGCCCACGTCATCATATTCACGTTCGCCGGGTTGAACGGATCGACGGCCATATTTCTCCGCCCGGCTTCTATCAGCGCTTCGGCTTCTTCCTTCGACGGTCGCGGCCCCGAGGAGCGCAACACGTCGTACATCACACTCTCGCCCGGCAGCTCTGCGTGGGCATCGTACTCGGGCGTGTATGCGTAGCCGTAGTAGAGATAGTGGTAATCCTCTCCCGTGAGTGTTTCGTCGCCCGCCACGTATCGCGCCATCAGCGCGGGGTAGTAGAACTCCGACTCCGTGTCGAGCGTCCGTGCCACCACATCGTCCTCCACGGGCGGTGCCGCCCACAGGGTAAACGTCGCGACAACAGCCGTTATTGCAAACAACAATCTCATCTCTATCTCAACAGTACTTCGGTTTGCCCTATCCGCAGCCCGTCCATATACACGGCCACGTGGTACGATCCGGCTACAAGATCCGTGCCGCTGTAGTAGATCCCCACGGGCAGGTCGTCGCCCTGATAGTCCACATCCCTCATCGCCGAGTAGACAATGTGTTCGCCCTCGAAGTCGAACGCGGCGGCCTGCGCCCCGGCAAGCGTATACCCGTCGGGCCCGGTGACTCGAATGTATACCGGCCTCGAACCCGGATTGGCCAGCGCGTTTGCCGACAGCACGAAGTCGACTCTCAGTCTGGCCGCACGGGCCACTCGCGTGACCTCCTTGTCGTTATTGTTGAGGGCGGTCATTCGGATGTCTCGCGCGATTACACGGGCACCCTGACGTATCCTCAGGTCCATATCCTCGACCCGTTCCTCGGCCTTGTCCGCTCGTAGACGTTCGGTGGTCACCTGGCGCCGCATACCCAGATTTTCATCCTGCAACCGGCGGTTGAGCTTGCCCAGCGAGTCGATGGTGTTGATGTAGTTGGTCATAATGGCCCGCATCGTTCCCAGTTCCTTTTCGTAGGAGCGGATCTTTGCACGGGTGACGTTCCTCTCGCGGGCCATCACATCGAGCACCGAGTCCGTCCTCAGCCGCTCCAGTACGATGGAGGTGTTGAGCGAGTCGTTCGTTGTTTGTAGTCCGTCCATCTGGCCTCGGATTGCCAGCATCCGGTTGGTGAGCGTGTCTCGTTCGATCGCGAACTCGCGCTTTTGCTCCCACGATTGCCAGAAGTAGAGGCCCGAGACCGCCACCAGCACCACGGCCAGAATTGCGACCACAACCTTGTAGCCTTTCAGTGTTCTTCCTGCGGCCCCTCCTTTGTCGTCGTCCCACTTGTCCGGCCCCTCGTCGTAATATTCGTCGTCGTATTTCATAGTATCAAAAAGTTAGCGTTACCGAAACCTTCTCGGCTTTTCCTCCCAGCGGTGGTGCGAGTTTTGCCAGCGTCACCCGCCCCGTGCGCACTTGCGGAAATCGTGCCGCGATGGCCTTTGTTATCCTGTCGGCGGCGTGCTCGATGATCCTCGACGGTATGCCCATCTGTGCCCTCACCGCCTCGTACACCTCCACATAGTTCACCACCCCCTCCACATCGTCCCTTTCGATCGCTCCTCCCGAGCTCCGAGCCCCCTCCACCGTCAGCTCCACGTCCACCACATAGTTTCCTCCCACGGTTTGTTCCACCTCGTAGCAGCCGTGCGCCGCCCGGAACTCCATCCCCTCCAGCCTCAACTCGTAACTCATTTCACGTCGTCTGTTGTGAACTCATACCCCAGCCTCTTTCCGGTCTGCATTTTGGAGTTCTCCATCTTTGTATTGAACTGTTCGGCCGTCACTACCTTTTGGCTTTCGTACGGCGGCACCAGTAGATCGAAACTCAACGCGTAGTCTATCGCTGCTTCAATGACGGCGGTCAGTCCCGCTTTGTCGACTATGTGGTTGCCGAACACTCCGCGCCCGAATCCCTTTTGGCCCTTTCCTTCGACCATAAAGCGCATCTCACGGTTGACGAACACCCTGGCCACCAGATAGCCCTCGTCGCCCAGTCGCTTATACTCGAACGAGTCCTTGAGGAAGTTCCACACATTGATTATCCCACACGCACCCCGGTCTGGTTCCGCGGCAACGTATTCGTTTTTCCAGATCCCGTCACCGGGTTCGAATCTAAAGATGTCGGTCTGCATCGAGAAGATGAGCAGGTTTTCGCCGAACGTGAAGTGTGCTTCGTACTTTCCACGATCCTTGTACTCGATCTTGACCCGTTCGTCGAGCCTCTCTTCGAGTTCCTCGTCGAGCTCCGAGGCCAGTTCGTGCAGAATCTCCTTGAGCTTTGTCATCACGGCGTAGGTGTTGTCGAAGACCCTCTGCGAGAGGTTGCTTTTTTCGATGATCGCTTGCAGGATGTGGGGCCCCAGGCCGGTTTCGCTTTCCATAGGTGATCGTTAGTTTGGTTTTGCGACTATCGTGAAGTTGTCCGGATCGAACCCGTCTCCTCCCTTTCCCGTTACGTTGGGGTGGGTTGGTTTTTGGCGCGGGGTTGCCGAGGGTGCGGGCATCGGTTCCGGCTGCGCGGCCACGGTTGGCTTTCGCGCCTCGCCCGTGTCATACAGGTGTAGTTGGTTATCCTCGATGAGCTTCACCAGCAACTGCGGATATTTCGGATTTGTTGCATATCCCGCTCTCTTCAGACCTTCTGCCCAGCCCTTGTAGTCGGTCGGGTCTAGTTCGAACAGGAAGGCGTACCTGTCGCCCTTGTCCAGAAACTCCGAGTGGTCTCTCCACGACTCTTCGGCCGAGGCGTAGCTTCGGAAACACTCTCCGGGCGCATCGTCGTCGTGGCTGAGAGTTCGTCCCCGCCAGTCGCTCTTGCACTTTATCCCGAAGTGGTTGTTGGCCACTCGCGCCAGTCGGCTGTTTCCGTTGTCGCTTTCGAGCATTCCCTGTGCCAGCTTGATGCTTGCCGGTATTCCATAGCGCTCCATATCGGCCACCGCCGCGTCGCACCACCTCGCAATATACTCCTCATTGGTCAGCCTCTCGCCCCCCTGCGCCCCCTGCGCCCCCGCTCCCCAGGTTGCCCCGAGCGCCACCAGTAAAAATATAACTCGTTTCATTCGACAAAGTTAGTAAACTTTTTTGTATTTTTGATGCGTGAAGGCTCTCCCGAAACATATCCTCATTATCCGGCTCTCGTCGATGGGTGCCGTGGCGATGACCGCACCCGTGATCCGCGACCTGAGGCACAAGTATCCGGGCGTTAAGATCACCGTCCTCACCCAGCCGTTCTACGCGCCGTTCTTTCGCGGTATTCGCGATATGCGCTTCTTCCACCTCAACCTGAAATTCCGCCATAAGGGATTCTGGGGGCTATTCCGACTCGCTTGGGATGCTCGGCGCGAGGGGGTGGACGCCGTGGCCGATATGCAGGATAGTTTCACCTCGTCGTCGATCCGCAAATTGCTCGAATTGCGCGGTTGCCGCGTCTCGCACATCGACAAGGGTAAGGGCTCCAAGCGTCGCCTGTGTCGCCGCGGCCACCTGAACTTCCACCAGCTAAAAACCACCCACGAGCGTTACGCCGACGTGTTGCGCGACCTTGGGTTCGAGGTGTCGCCCCAGACGGCGTCCGACATCGTGTTGCCTGTGCCGTTGGCGATCAAATACCTCCACGGTAAGAAGACCGGGCCGTGGGTCGGGGTTGCTCCGTTCGCCAAGCACGTCGCCAAGGTCTACCCCGTGGAACTGATGGAGCAAGCCGTTGCACAGATCGCCGACGGGGTGCAGAAGGTTTTCATCTTCGGCGGCGGTAAAGAAGAGGAGCGCCTCGCGGCCCAGATCGCCAGTCAGCGGGACAATATAGTTTCGGTGATCGGGACTATGAACCTGGGTGATGAGCTGAACCTGATGTCGAACCTCGACGTGATGTTGACTATGGACTCCGTGGCTATGCAGATGGGGTCGTTGGTCGGCACTCCAGTGGTTTCGGTTTGGGGCGCGACCCACCCCTACGCCGGATTCTACGGACTGGGACAGGACCCCGCCAACGCTATCCAGTTGCCTGTCGAGTGCCGCCCCTGCTCGGTCGGGGGGGTGTTGCCTTGTCGTGACGGATCGTATCGTTGCCTGAAAGATATCGAGCCCGCCCGGATTGCCGAAAAAGTTTTATATCTTTGCGCGAAATAACACCAAACCCATTAACCTTTGTTATGAATATTCCAACAGATCTCAAGTACACCAAGGACCACGAGTGGGTCCGCGTCGAGGGCGACCAAGCCGTTGTCGGCATCACCGACTTCGCTCAAAGCCAGCTCGGCGACATCGTTTTTCTTGACATCCCCACCGTGGGTGAGACCGTTGCCGCGGGCGATGTGTTCGGCACCGTGGAGGCTGTCAAAACCGTATCCGACCTGCTGTGCCCCGTAACGGGCGAGGTTGTGGCTTTCAACGAGGCTCTGGACGACGCTCCGGACGCCGTCAACCGCGACCCCTATGGTAAGGGATGGATCATCCGCATCAAAATGGACGGTTCCGCCCACGAGCATCTGCTCACCGCCGCGGAGTATGAAAAACTTATCGGATAAAACTCTCAGCAGCTATGTCGAAAGTTACAGTGATCGGCGCCGGTAACGTCGGCGCGACGTGCGCAAATGTTTTGGCGATGCGTAAAGTAGCCTCCGAGGTCGTGTTGATCGACATCAAGGAGGGCCTCTCCGAGGGCAAAATGTTGGACATCTACCAAACCTCAACCCTGTGCGGATTCGACACTGCCGTCAAGGGTGTGACGAATGATTACGCCGCTACGGCCGGGTCGGATGTCGTGGTGATCACCTCCGGCGTGCCTCGTAAACCGGGTATGACCCGCGAGGAGTTGATTGGTGTGAATGCCGGTATCGTCAAGACCGTGATGGGCGAGGCGATGAAACACAGCCCCGGGGCGGTGTTTGTGATCGTGTCGAACCCGATGGATACGATGACCTACCTGGCGTTGAAATCTTCCGGCCTGCCCGCTGCCCGCGTGTTCGGTATGGGTGGTCAGTTGGACTCGTCGCGGTTCCGTTGCTACCTTGCCAAGGCGCTGGGTGCGAGTATGAACGACATCGACGGGATGGTGATCGGCGGTCACGGCGACACAACGATGATACCTCTGATTGATAAGGCTGCGTGGAACGGGGTACCGGTTGCGCAATTCGCCCCCAAAGAAACGCTCCAGAAGGTGGTTGCCGACACAATGGTGGGCGGCGCGACGTTGACGGGCCTGTTGGGCACCTCGGCGTGGTACGCTCCCGGGGCCGCGGCTGCAAGTGTGGTCGAGGCGATTATCGGCGATCAGAAAAAGCTCATCCCCTCGTGCGTGGCGCTCAATGGCGAGTATGGCCAGAAGGATATCTGCATCGGTGTTCCGGCGGTGATCGGTCGCGGCGGCGTGGAACGCATCGTGGAGATCGAGCTGACGGCGGACGAAAAGGCGAAGTTCGAAGCCTCGGCCGACGCGGTGAGAAAAACCAACGCCGTTTTGAAAGAAATCGGAGCACTGTAAAGATTTTTTTGCTACTTTTGTAGCTCCCAAGAGTTACAGTAAAATTTTTGATACCCACATCCGCACCAGGCTTTGGCTCCCGGTGCCGGATGTGGGTTTTTTACGTGTAACTTTTGGGGAAATTTTACACCACCGGGGGCCTTTTTGAAAAATATACTTATCAACTGACCCGAGTTGTATTCCGCCACAATAACAAGAGAACACCCCACGGCGTTCGTCGTCCTGATCGACCGGTCGGGCTCGAT
>DBDI01000013.1:0-186 GCA_002293505.1 Alistipes sp. UBA936 | reverse complement strand
CCCGCCGCGACGACGGAGTGAGGGACTACTACGACATCGCGGTGCTGGGCTACGGAGGCGGGCCGGGTGCCGGGGCCGAGGGTTGTGTCGAATCGTTGGTTTCGCCTGCTGGGAAATGGGCGTTGCCGAGTCGGTTGGCTGCGTCACGTTTCTGTAATTATAAAGATATTTTCAGAACAGTTAATA
>DBDI01000020.1 GCA_002293505.1 Alistipes sp. UBA936 | reverse complement strand
TTTATGGAGCGGGTGAACCTGCAGGCGGTGAATAAGAAAACACTTGAGGGTCTGGCTGTTGCGGGTGCATTCGACGGCATCAGCGGATGGCACCGGAGCAAGTTTTTCGCCGAAACCGAACAAGGAAATTTCCTGGAGCAGTTGATGCGTTACGGGGCGCGGTTGCAGGCCGAAAAAGGAGCCGCGCAACAGAGCCTGTTCGGGGCGGCAGACGGAACTGAAGTCGCTATCCAGAAGCCACTTATCCCTGTGGCCGAGGAGTGGAGCGAGCTGGAAACCCTGAGCCGCGAGCGGGAGGCGATCGGGATTTTTATGTCGGCCCACCCGCTGGACAAATATCGGGTGGTGATCAAGCAGCTGTGTAACACCACGTTGGAGGATCTGAGCGACCTCACGGGCAAGGCCGGGAAGGACTTCACGATCGCCGGAATGGTCACGGGAGTGCAAAACCTCGTCTCGAAGAATGGCAAGCCGTACGGGCGCCTCAAGCTGGAGGACTACGACGGCAACTCACTGGAATTCACCCTGTTCGACAAGGAGTACGAGAAGTGGCGGATATATTTCTACACCGACTATTTTCTGTTCATCCGCGGGCGGGTGCAAGCGCGGTACGGAAACGAAAACACCCTCGAAGCGCGAATAGGAAGCGTGATGCAACTCAGTGACGTTGAGAAGAATCTGCTGAGGGAAGTGTGCGTGACGGTGCCGGTCGAGGCAGTGGATGCGAACCTGACGCGGGGGCTGAACGAGGCGGTGAAGGCGTCGACGGGCGAGCTGCGGCTGAGCGTGCGAGTGGTGGATCGCTCGGGCGGAGTTGCGCTGAAAATGTACTCGCGAAGCCGAAGAGTGGGTCTCGGAGGAGGTTTGGCAGAATTTTTGGAAGATAACGAACTAAAATACTCAATACACTAACAGACTATGGCAAAGGAAATTACAAGCGCAGGCTGGGACAAGCTGCTCGGAGGGGGATTCCCCGTCGTTGTGGACTTTTGGGCCGAATGGTGCGGCCCGTGCAGGATGATCGGCCCGATCATCGAGGAGATGGCCGCCGAATTCGAGGGCCGGGTGGTCGTGGGCAAGTGCAACGTCGACACAGAGAACGAACTGCCCGCAAAGTACGGCATCCGAAACATCCCGACGATCCTGTTTTTCAAAGGCGGCGAACTGGTCGACCGGCAGGTGGGAGCGCTCAGCAAGGGCGAACTTAGGGCGCGGATCGAGGCGCTGATTGCTTGATTCCACTGAATGGCAGGAACATACAGTCACACTATCGGCCCGCGTGACATCGACTCCACTCGTCGGGCGCGGATTGCGGCGTTGGGTGACATTGTACTCGGCGCGGCCAACGACGATGCCGACTCGTTGGGCTTCGGGGTGAGCGACTTGAACCTCGGGAACGCCTCGTGGGTGTTGTCGCGGCTGGCTCTGGAGGCGCGCCGACTACCCGAGCGCGGCGAACGGATCGACATCTACACCTGGGTGAGCGACTACGGAAGGGTGATGACGACGAGGAATATGACGCTTTCGAGCGAACCGGGCAGTGGGGGCGAGCCGGGTGACACTCAGGGTGTTTGGGGTGCGGCGGTGACTCAGTGGGCGATGATCGACCTGGATACCCGACGGCCTTTGGACCTGTCGGCGCTTTCGAACAAGGGCACCTCGCTGGTCGACCGCGAACCCCCGATCGAACGGCCCCGGAAAGTTACGCCGCTACCGGATGAGTGTTTTGGCGAGAGAACCGTATTATACAGTGACATTGATTTCAATGGCCACGTCGGGTCGATGCGTTACGTCGAGTGGATGATGGATCTGATGCAGGCGGAGTGGTTGCGCGGCGCGGCGGAAGGTTTCAGGCTGGACATCAACTATTTACACGAAGCAACCCTGGGCGAAACACTCACCATCGCGCGCGCCGACCAAACCCGGTTCGAGATCCGCAATGCGACGGGCGTGGCGATCTGCCGGGCAAGGTTTGTGACCGGCGAGACTGGTAACCGGCGCTGAAGCGGGGCGGGGCGGGGCGTTGAAGCGGGGCGGGGGGCAACCAAAAGGGAGCCACCGAACGCGACTCCCTCCGGCGGGCAGATTCTCAAGACCAATCTATAGTGTGAGACGCATAGCGCTGCAAAGGTAAGAAAAGATTTCATAAAAACAGCGGTACCGCTGTTTTTTTTGTTAGGCGATTGCCGTCCTTTGTATTTTGTATGGCGGAACGGCGGAATGATAGGGTGCTCGAGCAGGTCGCGGAAAGAATTCGCGAACTCAGAAAAGTGCGCAAACTGACGCAAGCCGCTGTGTTTGAAGATACCGGAGTCGACGTCGGGCGGATCGAGGTCGGGCGGACAAACGTGACAATCACCACGTTGACGATCCTGTGTGACTATTTCGAGATCTCGCTTGCCGAATTTTTCAACGGAATCGGCGACAAATCAGGCGGAGGGCCGAAGTGGTAACCGCGTTCGGGCGGGTTACTTATCTGTGACCGAAGATTGCACTACCGATGCGGACGAGAAGGGAGGCGGGAGGTGTTCCGGGGCGGGAGTGAAGAATATTTTCTGCGGCGGCGATGGCGAGCGGATAGTCGTCGGACATACCCATAGAGAGGATATCGAACCGGTCGGAAGGCGAGTTGAAGAATGTTTTCTTCAGTTGAGTGAAATATTCTGCAAGCCGCTCGAACTCGGAGCGAACCAAGGCCTCATCATCCGAAAACGAAGCAACGCCCATCACCCCGCGAAACCGGATGCCGGGTGCCGACGGCGCGGCAGGGGGCGGGGAAGAAAGTTCCCGCCATTCGCCGCCGGAGAGCCAGTCGACAAGCTCGTCGAACAACCAACCCTCCTTCGAAGCCTCACGAGCGATGCGGATCTCGAGCAGGCAGTCGATCGTACGGCCGAAAACCGCGGCCTGACGAGCAATCTCGCGAGCCAACCGGGCCGAGTCGACAGAGTGGATCATCGAAACGAACGGAGCAACCAGTCGAACCTTATTAGTCTGCAAATGGCCGATCAGGTGCCAGCAGACCTCGCCCTCCGAAGCAGCCGAAGCCCCGGCCGGAAGCAACTCGGACAGTGCCGCGCGTTTGGCGACCATCTCCTGAGGCCGGTTCTCGCCGAAGATACGCTGTCCGGCAGCGAAAGCCTCAACAACGAACTCAGCAGGCCAAGTCTTGGAAACAGCAACCAACCCGACGCCCGCAGGCAGCGATGCCCGAACGCGGGCCAAATTGTGAGCAATGTTCATCGGTTCAAAATTAATGTTTATATTTGAATCCGAAAAACCTAAACCCTTTCGAAAACAACTATGAAACGACTACTGATTTTGGCCGCGGCGATCGTATTGGCGGGCGACGTGTGGGCCTGCACTAATTTTATCATCACGGCAGGAGCCTCAACCGATGGCTCGACTATGGTGAGCTACGCAGCAGACAGCCACCAACTATATGGAGCACTGTATCGTTCCCCCGCGGGAAGGCATCCGGCCGGAACGATGCTAAGAGTGGTGGAATGGGATACAGGCAAGTATCTGGGTGAGATAGAACAAGCGGCGGTGACATATTCGACCGTGGGAAATATGAACGAGCACGGGCTGGTGATAGGCGAAACGACTTACGGTGGGCTACCGGAACTGGCAACGCCGAACGGAATAATCGACTACGGGTCGCTGATATACATAACGCTACAGAGGGCGCGGACGGCGAGAGAAGCGATAGAAGTGATTGCGGATCTGACGGGGCGCTATGGGTATGCGTCGAGCGGAGAGTCGTTCTCGCTGGCGGATGGAAAGGAAGCCTGGGTGATGGATCTAATCAGCAAGGGAAGCCACGGAAAAGGAATAGTATGGGTGGCGCGGCGAGTGCCGGACGGCTATGTGAGTGCGCACGCTAACCAGGCGAGAATCACAACCTTCCCGAAGAACGACCCCGAGAACTGTCTCTATGCACCGGATGTGATCACGTTCGCGAGAGGGAGGGGACTGTACAGCGGCTCGGATGAGGCGTTCAGTTTCAGCGACACGTACAACCCATTGGATTTCAGTGCCGCGCGAGGATGCGAAGCGAGAGTGTGGTCGTTCTTCAGGGCAGTGGCCCCGGGAATGGACAAGTATGTGGACTACGCGATGGGGTACGACCTGAAAAATCGGATGCCGCTGTGGGTCAAGCCGACGGAAAAGATTGCACCAAAGCGGGTGTTCGATCTGATGCGTGACCACTACGAGGGAACGCCGATGGATATGACGCGCGATGTGGGAGCCGGAGGACACAACCTGCCATACAGATGGAGGCCGATGGACTGGACAGACTCAAAGGGAGACCACTATCTGAACGAACGAGCAACAGCGACGCAACAAACAGGGTTCTGGTTCGTAGGACAGTCGCGCGGCTGGCTACCGGAAGTGCTACGGGGAGTACTGTGGTTCGGTACGGACGACGCGGCGACATCGCCTTTGACCCCCATTTATGGCTCCTCGACGAGGGTGGCGTGGTGTTTGGATGCGACGAACGGCTCGATGCTGGAGTACTCGCCAGAGTCGATGTTCTGGCTGCAAAACCGAGTCACCAACTTTGCGTACTTACGCTATGACGCCATAGCGGGAGACGTGAGGGCGGTGATCGACGAATGGGAAAACGAGCAACTGAAGCGAGTGGAAGTGGTGGATGCGGTGGCGGAAGAAATGCTGACTGCGGAGGCTGCGGGGACTACTGGGGCGGTTTTGGATGCGGTGACGGACTTCTCGGTGAGGACGGCGGGTGAACTGTTCGAAATGTGGGGCGAGCTGGATAACTACTTACTGGTAAAATATATAGATGGGAATGTGAAGAAGGAGCGAGGCAAAGGAGGATTCCACGGTTTCCGGGCTCGTGCGTTTGGTGGTGAGGCCGAGGGAGGATTCCTGGACAACGGCAACGACACAGGAGCCGCAATCCCCGAAATGCCCGATTTCCCGGGCTATGACCTCAGGTGGCGCGACAACGTAGTGGCCAACGACGACGGAACGCTGAAGGTGCCGGCAGGAAAATAAGCGGCGTGGACGAGGCGCAGAAAATATTCTTTGTCGGGCCGGCGTGGCCATATAGGGGCGGAATTGCGACGATTATCGAGACGCTCGCGCGACTTTTTGCCGTCGGGTGGCAGGATCCGGATGGGGTGCGACATCCGCCGGCCGAGGTTAAGGTTTTGACCTTCAGTGTGCAATACCCTCGATTGCTGTTTCCGGGACGCAGCCAATTCCGCGACGGTCCACCGCCGGAAGGCGTGCAAATTGAACGTGTTATAAACACGCTCAATCCACTGAACTGGCTGAGAGTGGGGCTGCGGCTGAGGAGAGAAGCGCCTGATGCAGTGATACTTAAATACTGGACACCGTGGATGGCGCCCTGTTTCGGAACGATCGCGCG
>DBDI01000003.1 GCA_002293505.1 Alistipes sp. UBA936 | reverse complement strand
CCGACCGAATCCGATCGTCTGATTGTCCGCGTTGTCCGCTCCTATGAGATGTGTGATTTTCCTTCGCATCTTATACGGCCATTTACGGCCAACACACTGAAACCCAGACTGGGCGTCAGAGTGAGGTCTAATTCGAAATTGTTGAGGGCGTCCAGAGCGCGCTGTGAGGGGTATTTTGCGCAGATGGCGGTGAAAATGTTGAGTGGGGGGACGATTTCGGCACCTAATTTGCTGTGGCACAGGTGCAAACAAATTGGGAGGCTTTCGTGGAGCCTTTGGTCGAGGCGCGGGATGCGGATTTGGAGGTTCAGTTGGTCGCCTTTGAGGGTGATTCTCTCGGCATCGAAACGCACTCCGCAGGCGCTTGTGGCAAAGATGTCGACAGGGGCGCCAAGGTTTCGCCAGAGGTGGAGAGTTACCAGCAACGTGTGGCACGAGGCGTCAGTAGCGGAGCCAAGTGTCACAGTGTCAGGTACGAAAGTCGTTCGAATATCTCTCATTATTTGGGTAACTTTGTTCCGTCTCTTACAAAGAGACAGAACGAAACCAGCGGCAAAGGTAGACACAAATTTTGAATCTGCAAGAAAAATCGAAGTTTTTTGCACCTCTGGCGTGTGTTTTTGTCGCCGTGTTTCGGAAATCAACCGACCCTTGCCCGCATTTGTGCCCTTTTTTGATATGCGCAGAAATAAGTTAAATCTCTGATAGTCAGATTGTCGCCATATTGTCCTGAAACAACTTTACAACAGGCTTAAACACAATATATTGGCAAGTTTGTTGTTTAATTGTTGTCCTAATTACCAGATAAATCCACGATAAAAGCCTCATTAACAGGTAGCTAAAAATAAATTCTGTCTCTTTGTAAGAGACAGAATCAAAAGGCAACATTTCCCCTAATTTACAATCAGCCGACAAAGGTATAATTTTTTACAAAAAAGCAACGCCCCTTTCGAGGGGCGTTGCTTTTTTAGGCGCGCGGGGCCGGAGCCCAAGCCCAAACCGGGCACAACCGGTCCCAAACCGACGACTACTTAAGGACGCAACGCACAGCGTGGCCGCTGGCGTAACTGTTGCTGTTCACCGGGGTGATACCGCTCCCGATGAAGTACAAGTTGTGACCGAGAGAAGAGCTATAAACGGACGACGACCAGAAGTACCCGTCCGTGCCTACAGTGTAGGTAGCACCGGAATTATTCCGGCTTCCAGCGGCAGGAAGGAAAGCGCCTGTTGTATTGAGAGACGAAGTGGTGGTGCCCGGGAAGTAGCCACCCCTAATACCCTTAGAGGCTGTCGTGTCAAAGTAGTTCAGGGTTGTAGTACCGTCACCACCGCTTAGTTGGTACATTGCGAAGCTCGAACTACCCGGCGCCCAAGTCGCAGCGTTAGCGTGGTTCTGCGCACCGACGAAGGTGATGTTCTCCTTGCCGGTCGGCATACGCCACTTAGCTGCGTCGATGATGGCTTGCAACTGCGCAGCCGTCAAACCTGATAAGTCAGTCGTCCTGTAACCCACGAACATACACGGGTCGCCCTTACCGAGTTTAGCGTTGGCCCCGGTGACGTAGCCGTCCGCAACGGTCACGTGCTTGGGGTGGTCGGCCGAGGGCGCACCGTAGCGCGGGATGCTTGTGTAGCCGTAGTTTGTCGTGCCAGTCGGCGAGAACTTCACGTGGGTGTTGGCCCAACCGTCGCTGTTGTTAGTGAACCCAACCAACGACCCGAACTGGAAGAATGCCAGTGTGCTTTGTTTCACCAAGTTATTATCCCAAGCGCCGAGGCTCAGAGTACCGTCCGAGGCGAAGTAGAGCAACTCGCCTCCCGTTACCTTCTGGAACACCGCCCGGAGAACGACGTTGTCGGCGGGCATAACGATGTTCAACGGGTTGGCGGTCTTCTGTTCTTCCGTGAGAGTGAGAGTGCCTGAGGCGACCTCCCAACCGACGAATATGTGATCCGTACTCGGGGTGGCTTGGAGGCTCACGCCGCTACCGGCTGCCGATTGTTTGATAAGGCTCGAAGCGTCAATCTTATCCAAGGTTGTACCGTTGTTATAAGCCGTTGTGACTTTGACTTTTCCGCCGCCATAGACCGTTCCGGGAGCGAGCAGCGTCGCTTGTGCCGTCATAGAGTACTCCGTAGTCGACACGCAACGCACAGGGAAGCCGTTGGCGTAATTGAGGTTGTACGTCGGGTAGACACTGGTCCCGTAGAAGTTCAAGGAGTGACCGTTAGATGTATTAAAAACGGATGACGACCAGAAGTACCCGTCCGTGCCTACGTGGTTGGTAGCACCGGAAGTACTCCGGAGTCCAGCGGCAGGAAGGAATGCTCCGGCTGTGTTGAGAGAGGCCGTGGTAGAACCGGGGAAGTAACCGCCGTCGATGCCCTTAGTCGCGTCGGCTGCAGTATCCCAATAGTTCAGGGCCGACGTGCCGTTGTTGGCAGAAGAGATATGGTTCAAATAGAAGTTAGCTTCTCCCGGTGCCCAACCGTCGAGAACGTTGGCGTGGTTATGCGCACCGGCAAAGAGGATGTTCTCCTTGGCCGTTGCCATACGCCACTTGGCATTATTGATGGCGGTTTGGATCTGGTCCGCGGACATCGCTTTGAGCTGGGCGGTGGTGAAACCTATTAACCTACACGGGTCACCGTAGCCGTTCTTGGCGTTTTCGCCAGTGGCGTAGGAGCTCGTGTTCGAGATGAAGTTATCCGTACGGTGGGTGGCATCGCTGTAAGTCGTGCCGGTGGTCGTAAACCAGTTACCGTAGCTCGGAATAGCACCGTAACCTGCCGAGGAGGCTGTGTTCCAAGTGCTTTCGGGCGTGGTGGTCGGGTTGAACTTCACGTCGGAGCTTTCCCAAGTGTCGGACGAGTTTTCGAGGTCGAAACCGACAACCGAGCCGAACTTGAAGAATGCAAGGGTGCTTTGTTTTACCTTATTATTATCCCAAGCCCCGAGCTGGAGGCGGGTATTCGCGCCAGTGCCCTCGAAGTACATAATGTACGGTGCGGTCGGGGTTTGGAGCTGCGGCGTGGTGGATATGAACACCGCCCTGAGGACGACGCTACCGGCAGGCATCACGACGTTCAACGGGTTCTGCTTGAGCTGCTCTTCCGTGAGCGTGAATCCATCGGGAGCTGAGACAACTTCCCAGTTGCCGAATATGGTATTCACTATCGGGTTTGCCTTGAGGCTCACGCCGCTACCGGCTGTCGATACTCTGGTACCATTCGCAGCTGTAACCTCCCCAAGGTTTGTACCGTTGGTCGCAGCCGTTTTGATAGTGACGGTTCCTCCGGAGTTGGTGGTCGAGCCTGGATTAACAGTAACTTGTGCACCCATATTGTACTCCGTAGTCGACACGCAACGCACAGCGAAGCCGAGGGCGTAATTGCCGTTGGTCGCCGGGTAGACACTGCTCCCGGTTAAGTACAAGTAGTGACCGTAAGAAGAGCTGGAAACGGACGACGACCAGAAGTACCCGGTCGTGCCTACGGTACTGGTAATACCGGAAGTAGTACGGTTACCAGCGGCAGGAAGGAAGGCACCTGCGGTGTTGAGAGTCGAGGTTGTGGAGCCGGGGAAGTAGCCACCGTCGATGCCCTTGGCAGATGTGTCGCCCGCGGCATCCCAATAGTTCAGGCTCGTCGTTCCGTTGGGAGTAGCGCTCTGGTTCAGAGAGAAGTTCGCTCCACCGGGTGCCCACCCCGCGGCGCTGGCGTGGTTATGAGTGCCGGCGAAGAGGATGTTCTCCTTGGATGTTGCCAGACGCCACTGCGAGGCGGCGATCACACCATCGAGCTGCATCGCGGTCATACCCTTGATTTGGTCGGCCGTGTAGCCGACCAGTTTACACGGGTCACCGTAGCCGTTCTTGGCGTTGGCACCAGAAGCATACGCGGCAGTCGAGATATAGTTATCCGTCCGGTGGGTGGCGTCGCTGTAAGTTGTACCTGTGGCGGTCAACCAGTTGCCGAAGTTAGGGATCTTCCCGTAGCCATTCTCGTCGCCCGTGTTCCACGTGCTTGCCGAGGTTGCGGTCGGGTTGAACTTAACGTCGGAGCTGTCCCAAGTATCGGCCGAGCCATCCATATCGAACCCTACAACGCTACCGAACTTGAAGTACGCCATCGTGTTTTGTCTCACGGTGCTGTTGTCCCACGCCCCGAGTTGCAGGCGGGTGTTCGCGCCCGTGCCCTCGAAGTAGATGATGTACGGCGCCTTGGGGGCTCTGATCTGCGCCGCCGACTCCTTGAACACCGCCCTGAGGGTGATGTTCGCGGCGGGCATCACGACGTTCAACGGGTTCTGCTTGAGCTGCTCTTCCGTGAGCGTAAAGCCCGCAGGAGCTGAGACGACTTCCCAGTTGCTGAACACGTAGCCCGCAGCCGCAATGGCTTGGAGGCTCACGCCGCTACCGGCCGCCGATACCCTGGAAGCACCCGAAACTACAGACGTCCCGAGGCTTGTACCGTTGTCCCTGACCGTTGTGATTCTGATGGTTCCGCCACCGCCAGAGGCCGTTCCGGGAGTGACCGTCGCCTGTGCCGTCATATTGTACTCCGCCTTCGACACGCAACGGATGGCCCAAGTGTTGCTCAACGTACCACTACTCACAGGCCACACTCCGATTTGTCGATAGTACAGCGTGTTAGCATTGCTGGCATCCAACAGTGTGGAGGTAAAAAAGCCACCGTGGGTGTTGATACTGGTCACCGCACCGGATTCATTACGGTAACCCGTAGCCGGAAGGAACACCCCCGAGGTATTGAGCGACGAGGTCGTCGAACCGGGCAGATAAACACCGTCCATACCTTTGTCGGAGGTGTCGCCATTGGCGTCCCAGGTATTCAGGCTCGATGTACTGTTGGGAGAGGTGTTCTGCTCAATGCGGAATTCCGACCCACCGGGAGCCCAACCTACGGCACTGGGATGGTTCTGGCCGCCGGTTAAGAGGATGCTCTCCTTGCCGGTTGGCAAACGCCATTGGGCGGCTTCGATGACGTCGTCGAGCTGTTCCGCAGTCATTGCCTTCAACTGGTCAGCTGTGTAACCGATCAACATACACGGGTCACCATAACCGAGCTTGAGGTTCGCGCCAGTGGTGTAAGCGGCCGACGAAAGGAAGTTGTCCGTACGGTGGGTGGCGTTGTTGAACGTCGCACCGGTTGCAGTCAACCAAGTGGTAAAGTAAGGGATCGCGCCAAAACCAGCCGCGTCGCCTGTGTTCCAAGTGCTTGCGGCAGTTGCGGTCGGGTTGAACCGCACGTCGGTGCTATCCCAGGTGTCGGAAGCGTTCGCAATGTCCACTCCAATCACGGATCCGGACTTAAAGAACGCCAAGGTGCTCTGTTTCACCCTGTTATTATCCCACGCGCCGAGCTGCAGGCGGGTGTTAGCGGAGTTCGTACCCTCGAAGTAGAGGATGTACGGCTCCTTGGGAGGCGTGATCGCGGGCTCGTCCATAGGGACGAACAGCGCCATCAGCGACACGTTACCGCCCGGCATCGTAAACGAGATAGTCGGGCTGGCGGCCTGCTCGGGAGTGAGCGCAAAGCCTGCGGCGAGAGGCATATCGGAGTCAGGACGATTCGACCATCCGGCAAACATATAGCCTTCGTCGGGAACGGCTTTGAAAGTTCTCGCCGTGCCCATTCTGTCTGAGTTGCTCTGATTGTTGGCTGTCGGTTCAGCTGCGCTGACACTAACCTTACCGCCACCCCTCGTCAACTTATCGGGAGTGGTCGAGGCCCACGCACTGTAAGAGTAACGCTGATCCTCCACGCAACGCACAGCGAAGCCGTAGGCGTAACTGCTGCTGTTCGCCGGGTAGACATTGCTCCCGTCGAAGTTCAAGTAGTGACCGTTAGAAGAGCTACGAACGGACGACGACCAGAAGTACCCGTACGTGCCTACGTTGTAGGTAGCACCGGAAGTAGTCCGGTGTCCAGCGGCAGGAATAAAAGAGCCTGCCGTATTGAGAATACTGGTCAAGGAGCCCGGGAACCAAGCACCTCCGTTTTCAGCGTCCCAGTAGTTCAGACTCGTCACTCCGTCGGGAGTAGCGCTCTGGGGCAGAGAGAAGCCCGCTTCGCCAGGAGCCCAACCATCAAGAACATTGGCGTGGTTCTGCGCACCGACAAAAGCGATATTCTCGCCAACGGTCGGCAGACGGTAGTTACCGTTGACGGTGCCGCTCTTGACCTGCTCGACGGTGAGGCCGACGAGACGACACGGGTCACCATAACCGGCCGCAACATTGGCCGCGGTGTGGTACGGAGCAAGCGAGATGAAGCCCTCCTTCTGGTGGGTGGCGGCATTGTACGGGCCGTTGGCGGTCAACCAAGTGCCGAAGTTGGGGATCGAAGTGTAGGTGCTTTGCGAACCCGTCGGGTCGAACTTAACGTCGGTCTCGTCCCAAGTGTCGGTCGAACCGGTAGTCGTAAACCCGACGGTCGAGCCGAACTGGAAGAACATCATACTCTGCTGCGACGCGGCGCCACCCTGCGAGGCGTGCGAACCGAGGCGCATAACCTTACCCACGGGATCCCAGTACAACAGGTACGGAGCCGCGGGGTCGATGCTGGTGAACTCGGCCGTCAGGCTCAACGCACCTGCGGGCATCAGGAACGTCATCGGGTTGGCATACGGGTCGGTGAGCTCGTAGTCGCGCGGGCCTTGAGTAACAACCCAACGAGAGAACGCGTAACCGGCGACGGGCTTCGCCTCTACGACCTGCGAAACGCCTACAGCGACGCTGCTACCAGTGGTCGAAGCAACGGGAGTAAGGCCGCCATAGCTGATCAGCCCCTTTGCCGCGTCGGCCGTAGAGACCGTCAGCCCGCTCGTACCAGTACCGACGCAACGAACAGCGTAGCCGTTCTGAGGCAAACCGTGGGTGTTACTCGGATTAGAGATCGAGTTGCTGAAGCTGAAACGTCCGCCCCAGACATCATCGGTGTGGGGTTTGCTGTGCCACCAGAAGCCATTGACACCAACATAGTTGGGAGCACTCTCATTCCGGCGTCCGGCTGCAGGCAGATAACTTGCGGTACCTTTAGAGGTGTTGTAGATACCGCCGGGAGTGGTCTCCGACCATGTGCCCGAAGGAACGGCGGTCACCACATCGATACTTGTGTACGTGGCGACGGTCTCAGCTACGGTCGCCATTTTCCACTGACCGTTGTCCACGTTACCGGCTTTGATCTGCTCGATGGTCAGGCCGACCAGTTTACACGGGTCACCGTAACCAGCGCGAACATTACCGGCGAAGTGATACTCGGGCGAGGAGATGTATCCGTCCACGGAGTGGATCGCAGGGTTGAACGGACCGTTGGCGGTCAACCAACTGTGCCAGTTAGGGATTGCACCGTAGAAGTTACCTTCCGCGGTCTCCGCGGCACCTGCCCAAGCCGTTGCCGGGTCGATGTTAGTGGGGTTGAAGCGTACGTCGCCAGCGTCCCACGTGTCGGCCGAGCTGTCCATCTTGAACCCGACGGTCGAGCCGAACTTGAAGAACAACATATTTTGCTGCGTAGCCGCGCCGCCCTGTTTGCTGTGGGCGCCGACGCGCATAACCTTCGCCTCCGAGTCCCAATATATAATATAAGGTGCGGCGGGAGCGTCGCTGGCGAACCGAGCGCGGAGAGTGATGGCTGCCGACGGCATCGTGAAGGTCATCTTGGGTGAGGCGATCTGCGCGGGAGTGAGGGTGAAGCCCGCGGGAACGGGAGCCACAACCTCCCACGCGACGAACACGTGTCCGGCGGTGGAGGCTGCGAGAACCTCCACGGGAGCACCCGAGATGGCGGTTTTGGCCTTAGCGATCACGGTACCCATCGCCGAATCGGACGACTCGACGGTGACGGTATTCTCGCCGCTACCGTCCTTGACGCAACGGACAGACCCAGCATTCAGCCTCGCACCGCCGAATATAGATATATCAATGGTAGCACCGCCAAAAGAAAAACGTGCTGCAGAAGTAGGATTAGTTTGTGCTGTACTACTCCAGAACCATGCATAGGTTCCGCGAGATTGCGGGTTCGAGTCACGATATCCGGCAACAGGCAATAGAATCTTTTGATCTCCGGGAAGCGTGAACATACGATTACCGACATTTTTCGGGTCGGTGGCGGCAGCAATAAACTGTTCCCAATCGGCCAATGTCGGAACACGCCAACCAACCGGGCACGGGTCGGACTCAGACGGCCAAAGCGAGTTAATTGGCGCAGTTGAAGCATCGGGCCACGGCGAAACAGTCTCGTCGTACGAGTATGCGACGTCCTTACCCCACTGGAAGTATGCGCCGTACTCGATGGCGGAGGTGGCGAAGACACCCTTCGCCGCGAGGTTGGCGCCGTACCAGATTGTGCCGTTGATCTCGACCTCGGCGGGCACAAAGTGTGCACGGATGGAGACCTCGCCCGCGGGCATTGTGAACGTTGCGGGGTTCTTGCTCGCATCGAGCCCGGCGATGGTCATAGGAGTACCGGAGCCACCGGCGAGAACCTCCCAACCAGCGAACAACATCCCGAGGGACGGTGCGGCCTGGATCTTGACCGAGCCACCGACGGGGGCGGTCTGAGCGTCAGCGATGGCGCTTCCACCGTCGGCCGCCGAAACCGCAACCGCATACTCGACAGGAGGCGCCGCCTTCACGCAACGAACACTATTTGCACGCTGTTTATTATCATGGGTTAACTGAATTGCATTGGTAATATGCCATTGGAATGTGTGTCCATAAGTTGAATTCACCGTAGAACCCCAATAGCGCGAATAACCGTCTGTCGAGACTAGATTTCCACTTTGTAGACGATAGCTCACCTGTGGCAGCATAATCTTCTGATCTCCTGGAAGGGTGAATGTACGGTTATCGGAGATTTTCGGATCGGTGGCAACGGCAACAAACTGTTCCCATTCGGCTCCGGTCGGCACGCGCCAACCGACGGGACACGGATCGTTCTCAGGCAGCCACTCGGAGTCGGTCGAGGCGGCGGGCCACGGCGAGACAACATCGTCGTAGCTGTATGCGATATCCTTACCCCACTGGAAGTTGGCGCCTTTGTCCCCTGCGTTGGTTGCGAAGACACCCTTTGCGGCGAGGTTCGACCCTGCCCAGGTGGTCACATAGCCGTCCGGCATCGTCATCGTAACCTGCGCAGGAATGAAGTTCGGGCGCACCTCGACACGACCGGCCGGCATAATGAAAGTCCTGGGATTGTCAGTGGCGCCATTAAGCTTGTTGGCTTCATCGAAGCCGGGGACAGAGGCAACAACAGTCCAGTGGGAGAAGATCATTCCGCCGCTGGGAGTTGCCTGAATCTTGACCGTAGTACCGGCACCGGCCTCCTGATGATCGGCAATAGCCGTACCGCCACCGCCCTGCGCCGGGGTCATTCTTACATTGTACGTCTCGATCTCGACGCAACGGACGGGGAAGCCGCTGGTGTTACTGCTCATGGTCGCCGGGCGGACATTGCTCACGAGGAAGTTCAAGTAGTAACCGTTAGATGTATTATAAACGGACGACGACCGGAAGTACCCGTCTGCGCCTACGTTATTGATAGTACTGGAAGTACGGTAACCAGCGGCAGGAAGGAATACTCCGGATGTGTTGAGCGACGAAGTCGTCGAGCCGGGGAAGTAAGCGCCCTGGATACCTTTGGCTGTGGTTGTTGCGTCGTAGTAGTTCAAGCTCGTAGTGCCGTTGGGAGAAGTGCTCTGGGTCAGATAGAAGCTCTCTTCGCCGGGAGCCCAACCGTCGAGGTAGTTGGCGTGGTTTTCCGCGCCAACAAAGAAGATGTTTTCCTCAGCCGTCGGCAGGCGCCACTGGCCGTTATCGACAACTCCGGCGCGGATCTGATCCACGGTGAGACCGACCAGTTTACACGGATCGCCATAGCCTTGTTGGACGTATTCGGCGTTATGGTAAGCCGCGGTCGAGATGAAGTTCCCGCCGTCGCGGTGGGTAGCGGCATTGTAAGTAGTACCGGTGGCTGTCAGCCAGTTACTGAAGTTCGGGATCTTGTCGTAACCATTCGCGTCGGCAGTGTTCCAAGCCGTGGCAGGGTCGATGTCGGTCGGGTTGAACAGCACGTCGGTGCTGTCCCAAGTGTCGGATGTGTTTTCGAGGTCGAACCCGACAACCGACCCGAACTGAAAGAACGCGAGGGTCGATTGCTTTACCTTATTATTATCCCAAGCGCCAAGCTGGAGCCGGGTGTCAGCCCCCGCACCCTCGAAGTAGACGAGGAACGGAGACGTAGGGTTATTAATAATAGGTACGGGGTCGACGAACTTCGCCCGCAGAGAAACATTACCGGCAGGCATAACGAAGTTCAGGGGGTTGGACTCCTTCTGGGCGTTCGAGAGAGAAAACCCGGTAGGAACAGTGCCGACAAGCTCCCAACCAACGAACATATTACCAACAGCAGCGCTCGCCTGAACCTTGATGGAGGTACCCTGAGGAGCGGTATCGTGATCCGCAATAGCAGAACCACCGGAGCTGGACTCAACCGAAATCGCGTTGTCGCGCGGGTCGTCGGAAGTCCAACGCTGGATAACGTCGAAGTACATCGTCAGGTCGCCGTCGTTACCGTCGACCGTCCACTCGTGGAGCGTTTCGGAGCGGCCCGGGCCGAAGTTGTTTGTTGCTGTCGTCATCTCGATAAGCCACTCGCCGGGAGTGGCTGACTTTCTGAAGACGTACGACACATCGCCGCCGGGTTGCTTGCTGGGATGAAAACCCGTGGCGTTATTTGTACTAAGATAACGATCAGCACCATCCCACACAAGCTCGAATTTGTTCAGGTTGGTGATGACGCGCATCGTGAGTTCCTCTCCTCCGGCAGGCGAGAACTCAACCTTCACGTGGCTCAGGCCGAGGTACTTGTCGCCCTTGCGAACAATATGCTCGATAGGCGATTCGTCCCACTCCAGGAGCGTGGCCTCCATATTGGAAGAGGTGGCTTCGTAAGCGCTTTCGACCGAGTTGAATCCGCGGCCGGAAACCCCCGAAATGTCGAAGCGATAGAGATTGTTACGAACGACGTCGATTCGCTCGTCGTCGATGGCAAAGTCGACGCGGTAGTAAGACGTCGTGCCGGAATTATTGTAATCCCCACCAATGACAAGGGCCATACTGTTCGTATGGTCGTAAGCCGTATTGCCTTCAGGAACATATATGGCTCGGGTCGAATAGGATGAGGCAGTCGTGGAAGTGATCTCCGGCGAGTCGGAATATTTGAACAACTCCTTAGACTGCTCTACCGAAAACCTTGCACTGTTGGCTATAGTCGGTCTACCATTCTCAAATGAGCTCTTGCTGGGCACTACCATACTCCTATCGTGCGGACGGACAACGTAAATCTCAGTGATCTTGAACGGGATACGTTTACCGGAAGCGTCGTTACCACTCCAGGTCTTGCCGGTACCGTTCCACACACCTACGCCGACATCGACGCGGGCAACGGAGCGGTACAGCGAGATAGGCTCAATGTTGACAACGGTTCCGACCGTAATCTCCTTCTCACCCCACATCGGGATCGCACCGCCGGAGGCAAACATCTTGCCAGTGAGATTGTTGACAAGTCTTTTACCGACATTCCACAGCTCGTTGTACGTTTCGCCTATGCGAGTATCCAGACTCGCGCCGAAGTCCCTCTCCATAAGCGCCTTGACGTTGGCAACAACCACGAAGTTATAAGTCCCCCGTGGCAGCGAAGCCGTGAAGGTAGCCTCGCCACTAACGCCGTCAGAGCGGTTAGCGGTACTGGTAATACCTTCGGCCTTAACGATTTGCTGAAGAACGCCGGTGGAACCGGGCTTGTCGAAAATCAACACGTAAGCATCCTCGACGGCGCTCTCCTGCGCCTCCGTAAGCGTGCGCGTACGCAGGTCGCTGAAGTCCCCGGGAACGAGGAGTGTCATCTTGGCATTTACGAGTTTTTCACCGGGCTCGGGGCCCGGACCGGGCTCGACCTCGCTTTCCATTACGCACGAACCCAAGGTTACGAGTGCTGCAAGGAGCAGAAATTTCTGAAGTTTTTTCATATGTCTTTTTTCTATATTTCGTTCACTATCACCGCCTTATCGAGCAGTGTGCGTCGGGTCGTGAGCAGTCTCCGCCGAGACTACATATTTCACCGTGCAAAATTACAAAAAAATCGCCACACACATAACGTGTTGACGATTTTTTTTATTGTTTTTCGACTACTTTTTGTAGTTCTATTTCGTCCGGTATGCCGCAAAGTACTTTCCTTTGGCGAATCCTTCGAGTTTTCGTTTCAACAGAGAGCGCCGCAGAGGGGTGAGTCGATCGGTGAAAACGGCGCCTTCGAGGTGGTCGTACTCGTGCTGAATGACGCGGGCAGCACGACCGGTAAACTCCTCGTCGTGAGGGGTATAACGTTCGTCAAGGTAGCGCATTTTTATCGTCACGGGTCGCAGGACGTCCTCGTTGATGCCGGGCAGGCTCAGGCACCCCTCGTTGTAGTAATCGGTCTCCTCGGAGCTCCAATAGATTTCGGGGTTGATGAACGTGCGTTTGAAATCTTTCAACTCGGGCTCATCGTCGGCCCAGGGGCTGATGTCGATGACGAAAAGGCGGATGTTGCGTCCGATCTGGGGAGCGGCAAGTCCCACGCCCTCAGCGGCGTACATCGTGTCGAACATATCGCCCGCCAGTTTCACGACCTCCGTGTCGACTTCCCCTGCGGGAAGCGCCTCACTACGATTCCTAAGTATGGGCGAACCATACACAACGATCGGTAACGTCATCTGCTATTGTACTGTGTACTATCTAAATAACCTTGTAAAATTATCGCTGCGCTGACCTTGTCGACCAGCGCCTTATCGCGCCGTGCCATCTTGGGGACGCCTCCGTCGATGATCGCCCGCTGCGCCAGCTTCGAAGTAAAACGCTCGTCGTGCAACACTATTGTTTTGTCGGGGTGGTCGGTGCGCAATTTTTTCACCAACGCCTCGATTGGGGCCATCGTTTCCGACGGAGTGCCGTCCATCCGAGTGGGCTTGCCGACGACTATTATGTCGGTCGGCTCGGCGGCAAAATAGACTTTCAACCAGCCGGTTAACTCGTGCGTCGGAACCGTTTCCAGCGGACTGGCGATGATCCTCAGCGGGTCGGTCACGGCGATTCCGGTGCGTCGGGTTCCGTAGTCTATGGCGAGTATTCGGCCCATTTCTCGGGAGACAAAGATAGTGCACTCGACGCTAAAAATGCGCAAATCCGTGCCACTTTTTTTGCACCGGAGTGCCGTTTTCGAGCCATGTGATCTCGGGCGAACCGGGGATGATGCGGCCAATGGGGTAAAGTGGGGAACCGAAGCGGGCCTCGAAGTCGGCTGCCAGCACGGGCCATGCAGTCGGGTCGCAGGTGAGCAACAGTTTGTAATCCTCGCCTCCGGCCACGGCAAGCTCGATATCGACGGGGGTCGGGATCGCGGTCAGTTCGATCTCGGCGGCGGTTTTCGAAGCGCGCAGGATGTGAGGCAGGTCGCCGGCCAGACCGTCCGAAAGATCCATCATCGAGTGCACCTCGAGTCGACCACCAAGCCACTCGCCTTCAGCCACTTGCGCTTGCGGATTGCGATGTTTTGCAGCGAGCGGCGTATCGAGGTGACCTGCCAAAATATCGCGCAATCCTGCCGCAGATTCGCCGAGCGGGCCCCCAACGGCTACGATATCTCCCGGGCGAGCGCCAGAGCGGTATTTAATATTTGCGGCGGGTGCACGACCAACGACGGTGACGTTTATCGCGACAGGCCCGAGTGAGGATGTAGTGTCTCCACCGGCAGGTTTAACATCGTAGCGAGCAGAGAGTTCGCGGTAACCCTCGGCAAACTCGGCCGCCCACTCGCCACGCAACTCAACAGGCAGAGCCACGGACAAAAACGACGCCAAAGGGCGAGCGCCCATCGCAGCTACATCGCTGAGATTCACCGCCAAAGACTTTGCCCCGAGCTCGCGAGCCGAAGTAGCATGGCGCAGAAAGTGCACCCCCTCGACCAGCATATCGGTCGTCACCACAAGAACATCATCTTCAAGCGGGATCACGGCCGCATCGTCGCCTATGCCAACGATTTGCGGGTCGCCAATGCCGTCGAAGCTTGCGCGCAGGCGCTCTATAAAGTCAAACTCTCCCATATTTTACCGCAAAAATACGTATATTTGCGAAAATGTTTCCGATTTTATGAAAATCTTGATAATCAACGGCCCGAACCTCAACCTGCTGGGGCGGCGCGAACCAGGGATCTATGGCACGGGCGACTTCGAGAGCTATCTGATGGTGCTGCGGGCAACCCTCGAGAAGGTAACGATCGACTACGTGCAGAGCAACATTGAAGGGGAAATCGTGGAGGCGGTGCAGCACGCGGACGGTGTGTACGACGGTGTGGTGCTGAACGCGGGCGGCTACACGCACACTTCGGTGGCAATTCGCGATGCTATCGGAGCGGTCAAGGTGCCTGTAGTTGAGGTACATATCTCGAATGTTCTGGCACGCGAGGAGTTCCGACACATCTCGCTGATCGCCCCGGTTTGTCGCGGTTCGGTGATGGGATTCGGGCTCGATTCGTACCGGCTCGGGGTGTTGGCGCTAATTGGATAATGGCCGGCGGGGAGCTCAAAGGGAAAGTCGTTCGCGGGTTCGCCTGGAACGTGGGCGAACGGGTCGCCTCGGCGCTGTTCGGAGCGTGGGTTGTGATCAATGTGACCAACCGATTGCAGCCTTTCGAGACCGCCCCTATCGCGATTCTGGCCGCCTTTGTCGCGATATTTAACTCATTTGTGGACAGCGGATTCTCACAGGCATTGATTCGAAAACAGGCACCCACAGGCGCGGATTTTTCTTCGGCGTTTTGGTTCAACGCCGGAATGGCGATGGTGGTCTACGGACTGCTTATGGCGCTCTCCCACCCCACCGCTCAGATCCTGAAAATGCCTGAAATAGTGCACCTTGCGCCTGTTTTTTTTCTGGTCGTTCCAGTGGCGGCGCTCGGGATAATCCAACAGACGATCCTCACGCGGGAGTTCGATTTCAGGACGCTTTCGGTCATCACGTTTGCCGCGACCGTGGTTAGTGGTGTGCTCGCTGTCGTACTGGCTGTCAATGGATTTGGGGTTTGGGCGCTGGTTGCTCAACGAGTCACTCAAACCAGCGTACGTTCGCTGCTGTTGTGGATTTTGGGTCGATTCAGGCCCGCGTTGCAGTTCTCAACCGAGGCGATTCGGCGGATGTTCGCGTATTCGTCGCGCCTACTGGGAACGGACCTGCTTAACAACATCTATAATTCTCTGCCTCAGTTTATTATCGGCCATATCCACGCGGGGACGCTGGGTAACTACGACACGGCACGAAAGGTGCGCGATCTGCCCGTTGTGTCGGCGATGAACGCGATGCAGAGTGTGACTTTTCCGGCTCTGGCGCGGCTGGAGGGCGACGAGAAGAAGTTTGCTGGCAGCGTGAGTCGGGTCGTCGGGTCGATCGTTTTTCTGATGTTTCCTATGATGGCGGGATTGATTGTTGTGTCGGCGGACTTTTTCGGAGTGTTTCTGGCACCTCAGTGGCAGGGGGCTGTACCGTTTTTCAGGGTGTTGTGTCTTGCGGGATTCGCAACTCCGCTGGCGACGATTTCGGCCAACATCCTTCGAACCAGGAGCGACGGGAAGGCGGTGCTGAGAGCGGAGATCATAAAAAAAGTATTTGCTACTGTGATCCTTGCGGTAACCATTCCGTTCGGGCCGATGGCCATCGCGTGGGGTGTCGTGGGAATCGCTTTCGCCGACGCGTTTGTCAGTTTCGCCACCGCCAGAAGGCTTTCCGCTTACGGCCTGCGGGCTCTCGCGAGGGATGTTTTACCGGTCTTGGCGCTCACGGCGGTGATGGTGGCGGGCGCATGGGGAGTTGGTCTGTTGGCAGCTGCGTTACCTATACCAATCATACTGACTCTCAAGATCTTGACAGGGATTTTCATCTACACATCCGGAGCTGCAATCTTTCGGTTTCCGGCCCTTGCGGAATTATCCGGATTCCTCAAAAAGTACATACGATAAGAGCCTCTGGGGCCCGGGCGGGCTGAGCCAGTTCTCCCCGCCTCCGACAACACCTATTTTTGTCAAAAACGCTCAGCTGCAAGGCTTCGGGCATAACGCCGCAGATGGGCGTTTTTGACGAAAATCAGAAGAATTTTGCGCGGTTGTCCTCGATCTTAGCCTGCCCGTTCATCGCTGCGGTAAGGCGTTGTGAGAGTGAGGTTTCGGCGGTTGCTTCAAGACGAACACGTTCGCTGTCTGCGCTTATCGCGTCGGCCACAGTACCAACCGACGACACGCCGACCACGTAAACCCCGGCAAAGCCCTTGATGGGTTTCGAAGTCGTTCCGGCAGGGATGCTTTCTAGCGCACCGATGACGGCAGGTTCGACCCCGAGGCTCGGTTCGTAGAACGCGTTACCTGCCAGATCTGTGAGCTCACCTGTGACGGCACTTTCCATTGCGGCGACTTCGGCGACGCTCTTACCGGAGAGTTGCGCGGTGAGTTGTTCGGTTTTCTTTTCGTTGCGGATTCGTGATGCGATGCCCACCGAGACGTCGCGCACATCGGCCTCACCGGCCTCTTTGGCGCCCGTCAGGACAGCCACCACGTAGTCGCCGTCGATCTCCATAATGGGCGAAACGGTTCCGGGTTTGGTGTTGAAGCTCCAACGAACCAGTTCGCGCGAGTTGGTCATACCGGCAACGTCGCGATCGCTCTCACCGATGGTAGCCACGCGGCGGTTGGCGCCGGTCGAGGATACCGCGGCGTCGAATTTCTCCCGTGAGCCGGTTGCGGCGGTGGCGAAGTCGCGAGCGAGGTTGTAAGCCGCCTGTTCGGTTGCCGAGCTCGGTTCGACGTTATAGGTTACGGTTGCAATCTGGGCCTTGCGAGTGAGCGGCGAGCGGTAGGTTGACTGCACTACGTGCAGACCGAACTGGGTTTCGACTGTGAATACGTCGCCCGCGCGAGCCTCGCTGATGGCCGTCGCGAACGGTTCCACCATCATCTGAGGCGGAAACACGCCGATCTCGGCAACGTCGTCGAGCGAGTAAACAATGGCCAGATCCACCAATGAAGCCCCGCCGCGGATAGCCCTCACGAGGCTGTCGGCGACGCGAGTGCTGGTTGCGGGAAGGAGGATATGGCGAGCGCCCACAGAGTCGGGCATCATACGTTCGGCAGCAACGCGCGAAACGGTATACACATTGCCATTGAGGGTCGGGCCAGCCATCTGGCCGCGGCGGTCGCCAAAAGCGATGGCGGCGAGCTCGGGCGAGAGTTGCGACTCGGAGTAGAAACCTTCGTCGGTGCGCTCCTGAGAGTTCAGCGAAGCATACTGCATCGGATCGGCAGCGGCAGCGAACTCACCGGCAACGGTTTGGATATGGTCGGCGGCCTCGGAGTAATCCGCATCCGAGGGGTCGAGCGCAAAGACAACGTATTCGACGTCGCGAGAAGCTGTCTGGCGGAACTGGTCGCGATGCTCGGCGAAGTATTTACGAACCTCGGCCGAAGAAACGGTCACCAACGAGTCGGCGATACTATTGAAAGGAATGCGGGCCCACGAGCCGGAGTAAGTGTGGTTGGCAGCATCGACGCCGCGAGCAACCTCAAGGTCGTTAGCGAACAGTCCACCCTGAACCAGCGCGAGGTATTTAGACATCGCGCGCTCGTTAACCATCTCACTCTTAGCATACTCCCACATAGCAGGCATACGACCTGTGTCGTCCATTTCGAGCGACGAGACGAACTGGGCCAACGCGGCGTTATCGATCTGGCCGGTCTGTGGCGACGAGAACAAAGAAGTAATCACAGGCGAAACAAACTGACCTTGAACCATATCAATCTGTTCGGCCTCGCCAACGGAGAGACCCATACGGCGAAAACCGGGTTCGTAAACGTAACGACGGATATAACTCTGCCAAGCCATCTCGCGGATCTGATCGGCCTGCTCGGCGGTGACGGCGCTACGACCGTACATCGTCTGGATGACCTGATTGAGGTTCTCGTTCGTGGCGGCAAATTCGAAATAGTCGACACTTTTACCGTCGATCGAGCCTACGCGGTTGCGGCTGCGTTGGAACACGCTGCTTGCGCTGGTGAGGTCGCCCAAGAGGAATGCGATGAGGGCGACGCCGATCACGATCGACAAAAACAGTGCGCCGCGGGTTCTGAGGGTGTTGAGAGTAGCCATATTAGTTATACGAATTACAAATTTACGCGTTTGAGGCGACAAAGATACAAAAACTTTTACAATCTACGCACGCGAGCCAACTCAATTCTCGACGAAGTACGCCGAAGTATCTTGATCTGGAACCCGTCGAGGGTAAACTCCTCGCCCTGGGGAGGAATGTCGGCATAACCGAAGATGATGAACCCGGCCAGAGTGTCGTACTCGTCGCTTTCGGGAATCCCCAAGCCGTATTTTTCGTTCAGATAATCGACCTCCAGTTGGCACGAGAACACCCACTCGTCGTGGCCGGTCTCCTTTTCGACCATCTCCGGGGTGTCGTGTTCGTCCTCGATCTCGCCGAAGATCTCCTCCAGAATATCCTCCAGCGACACAACCCCGGCCGTACCACCGAATTCGTCGATCACGACTGCGATCGAGGAGTGGCTCTTGATGAAGCCGTTCATCAACTCCTGAGCAGGCATCGTCTCGGGAACGTAATCGACCTTCTTGAGCACCTCGGCAATGGTTTTCGGGGCGCGGAAAAGGCTCTTAACGTTGACATAACCGACAATGTTATCTATCGAATCCTGCCAGACAAAGATGCGGGAGTATTGCGTGTCGACGAAGCGACGGGTCAGTTCTTCCACCCCGGCGTCGATCTCTACGGCTTCGACGTTGATACGCTGGACCATACAGTCGCGAACCAGCAGGTCGGGAAAATCCAATGCATTCTGGAACAGCTTCATCTCGTGCTCGGGATCCTTCTCCCCCGCCCCACCCTCCTCGACGAGGCTAACCAACTCGGCCCGAGAGTATACCTCCACGGGCTCGGCTCCGGCGCGATGACCAAATAAGCGGATAACTCCGGCCGAAACCAATGATGTAAAGCGAGCGACGGGGTAAAGCAGCACGTAAAAGAAATAAACCGGCCCGGAAAACGCTTTGAAGTAAAAGTTAGGGTTCTTAAGGACGATAGACTTGGGGATATATTCACCCAAGAAGATGATCACAACAGTGGCCACAACAGTTTCGAGCACGACGGAAGAAACGCCCAAGAGCGACGACAACAGAGCGGATACAGCGAGCGAATATACGACCAGAACGACATTATTACCGACCAGCAGCGTGGTTATATACTGGCCAGCGTTACGGGTAAACAATCCGGCGGCGAAATTGAAAAAACCGCTACCACGACGGTCGATCTCGAGTTTGAGTTTGTTCGAGCTGGTGAACGCGATCTCCATACCCGAAAAAAACGCCGACAGAATCAGCATCGCAGCTATCAGAACGCAAGCGAGGGGAGTACTCATTGAACGGCAGGCTGGGTGAGAGTGGGCTCGGCGGGTTGCGATTCGGAATCAGAAACTGGTTCAGTTCCGGGCTCCGACTCCGCAGGCTGCGTGGGTGCGGTGTCGACACTCACTGTGCCGGTCAGGCGGCGGAAAGTCCAGCGACTGAAGTCGTCCTCGGCCTCGAACCCCTCGCCGATGAACACGTCCGTTCCCTCCTCCACCTTGGAGTCGACGTTGGAGTATATCTTGTGTATCTTACGATCCCAGGTCAACTGTTGGGTGTACAAGCGGCGGTTCTGCTCGCCGGTAACCAGAACGTTACCCTTCAACTCCCAGCGGTCGCGGTCAGACCAGTAGAGGGCATAGTCGGCGACGACGCGAGAGGACTCCACTCCGGTCGAGTCGTTATAGCCGACGAACTCGATACCCTGTCTGTACTCCTGAAACGGCGGTCGGGCGAAGGCGTGATCCTCCATAAGTGGCGCAGACATACTATTGAGCAGCCGGCCGTTCTCCGAAGAGACGATACGCATACTGTCCACCCGTCTGGTCACCAAAGCTTCGTCGGTCTGCTCCTCGTCGGCGGCGGACTTATCGCCCTCGCACGACAAAAGCGAGATAGCACTCCCCATAACAAGGAGTGCTATCAGAAAATTAGATCGAGCGCCTATCGCGATCTTATGGTTGTGTTTCCCGAGATCCATCCGCAGCTCACGTGATAAGAGTTACCCTCCTTATAGTCCTGAACATACATAAATCCTTCTTCGAGAGTGGGGAAGCAGATGCGGCAATTGGTCATACGGGTCGAAGCTGCCTCGACTTCGTTGCTCTGACCGGCGGCCTCGAAAGCCGAACGTGCACGGGCGAACTGGTCGTAAGCGAGCCAGTAAACGGTCAACTGGTGGAATCCACTGCAGGCGGTCGAACCGGCAACGTAAGCCTCGGCAAGGAACATATAACCGAATCCGTTATCGGGGTCGAGCGAGATCGCCTCACGAGCGGCCTGAGCAGCGGCGGAAGAGCGTTTCAAACCGAGTTCCGACGCAGCGATGCGAACGTACAGGTTAGCCTTTGCCGCGGGGTCGGTCTCAGTGGGCAACATCTCATTGAGATATTTCAGGGCCTTGGAGAACTCCATCTGGTTTTCGAACAACGACGCCAGGCGGATAGCCGTACCGCTCGAAGGCGACAGTGCGTAGTACTTCTCGGCAACGCTCATATAGAACGGCGAGGTACAGTTAGCCATCGACATCAGGCCGTAAGCCTTGGTAACCACGTCCAGATCGTCCGGTGCGGCAGCTATCTGAGGAGCGAACAGCTCTTCGAGAACGTCGCAATTAGCAGCACCACTTGCGGCGAATAGGGTGTTGAGAGAATCTTTCTCCTCTTCGGTCGCGTTAGCCAACAAGCCCGTCAGGCGCTGGTATTCACTGAGCAGGTCGCCGGCTTGAATATGAACGGCCTTGTAGTCCTCGACCAACTGCTGAAAGTACTCCAGAGCTACCTGAGCAGCTTCAGTTCCGGAAGAAGCCTCCAGAGCCTCGAGATAATATTTACGGACGTTTTCGCGATCCAGAGCGTTGAGCGAAAGGTAGTCGCGAGCCTTTTGACCGAGGATGTATGCACGGCCACGGCGAGGATCGGCCCCGTAGTACTCGGCCCTACGGTCGTAGATCAGCATCACTGAGTCGACGAACGCCTTCTTGTCAGCGAGCGAAGTAGCGCGGGCGGCTTTGTTCTTATAGATCGTGGCACCCCAAATATAGATGTTGGAACTGGCCTGAGGAGCATCGTTCATCAACTCTTTGAGCCAGACGGCGGCCGTATCGTAGGCCTTGCTATCCATCTCGAATTTGAGATAGTTGAGTTTCTTGAAGTTTTCAGCCCTCTCTTCGGGCGTACTGCCATAGCGCGGATCCTCCTGTGGAGATATGGCCTGAGCTACAGCCGAAAAGGCCACAAGCGACAGGGCCGCCGCGGCAAGAGTCAGTTTTGTTAGAGTTTTCATTCCGCAAAGATATTAATTATATTTATATTTTTCAAACCAATAGTCGAAGTCGCGCCCGAACAACATCACCCCGACGCTGACCTTGAAGTAATTCTCGCGGATCATCCCCCCGTCGAGCGACCCCCGTTGGCCGTATTCGAACCCGACGTTGAGCGTCGAAACGTTCACGGCGCGGAACGGAATGTCGAGCCCCAGAGTGACGGCCTTTTCGCGAACCGGTTTACCGCCGTACTGCAGGTAGTTGGTACCGTAGCGCCCGCCGACCTTATACGTGATGCGGTTGAAGAAGCTGGAGAAGCGCCCACGGATATCGAGCCGGTTGGGAGTGAACTGTCCGCCTAACTTAAACGTATTTGTGTTAACGTATCGTACGTCGGACGAACCGGCATAGGTGTTTTTCGAAGCCCAATCCTGATGGACCCAGTCGGCTGCGACGGCCCATTTGGGGCGGTGGAAGTTCACCCCCACACCGATGGTTTGCGGAATGTAGGTTGCCGATTTATATTGGTTGAAGCGGATCGTGTCGGCGTAGATGTTGTTCGAGGGAATGAAGTCGGTGACGGTCGAATTGAGTTTACCGCCCAGACGATACGTCGCCCCGAGGGTAAGGCGGGTACCTTTGGAGTTCTCGATGGGGCTGTATTGCACTCCGAACGCGCCGAACATACGGGCCACTTTTTCGTTGGTATTGGCCGTGGAACCGATGCGGGATGAGATCTCGCCGTACTCACCCGAACCGGTGTAATTGAGGATCACAGCCTCATAAGTACGGTCGATATTACCCCACAGGTAGTTCAGCTCAACGCCGATTGATAGTTTCCGAAAAGGAGCCCAACCGAGGGCTGCCTTAGCCTCGTTGATATCGCCTGCTCCGTTATAGAAGTATCGAACCACGCCCAGATCCGCAAGGTAGGAGGTATCGTCGGTGTGAATACGGTAGCCGACGTTACTGTAAGGCGACACGTTAAAGGCAAACCCCAGACGGCCGGCGATCGAGAAAGCGGCCGTGATGTTATTGATGTTGAACGAGTTGAAGCTGGTTTTAAGCATCTCACCCGCGACCCGCTGCTTGAGGTAGACATTCGTCCCGACCGTACCGACGTCGAATATAAAAGTCCGCATACCGAGGCCGCTGAGCGACGCGGGGTTAGACAGGTTGAGCCGGGTATCCCCGGCGAACTCGTAAGCCCCGTTACGAAACCCAATACTGGCCCCGCCCATACCGACGAACGCCGTGTTGGAAGCCGAGCTCAAATCACCGATGCCGTACATACTGTACGGAGAGAACGTGTTGATGGTATTCTCCTGTGCGGCAGCGCCAAACGCCACCAGCATCATCGCCACGGCAAGGATCAATTTACTTCGCATTGTATTCCAAGATTGCATTCAGTCCGTAAAAAACGAGCTCCGAGGCGACAAATATCGGACTTTTTACCCGTTTCGCAAAATAATCAGCATCGCCACCGGTAAAAATTATCTTCACCCCTGCCCCGAAACGCTCATTAACCTCCGCGATATACGCCTCGGTCTCGGCCACGATACCCCGAACAACCCCGCTTTGGATCGCGTCGAGAGTGTTGTCGGCAGGAAAGGCGATCTCGTCGTCGGGCAGCTCGCAAAGAGGCAACGTTTCGGTGAATTCATTCAGAGCACGGAGGCGGGTTCGAGCCCCAGGAGAGATCGTGCCACCAAGAAATTCGCCCGCCGCAGTCACGACGTCGAACGTTATAGCCGTACCGAAGTCGATGATCAGGCACGTCCTGTCGGGAAACATAACATTAGCCCCGACGGCCGCAGCCAAGCGATCCATCCCGAGCGTGTCGGGTGTGGCGTAAAGATTTTTGATGGGAACTGGAGTCGAGTGGTCGAGGTTCAGGATGCTGACCAGTCGTCCGGAGTCGTCGAAAAGCGCGGCTTTGGCCCGCGAGTTACCTATATCAATTGCCAATCTCATTCAATACATTTATGGCGTCGGCCACGCCGTCCACTCCCCTAACTGACAAACCGAGCTTATTATTGTTCTGCTTGAGCACAAATTTTTCTTTCCGCGTGGCGATGTGCTGCAATATGTGGTTGAAGACCTCGCTCTTATAGTACGGCGAGTCGGGCTCGGAGGGGAAGCCCAGGATCATCATACCGTTCTTCACCTTTACCCGTTCGAAGCCCAGAGCGATGGCACGCCAGCGCAGTCGAACGACGTCCATCAGGGTTTGGGTTTGCGGCGGTATCCGACCGAAACGGTCTTCCAACTCCGAAGCGAAGCGCTGCATCGACGCCTCGTCGGTCATCGCGTCGAGCGTACGATACAGTTTAAGTTTCTCGGCCGCATTTCCCACATAGTCATCGGGAATACCTGCCTCGCGGTCGGTCTCGATGTGGGTGTCCTCGATGTACCGTATTGCTTCGGGGCCCGACGATAATCCGCCGTCGGCGTTCCGACCGCCCATCAGCTTTTCCGCCCCCTCGACACCCTCAGCCCGCAATTCGGCCACCGCTTCGGCGAGTATCTTCTGGTAGGTTTCGAAGCCTATGTCGGCAATGAATCCGCTCTGCTCGGCTCCGAATAGGTTTCCCGCACCGCGTATGTCGAGATCCTGCATAGCGATGTTGAATCCCGCACCGAGGTCGGAAAACTCCTCGATGGCCCGCAGGCGACGGCGAGCATCACCGGCTAACAGCTCATCGGGTGGCGAAAGCAAGTAGCAGTAACCCTTACGATTTGAGCGCCCCACTCGACCGCGCAACTGGTGGAGGTCGCTTAGACCGAAGTTCTGGGCGTTGTTTATGATGATTGTGTTGGCGTTTGGGATGTCGATGCCGTTCTCGATGATGGAGGTTGCGACCAGCACATCTGCCTCGCCGTAGATGAAGTCCATAATCAGCTTCTCCACCGACTTGGGCTCCATCTGGCCGTGCAACACAGCCACGCGGGCCTTGGGAACGAGTCGCTGGACAGTACCGGCCATCTTTCCGATATCCTGCACGCGGTTGTGCACGAAGTAGACCTGACCGCCGCGAGCCAGTTCCGCCTCGATAGCCTCTTTGATGAGTTCTTCGTTGAAGGTGTGGCTCTCTGTGACGATTGGTTGACGGTTGGGCGGCGGAGTGTTAATCACGCTCAGGTCACGCGAACCCATCAGCGAGAACTGCAACGTGCGGGGAATGGGGGTGGCCGTCAGGGTTAGCGTATCGACCGAGACGCTCATCTCGCGCAGTTTCTCCTTGCTGGCCACGCCGAACTTCTGCTCTTCGTCGATGATTAGCAGCCCGAGGTCTTTGAACCGCACCTCCTTGCCAAGTATCTTGTGTGTCCCTATGAGAATATCTATCTTGCCCTCGGTCACATCGGCGAGGATGGCTCGTGTCTCGGCAGCGGTCTTGCTGCGGTTCAGGAACTCAATGCGCACGGGGAAGCCTCGGAGACGCTCGGAGAACGTACGGTAGTGTTGTAGCGATAGGATTGTCGTGGGCACCAGAACGGCAACCTGTTTCGAGTCGGACACGGCCTTGAAAGCCGCGCGGATAGCCACCTCGGTCTTACCGAAGCCCACGTCGCCGCAAACCAGGCGATCCATTGGTTCGGGCGACTCCATATCTGCTTTGATTAGCTCGGTGGCCGTCTGCTGGTCGGGCGTGTCTTCGTACTGGAACGATGCCTCGAGTTCTGTTTGCAGGTAGGTGTCGGGCGAGAATGCAAACCCCTTACCAGCCTTGCGCCGCGCGTACAGGGCAATGAGCTCGCGGGCGATGTTTTTGACGGCGTTCTTGGTGGCCGCCTTCATCCGTTGCCAAGCCCCGCTGCCGAGTTTGTACACACGCGGAGGCTCGGCCGCGTCGCCACTCTTGTAACGGGCGATGCGGTGGAGGTTGTGGACGTTCACCAGCAGCACGTCGTTGTCCTTATACACCAGCTTGATAGCGTCGACCTCCTTGCCGTTCTCAATCTGCTTAACGAGGCCGCCGAAGCGCCCTACCCCGTGGTCAATGTGCACCACGAAGTCGCCGGGTTTCAGTTCGTTCAGTTCGGCCACGGTCAGGGCCTCGTCGCGATTGATCTCGCCGCGGATCTTGTATCGGTGGTAGCGGTCGAAAATCTGGTGGTCGGTGTAGAGACACAGCTTCAGGTCGTGATCCACGAAGCCCTCGTGCAACGTGAGGGGCATTGAGTGCATCGGCACGGAAGCCGACGGCCGAACCGAAGCAAAGATATTTACAAGGCGCTCGATCTGGGCACGGTTCTCGCTCAGGATATAAGTTTCGTAGCCCTCGGCAGCCCGCTCGACGATGTTATCGGCCAGCATCTCGAACTGCTTATTGAACTCGGGCTGGGGAGCGGTATGGAACTCTATGGTCTTCTCGGCGGGACGTTTGTCACTGCCTGTGCGGACGAACATCTGCGCGTAGGCGGTGTCAGAGAGGAACTCCCGGGCGCTGGTCACGTGGGAGTCGATGGTCGAGGGTTTGTCCAGTTCGCCGAGCACTTTCTTGCGCACCCCGTCGAGCTTACCGAGGGCAAAGCCCAGGTCGTCCACCCACCAATGAGCCCCGCCGGCGAACGCAGCGAACGACGACACCTGGGTACGGATGCTTTTCAGATTGGGAAGCACCTCGACCCGCTCGACCTTTTCGGCCGAGAGCTGCGACGATATTTCGAATATGCGGATCGAGTCGATCTCATCCCCGAAGAAGTCGATGCGGAACGGGCGCGGTGAAGAGTAAGAGAACACGTCGATGATACCGCCGCGGATGGAGTACTGTCCGGGTTCGAAGACAAAGTCCACCCAAGAGAAGCCCCAATCGGCGAGAATATCCTCAACAGTCGACATACTAACCTTCTCGCCGACGCGCAGAGCAAGGGTCTTTTCGGCCAATTCGGTAATCGAGACAACCTTCTCGACCAGAGCCTCTGGGTAAGTACAAACGGCAAGAACGCCGCCGTTTGTTTCTGCGGCGCGAACAGCGTTCAGGACGGCCGTTCTCTGGACAACCCCGGACGGATCCTGCTGGCCGAACTGGATAGAGCGTTTATATGCGGTCGGAAAGAACAACACCTGCTGCTCGCCGGCCAAACTGTAAAGATCGTTAAGCAGGTAGGCGGCAGCGTCGCGATCCTCGGCAACGAAGATATGAACCCCGCCCAGCGAGCGCATAGCGGCAGCGGCAGCCACGGAAAACGCGCTACCGGCGAGTCTCTCGATCCCAACGGTGCGCGTTTTTTTCGCAGCCCTCAACAGCTCGGTCAGAGGAGCGCTCTCTCCGAACCGCTCGACCAGTTTTTCTACCGCTTCATTCAATTCAATTCACGACCTTTTACGTCGAATACTTTTGTTTCGGTCACGCCGATCGCCTGATCGGTCTTCACGCGAATCAGGCTGTGGTAACGGGCCATCCAACGCAACCTCAACGACGGGAATCCCTTGGTGAGGAAAGCCGACACGTAGGGGCTGGCCTTGATGGTGAGGTTGGTGATGCCTTTTTTCTCGGCGTAGTATGCTATACGGTTCTCTATCTGTTCGTCGATCATCAGAGTGGGCGAAACCTGACCCGTACCGTTACAGTAAGGGCAAACCTCGCGAGCCTCGGAGATGGCCTCGGGGCGAACCCTCTGGCGGGTGATCTGCATCAGGCCGAACTTCGACAACGGCAAGATGGTATGTTTGGCGCGGTCGGTGGACATCAGTTGGTTCATCTTTTCGAGCAACGCCTGACGGTTTTCGCTCTTATGCAGGTCGATGAAGTCGATGACGATGATGCCTCCCATATCGCGAAGCCTCAATTGGCGGGCGATCTCCTCCGCGGCAGCGAGGTTAACCTCCATAACGGTGCGTTCCTGATCGTTCTCAACCTTGGTGCGGTTGCCGCTGTTGACGTCGATGACATGCAACGCCTCGGTGTGCTCGATTATGAGGTAAGCGCCGCGCTTGAGTGACACGTGTTTGACGAACAACGACTTAATCTGGCGCGTTATGTCGAAGTTGTCGAAGATGGGCACGTTACCCTTGTAGAGCTTGACGATACGGCTCTTCTCGGGAGCAATCAGTTTGATATACTCGCGGATCTCTTCGTACGTAGCAGGGTCGTCCACGTAGATAGCCTTGAAGTCGCCGTTCAACTGGTCGCGGATCACAGAGTGGGCGCGGTTCATCTCCTCGGAAAGGATCGCCGGAGCGGTCAGATTCTTGACCTTAGCCAAAGCGGTTTCCCATTTGACCACCAACGAAAGTATATCCTGTTCGATGTCGGGGTCGGTCATACCTGCCGCGGCGGTACGGATAATCACACCGTAGTTCTTAGGCAGAACGGTGTCAACGATCTTTTTGAGACGTTTCTTTTCGGAGTTTTGTTTTATCTTCTGCGAGATCGATATCTTGTTACTGAACGGCAACAGAACGACGTGACGCCCGGCGAGCGAAATGTCACCCGTGAGGCGAGGCCCTTTGGTGGAGATAGCCTCCTTGGCAATCTGGACGAGGATCGTGTCCCCGACCGCTATGTGTTCCCCGATCTTACCGCTCTTGGGAGGAGGAGAAGCCAGCTTGAGGTTCTCGAACTTTGGAACGCGTTTCTTCTGTACCAGCGCCCCGGTGAGTTTATGCAGCGTGTCGAATCCGGGCCCGAGGTCGAGGTAGTGAATGAAGGCGTCCTTCTCGTGGCCGATATTGACGAAAGCCGCGTTGAGTCCGGGCATCAATTTACGAACCCTACCAAGGTAGATGTCACCCACGGCGAAGCCCGTCTGGCACTTCTCCTTACTGAACTCCACGAGTTCCTTGTCCTCGGCCAGCGCGATATTGATCTCGCTCGGAGTGACGTTGATTATCAGTTCTTTGTTCATTTACATATTTATATATAGAGACAAAGCCAAAGAGTCCTCTCTTGTGTAGGTACCTCTTTGGCCTTGCCGATACTACTTGGATCATTCAAAACGCTTCGGCCCACCTCCTCAGTCATCCCCCTCTCTACTTATTCTTTTTGTGGCGATTCTTACGAAGGCGTTTCTTGCGTTTGTGTGTAGACATTTTATGTCTTTTTCTTTTCTTTCCGCTTGGCATTGTTTTGGGTAGTGTTTAGTTATTTAACTTTCTGCGCGAAGCTCTTGGCGGGCTTGAACGCGGGGTGGTGATGAGCGGGGATGGTGATCGAAGTATTCTTCGAGATGTTTCGGGCCACCTTTTCGGCGCGTTTCTTGATGATGAAGCTACCGAAGCCTCTGAGGTAGACGTGGTTCTTTTTGATCATCGCGTCCTTGACCTCTTCCATAAACGATTCCACTACGAGCGAAACCACGGCCTTTTCTACGCCAGTGCTCTTGGCGACACCGTTGACGATATCAGCTTTTGTCATATCTATAAATTTTTAAGAGTTTATTAAGTCCTTTACCGGAAAAATCGCACGCAAATATAGTAATTTATTTTTAATCAAAGCAAATGTCGATAAAAAATTTATTTTTATCTTTGTGCTATTGCTTATGACGAATGGAAAAATCCTGTGGGTGGACGACGAAGTCGAACTGCTCAAACCGCACATAATGTTCCTCGAGACGCGCGGCTACGTGGTGGAAAAGTGCAACAACGGCTACGACGCGATAGAGCTCGTGAGAGGAAACCGCTATGACCTTGTGATCCTGGACGAAATGATGCCCGGGATGACGGGACTGGAGACGCTGCCCTACATTAAGGAGGTGAGGCCCGATCTTCCGGTCATTATGGTGACCAAGAGCGAGGAGGAGCGAATAATGGACAAAGCCATCGGTTCGCGCATCGCCGACTACATCATCAAGCCGGTCAACCCGAACCAGGTGCTGTTGTCGATCAAGAAGAACATCCACTCGCGCGAGCTCGTCACGAACCAATCCACGGCAGACTATCGCGTAGAGTTCGGACGGATCGCTGCCCAGTTGGGACAGGCCGACTCGTTCGCCGAATGGAAGGGGATATACAAGAAGTTGGTGACGTGGGAGATAGAGCTCTCCGGTAGCGGCGACGAAAGCATCCGCGAGGTGTTGGCTTTCCAGCGAGAAGAGGCGGCGATGGCTTTCGGAAAGTTCGTGCGGCGCAGTTATCGGGATTGGATCGGTGCCTCGGCCGGGGAAGAAGTCCCGGTGATGTCGCACACGCTGATGCGAAACGTGGTCTTTCCCGAAGTGGATGGCAAGACGACGTTCCTGCTGATAGACAACTTTCGGTACGACCAGTGGATGGCGGTGCGCGACCTTATGCGCGATCTGTACGACGTCGCCACAGAGGATTTCTACTGCGCAATACTGCCCACCGCAACACAATATGCACGCAACGCCATTTTCGCCGGACTGACCCCGCTTGCAATCGACAAGGTACTACCGGACAAATGGCTCAACGACAACGAAGAGGGGGGCAAGAACCAATACGAAGAAGATTTCCTGCGGCGACTGCTGGCCCAAAGTGGCCACGGTGATTGGAAGGTGACGTTCGACAAACTGGTGCGCCCGGAGCAGGGACGGCGGCTGGTGGAGAACATACAGAGGGTGTACGACGCCGACTTCTCGGTGATAGTCTACAACTTCCTGGACATTCTCTCCCACGCGCGAACCGAGACGGAGATAATTCGCGAACTGACCGAAGACGACGCCGCGTTCCGCTCTCTGACACGCTCGTGGTTCGAGCACAGCGACCTGCTGGTTTTGTTGCGACTGCTCGCCGCCCGAGGCCACAAAGTTATCATCACCTCCGACCACGGAACGATCCGGGTGGACGATCCGGTGAAGATAATCGGTGACAGGGAAAGCTCGCAAAACCTGCGATACAAGACCGGACGACGACTGGCTGGCTACAACCCGAAGGATGTGTACGAGGTGCTGCACCCCGAGGAGATTCAACTGCCAAAGAGCAACCTCTCGTCGACTTACGTATTCGCTCTGGGGCGCGACTTCCTGATCTACCCCAACAACGCCTCGCAATTCACGCGCTACTATCGGCATACGTTCCAGCACGGTGGCATCTCGATGGAGGAGATGATCGTACCGTATATAGTCCTTAATCCGAAATGACGATCGTGGTTCGATCTTTGGCCGAGTTGCCCGCCGCCGCACGAGAGTTGTGGCCGGTGTTGAAGGGATGCGGCGTGGTGGCGCTGTATGGAGGGATGGGTGCCGGAAAGACCACGCTGATAAGTGCCCTTATGAAAGAGGCTGGGTCGGAGGACGAGGTCACAAGTTCAACGTTCGCGCTGGTGAATGAGTACGCCACCGGAGAGGGCGAGACGGTCTATCACTTCGATTTCTACAGAATCGAAGATCCGCGGGAAGCGTTCGACCTGGGCTACGAGGAGTATTTCTACAGCGGGGCGCTGTGTCTGGTCGAGTGGCCGGAAAAGATCGAAGGGCTACTGCCCGATGACGCGACAAAACTGTACATAGAACCCCTGCTCGACGGAAGCAGACAACTAACCATAAAACTATGAAGAAGATAGTAACTATGATCGTTTTCGCGCTCGCCGCATTGGTCGGTGCGCGAGCAGAAACCCAAGCGCAGGAGATTCCGGGAGCACCGACCGACTGGTTCGAGGAGGCGCGGTTCGGGATGTTCGTACACTTCGGGCCTTACAGTGTACTCGGAGCGGGAGAGTGGGTGATGAACTCAAGGCCGATCGCCAGAGCGGAGTATATGAAGTTGCAGGATTTCTTCAACCCACAGGCATTCGACGCCGCGGAGTGGGTGCGGATCGCCAAGGACGCGGGGATGCGATACATCATCCTGACCTCGCGCCATCACGACGGCTTCAGCAACTGGGCAACGAAACAATCCGAGTGGAACATTATGAACACCCCATACGGAAAGGATATCATACGCCAACTGGCCGACGAGTGTCGCCGCCAGGGAATGAAGTTGGGGTTCTACTACTCGCAACTGGACTGGATCAGGGACGACTATCAGTGGCAAACGGGCAGAACGGGCCAAAAGTCGGGGCGAACCGGACCGAGCGACTGGGAGCACTACATCGAATTTATGAATGCGCAGCTGACCGAACTGTTGACGGAGTATGGCGACGTGGCGGTGATCTGGTTCGACGGCCACTGGGACCAAACCGCCGACGAAAACAGAACCGACCACACAACAGCCGTCGACTGGCACTATCCGGAGATCTAGGGGCTGATACGGAAGTTGCAACCGAACTGCCTGATAGCCAACAATCACCATCTTCCGCCCATCGCCGGAGAGGACTACCAGATCTTCGAGCGAGACGTCCCGGGAGAGAACAACGCAGGATATAGCGGACAGGAGGTCTCCACGAGAATGCCGCTCGAAACGTGCGAAACGATCAACAGGACGTGGGGTTTCAACATCACGGACAACCGGTATAAGTCGGTCGAAGAACTGATCGGCCGACTGGTGCGCACGGCCGGAACGGGAGCGAATCTGCTGTTGAACGTGGGCCCGATGCCCGACGGGAGGATTCAGGCCGAGTGTGTCGAACGGCTGGCGGGAATGGGCGACTGGCTCGAAAAATGGGGTCACACGATCTACGGCACGACTGCGGGCCCGGTCAGACCGGCCGAATGGGGAGCCGTAACGCGAAAAGAAAACGTACTTTACGTACACATTCTGGATTCCTCTGCGGAAAGCATAACGCTCGAACTACCAAAAGTTCGCTCGGCGCGATGGCTGAACGTCGACGGTCGGCTGGACTACACCCAAGACCGGCGCACAGGCGAGGTGACCTTCAGTTTGGGCGGAGTGGGTAGCCCCGGCGGTTCTGACAGCTTGGGCGGCGGGCTCGACACAGCCGACTCGATTATCGAGGTGACGCTGTAAGCTTCGGCAGACCCGAGGGCAGGGCTGCAGGGCTCTAAACTTTCCAGGTGGCGCCGGAACCGAGCAGGTCGTCGACGTTAGAGATTTTCGCGGTGGCCTGTTGTTCCTCGACCTGACGGTGAACCTCGGCGTCGTAAGCCGGAGCCTCCACCTGACGAATAATACCCAGAGCCACAGGGTAATCGGGCCACGACATACCGGCCAGCAGGAAGTGAATCGTGGGATTGGCGGTGTGGGCGTCGTGAACAAGGATGTCGCTCTCGGCCACCCCGTCGTCGCCCAGCCTGACGCCCCGCAACTGTTCGCCGTCGAGCACCAGCCCTTTGTCGCGATTGGCACCGAAAATCATCGGCTCGCCGTGTTTCAACAGGATCGTATTTTCGGCCCGCGTGGCTTTGTCGCCCGCATAAGTGGCGTGGGTTTTATCGTTGAATATCACACAATTGACCAGCGCCTCGACGACGGCCATACCCTTGTGACGAGCGCCAGCGACGAGCATTTCGGTCGTGAGTGCAACCTCGGCATCAACTGAGCGCGCAAAGAAAGTTCCCCCAGCCCCGATAGCCAGTTCGCCGGGCTTGAAGGGCTTTTCAATCGTCCCGAAAGGCGACGTCTTGGTAACCTTACCGAGCTTGGTAGTGGGCGAGTACTGGCCCTTGGTGAGGCCATATATCTCATTGTTGAACAACATCATAGTCATATCCACGTTGCGCCGCACAGCGTGAATGAAGTGGTTACCGCCAATGGCCAGCGAGTCGCCGTCGCCCGTGGCAACCCAAACGCTGAGGTCGGGGTTTGCGGTCTTGACGCCGGTTGCGATCGCGGCTGCGCGACCGTGGATACCGTGGAAGCCGTAACTCCTCACGTAATAAGGAAATCGCGACGAGCAACCGATGCCGCTAACCACGGTGAACTTTTCGCGCGGAACGCAATCCTCAGACGAAATGCGCGCCAAAGCAGCCGTGAGCGAGCCCAACACAGCGTGGTCGCCGCAACCAGGGCACCATTTGACCTCCTGGTCGGACTTGAAATCGGCGGCGGAATATATACAGTTATGTGACATTATATCAATGAATTAAAGTGAGCGGCAAGTTCGTCGATCGTGAAAGGCAGACCCTGAACCTTGTTATATTGCAGGTAGGCGAACTGCGGGAAATTCATTCGCAGGTAGCCCGCAAACTGACCCATATTGAGCTCGCACACAACGATTTGGCGGAAGCGCGAGAAAATTTGCTCCACGCCGTGCGGCAGTGGATTGATCCAGTTGAAGTGGCAGTGGGAGACGCGTTTACCCTCTGCGCGCAGTTTCTCGACCGCACCCTGCAAGTGGCCACGAGTACCACCCCACCCCACCACGAGCAGGTCGCCCTCGGGGTCGCCGGTGGTGATCTCCTGAGTCGGAATGAAGCTGGCCACGCGAGCGATCTTGGCAGCGCGCAACTCGGTCATCGTATGGTGGTTGGTCGGATCGTGGGACACGCAACCGATACGTTTGTCCTTCTCAAGTCCGCCTATACGATGTTCCAATCCGGGAGTTCCGGGAATGGCCCAGGTGCGAGCCCCTGCTTCAGGGTCGCGGTCATAACAAAAGTATTGACTGCCTTGCAGTTCGCGAATGATCGGCGGCTTGATGGCAGGGTAATCGGCCATCGACGGGATGCACCACGGCTCGGAACCGTTGGCGATGAATCCGTCGGTGAGCAGCAACACGGGGGTCATACGCTCCAGAGCGATTTTGGCAGCCCAGAATGCATAATGAAAGCAATCGGAGGGAGTCGACGCAGCGATGACGACCATCGGAGCCTCGCCGTTACGGCCGTAGAGCGCCTGCAACAGGTCGCTCTGCTCGGTCTTGGTCGGAAGGCCGGTCGAAGGGCCGCCCCTCTGCACATCAACCACAACCAGAGGGAGTTCCGTCATCACCGCAAGGCCCATCGCCTCGCTTTTGAGCGACAGTCCCGGGCCGGAAGTCGTCGTAACAGCCAGCGAACCGGCGAACGAAGCCCCGATCGAGGTACAGATACCGGCAATCTCATCCTCCGCCTGAACAGTCACAACGCCGAGGTCGCGACGTTTGGCAAGTTCTTCGAGGATGACGGTCGCGGGAGTGATCGGATACGAGCCGCAAAACAGGGGTCGACCGCTCTTTTCGGAAGCAGCGATGAAACCCCAAGCCGTCGCCTGATTACCGTTTATCATACGGTAAGTGCCCTCGGGGAGTGCGGCGGGCTTAATATTATACGTATTGGCGAACGAGTGGGTGTTGGCGCCGTAGTTAAAGCCGGCCTTGAGTGCGCGCACGTTAGCCTCGGCGATGGCGGGATTCTTCTTGGCAAACTTACGTTCAATATATTCGAACGTATGCTCCAACGGCTTGTTATATAGGTAGAAGCACAGCCCGAGAGCGAACATATTCTTACACTTGGTGGCACTCTTGACGTCGAGCCCCAGCCCTTCGAGAGCCTCGCGGGTGAGCGAAGTTATCTTCGGGGCGACGATGTTGTAGCCCTCCAGACCGAGTTCTGCGATCGGGTCGTCGGACACTAAGCCCGCCTTGCGGAACTCCTTGGGAGTGAACGCGTCGTCGTCCAGAATGATCGTCGAGTCGGGCCTCAAACCGCGGGTGTTAGCCCTCAGCGCCGCCGGGTTCATCGCAACGAGTGTGTCACAGGTGTCGCCCGGAGTGGTCATCTTTGCGGCGCCGAGGTGAACCTGGAAGCCCGAAACCCCGGCCACGGTACCCTGCGGAGCGCGAATCTCCGACGGAAAGTCGGGAAAAGTCGAGATCCCGTTACCACCGACCGCCGCCGCGTCCGAAAACAACGTGCCCACCAACTGCATACCGTCGCCCGAGTCGCCCGAAAATCGAACCACAACGTCGGCGATCTCCGTAATCTTTTGTGTCTCCATAATGGCCGCGAATATACAAACTTTTTTGTAACTTTGCGGGCGTTATGAATTTCGTACGTCGACTTTACGACTGGGTGCTGGGCTGGAGCGAGTCTCGGTGGGGAGAGGTGGCTCTGTTTGCGGTTGCGTTCGTTGAGTCGAGCTTCTTCCCCATTCCGCCTGATGTACTGCTGATTGCGCTCTGTTTGGGCCGACCGGCGCGCGCGTTTCGATATGCGTTGATCTGTACGGCGGGTTCGGTTCTGGGGGCACTTGGCGGCTATGCGATCGGCTACTACTTGTGGCAAACGGCGGGTGGCGAGCTGACGGGACTTGCACAATGGGTGTTCAATCGTGGAATATTTTCGCCCGAAGACTTTGAAAAAGTGAGAGTAATGTTCGAGCAATGGGACTTCTGGATCATCTTCACCGCCGGATTCACGCCCATTCCTTATAAACTGTTCACGATCGCGGCCGGGCTTTTCGACATCGGATTGGGCGGCTTTGTGGCTGGGTCGGTGGTGTCTCGGGGCCTGCGATTCTTCTTGATCTCGGGGCTGATATGGAAGTTCGGCGCACCGGTCAAAGCGTTCATTGACAAGTACTTCAACCTGTTGGCCGTGGTGTTCACCGTGCTGCTTATCGGGTCGTTCGTTTTGGTGAAATATCTTATTTAAGCAGGACGGATGCGAATTTTCGGGATAATCGGGCGGCCACTGGAACATTCATTCTCAGCGAGTTACTTCGCGGCGAAATTCAAGGCTCTGGGGCTGGCGGACGAATGCAGGTACTATAATTTCGAACTCGAGCGGCTGTCGGAACTGACTTCTCTGTTGGGTAAATATCCTGATCTTGAAGGCTTTAACGTGACCATTCCATACAAACGCGACATCGTGCCGTGGTTGGATTTTGTGTCAGAGGAGGCGCACGCCATTGGGGCCGTGAATTGTGTCAGGGTCGTGGACGGGAAGTTATGGGGATATAACACTGATGCTCACGGGTTTACGGTCGGGTTGAAGGCATTGTTAGGCGAGGTTATCAACGGGCAGGAGAGCGGGCTTTCGAGCGGCAAGCGGCCGGCGGCTTTGGTTCTGGGAACTGGCGGTGCATCCTGCGCCGTGAGGTATGTTTTGGAGCGGGAAGGTATTGATTATAAGATGGTTTCGAGGGGTGGAGGCGAGTTTTTGAGTTATGATGAGTTGACGCCAGAAGTGATGGCAGATCACAAACTTATAGTAAACACCACACCGTTAGGCACTTACCCCGCAATTGATGGCAAGCCGGATTTGCCATATGATGCGATCGGCGAAGGACATTTTTTGTACGATCTTGTTTATAATCCGCCAGTTACAGCTTTCTTAGCTGAGGGGCGGCGGCGAGGGGCAACAACATTAAACGGCGAGACGATGCTGAGGGAGCAGGCCGAAAAAAGCTGGCAAATCTGGACCGGACCACCAACGACCGACCAGGCCGACGACCTAAAGACTTTGTGCACACGAAAAACCTAACCAAAAATAATTTACTTATGAGAAAAATCTTTACAATTGTGGCGGTCACGCTGGTTGCAACCGCTTGTGGACAAAAACCTAACACGCTGTCTCAAAGTCAGATAGCTGAGGGTTGGACACTGCTTTTCGATGGTACAACTCTTGACGGGTGGCGCAACTACAACGTCGAAGGCCTCACTGGTTGGCAGGTTGTCGACGGAGCTATTCAGGCCGACGGAAGCGGCAGCGATGCCTCAGGTTACATTGTGACTGACAAGCAGTTTGAGAATTTCCATCTGTCGCTCGACTGGAAACTCTCCACTGGCGGCAACAGCGGTATTCTCTATCACGTGGTCGAGCGTCCGGAATTCAAAGTACCGTATGTCACAGGTCCTGAGTATCAGCTGATTGACAAGGCCGGCTACGAAGCTAACAGTGGCGACGTGCTCGAACCGTGGCAGGATATGGGCGTCGACTATGCGATGTATCTGCCTAATCTCGAGGGCGTTACGATCAATCCTCCCGGACAGTGGAACAATTCCGAGATCGTGTTCGACAACGGTCACGTGGAATATTGGCTTAACGGCGTGAAAACCATTAAGTTCGAGGCCTGGACGGATGACTGGTTCGCGCGTCGTGCGAGTGGTAAATGGGAAAACGCGCCCGAGTACGGACTGGCTCACAGGGGTCTGGTCTGCCTGCAGGATCACGGCTATCCTGCGTCGTTCAGAAACATCAGAATCAAGGAGTTACCGCGTAAAGCAGGCACCGAAGTCGCGCTCTTTAACGGGACGGATCTTAACAACTGGGTTGTCTACGGAACCGAAAAATTCTACGCCGAGGAGGGTTGCATCGTTGTCGAAAGCGGCCCCGACAAAGGCTACGGCTACCTCGCGACTCGCGAATATTACGACGATTTCGATGCCACGTTCGAGTTCAACCAACTGGCCAACGGCAACAGCGGATTTTTCTTCCGTTCGGTTGTTTTCCCGCCTGCAAAGGTCAATGGATGGCAGGTTGAAGTCGCTCCTGCGGGGCATCATTCGGGCGGAATTTACGAGAGTTACGGACGCGGTTGGCTGTTCCAACCTCCTGTAGAACACTTAGTTGACGGTTGGAACACAATGCGCGTTCGCGTGGTCGGTGACAATGCTACGGTGTGGCTCAACGGCACCGAAGTTACCAACCTGACCGACCCCGCTTTTGCCGAGCGTCAGGGTCGTCTGGCACTGCAAATCCACGACGGCGGCGGCATCAAGGTGCTGTTCCGCAACCTGAAGCTCACCACGTTATAAGATTGTCAATTAGCGATTTAAGCCTCGACGATCGCGTCGGGGCTTATTTTTTTCTGTCCGCCGCATAGCTGGTCAGTAGCAGCAATGCCGTGTGGTATGGGCTGGGCGGGAATGGTTCAAGAAGTCCTTGAGCACGAGCCACATACGCTTGCATAATCCGTGTCGCTTCTGCAAGGCCGCCTTCCGAAACCACGACATCATGCAGATATTCAATTGATTGTGAATCTGTATCCGCGGTAGCCAGACGAGCCAAAAGATCCTTGCGACGCGCTTCGGACGAACGCTCGATAACAACCAGTAAAGGCAAGGTTATCTTCTTTTCTGCCAGATCGTTACACGCCGGTTTGCCTGTCTCCCCGGCAGTATCGTAATCAAGGATGTCGTCCTGAATCTGGAAAGCGATACCGACAAGTTCGCCAAACTCCTGCATAACAGACACTTGCGAACAAGGTGCGCCGACAGACAACGCTCCCACCCCGGCACTTACGCCAAACAATGCGGCCGTCTTTTTCCGAATGATGTCGAGGTAAATTTCACGCGTCATCTCAAGACGGTTACTTTGCTGACTCTGAATGAGTTCACCCTCGCAAAGAGTGCTCATCGCGCGCGTCACATAGTCCACAATGTCGAACTGCCCGCTGTCCAGACCGACCGTAATGCTCTTTGCCAAGATGAGGTCGCCCGCAATCACCGCGCTGCGCGACCCCCAACGTGCTCTCACAGAGGGCTTTCCGCGACGCATATCACTCTCATCGATCACATCGTCGTGCACCAGCGAGGCCGTGTGCATCATCTCCACAAGCATCGCCCCGAGGTAAGTACGCAGGCCTATATTATCCTTATTATCAGGCTTTTGCATCGCCGCCGAGAGCAACACCATCATCGGCCGTATTCCCTTGCCTCCATTTTGCAAAATGTAGTCGAGAATCCCGCTGACAAGCGGGTCGGGCGAGCGCATCTGCTTCGCCATAAAGTCCTCGTATTCAGCTATTTTTGACTCAATCGGGCGTCGTATTTCGTCGACAATACTCATAGGCACGCGCAAAGATAGTAAAATTCACTATCTTTGCGGCACGATGAACCTGCGGAACATATTTTTGCGCGCGCTGCCATACGTCGTGGCGGTTGTGCTTTTCGGAGCGATCAGCACGGCATATTTTGCGCCACAATACAGTGGTAAGTCGCTGTCTCAGACTGATGTACAGATGTACGACGGGATGAAACGCGACATCTCCGAGCATCGCGCCGCCTTCGACGAGGATCCGCAATGGACGGGCGGAATGTTCGGCGGTATGCCTGCCTATCTCATTAGTGTTCAGTATCCTGCGATGTTTTTGCGTAACGCCGGACAATGGGCGATGAATCTTGTTGGCGAACCCGCTGCGCTGCTCTTTTTGGCAATGCTCGGATTTTGGGTGATGTTGTTGCTCGTCGGGGTCAACCCTTGGGTCGCTATCGTGCCTGCAATCGCCTATGGGTTATCGACTTACAACATCCTGATCATCGAAGCCGGCCACATCACTAAGATGCGCGCAATGGGTTGGGCACCGATGCTCGTCGGGGCTGTTTTTTGGACTTTTCGACGTAATATGTTGATTGGCGGTGGACTTTCGGCGCTTTTCGGGGCGCTCACGATCGCCGCATCACACCATCAAATCACATACTATTTCCTGCTGATCGTTCTGGCTTTCTGGCTTGGGGAATTCATCGTAACTGCAAGACAGAGAGGTAAAAAAGCGTGGAGGCGATTTTGCACAGCGACTGCTGTTTTGGCCGGTTCGGCACTGCTCGCTGTAGGCGCTAATTTTACTCACCTGTGGTACACTTTCGAGCACTCGCCCGAAACGATTCGCGGCGGTAGCGAGGTAGCTCCGGCCGTAGGGAACGAGGCCGGATCCGATTCTCAAGGACTTGATTTACAATACGCTACTGCTTGGAGTTACGGCATTGGCGAGAGCTTGAATATGTTCATTCCGAATTTTCGCGGCGGCGGATCGTCTGGTGGCTTCGATGCTCGTGGTGAGGTTGCTAACGTACTGAGACGCAGCGGTATAAATCCATCCTTAGCAACTCAACTTCCCGGATACTGGGGTGGCCAGCCATTCACCGGGGGACCTACTTATATAGGTGCGGTCGTTGTATTCTTGTTCGTTCTCGGACTCTTCGTTCTGCCCGGACGGCAAAAATGGTGGGTCGTCGTGGTTAGCGCTCTCGGTTTGTTGCTCGCCTGGGGTAGTAACGCAATGTGGTTCACTCAGTTATCGTTCTCCGTGCTGCCCGGTTACAACAAGTTTCGCACCGTGGCAATGGCCCTTGTGGTGTTGCAGTGGGCCGTTCCGTTCGTTGCGGCACTGGTTCTGAAAGCGTTGTGGGATAATGAGTTGGACAAAAACCGATTCAAATCCGGATTTTTGTGGACATTGGGACTCACTGGCGGCGTGGCATTGCTTTTTGCGCTCTTCGGGGGTGCGATTTACGATTTTTCGGCTCTTGGGGACGAGCAATTCGCTGGTATTCCGGGACTTGTGGATGCGATGCGGAGCGAACGAGCGGCGATGTTCCGTAACGATTGTTGGCGATCTCTGCTGTTCGTTGCTCTGACGGCTGGCGTTGTCTGGTTATGGGTGCGGGCACAGGATAACAAGCTGACTATCAGGCGCTGGTGGTTCGTTCTGGCACTCGGAATTTTAGTTTTGGCGGATCTTTTGCCGGTCAATTTGAGGTATCTTTCGCACGACGATTTTCGGACTCGCGAGCGGGTTCAGATTACGGCTGATGCTGCGGATCGCGCTATTATGGCGGACCCCGAGCCGGGATTTCGCGTTCTGAATACAGAAAATCCTTTCAATGAGGCGCTTACCTCATATTTTCATCGCTCCGTCGGGGGTTACCACGGTGCCAAGCTACGCCGATATCAGGACGTCATCGACCGCTACCTGTCGAAGCTCGACCTTGGAGCACTTAATATGCTAAATACCAAGTACTTCATCATCGTTGATCCGGAGACCGGCGAACGTCAGGTTGAGCTCAATCCCGATGCGAACGGCGCTGCGTGGTTTGTCGAGAACGTTATTTTTGTCGACGGTGCACGCGAAGAACTGGATGCGCTCGGCACTATCGACAACAAGCACCAAGCCGTTGTCGATAAGCGATTCTCTTCACAAAACCTGCGTGACAACCATAGCCTTAGTGATTCAACTAAATTCATAGTTGAGTCAACTATAAGTTTAGTTGAATATAGGCCTAATTATTTAAAATATAATAGCGTGTCTGAAAACGAAGGGTTGGTGGTGTTTTCGGAGATATACTACGACAAAGGCTGGAAAGCGTACATCGACGGAAAAGAAACACCCTATATCAGAGCGGATTACCTGCTGAGGGCGATGGTCGTTCCGGCCGGCGAGCACACAATCGAGTGGCGATTTCGCGCGCCACACTTCGCGACAGTCGAGGGAGTGACGCTGGCAGCCTCGATCGCGATTCTATTGTGGCTGGCGGTGGCTGTGTTTTTGAGAGCAAAAGGAAGATTAAAGAACTATGGCACAGGAAGATAAGCGACTACGGCGCAAGGTGCGAAATTCATACCTGGTGTCAACGGTGAGCATTGCGATGGTGTTGTTCCTGTTGGGATCGGTTACGTATTTGATATTCAATGCGTTGAACGTCACGAACCGGCTCAAGGAGAACGTCACGATCTATGTTATGCTCAAAGACGGGCTCTCGGCGGAACAAACGGCCGAAGTCCGCAAACAGATTGAGGTAAAGGAAGTTGCGCGACAGATAACCTACGTGACCAAGGAGCAGGCAGCCGAAGCCTTCGTTGCCGAATCTGGCGACGATTTCAGCGAATTTATCGAGTTCAACCCACTGCCGGACAGCTTCGAAGTCGGCCTGGAGGCGCGAGTGGCCGAAGACAAAGATCAGGTGGCGGCGTTCGTTGCAGCTATGGAGAAAACATCCGGAGTGCAAGAGGTTGTGTATCAGAAGAGTGTGGTCGAGCAAATCGGGCAGAACCTCGGAAAACTGAACCTTGTATTGGTACTTTTCGGAGGCGCGTTATTCGTGATTTCGCTGATTTTGCTCAACAACACGATCCGGATGACTATTGCGGCTAAAAAGCAGATTATCAATACGATGAAGCTCGTGGGAGCGAATCGCGGTTTCATTATGAGCCCACTGCTCGGGTCGGCGGCGACGCACGGACTGTGGGCAGGACTCATCGCGACGGCTCTGTTCGTGATTTTGGTCGCGGGCTTGCGAGAGGGCCTGCCCGAAGTGGAGCTACTGCGCGGAGGACTGCCGCTGTTAATTATCGCGGGAATGATCGTCGGAGGAGTAGCTATATCGCTGATATTCACTGCGTTCGCTGTAAATAAAGCTGTAAGGAAATGAAAAAACGGAATTATGTGCTGATGCTCATTGGGTTAGGGATCATCATCGTGGGATTTGTGCTGATGGCGGGCGGCGGAAGCGGCGACCCAGAGGTGTTTAGCGACAAGATGTTCAGTTTCAGGCGCATAACCCTTGCTCCGATCGTCGTGATCGCAGGGTTTGTGTTCGAAATCTACGCCATTATGTGGCGGCCCAAAAAGACGGAACAAGCCCCGAAAATATGAGCGTTTGGGAGGCCATTATACTTGGTATAGTGCAGGGTATCACCGAGTTCCTGCCTATTTCGAGCAGCGGACATCTGCAAATCGCAAAAGAAGTGCTCGGCGTGACGCTGGCGGACAACCTGACGTTCGATATCGTGCTGCATTTGGCGACGGTGCTGGCCACGATTACGGTGCTGTGGCGCGAAATCGGCACGCTCATAATGGACACTTTGCGGGGGCGGGCCGGGTACGCGCTGAAGCTCGTGCTCTCGGCGGTGCCGGTTGCTCTGGTCGGCTTACTGCTTAGAGATCAGCTGAATGCGATGCTTGCGTCGCCTAATATTTTGTTGATCGTCGGAGGGATGCTCGTGCTGACAGCGGGGTTACTGTGGTTTGCGGGGCGCAAGAGAGAAACAGGGGGCGACCGAGCGGCGCGGAGAATCGAGCGTGAGACACCTCGCCGCAAGGAAGCCGAGGGGATATCGTTTCGGGATGCGTTTATTATGGGATTGGCACAGGCCGCCGCAGCGATGCCGGGTCTGAGTCGGTCGGGAAGCACGATCGCAACAGGGTTAATTCTTGGTAATCAGCGTGCTGCGATTGCACAATTTTCGTTCCTGATGGTGATAATACCGATAGTCGGCGAGGTCGGGCTGGACGCTTTGCAGGGCAACCTCGGGGCGATTACGGCCACGGATGCTCTGCCTCTGGTAGCGGGTTTTGCAGCGGCATTCGCAGTAGGTGTCGCGGCGTGCAGGTTTATGATCGAGATGGTGAAACGAAGTAAACTCGTCTGGTTTGCAGCGTATTGCGGAGTGGTCGGGGCGGCAACGATAATCTACTATTTCTGCTGATGTTTTCGCGCGAATTGAATTTTCCGGAGGGCTACGTACTGGTGGTGGACAAGCCGCTGGAGTGGACATCCACCGATGTGGTGCGAAAGGTGAAATATTCGCTGGAACGACTTGGCTACAAGCGAATTAAAGTCGGGCACGCGGGAACACTCGATCCGTTGGCGACCGGAGTGCTGATCGTGTGCATCGGCAAGGCGACCAAGAGGGTGGACGAACTGATGGACGGGACGAAAGAGTACATCGCCGAGGTCACGCTCGGAGCCACGACGCCGAGCTACGATCTGGAGCACGAAGTGGACAAAACATATCCGTGGGAACACATAACGAGGCAGGATATAGAACTGGCTCTTAGGAAGTTGACGGGCGAGAGGCTGCAAACCCCGCCGGTCTATTCGGCCAAGAAATTCTCCGGCAAGCGAGCCTACGAGATGGCGAGAGAGGGCGAAGAGCCGGTGATGCGTCAAGCGCTGATAAACATCTATGCTATGGAACTGCTGGAGTGTGACTTACCTGCCGCACCGCGACTAAAAATCCGCGTCGAATGCAGCAAAGGGACGTACATTCGCGCGTTGGCGAGAGAGATAGGCGAGGCGGTTGCCAGCGGAGCTCATTTGACCGGTCTGAAGCGCACACGGAGCGGCGAATTCACAGTCGCCGACGCCCTGGGGATGGAAGAGATCATCAAGGAGCTGGGCGGCGGTAAGAACCTGCCCGGCGAGAACGGGAAATGACCTATTCTAACACACAACTTTCAGAAAATATACAAATTTTTGAGGATTAACGAAACATTTACGGCAGTTGCACGTAGTATAAGTAATTTTGTGTTTCTCATCCTAACCCACACAATGAAACTATCGCAATACACCTACGCCTTCTCGCCAGAACTGTTGGCAAAACATCCGACCGAAAACCGAGACGAGAGCAAACTTATGGTCGTCCACAGGAAAAGTGGAAAGATCGAACATAAGATATTTAAGGACATAATCGACCACTTTGGAGCCGACGATGTGTTCGTGTTCAACAACACGAGGGTCTTTCCGGCACGCCTGTATGGAAACAAGGAAAAGACCGGGGCCGAGATCGAGATATTCCTGCTACGCGAACTGAACCACGACCTGAAGCTGTGGGACGTGTTAGTCGACCCGGCGCGCAAGATCCGAATCGGCAACAAGCTCTACTTCGGAGACGACGATCTGCTGGTGGCCGAGGTTATAGACAACACCACCTCGCGGGGACGAACGCTGAGGTTCTTGTTCGACGGCACGCACGAGCAGTTTAAGGAGACACTTTTCAGGCTGGGAGAAACGCCCCTGCCCAAGTGGGTGCGCGAAAAGGTCGAACCAGAGGATGAAGAGCGCTATCAGACCATATATGCAAAGCACGAGGGTGCCGTGGCAGCTCCGACGGCCGGACTGCATTTCAGCAAGCATCTGCTCAAGAGGATGGATATAAAGGGGATACATCGTGCCGAAATCACGCTTCACGTCGGTCTGGGCAACTTCCGAACGGTCGATGTGGAAGATCTAACCAAACACAAGATGGACTCCGAACAGATTATGATCCCGGAGGAGGCGTCCGAAAGAGTGAACACCACCAAGCGGGCGGGACGAAAAGTGTGTGCAGTCGGGACGACCGTAATGAGGACGATCGAGAGTTCGGTGTCGACGGGAGGGATGCTCAAGCCGTTCGACGGATGGACAAACAAGTTCATTTTCCATCCGTACGAGTTCAGTGTGGCAGATGCGTTCGTGTCGAACTTCCACCACCCGATGTCGACCCAACTGATGATGGTGACGGCGTTCGGAGGGTTCGATTTGGTGATGAAAGCGTACCAAACAGCAATCGACGAAAAATACCGTTTCGGCACTTATGGCGACGCAATGCTGATAGTGTGAAAAATTTTCGTTAACTTTGCACCGAACGGGCAAAAACCATAGACTTGGGTAAAAGTAAGATATTATACGTCAGCAGCGAGATAGTTCCCTATCTTGCGGGGGGGACGATGGCAGAGCGCTGTCGACTCCTTGCCGGAGCTATGCAGGAGGCGGGAGGTGAGATTCGTACTTTTATGCCCCGATGGGGAACCATCAACGAACGACGAAACCAACTGCACGAGGTGATACGTCTGTCGGGTATGAACCTAATCATCGAAGGCAACGACCACCAACTTATAATCAAGGTGGCCTCGATACCGACCGCACGAGTGCAGGTCTATTTTATTGATAACGACGACTATTTCCACCGCAAGGCAACGCTGACGGATGAAGACGGGAACTTCTTTGAAGACAACGACGAGCGAGCGATATTTTTTGCGCGAGGGGTACTGGAGACGGCAAAAAAACTGGGCTGGACGCCCGACATAGTACATATCCACGGCTGGTTCTCTTCAGTGGTGGCGATGCTGCTACGTCGCGTGTTCGCCGACGACCCCGTATTCCGGCGTGCCAAGATCGTGATCTCACTGTACAACGACCCGGTGCCGTTCACTTTTACGGATCCGGCGTACGAAAACCTGCAAAAGAGCGTTATCGACTACGCCGACGCAGTGGTTGTCGAAGAACCAATGGATGACCACACGTGGATTGATTATGCGCGCACCAGCGGTAAACCCGTGCTTGAAGGTGGCGAAAATGTGGATGCTTACAAAGCTTTTTATGACGAACTGCTATAAAAGGGGTGGGGATTTCCGGAGGCTGCTGCTTGGAGCCGGGAGCCTGTTAATGTTTTTTTGCGGGGTAGGTTGTACCGAAGTCGACGACCGATTGGGCGAAACGCTGCTGCCCGGGGGACAACGTATGAAGGTGGAGGTGAGGGAGTTCACCGACGAGGTGCAGACGTATCTGTTCAGAACAGACAGCATTCCTTCGTCGCGTCTGGGGCACGCTTATCTGGGTCGTATGGTCGATCCGGAAGGAGTGTTCGGCGCTCAGACGAACAGTGCGCTACTGCAATTTCTTCCCGTTACGTTGCCTTATGGTGAAGATGTGGAGGGATTCGGTTTCGAACCCATTGTCGACTCGCTGAACATAACGTTCGCCATAGACGACATCAGGGGCGATTCGCTGCTCGTTCAGTCGTTCGAAGTTTACGACATCTCCACGACCAAGGACAAACTGACCCGAGACTCACTCTACCGAGCCAACTTCCCCATCGAGGAGTACCGAGGTGAGAAACTTTTCGACTTTACCCACTCGGGACGACGCAGCGTTCAGGCGCGCCTGTTTCCAACCGCAGCCGGACGCCAATTCATCGACCGCCTTGTAAACATCGACTGGGAGACCTATAAGAGCGACACCCTGTTTCTGGAGGAGTTTCGCGGAATATACATCGCTCCCGCAGCCGGTTCTCCGCGCGCAGGTTCCGTTTGGGCAGCCTCGCTCGCTTCTTCGGGACTGACGCTACACCTGCGCAACCACGACTCGCTGGATGTGACCGCGATCTATGACACGCTCGCCGTACCGTTCCTGTTCACCGATCAGGACGAAACCGATGCCAGAACGGGTGCCGTGACGGAGTGGAACAGCGTCTCGATCGCAATGTCGGAATTCGACTACTCGGAACACACGCTGGGAGAGCTGGAGGTCGTGACCAACGGATTCACCGATACCCTGCCAACGAGCCCGACACAACCGACCGTCTACGTTCAGACGATGGGTGGTGTGGGAACATACCTGCGCTTCTCCGACGAGTTTGTTCGCGAGCTGCAGGCACTCAAAGAGGGTGACGACCACGACATTATGATCAATCAGGCGATGATGCGTCTATACATCGAAGGAGGCGAATCAGTGCCACGTTCGACGCTCGACGCCGCGGTCACAAGGCTCGGAAGCTATCGCGACATCACGCGTGTGACCCCCATCTCCGACTACCAATACTCGCTGGAAGCAATGCAGAACGCACAAAACGCCTCGACGGGTGGAGGCGAATACAAACTGCCGTACGACGGATATTTCTATCGTGGAACAGCTCGCTATCAGTTGGTAATCACCTCGTACATACAACAACTGATCGACGGAAAAGTTCCGCCCGTAATGCAACTGGGGCCCGATGTGGCGGGCAGATTCGGGTTCGGAAACTCAACCCTGAACGGCACCGGAAGCGAGATGCCGATCACCGTGAGAATCACATACACCATCATTGACAGGTAGTAAATGGGTAAAAATTTAGTCATCGTCGAGTCCCCTTCCAAAGCCAAAACAATAGGGCAATTTCTGGGGGCCGACTACACCGTTCGTTCGAGCTACGGACACATCCGAGACCTTGTAAAAAAGGGGCTGGGAGTAGACATAGAACACGACTTTACGCCTCACTATGAGGTAGATCCGGATAAGGAAAAGATGGTTCGCGAGCTGGCCGCGGCAGCGAAAAAAGCCGACGCAGTGTGGCTCGCTTCCGATGAAGACCGCGAGGGAGAAGCCATCGCCTGGCACCTGTCGGAGGTGTTGAGCCTGCCAGCCGAAAAGACCCGCCGAATCGTTTTCCACGAGATTACAAAACCGGCCATACTGCACGCCATCGAAACCCCGCGAGGCATAGACATCGACCTTGTGAATGCCCAGCAAGCACGCCGTATTCTCGACCGTCTGGTCGGATTCGAGCTGTCGCCCCTGTTGTGGCGCAAGGTTCGGCCGCAACTCTCAGCCGGTCGGGTTCAGAGCGTTACAGTGCGGCTATTGGTCGAGCGCGAAAGAGAGATAATCGGCTTCGAGGCGAAGGATTTTTGGCGCGTCACGGCGGAGATGTTCCCAGAGGGCGACCCGAAAGCGCTCTTCAAGACGGAGTGTTCGCGACGGTTCGACAAGCGCTCGGAGGCCGAGGCATTTTTAAAGTCCTGCAACGGAGCGCTACTGCGAGTCGCAAGCGTCGAAGAGAAGCCAGGCACGCGCTACCCCGCCCCACCATTCACCACCTCCACGCTTCAACAGGAGGCCGGACGAAAACTCGGGATGAGTGTCCAACAGACGATGAGCGTCGCGCAAAAGCTTTATGAGCAGGGACTTATCACGTATATGAGAACCGACTCGGTGAATCTTTCGGCTCAAGCGCTTGGCGCCGCCAAGAAGGAGATCACCGCTCTGTTCGGCGAACAGTACAGCGACACGCGCAAATATAAAACCAACTCCAAGGGGGCGCAGGAGGCTCACGAAGCTATTCGACCATCGTACTTCGAACGTCGCGCGATCGAGGGGACAGCGGCCGAAAAACGTCTCTATGATCTGATCTGGAAACGCGCCGTGGCGTCGCAAATGAAACCCGCGCAGATCGACAAAACCATTGTGAAAGTGGACGTTACGGACACCGCGGGAGTCACCGCCAAAGAGCACTTCACAGCAACCGGCGAGGTTATACGCTTCGATGGATTCCTGAAACTCTACTCCGAATCGACCGACGAAAGTGAAACGAACGAGGGTGCGCAATCGCTTCTGCCGAAGATGAGTGTGGGCACGGAGATAGGCACGACGCAGATAGTTGCCACTCAGCGCTTTACCCAGCCTCCAGCGCGCTATAGCGAGGCGTCGCTGGTGAAAAAACTCGAGGAACTCGGCATCGGTCGCCCGTCGACCTACGCACCGACAATTACGACCGTGATTAACCGCGGCTACGTCGTCAAACAGAGCAAGGAGGGCGTACGGCGTGAGTACACGCAACTCGTGCTGGCAAAGGGAAAAATTGCCGAAAAGACGCTCGGTGAGAAAGCAGGCAGCGAGTCTAACAAACTGGCACCAACGGATATAGGTATGCTTGTGAACGACTATTTGGAAAAGCAGTTCGCAGACATTCTGGACTATAATTTCACCGCGAAGGTCGAGAAGGAGTTCGACGAAATCGCCGAGGGCAACGAGCGCTGGGACGAGATGATCACCCGTTTCTACGGCCCGTTTCACACCGAGATTGAGCGCGCAATGGCCACGGAACACACTGATACTCACCAAACTCGCATACTCGGAGTGGATCCAGCGACAGGTCAGACGGTCTCGGCGCGCATCGGTCGGTTCGGTCCGATGGTTCAGATGGAAGCGCCGGAGGGCGAAAAGCCACGTTCGGCCAGTCTCAAGAAGGGGCAACTGATCGCCACGCTAACGCTGGAAGAGGCGCTCGAGCTGCTGAGTCTGCCGCGAACACTGGGGCAACACGCTGGTAAAGATGTTGTTATAGGCGTCGGGCGGTTTGGCCCGTATGTCAGATGGGATGGAAAATTCACCTCTCTGGGCCGCGGAAATGATCCCTATACCATCACGCTGGAGCAAGCGGTGGAGCTAATAGAGACCAAGGCAGCAGCGAATCAACCACTGAAAACGTTCACCGAAGAACCCGATCTGGTCGTAAAAAACGGTCGCTTCGGGCCGTACATTGCCTACAAAGGGAAAAACTACAAGATACCCAAAAGCACTGATCCACAGGAACTAACGCTCGAACAAGCACGCGCCATCGTGGCCGAAAGTCCGAAGAAGTAAGAGGTCGGAGCGAAGGGGCTGGGGGCGAAGGGGTGTGAAGGAGGAGGTGCGGCGAAGAATTCGGGGGAGCGAGGAGGGTTATTTTTTCGCGCAGGAAGCGCAATCCGAGCAATCGAGGTCAACACAATCGGCGATAGTATCACCGGCGCGCCCATCAAAATCTCTGCGGCCGCTGGCAGTCCGTCGTCCGTCGGCAGCGGGACAGGTTATACCGCGCGCGCGCATATGGCTATTCGTAGCTATCTCAGAATCAATATGATGCCCCTTGATCATCAGCGTGAGCGACAGCCCCACCGCAAAGAGCAACACAGCGCCCACCGAAAACAGGATCACAATCAACCAAGGAGCCATAATTTCCCGAATCAGCAAGCCGTTTAGAGCCAGATTATTTTGTCCGCATCGTCCTTGGGGCTGTGGGGTCGGGCGGGTTCGACCGAATAACCCAATGCAATGACACACAGCGGATTCCAACTCGCAGGCAGCGGCAAAAACTCACGCAGATAGTCGGCTGCATTCGCCCCATCAGGTTCCTCGCGCTTCCTGGGACGACCGTTCACGTGCACCCAACACGAACCGAGACCCGCGTCCTCAGCAGCCAGTTGCAGGATCGTCGCCGAGATGGCCGCGTTGTCGAGCCAAAGGTCTGTGGCTGAGGAATCTCCGCACACCAAAACTGCGCACGGAGACGTGGCCAAAAACGACGAGCCAAAGTCACGCATAGCAGCAAGGCGTTCCAAAACCTCGGGCTGGTCGAGAACCATAAAACGCGTCGAGCGCGTGTTTTTCGACGACGGAGCCATCAGCGCCGCCGCCAGCAACCCATCCACAATCTCGCGCGGCACATCACGCGGCTCGAATCGGCGTACACTGCGCCGTTTTTTCAGAATTTCGGTCAATGTCATAATCGACAAAAATAGGAAATTTTTCGTACATTTGCCAATATGAATTTCAGAATCGGTCACGGATACGACGTCCATCGCCTCGAATCGGGGCGGCCGTTGCGGCTTGGAGGAGTCACGATTCCGCATCAGAAGGGCCCTGTGGCGCACTCCGACGGCGATGTGGTGATCCACGCACTATGCGACGCACTGCTTGGGGCAGCTGCAGCGGGCGACATCGGGGCTCATTTTCCCGACACCTCGCCCGAGTTCCGCGGCATCGACAGCGTCGAACTGCTACGCCGGACAGTCGGGCTACTTGAGGCAGACGGCTGGCGGGTGGGCAACGTCGATTGCACGCTTTTGTTGCAGGTGCCCAAGGTCGCGCCACACATAGCGGCGATGCGAGGGGTTATGGCGGAGGCATTAGGGGTTGAGGTTGATGCTGTTTCGGTGAAAGCTACGACAACCGAGCGGCTGGGATTCGTGGGTCGCGAAGAAGGAGTCGCAGCCGAAGCTGTTGTACTGATCCACAGATAGATATGTTGCGCACACTGTCGGTTGAGAACTACGTATTGATCGAGCGGCTGGAGATGAATCTCGGGCCCGGGCTCAATATTGTGACGGGCGAAACCGGCGCCGGAAAGTCGATTTTACTCGGTGCGTTGGGGCTGCTGCTCGGCACGCGCGGCGAATCTGGCGTGCAAAAAGATCCGTCGCGGGCGTGTGTTGTGGAGGGGGTGTTTATGCTCTCGGGTGGCGGTGTGGACGGCAGCGCGGCAGTTGCGAATTTGGAAGATTTTTTTGCCGAGAACGACCTTGAATATTCACCCGAAATCGTCGTACGCCGCGTGATTTCGGCCTCGGGTAAAAGTCGCGCTTATGTGAGTGAACTGCCTGTACCTCTGACTGTTTTGAGGGCGCTGGGCGAGCGACTCATCGACATCCACTCGCAGCACGAGAACCTGCTTCTGCGCGACGACGGGTTCCGCGTTTCGATTCTCGATGGCGTTGCGGGACAGGGAGCTCTCGTGCAGCATTACGGTGAGGTTTTCGGGCGTTGGCGCGAACTCTTGCGGCGCCTTTCCGAGGCTCGGGCGGCGGGGGCTGAGGCTGCTCGCGACGAGGAGTGGTTGCGCCATCAGGCCACGGAACTCTCCGGTCTCGCGTTGACCGATGGCGAACAGGAAGATCTTGAGGCCGAGCAACTTGAGCTTTCTCATAGCGACGAGATACGCGAGGTCTTCGGTGCTGCTGCGGCGGAACTGGGCGGTGGTTTTGCTGCTAATTCCGGCGGGGGCTCAGGCGCGGGTTTCGGTGCCGACGAGCTTGGCATCATTGCTCGCCTTCGGGCGCTTCGGGGTGCACTGGAACGCATCGAGGGAATCCATCTGCGGGCGGCTTCGCTGGCCGAGCGGCTTGGGTCGGCCCACCTCGAATTGCAGGACCTGGAACGCGAAATAGTCGCTGAGTATGAACGCATTGACGGAGATCCGGAGCGACTGGCTAAGGTTGCAGCGCGACTGGATGCGATTTATGCGTTGCAGCAGAAGCATCGTGTCACTTCAGTGGCACAATTACTTGATCTCCAGGCAGATTTCGAGGCGCAGCTGAGTTCGATTGAGAACGGAAGCGAGCATATTACCGCTCTGGAAGCGGAGGTCGCCACCGCCGAAAACGAGGCTCGCGAAACAGCTGAACGGATCAGCGCCGGACGACGGCAGGCCGTAACAGAAGTCGAGCGCAGTGTCAGTGAAATGCTACGTCGGCTTGGAATGTCTGAAACCCAGTTTGTTGTCGAACTAACGCCTGCAGCCGAACTGCGCAAAAACGGAGCCGACGAGGTGCGGTTTCTCTTCACGGCCAACTCGTCGATGGCGCCGCGACCCGTGGAAAAAATCGCGTCCGGAGGGGAAATTTCGCGCGTTATGCTGGCCCTCAAGACTCTTTCAGCGCGCTCGGCGGGCCTGCCGACGGTGGTGTTCGACGAGATCGATGCCGGAGTTTCAGGTCGAGTGGCCGACGCGATGGGCGACATCATTGCAGAACTGGGCACGCATTCTCAAGTGCTGAACATCACTCATTTACCGCAGATAGCGGCCAAGCCGGGCGAGCATTTTCTGGTTTACAAAAAGGACGGCGCGACCCATATCCGCCAACTGACCGAGCCCGAGCGCGTGACAGAGATTGCGGCGATGTTGAGCGGCAGCTCCGTCACCGATGCGGCCTTACGGCAGGCCCGAGAATTGTTGAACTCAAAATAGCGTCGCCTCGTCGCGATAGAGATTGACTATCTCAAGTCCCTGAACCAGAGCATATTTCACTGTATAGCGAGTACCAGCCCCTCGACCCCCCAACGACGCGTCGTAGTAGCAGATCAGCCGTCCAGAGCGTTCCACCATCCATTCGTCGCGTCGAAAATAGCAACCGTGGGAATATCGCGTAGCCAGAACCACAGTCTCGTCTGCCGCAGCCATCAAGACATCGTAACGCGACCGATCCGAAGCAGAATAGCCGGCAGCCTGACCCTCGAAAGGCACCGCTGCAACCAACTGAGTATCCGGCCGCGAAGAGCGCAAATGCACGACCGCTTCAGCAGCCGCGAGGTCGAATCCGATCGCCATTCCCGAAACAAAAACGCGGTATCCATCCGCGTAAGCAGCCTCCACAGCCGCCGCAAGGCGCGCCTCGTCCGCCTCCGAGCCCACGTAAACTCGGTGGCCGGAGAAACAAAGAGTGGTATTTCGTGAGGGGTTCACAAAAATTTTCGCTAATTTAGCACAAATTAATTTTGTGGAACGCGATTTGCAAACAAAAACTTCACGAAAAGTTTAACCACTAAAAAACACACTGACACTATGAGAAGAAGTAATGCAGGTGCCGCTTTCGGAGCATTCCTAGGCGGCGCACTCGTGGGCGGGATCGTCGCCCTGTTGTTTGCACCCCGTTCGGGTGCCGAAACTCGCGAAATAATTCGTGAATTCGTTGAAGACGAGGTCGATATGGTCAAGGAAAAGGCCACTCAGGCTCGCGACTTCGCCACCGACGAGATCAACAAGTACAAACGCAAAGCGCGTCGTGCCGTGGGCGAAATCCAGGAGATGGTCGAGGAAGCCAAGGAAGCCGTGGCCGAGGAGATCAAACGCACAACCAAATCAGCAGCCGGTTGCTGAAGCGGGCCACTTATTCCGCACAGGTAAAGTTATGGGACGAGGTTTGGATGATTTTTTGGAATTGCGCGACGAGGCGTACGACTGGGTGCGCCTCCGTTGGGCAAACCTGCGGTTGGGAGTTGTAGAGAAGCTCTCCGTGGGTATGGGTAAGGCGTTCGGTTGGGTGATATTCATCTTGCTGGTGCTCTCGGCGATCACTTTTTTGATGATCGCGCTGGCACTTTGGCTTGGTGAGTTGCTTGGCCACACGTCTTACGGATTTCTCATCGCAGGCGGAGCGTTGCTGCTCTGCGCGGTGATCGGACTCTTGGTTGGCGGCCGATTAGTTACCAACTCTATGGTGCGCTACTTCGTAGATATGTTCTTCACCGAAAACGACAACGATTATGACCCGGGAGTATAAAGTTAAGGTTCGCACCCTGAGCGACATCCGTTCGCTGAGGGAGCTTCGCAAGGCGAGGCACGAATTCGGAATCGCCTCGTGGTATGCCGGTGAGCGACTGGCCGAGAACGCCGGTGCGGTGTTCTCGTTCGATAACCTTCTGTCGTTGGCCGTGCCCCAGGGGTCTGTGCTCGACAGGGCTTTCGGCGGTGTTTCGACCGGTGCCGCCGTCGTTCGCGGTATCTGGGGAGTGTTGCGCCGAAGGTTTTGGGGTTGTTGATTCCGAAAATAATCGTTATCTTCGCAGAGTTGGAAGAAGGAGGTAACGTATGAAAATCGTGATCGTCGGCGCGGGCGAGGTGGGTAGCCATCTGGCTCGTATGTTGAGTGGTACGGGCCACGACATCACCGTTGTGGACAGCGACGCCAAGCAACTGGAGGCCGTGGCCGACGTCTCGGACGTGGTCACGATCGAGGGCGACCCGACGACTTTCCAATCCCTGAAACGCGCCTCGGCTCGGAAGGCCGACCTGATGATCGCCGTCCACCAACAGGAGAATATCAACATCCTGGCGGCTATGCTGGCCAAGCAGTTAGGGGCCAAGAAAGCCATCGCGCGTATCGACAACAAAGAGTACCTCGAACCTGCCAACAAAGAGGTTTTCGTCGGGATGGGTATCGACTACCTGTTCCACCCAGAGATGACTGCCGCTCAGGAGGTTATCAAGCTTCTTGGGCATACTTCCATTACCGAATACGTCGACTTTTCGGGCGGGCGTATGTCGCTTGTCGTGTTTCGCCTCGCGGCGGCGTCACCTCTCGTCGGCCACACGATGCTCGAAATCGCTCCGGATCCGTCGGCATTATACTACCGCATAGTTGCGATTGCCCGCGAGGACCAAACCCTGATTCCGCACGGAGGTGATATGGCGCTGGCCGGAGACACGGTATATGTGGTTACCTCTCAGGAGTTTGTGAACGAGGTGCAGGAGTTGTCGGGGCAGGCAAACGTGGAGATCAAAAATATGATGATCCTCGGAGGCAGCCGCATCGGAGTACAGATAGCAACCGCTCTGCAAGACCATATCGACATAAAGCTCGTGGAGTATAACCCCGAGGAGGCGTACCGATTGGCCGAAGTACTGGACAAAACGCTTATAATCAATGCCGACGGCCGAAATACCGATGCGATGATGGAGGAGGGCATCAACCGTATGGACGCGTTCGTTGCCGTGACCTCGCGCTCCGAGACAAATATCCTTACAGCAATGCTGGCCAAGAAATTAGGGGTGAAAAAAGTGATCGCCGAGGTCGAAAACCTGAACTACATCACACTGGCCGAAAGCATCGGAATCGACACCGTGATCAACAAAAAACTGCTGACCGCGAGCAATATCTTCCGTTTCACGATGAACACCGACGTGCAAGCAGTCAAATGCCTCACCGGAACCGATGCCGAGGTGTTGGAATTTGTCGTCAAGCCGGGTTCAGTAGCAACCCGCGTGCCGATTCGCGAACTCGATTTTCCGGTCGCTGCGACAATCGGTGGGATCGTGCGCGGCGAACAGGTGCTGATGGCTGTGGGTGACACCCAAATCGCTGCATATGACCGAGTTGTGGTGTTCACAAAACCCGAAGCCAAGGGCGTCGTCGGCAAATTCTTTAATTAATGGGAATGCGGCCTAAGATATTGAGGGCTGCTTTCGCCAGTCGGCTGCGAGAGGTCGAGTATTTCCAGCGTCATCCAGCTGAAGTTCAAGAAGTTCAGCTGCGAAAATTGCTGGCACGAGCGGCCGGCACGTCGTTCGGCGCCGAGCACGATTTTGCCGATATCGCAGAAAATGGCAACCTTATAGAAAACTTTCAATCTCGCGTGCCGGTATATGATTATGAGGGACTTACGCCATACATCGAGCGCGCTCGTGCCGGAGAGGCCGACGTACTATGGCCTGGTCGCGTGAAGTGGTTCGCCAAATCGAGCGGCACCACCGGGGCCAAGAGCAAATATATCCCTGTCACACGCGAAGCATTGAATGGCAACCACTTACAAGGCCCACGGGACTGCATCGCGTTTAATGTTGCCCGATACCCAGACACGCAGGTTTACGGCGGCAAAACACTGACGCTGGGCGGATCGCGCCGCATTGAACGTGAAGGAGAACAGGCACTTACAGGGGACCTGTCGGCGATTCTGATCGAAAACACTCCCCGCGTGGCCGATTTCTGGCGCGTACCGTCGCTGAAAACCGCCCTGACGCCCGATTTCGAACAAAAAGTGGAGCTCATCTGTCGCGAATGCGCCGACAAAGACGTGCGCTCGATCGTGGGTGTTCCGTCGTGGAATCTGGTGATGCTCAGGCGATTGCTCGAATACACCGGCCGCACGCACCTGTTAGAAGTCTGGCCGCGACTGGAGCTTTTTGTCCACGGCGGGGTCAATTTCGCCCCATACGCCGAGGTGTATCGTCAGATAATTCCGTCTGAATCAATGCACTACCAAGAGACTTACAACGCCTCCGAGGGATTTTTCGCCATCGCGGACGACTTCGGCGAAGACCTGCTGTTGATGCTCGATTACGGAATTTTTTACGAGTTTCTACCTGTAAGTCAGCTGGATAATCCCTCGAAAGCCGTCACTCTGGAGGACGTTCGTACAGGGGTGAACTACGCGATGATCATTTCGAGCCCAAGCGGCCTGTGGCGCTACCTGATCGGCGACACGGTACGCTTCACCTCGACAAACCCTTACCGGATACGAATTTCCGGGCGTACCAAGCAGTATATCAATGCTTTCGGCGAGGAAATCATCGTCGACAACGCCGAGCGGGCGATGGTTTCGGCGTGTGCCGCGACGGGGGCCGAGGTCGCCGAATACACCGCCGCACCGGTTTATATGGAGCTCTGCCGGCGCGGCGCTCACGAATGGGTAGTCGAGTTTTCGCGCGAACCATCCGGTGGTCTGCAGGCGTTCGGAGCGGCGCTCGATGAGGCCCTCAAGGAACTGAACTCGGACTACGAGGCCAAGCGTTGGCAGGATGTAACTCTCTGCGAGCCTGTTGTTACAGAGGTTCCGGCGGGAACTTTCCGAGAGTGGATGTCTACGCGCGGAAAGGTTGGCGGCCAAAACAAAGTACCGCGACTGGCCAACGACAGGCGGTATGTCGAAGAAATTTTGGAACTATGTATATAGCGATCGCAGGCAACATCGGCAGCGGCAAGACGTCGTTGACCGAAATTCTGGCGCGACGGTTCGACGCCACACCATATTTCGAGAATATCGACAACCCGTATATGAATGATTTTTACGAAGATATGGGTCGTTGGTCGTTCAATTTCCAGATCTACTTCCTGTCGTGCCGTATCCGCCAGTCGATGGACGCACTACGAAACGGCGGCGATCTGTTTCAGGACCGCACGATCCATGAGGACGCATATATTTTCGCCGCCAATCTGCACGAAATGGGACTGATGTCGTCGCGCGATTTCGACACCTATATGCGCCTGTTTGGCCTGTCTGAGGAGCTGATCCGCAAGCCCGACTTGCTTATATACCTGAAAGCCAGCGTCTCTAAACTCGTCGAGCAAATCCGTCGTCGTGGCCGCGGCTACGAACAAAATATCGACGAAAAGTACCTCGGACGACTTAACGACAAGTATAACAATTGGATAGATACGATCTACACGGGCGAGGTTTTGACTCTGGATATCGACCGTTGCGATTTTATGAAGAATCCCGAAATCATTGAAAATGTTTCCTCCCGAATTCGCGAAGTCTGTAAGCGCTGAGCTCCTGAAGGTGCTTGATGACCAGCCCATTACATCCGTTCGCTACAACCCGTTCAAACTGCCCGGCCTGCCATCTGAGGGCAATGGTTTGCCGGTCGGCGAGAGTGTTCCGTGGAATCGTTACGGAGCTTATCTCGCTCAGCGTCCGGTATTTACGCTCGACCCTGCGATGCACGCCGGAGCGTATTACGTTCAGGAGGCGAGTTCTCAGTTTGTGGAACATCTTTACCGTCAGGCAGTTGGCGATGACAATGTTCGGTTGCTCGATTTATGCGCTGCTCCAGGCGGGAAAACCACGCTCTACTCGACGCTCATCGGGCCCGGCGGACTGGTCGTTGCCAACGAGGTGATCAAGACCCGCGCAAGCGTTCTGGCCGACAACGTGCGCCGTTGGGGCATTGGTAATGTGGCTGTTACGTGTAACGATGCCGGTGCATTCGGCACTTTTCGCCACTGGTTCGATGTAGTGGCGGTCGACGCTCCGTGCTCCGGCGAGGGGATGTTTCGGCGCGTTCCCGACTCACGCTTGGAGTGGAGTCCGGCGGGCATCGAACTGTGCGCGGCTCGCCAGCGACGGATACTTGCCGACGCTTGGGACGCGCTTCGGCCCGGCGGCGTACTCATCTATTCGACCTGCACGTTCAACCGCCGAGAGAACGAGGATAACGTCGTATGGCTGTCGCAAAACTTTGCTGTGGAGCCTGTTGCGATCGACGTGCCTACCGACTGGGGAGTCGAGTGCGGCGAAGTTGATGGCATCGGGACGTTTCGTTTTTGGCCCCATTTGTTGCGCGGCGAGGGATTTTTCGCCGCCGTGATGCGTAAAGCCGACGGACGCCTCAAACGCGAAACTCCGCGCGCACACCGCGAGCCATTGGTGGAGTTAAACCGCCCTGAAAGCCGCCCTCTGGCCGACTGGTTCGCCACGCCAGAGGCTATGAAATTCGCTCGTGTGGGTGACACGTGTTACGGGTTTTATCGCCCTGTTTACCAATCTGTTGCCTCGCTTGCCGGTGTGCTCAACGTGATCTATTCGGGCGTTTGTACGGGCCAAATTTTCGGCGTGAAACTGCGCCCGGACCACGCTATGGCACTCTTCCACGACCTCGCGCGCGACAACAGCCCTACCCTGCCGAACGGACGGGCCGCTGTCACGGAACTGACTCGCGACGAGGCGCTCGACTACCTTCGCAAGCGCGATCCGAGCGACATCAACCGGCTCTCCGAGGGACTTAATTTACTGACGTATAACGGCTTGCCGATTGGCTGGACAAAACGTATCGGTCATCGCAGCAACACGCTACTACCAGCAAGTTTTCGCATCGTGAACCTTTAGTTCAACTAAAGCTTGCTAATCCGGTGAGAATTATTTACTTTTGTGACGCTACATAAACCTTTGCTTTATGATCGAAAAAATGTACTATACGATGGGGGAAGTCGCTGAGATGATGGACGTTGCGCCATCGTTACTACGATTCTGGGAAAAGCAGTTCGACATAATCGCCCCGCACAAGAACAAGAAGGGCAACCGCCTCTTTTCGGCCGACGATATGCGCAATCTCAAGACGATTTACCACCTCACCAAGGAGCGCGGAATGACCCTCGCCGGAGCTCAAAAATACTTGAAAGCCAATCGCACAGCCATCGAGCGCGACGCCCGTCTAGCAGAGCACCTCCAGTCCGTCCGTGCTCTGCTACTGGAAATCCGCAACGAACTCGAACATAGCGGAAATCAACCCGAAGAGGTCAAAAGCGAGGCCGCTTCGACATCCCTCACCACCCCCCAACCAACCACTAACTTCTTGGAACAGACTCTTTTCTGATGATGAAAATTCGCGATATAGTTGCTCCGTTGGAGGAGTTTGCGCCCCTCGACTGGCAGGAGGAATACGATAATTCTGGCCTCGTGGTGGGGCACCCTGACGACGAAACGCCCTGCGCGCTGGTATGCGTGGACGCCACGATGGAGGTTTTGGATGAAGCACAACGGCTTGGATGCAAGCTTGTTATCTCACACCATCCGGTGATTTTCGATCCTCTCAGGCGATTGAACGGAGCAAACAACGTCGAACTTACCGTGGAACGTGCTGTTCGTGAGGGCATTGCGCTCTACGCTTGCCATACGAATCTCGATAGTGCCCCGGGCGGAATGAGCTTCCGATTGGCCGAAATCCTCGGTATCGGAAACCCCAAGATGCTGATACACACTGCCGGACCTGATTCGCCGAACGGATTCGGAATAATCGGCAACCTGCCCAGCGTAATGGACACGGAAGCATTCCTGCGTGAGGTGATGGCAAAACTAAACCTCAAAGTCGTAAGGCACAGCAATATAGCGAGCAAAAAAATCCAAAAAATAGCACTTTGTGCCGGCTCGGCAGCGGCGTTGATTCCTATCGCGGCACAGGCCGGAGCAGACATTTTTCTTGCCGCCGACTTCAAATACAACAATTTCCTGAGCGCCGCGAGCCAGCTGACAATCGCCGACATCGGCCATTTCGAGAGCGAATTTTGTGCGATCGACCTGATATGCGACGTTATATCAAAAAAAATTCCTAACTTTGTCCTCCACAAAAGCATTGCCGGACTCAATCCGGTAAGCTATTTGTATAAATAAAAACTATGGCAACAACGAAAAATAAGGCCGCCGAGGCAACCGACTACTCGATGGAGGAGAAGATTAACGCGCTCTACGAGCTGCAACAAATTGACTCTAAGATCGACGAAATCAACAAGATAAAGGGTGAATTGCCCCTCGAAGTGCAGGATCTTGAGGACGAGATCGCCGGGCTGCGCATCCGCATCGAAAATATCGGTGTCGAGATTGAGGAACTCAACAGTCTGACACGCCAACGCAAACGTGAGGCCGATGAGGCTATCGCACTGATTACCAAGTATGATGAGCAGCAAAAGAACGTCCGCAACAACCGCGAATTCGACGCTTTGGCCAAGGAGATCGAGTACCAAAAACTCGAGATCGAGCACGCCAACAAGCGCCTGAAAGAGTACGCCGCAACCATCAAGGTGAAGAAAACCGCGGTCGAAGAGGCCGAAGCCGTGGTTGCCGACCGCACACTCGACTTGGAACAAAAGCGTACCGAACTCGCTGGCATAGAGCAGGAAACAGCTAAGGAAACGGAAGTTCTGACGGCTCAGGCTGCCGAAGCCGCCGCAAAGATTGACGAACGAATGCTCACAGCCTACCGCCGAATCCGCAGCAATATGCGTAACGGACTGGCCGTGGTAACCGTGAAACGTGATGCCTGTGGAGGTTGCTACAACCGCATACCGCCTCAGCGTCAGGTGGATATACGCCAGAACAAGAAGATCATCGTCTGCGAATACTGCGGACGAGTTCTCGTCGCCGACCCAACAACAACGGATCGGGACGCGTAACGCACTATATAAAAATAATCGAAAAAAGTATAACCGATTAAAGAAATTAAGCCTGCCTATCGAACGAAGCTCTACTCAAAACCAATAATGTAAGAGTATGGAAATGAGTAAGATGAGTGACTCTGCGTTACTCAAGGAGTATACCACCGGTAACCGTGCTGCAATCTCGCAACTGATCGAGCGGCACAAACGGCGTGTGACCGACTACATCAATATGATGGTGCGGGATCGCGACGTGGCGGACGATATTTTCCAAGAAACCATCATCAAGGCCGTTCGCTTCATCGACGAGGGGCGCTATGTGGACAACGGCAAGTTCCTGTCGTGGGTACTGCGAGTTGCTCACAATCAGGTCATTGACCACTTCCGCCGAACAAAGCAGGAGAACAAGATCACCGAATCGGATGCCGGATTCGACATTCTGGGCTCGATGCGGTTCTCGAACGAGACAATCGAGGACAAAATGATCCACGAACAAATCCACCAAGACCTGCGCAGCCTGATCGATCACCTGCCCCCTGAGCAGCGCGAAGTTGTGTTGATGCGCTACTTCGACAACCTGCCTTTCAGACAGATAGCCGACGACATAGGCATCAGCATCAACACCGCCCTGGGCCGAATGCGCTATGCGTTGATCAACTTACGAAAACTTATCAAGGAAAATCAGGTCGTACTGACGGCTTGACACAATAAAAAACCGCTTGGGGCGTTCTTATGGCAACATTGATTATGGAAGACGTGGACACATTATACGATGGCGACCAGCAAGGGGGCCAAGGGGCGCACGGGGCCAGAGGGCGTGATGGGCTCGAGGCGCACGGGGGACACGGGGAGTTCCGCGACCACAATGATGAGACTATGTGTTTCGACGGCGTTATTTGCGGCGACCACGAACTTCTTTTCCTCGACTCATATCTAACCGAAGTCTTCAGCGGCCATACTCTTTAAGGGGGGTGGCGGATTACCGGGGTCCGGTGGCAATCACTTGGGAATCACCGAGGGCGTTTCAATTTCTTATATATTTCCAAACTTACCCAAGCGTCCGTTGCGGCGTAAACTTTCTGTGCGTCTGTTAGTTGCACTGCTTCCCAGTTGCTTAACCGTTGCGCTTTCGACATCCGCCCCTCCAGCACAATCGCTGCAATTTTTTGTAGACTCATATCCGTTATCCCGTGATCCGGCGCGATTTTCTGTATATCCTCAAAACCCTTCGCTCTGAACTTTCGTAGCGTCTCCAGCTCTCGAATATCTCCCGCAACACTCAACCCCACTTTTAATATAGTGTTGGTTTCCAGTATCTTCAGTATCGCCTTATCGAGCCTCAGCCTGTTTAGCCTAAACAAGAAACACTTTTCCTCTGTGGCGAGTTGCAGTAGCGCTATCTTGTTGACGACTCCCTTTTGGAAGGCCGGGCGGGACTCCGTGTCGAATCCTAACAACCTGTGTGCCAACAGTTCATCACACGCTGCATCGAGTCCCTTCGGCGAATCGACTACCACAATCTCGCCCCTGAACGCCAACGCCGGCAGCTCGGCCATCTCCTCCTTTGTTATAGCTGCCCTGTACTCCTTCATAGCCTGATCACTCCTGTTTGATCGATCCTCACCTTGCCCGCATCAATCAACTCATCCAGCGTCGCAAGTACTTGCTCCGGTTCGACATTTAACGCTCTAACCAGTTGTTTCACAGTCTTTTCGCCTCCTGCCACCAGTTCCATCACCGCTTCTCGCGTCACCGCCGGTCGTCCGGTTTTTCGTCTCGCCAGGCAAACATCGCACACTCCGCAATCTCCCGGATCCTTCTCTCCGAAATACCGCCTTAGCCACGCACTTCTGCACTCTTTCTCCTGTTCCGCGTAGCCGAACATCGCTTCTAATCTGCTCGATGCCAGCTCTTTGCGAATCTTATACGTTGTCGGAGCGATGTAGACATCCTCCGTCGGCAGCCTGTCCATCGGGAAATAGATCAGCGGCGTCCTACGTGCTGGTATATAGCGAATTACCCTCAGCCTCCATAGGGTTTTGAACAGCTCCCTCACCCTCTCAACCGTATATCCTGTCGCGGCTGCCAGCGCCTCCTCGCTCACCGCGCGAAACTCCGTAAAAATCCCGTTGTACATTCTCATCAGCGCCCTCAGAAACAGATCGAGCTCCTCGCGGTCAATTCTCAGACGATACAAATCGTCTCTGCTCACACAAAACATCGCCCTCGCCGGATGGTCGCTCTCTTCCGTCAAAGTCAGATAACCATTTGATTGTAAAACCTTTATCGCATTTACCGTGCTTCCCACATATAGGCCGTTCGCTCGACTAAACTCCCACACATTGAAGTCAAACGAGTAGTCAGCCCCCTCTCCTACCGCAATTTGTAAGTAATTGAATATCTGCTCGTAGACTTTTTTTATCGCCTCTAGCGACGGGTACTCGATCGAGAACCTGCTCGCTGACCGTTTCCGGTCGTCCGGCGAGGTCAACAGCACCGCATACGCCTTCCGCCCATCACGACCCGCCCGTCCCGTCTCCTGATAGTAGCTTTCGGGCGAATCGGGCATCGACCAGTGGGCCACAAATCTCACATCAGCTTTGTCAATCCCCATCCCGAACGCATTGGTAGCCACCATTATAGGCTTCTTTCCACTCGTCCATTCCTCCTGTCTTATGACGCGCTCGGCGGGCGGCATTCCCCCGTGATACCACGTCACGTCCACGCCCTGCCCAGTCAGCCATTCGGCCAGTTTTTCGACTCCCTCGCGCGTCCTCGCATAAACGATCCCAGACCCCGGCACACCCTCGATAACACGCAGCAGTTGCTCGTTCTTATCGTTCACTCTTCGCACTGAGTATGAGAGATTTGGCCGCTCGAATGACGACCTTATCACCCGTCCGCCGACCATCATCAGGCGCGCCATAATGTCCTCCACCACCTCGTCCGTAGCGCTCGCCGTGAGGGCCAAAACAGGCGTCCGCGGGATTAGCGCTCTGATCTCGGCGATCCGCAGATACGACGGTCTGAAATCGTATCCCCACTGACTGATGCAGTGCGCCTCGTCGACAGCCAAAAGTGTCGGGTTCATCTTCGGTAGCCGCAACCTAAACATCTCACTGGTAAGTCTTTCCGGCGCGACATACAAAAACCGCACATCGCCATAGACACAGTTATCGAGCGTAGCGTCGATCTGTTCAGGCGTGAGACCCGAATGAACCGCCGCGGCCGAGATTCCTCGCGCCCTCAGCTTGTCCACCTGATCCTTCATCAGCGCGATCAACGGCGTGACCACCACACAAAACCCATCCTCCCTTACCATCGTAGGTAGTTGATAAACAAGCGATTTACCCGCACCTGTCGGCATCAGCGACATCACATCCCGCCCGTCACACACCGCCTCTATCGTCTCGCGTTGCATCGGTCGGAACTCGCCGTGGCCCCAAAACCTGGCAAGCGTTTCGCGTAATATGTCGGGCGATTCAGCCATCGTGCAAAGGTACGAAAAATGCAGGGCATTTGCGCCCTGCATTCATTTCGTAACAGATGAAAATTACTCGGCCAGCAGCAGTTCCAAAATCTTCACCGCAGCGGCAGCCACAGGCGTACCTGGCCCAAAAATAGCGGCGGCACCGTCCTTATACAACTGCGCATAGTCCTGCGCCGGAATCACACCGCCCACAATGACCATAATGTCGCCCCGACCAAGCTTTTCGAGCTCGGCAATGATCTGCGGCACCAGCGTCAAGTGACCCGCCGCCAACGACGACACGCCCACCACATGAACGTCGTTCTCAACTGCCTGACGAGCTGCCTCCTCAGGCGTCTGGAACAGCGGCCCCATATCGACGTCGAACCCGATGTCGGCATAACCTGTCGAAACTACCTTGGCACCGCGGTCGTGGCCGTCCTGTCCCAGCTTGGCCACCATAATACGTGGCTGACGACCCTCTTTCTTTGCGAACTGCTCGGCCATCGACCGCGCCTGTTCGAATGTTTTATCTCCTTTCACGGCTGACGAATAAACTCCTGAAATTGAACGAATTACAGCTTTGTAGCGACCCGCCACAGCCTCGCAGGCATCCGAAATCTCACCCAGCGACGCACGCAACTTCGCAGCTTCGATCGAGAGCTCCAAAAGATTACCCTTGCCGGTGCGCGCACATTCGGTGATCGCCTCCAAGGCCTTTTTGACAGCAGCATTATCGCGCGAGGCCCGAAGAGCTTCCAGACGTTTTACCTGCGACTCGCGAACAGCAGTATTATCCACCGCCAAAATGTCGATCGGATCCTCCTTCTCGAGCCTATACCTATTCAACCCCACAATAATCTCCTCGCCGCTGTCGATCCTCGCCTGCTTCCTTGCGGCCGCCTCTTCGATACGCATCTTGGGAATGCCGGTCTCGATAGCCTTGGCCATACCGCCAAGTGCCTCGACCTCCTCGATAAGAGCCCACGCTTTGTGTGTAATATCGTTCGTGAGCGACTCCACATAATACGAACCCGCCCAAGGGTCGACCTCGCGGCAAATGTCGGTCTCCTCCTGAATGTATATCTGCGTGTTACGCGCAATACGAGCCGAAAAATCGGTGGGCAAAGCGATCGCCTCGTCCAGCGCATTGGTGTGCAGACTCTGCGTGTGCCCCAGCGCCGCACCCATCGCCTCAATAGCCGTGCGGGCGACATTGTTGAAAGGATCCTGCTCGGTGAGCGACCAACCACTGGTCTGCGTATGAGTACGCAATGCCAACGATTTGGGATTCTTGGGATTGAACTGCTTCACGATCTTCGCCCACAGCAATCTTGCCGCACGCATCTTGGCGATTTCTGTGAAGTGGTTCATCCCCAGCGCCCAAAAGAACGACAACCGCGGCGCAAAAGCATCGACGCTCATCCCCGCATTCACCCCCGTCCTCAAATATTCCAAACCATCCGCCAAAGTATACGCCAGCTCAATCTCCTCCGTAGCGCCCGCCTCCTGCATATGGTAACCCGAAATGGAAATCGAGTTGAACTTTGGCATATTGCGCGACGTGTACTCAAAAATGTCTGCAATAATCTTCATCGAAAACTCGGGCGGATAGATGTAGGTGTTGCGCACCATAAACTCCTTCAGAATATCGTTCTGAATGGTTCCCGCCAACTGCTCCAGAGTCGCCCCCTGCTCCAAACCCGCCACAATGTAGAACGACAACACGGGCAGCACCGCACCGTTCATCGTCATCGACACCGACATCTGGTCCAACGGAATACCGTCGAACAGCACTTTCATATCCTCCACCGAGCAGATCGACACCCCGGCCTTACCCACGTCGCCCACCACCCTCGGGTGGTCAGCATCGTAGCCCCTGTGGGTAGCCAAATCGAACGCCACACTCAACCCCTTCTGCCCCGACGCCAAATTTCTCCTATAAAACGCGTTCGACTCCTCGGCGGTCGAAAAACCGGCATACTGACGAATCGTCCACGGCCTCATAACGTACATCGTTGAGTACGGGCCCCTTAAAAACGGCGCTATTCCCGCCGCATAGTTCAAATGCTCCATTCCCGCCAGATCGGCGGCCGTATATTGCTTTGTCATAAAATTCCAAGTTCTTTAAGGTACGACTTCAACGTTTCGAGGACATTGCTTCTGGCCGAAATAAAATGGGTGATGCCCGCAGCTTCCAATTCCGGCTGCGAAGCCGGAGCCCCCGCCACGACGACAATAGCCTTATCGCCTATAGCCTTGTACACCTCAGGCGCGAGCGTTGCATAGTCGTCGTCGGCCGCACAAACCACGACAATCTCGGCACGTGCAGCAACAGCAGCTTTCACCCCTTCGTCCACACTCGCAAAAAAAGTATTGTCGACCACACGAACACCCGCACAGGCGAAGAAGTTACAAGCGAACTGTGCCCGCGCCCGTGCCATAGCCAACGTACCGCAAGTGAGCATAAACGCCGTAGGTTTTTTACCGCTGCGGTCGGTCGCCAAACGAATCTGCTCGAACGCCATAGCACCGCGATAGGGTTTTAAAACATTCCCCGTAGCCCTCGACATATCTATATACACATCGGAAGTCTCGGTAAAGTTAGGATACTGATTAGCCCCCAACAACACCGTGCGCCTCGTCGCCACCGCCTTGTCCTTGGCCGCCGCCGAAGCCTCGACCGTCTCGACCACGAACCCACTCTTAAACGCAGCCACATATCCCCCCATAGAACCAATCTGCTCGTACAGTTTGCGTGCCTCGGTAATAATGCTGTTGGTCAGATTTTCAATATAATACGAACCACCCGACGGGTCGACCACGCTGTCGAAATGGGCCTCGTGCTTCAACAGCAGCTGAACATTGCGTGCAATACGGCGGCTGAACTCTGTCGAGCTCTCGAACGACGCGTCGAACGGCACCACTTCCAGCGAATGAACCCCCGCAATGGCCGCGCTCATAGCTTCGGTCGTTCCGCGCAACATATTCACGTACGGATCGTAGACGGTCTGGTTCCACTTCGAAGTGACCGCATGGGAGAAAATTTTCGCATCCGCTATCTCACTCCACAGCACCCGCGCCGCGCGGAACTTTGCGATCTCCATAAAATAGTTGGAACTGACGGACAACGAAAAACGCATCCTGTCGGCCGGAACTCCGTTTTCCAGATACTCCTTGCCTGCCGCCATCGCGAGGGCCAGCTCCTGGACTATGGTCGAACCCGAGGCGTTGAATTTATCACCGCTCACCGTCACCAATTTTACGTGCGGATACTTCTCAAACTTCTTCGCAAGCTCACCAATAGCACTGAAACACTTCGTCCCGTCCGCGCAACATCCGAACTCGCCCTTGAGCGTCAGATTTTTCACTATCGGGTCTATTGCGAACGACACACGCACTTCGGCCGGGTCGATCTTCATCGCCTCCAACTTGTCGAATACCAATCCGGCGACGTTACGGATCCCTTTGCCTTGAAAAACGATCTCTATCGCCCCGATAACCACCTGAGAAAGCAGCGCATCGAGATCCCCTGCCGAAAAATCTTCTTTCGATACACAAAAACCTATCGAATTACAACCGCCATCCAAAGCCGTCAGCGCCTGCGAATTAGCCTCACGCACATCATTAACTGAAATAGTCTGATGCACCCTCCAGTCGTTGCACTCGCACACTCCGCGCAAATAAGGCGCCTGCCCCGCAACACTCTCCAAATAGGGAATGTCCTTCAGGTTCTCCGCCCTGTAATAGGGTCTCACGTCGAACCCTTCGCCAGTTCGCCAGACCAGCTTTTTGTCGTAATCGGCGCCCTTCAAATCGGCTGCGATGACGGCTTCCCACTCGGCCGTAGGCACTGGTGGAAACTCACTGAACAGCTTTTCTTTTTCTGCCATAAGTTTGTTTTATTTGTTTTAGGTTTGTTGTTGTCGGTTTCGAAATTTGCGCACAAAATTAACAAATATATCCTATCTTTGCTCTTAAATGTTCATTAATCTTTTGGAGCGCTCGGGCGAATTGGTGCGAATATCGGCACCGGTCGACCCGTTGTTGGAGATCGCCGAGATCACCGACCGCGTCTGTAAGGGTGGCGCAAGGGGTGGATTCTCTGGCGGGCCCGCTCTATTGTTTGAGAATACCGGTACTGGGTTCCCCGTCACCACCAACCTTTTCGGCTCTTCCCGCCGCATCTCTATGGCGCTCGGGGCCGACTCTTTGAACTCCATTTCCGCCCGCCTCGACGGTATTCTGACCGAAGCCCTCAAACCTCGCGGTTCTCTGGCTGCAAAAGCTGGCGCCCTCCCTCTGCTGGCACAGATGTCAAAATGGTTTCCGCGCCACACTTCCGATCGCGGCGCCTGCCAGCAGGTTACCCTCCCGGGCGGGCTCGATTCGTTGCCTGTCCTCAAATGTTGGCCCGGGGACGGTGGTCGGTTCATCACCCTGCCGCTCGTTCACACTCTCGACCCCGAGACCGGCTCGCCCAACGTCGGGATGTATCGTATGCAGGTTTTCGACGAGCGCACCACCGGAATGCACTGGCACATCCACAAGACCGGCGCCCGCCATTTCGCCGCTTGCAAACGCCTCGGCATCACCCGTATGCCCGTCTCGGTGTGCCTCGGCGGCGACCCCGTTTACACCTACGCTGCCACCGCCCCGATGCCCGACGGGATGGACGAATACCTTCTGGCTGGATTCCTTCGCGGCCGTCCTGTGCAGTTGGTCAAGTGCCTTACGAACGACATCTGGGTTCCGTCCGATTGCGACTTCGTGATCGAGGGTTGGGTCGACCCCTCCGAGCCTCTTCGCACCGAGGGACCTTTCGGCGATCACACCGGATTCTACTCCCTCGAGGACCCCTACCCCACCTTCCATATTGAGACCATCACCCACCGCCGCGACGCCGTCTTTCCCGCCACACTTGTCGGTGTTCCGCCTCAGGAGGATGCTTGGTTCGCCGCTGCTACCGAAAAGATATTTTTGCCTCCCATCCGCCGCGCTCTCCAGCCCGAGGTTCGCGACCTGTATATGCCTCCCGCTGGCGTGGCACACAACCTTGCCGTCGTTGCTATCGACAGCGCTTATGCCGGTCAGGCCGAGAAAGTTGCCAGCGCTCTATGGGGTGCCGGGCAGATGATGTTCAACAAGGTTCTCATCGCCACACCCGCCGACTTTCCCATTCGTGACGAAGCTGCTCTGCTCGACCTCGTCCTCGGCATCGACCCTGAGCGCGACCTCCACTTCGGCCACGGGGTTCTGGACGTGCTCGACCACGCTACCGCCACTCCCGGCGTTGGCAGCAAACTGCTCATCGACGCAACCACACCCCGATCTGCCCGCCCCGACTTCCGGTTCCTCTTCGACCCTGCGGCCGAGGGGCTATCGTTTTATGAGAAGCTCTGGCTCGGTCTTGCGAATCTCGACCCCGCGCGCGACATCTCGATCGAAGGCTCCAGCGTGACTATCGATTGCCGCTCGAAACTCCCCGGACCGGCCGACCACCCCTCCCGCTGGCCCGGTGTGACGGTGATGGATCCCGCGACGATCGCGCTCGTCAACGCTCGTTGGCCGGAGTACGGCTTAGGCGATTTTTTACCCTCACCCTCTACGCGCTACCAAAAACTTTAACTATCTTTGCACCCAAGCATCTCACGCTTGTTATAGCATCAAATTTGATTAGCTAAGAAGTACTCAAACTGAGGTTAGGCCCTCGGTAAGGGTGCTTTTTAGCTATTCTGTGTGCTATGATGTGAGATGCTTAGCAGCCGGGGGTCTTTTTTATAAACAAAAACTTCGTCCTCTATGGCTCCTCCGCGAACCGAGATTCGTGCCTTGTTGTGGTTGTTGCCTCTGTTGGCTGTCGCCTCGTGGTTGGCTTGGGAGATCGCCCGACCGTCCGCAAAAGGCGGAATCACTGTTTCTATTCCCCAAGATCAAGAGTCGGCAATTTCTCGCCAACAACCTCCCCCCGCCGTTCCGAGCGATGACGTAAGCCCGAGGGATGTTGCGCCCACCGAAGAACCCGCCTCCTCGGCGCCACAACTTTTTTCTTTCGACCCAAATACTGTTGAGTTCCACGATTTGATGCGCCTCGGCTTCACCCGCGGCGAGGCTCTCGGCATCGTCAAATACCGCGAGCGCGGTAAGGTTTTCCAGATTCCCGAGGATTTCGCGGCTTGTTACCAGGTCTCCGAAGCGATGTACGTCCGCCTGCGGCCCTATATTATAATAGGTGAGCGGTTCCGACTGAAGCCCTTCGCGCAACAAGAGCCCACCGCGCCGAGACAAAATCCGCCGCCAGCGAAGGGCGAAACGAGCGAACGCAACTTTCAGCCCGCCGCAGGGGAGTGGGAGGGCGGCAGACTGACGGGTTCACCAGCCCGTGCCCTTGTCGAGTTGAATTCCGCCGACTCGGCCGCTCTCGTCTCGGTCAGCGGCATCGGTGCCCTAACCGCCGGTCGTATCATTGCCTATCGCACGCGCCTCGGCGGATTTGCCAGTCCCCTGCAACTAGCCGAGATCCGCGGGATGACCGAGCAGAATTACGAACGCATCTTGAATCAAATTTTCGTCGACACGCTTGCAATTCAGAAAATTGCGATTAACTTTGCACCCGCAAATGTCCTCGCGGCTCATCCATATATTCGGCCCGAGGCATTGCGTAAACTGCTTAAACAAAGGCAATTGAAGGGAGGTTGGCGTACAGCTGAGGAACTTATAGAAGACGATATTTTTACCGCACGAGAGCTCTCGAGGCTCCGACCCTACCTTATTTTTAACTAACTAAACACACTGCAACAATGATAATTATGCCTATCAAAGAGGGCGACAACATCGAACGCGCTCTCAAGAAATTCAAACGCAAATACGAGCGCACCGGTGTACTCAAAGAACTTCGCCGCCGCCAGTATTTCTCCAAGCCATCGGTCGACAAGCGCAAAGCTATGCAGCACGCCGTCTACGTCGAAGCGATGCACCGCGAAGAAGAAGAATAACATTGTAAAACCTCCCCACGCCGGGGAGGTTTTTTTAGTATCTGTTGCTAAACGCGTTCCACCACGGGGTGAATAGATACGCTTCCAGCGCGCCCTCCGGCAGATGCAGCGTGTCACCCCAGGCATCGAAATTTCCCTCGCCCAGTTCGGGTGGCACCGTCGCCTCGACCCACACATCCACCAGCTGCTCAAATCCTGCAAACGCTCCCGCACCGATCCGCGTCACTCCCTCGCCCACAACCAGCCCTACAAGCGCGCCTTCGTGCCCTGCCCACGGTGCAGGCGCCGCCGCCGTATAATCTGGTAGCGCTCCCTCTCCCCTGAGCATCAGCACTCCCGTCGCCTCTTCGAACTCCCATCTCAGTCCGCCAATCGTTCCCGCGGTCGGCAGCTCCGGGTCTTTCGGGTCGGTCGGCCCATCACCATCACCATCACCATCACCATCACCATCACCATCACCATCACCATCACCATCACCATCACCATCACCATCTCCCGGATTATCTCCCTTGCCGTCACCGTCCCCGTCTCCATCACCTGGGCCTTCTCCATCACCCGGCCCCCCGCCGTCACCGTCGCCGTCTCCATCACCTGGACCTTCTCCATCGCCCGGCCCCTCCTCGACAACGACCCGACACGTAGCCTTGTGTGAGCCATCTTCGGTTATGACTTCTATCACTGTTTCGCCTGCACCCACCGCGCTCACCTCTCCCGTCGTCGAAACCACCGCCACCGCCTCATCGCCCGTCCCCCAAGCCACATCCTTGTCGGTTGCATTCTGTGGCAAGACTCCCGGAGCAAGCACTGTTCGCTGCCCGACCTTCAAGTTCAACACGCTTCGGTCGAGCGTCACTCCGCTGACTCTCACTTCTTTGTTCTCGGGTTCGGATTTTTCGGGTACGACACTCGGCTTGGTGCAGCCCACAGTCAACAGACAGACAACAAACAGCGCCGCAGCCAACACACTAAACGGTTTCAGAAACATAGCATTTCGGATCAGAAGTTTTCGCGAATTTACAAAAAATATTTATCTTTGTGGTGATGGCGCTGCCAAGAAAATACAACACGCTGATCATTAATGCGCTTCTGGCGGTGGTTATCTGCCTCGTGGTCAACTTTTCGTACTTGTTGGCGATTCGCGAGCAGGAGCGTCGCGACTTCGGGGCTGCTCCCGGTTGGTTGCCCGAGGGTAAGGACACTTCCCACACCGGCATCCTGCACATCTCGCCTGACGGTTACGGTTATATTATATGTGACGACTTTCCCGACGCCCACACCGACAGTATCTACGTTATCGGGCGCCTGATCCGCCGCTTCTCCCTGCAGGACGGTTCTCAAATGAAGGTCATTGCTCGCGACCCTCGGGTTCCCGGGGCTAACCACCAGATGTGGCGCGTGGAGGAGATCGACGGAGTTCCGTTCGATTACGGCGAGCTGTACGACCGGCCCAGCGATCACGGGGTGATGTCGCTCCAATTGGCTTACTACCTTCTGTACGCTTTTATCCTGTTGACTGTTATGACTGCCGGGGCTTCTCGCCGAACGTCTATGCGGTTCTACCTCACACGCGCTGCTTACGCTGTCGTCATCGCCGTCATTCTGTGGTTGTGCCTGCCCGTTATGCGGCCTCGATCGGGCGAATTGGTCATCACCGCAATGAACCTTCCGAACGTCTTCCAGCTCGACATAATGAAGTTTTCGTTCGTGTTGGTGTTCGCGCTTCTGTACGGCCGTACTTACCAGTTGATCTACCAAAAGGAGGACATCCTGTTGGAGAACGAGCGGCTGCGTTACATCACCCTCGTTAACCAGATCAACCCCCACTTTCTGTTCAATTCTCTCAACTCCCTCTCGTCGCTCGTTCGTGAGGGTAAGACCGATGACGCGCTCACATACATCGACCGCCTTGCCGACACATTCCGTTACGCCATCCACAGTGAGCCCACCACAACTACCACACTCGGGCAGGAGTTGGAGTTCGTCGGGGCTTACAAATACCTGTTGGAGGTTCGTTACGACGAGAAACTGTTTATCGACATCGACGTCGAGCCCGAGAAGTTGGCCTGGATGTTGCCCACCTTCTCTATCCAGCCTCTGATCGAGAACGCCGTCAAACATAACTCAATCACTCGCTCCAAACCTCTTCACATCTCGATCCGCACCTCCGGTGACTTCGTCGTTGTTTCCAATCCCGTCAACCCGAAACTTTCGCCCGAGCACGGCACCGGTATCGGCCTCGAAAACCTTTCTCACCGTTGGCAGTTGCTCACCGGACGCGGCATCGAGGTCTCCACCGACGGCGGAATGTTCACCGTGAAATTGCCCTTCATTAAATGAAAATCGTTATCATAGAGGACGAGACCGCCGCCGCCCGCAACCTTGCTGCAATCATCCGTAAAGTGTTGCCCGAGGCTCAGATCGTTGCCACGCTCGAAAGTGTCTCCGAGAGCGTCGAGTGGTTCTCGGCCCACCCTTCGCCCGACCTTTTGTTCGTCGACATCCACCTGGCCGACGGCGAGTCGTTCCGTATCTTCGACAGCGTGGCCGTCACCTGCCCGATAATCTTCACCACCGCTTACGACCAATATGCTCTTGAGGCTTTTCGGGTCAACAGTATCGACTACCTTCTCAAGCCCATCAAAGAGGCCGAGGTTCGGCGGGCTGTCGAGAAGTTGCATCGCCTGTCCGGTTCGGAACTCGCCGAGCACCACCATAAGGTTGCCGAGTTGCAGAAGACGTTCCTTGTTCCCGTTCGCGACAAGATCATCCCTCTGCGGGTCGAGGACATTGCTTTCTTCCACACATCGGGCGAACGCGTCCGTGCTTTCGACTTCTCGGGCGAGTCGTTCCCTATGGATCGTAGTTTGGACAAGTTGTTAAAAATTCTTCCCGAGCGCGATTTTTGGCGGGCCAATCGCCAGTTCATCGTCTCTCGCCGGGTCATTGCCGACATCAGCGTTTGGTTCGGCAGCCGTTTGTCTTTGAACCTCAAGGTCAAGACTCCCGAGCGTATCGTTGTCAGTAAGGATCGCGTGCCCGAGTTTCGCCGTTGGTTCACCGAATACTAATCCCCGCTCACCGTCCGTTTTTGGCGATTCGCCGTCTTGCCGGGTGCCTTCCGCAGTCGTTTGAGTACCTTTGTGGCTCAAACCTTAAGTATTTTATGAAAAGGATCATACTCTCCGCCCTGCTCGTTCTCGCCACTCTGTCTGCCGCCCACGCTCAAAGACGTTCAACCGTTTCCGGCGTTGTTGCCGATGCCGAGACTCGTTCCAGTATCATCGGCGCCATCGTTGCGATCTCTCCCGAGGCCGACTCGACCGCCGTTACTCACATTGTGACCGGCGCGGGCGGTACTTTCTACACCGGCCTCACTCCCGGCCATTACTCCATTACCGCATCGCTCATCGGTTACGAACCCGAGACCCTGCAAACCGAGATCGGTTCCGGTCGCGCTACCCTCGACACTCTTTTTCTTCGTCAGGGTATCCAGATCGCCACCATCGTCAAGGAAGCCGTTGCCCTTCGCACATCGGTCAGTGGTGACACCCTTATATATAACGCCGACGCTTACAAGGTTGCCGGCGACGCCAGCGTGTCCGGCCTTCTTGAGAAGATGCCCGGCATCAAGGTCGAGGACGGCACCGTCGAGGCTCAGGGCGAGGCTGTTAAGAAAGTCCTCATAGACGGTCGCGAGTTCTTCGGCGAGGATGTCAACGCCGCCATCGCCGCTCTTCCCGCCGAAGTTGTCAAGTCCATCGAGGTGTTCGACAAACTTTCGGACAACGCCGAGTTCACCGGTATCGACGACGGTGAGGGCTACAAAGCCATAAACATCACCACTCGCGAGAATATGCGCCAGGGGGTTATGGGTCAGGTGTCGGGCCTTTACGGTATCGAGCCGCCCGAGAACTCCGACGACAAAGCCCGCCACCTGGGTATGGTCGGCGGTAACGTGAGTATCTTCCACGGCGACGCCAAGATTACCATCGGCGGAACGGTCAACAACCTCAACGAGCGCCACTTCACCACTGACGACATTCTCGGCGCCGGAGACGACGACGGCATCGCCAAGGTTGGTCGCTTTCAGGCCAACTACATAGACGAACTCGGTAAACGCAACCAGTGGAAGATCGATGCCTCCTACTCGTTCAACATCACCGACTCGGAGAACCGTGGAATCATCGAGCGCGAGTACTTCCAGACCGACGACGCCCGCTACCTCAATTACAGTTCGAACACTCTTCGCACTTCTCTGAACCGTAACCACGCCTTGAACGCCCGCATCGACTTCAAACCCAACTCGTTCCACGAGCTTCGTATCCGCCCGTTCGTTCGCTTCCAGGGTAACAGCTCCGACCGCGTCGGTACCGAGACCTACTACCCCGTCGACCAGAGCAGTAACATCACCCTTGGTAATTGGAGCGAGCGCGACGAGTCGGGTTATATGATGGGCTTGAGCATCAACTACCGCGTCCGCCTTGGTAAACCGGGCCGCACTCTTTCGCTCTTCGTCAACAGCGGTTACGACCCCGACGACCGTAAGGGCGAGAGCTTCTCGCAGCGTCAGGAGCTCGATGCCGACGGCTCCCACATCTACGTCCGCCAAACCACTCCCTCGAAGAACCTCGACTGGGGTGTGAACGTCGGCGCGACCTACACCGAGCCCATCAGTAACGCTTCCTTGTTGAACTTCGATTATAGCGTCAATTACAACTGGGCCGACATCGACCGTAAAGCCTACCTGTGGAACCCCTCGGACGAGGCTTACTACTCCACTCCCGACGCTGAGCTCTCGGGCGTCTACAACAGCACCTATGTCATCCACCGTATGGGCCCAGGCTACCGTATGCAGCGCGGCGAGACCACCCTTTCGGCCGGCGTTGCTTACCAATACGTAACCTTCGACAGCCAGCGCGAGTTGCCCGTGCCGATGGAGCTTTCGGACAACTTCAAGAACCTCACTTACTCGGTGATGCTCAACTCGCAGTGGAACCATGGGCCCTCGATCCGAGTTTTCCTCCACTCGCGCACCCGCAACCCACAGATCACCGACCTGCAGGACGTGGCCGACATCTCCAACGTTCAGAACATCCGTAAGGGTAACCCCGACCTTCGCCCCTCGTACGGTAATATGCTCTACACCCGCCTGATCATTCCCAACACCGAAAAGGGCCGTACTCTTGCCCTCAACATCGGGGCTTCATACACCACCAACGCCATCGTCAGCCGCACGATCAGCGAGTCGCCCGGATTTGAGGTGACCGACGCCGAGGGTAACGTGGTTGAGACTCTCGACGCCGTCGGGCGTTACACCGAGCCCGTCAATATGGATGGCCAGTGGTCAACTCGCTTCGGGGTTGATTACGGTTTCCCGGTTAACTTCCTCCACTCGAACCTCAACGTCAACGCCGACGTGTCGTACCAGGAGACTCCCTCTCAGATCGGTCGTTGGAGGGAGGGTATGGCTGCACCCGCTTACGAGGACAACTTCTCTCGCTCGCTCGCTTCCGGCGCCGGCCTCACTCTGGGTAGTAACATCTCCGAGAAGGTCGACTTCCGCCTCAGCTACGGCATCTCTTACAACAACGTCCGCAACACCTTCTCCGACCTGAGTAACAGCGACTACCTTCGCCACCGCGTTCGCGCCGAGTTCAAGTTCGTCTTCGCCGGTGGTTTCACTCTTTCGGGTAACGCTGCTTACAACTCCTACGACGTTCTTCGCGGGCAGCCCTTCTCCCAGCACTACTTCATCGCCAACGCCGGTGTCGGTAAGAAAGTTTTTCGCAGCCAGTTGGGCGAGGTTTCTCTGTTCGTCAGCGACATCTTCAACCAGAACGTATCTTTCCGCCGCCGCTCTTACGCCCAGTATATCCAGAACGAAATCAACTCTGCTGTTGGTCGTTACTTCGGCGTTAAGTTCGTTTGGAACCTTCGTATGTTTGGTAAACACGGCTCCACTGATATGAGCCTCTACCAGATGCCTTCTTCCGGCGGCCACCGCGGTCATCGGCACTGACAGATTTCCGTTTTAATATAGAAAGCCCGAGCGTTTCGCTCGGGCTTTCTTGTTGGGTTGGTTGGCGACGGAGATGCTGCGAAGCAACATTTTTACTGTCAGTGATTTGGGTATTTGAAAAATAGTTTCTAACTTTGTGTCGGAGATTAATCGTTTTAGATTGGCGTAATCTATGAAAAAACTTCTGATATTGTTGTGTTATGTGCTGGTGTGCGTAGCGTGCGGTAGCGACGAGTCAAAATCGTCCGAACAACCTAAAAGGCTCGAAGAATCCGAGCAGTTTCAAGATGACGATAAATGGGCCGAAGCAGAGGATGTTCCATTTGAGGAATACTCATTGGATGGAACTAATGCAGAGTGGGTTGTAACTCTTGATGTAGAGAGTCAGAGTGACGGCGAAATAGTTGTTATACACAATACTGAGGAGTTTGAAAGCTATGTCGCGGGTGATTATCCGCCCATAGATTTCGCAAAGAAAACACTGGTATTGGCCTATGGTATGGAATCGAATATGAATTATCCTATTAAACAAGGTCTGAAATATCTTCAAGAGAGGGACTATGCTATGACCATTGAAATGCAGAGCAGTTTGGCTACGTTGGAATCTATTTGGTATGTAGCTGTTGTTGTTGATAAATTGCCTGTAAACAGTGAAGTAGAACTCAAAATAACGAGGAACTGATAACGAAAAAACTTTATTTTCTGCTTCTTCTTTCTTTCGTTGTTGTTTCCTGCCAAGACCTTGTTGAGGAGCTTCCCGACCCTGCGACAACCGATCTCGCAACTCGTGCCGCTGTTTCCGCCCCGACGGATTACTATTGGTATCAGGGCGAAAAGATCCCACTGACCCGCAACGATAAATATGTGAATGTCATAGCCACGGACGGCAAACTGACAAAGTCGTCGAAGTCTGCCGTGGCGACACTTTCTCTGAAAGCCGGCAAACAGGTCAAAACTGCGATGCCTTATTTCGAGCGTGGTCAGGGCGCGGAACCTATCGGTACGTCGGATATTTTCTACCTCAAACTCAAACAGAGTGGTGACATTGGTGTGCTCAACAAGATGGCTTCTCAGTTGGGAGTTCAGGTTCGGGAGGAGATTCCGTACACTCCTTGTTGGTTTGTTTTGTCGATTCTCGGTTCGGACTTCAGCAGTTCCATAGAGGCGAGTAATTACTTTTACGAAACCGGCTTGTTCGATGACGTCGATCCGGCGTTTATGTTCGACTTTGCCCCAAATTCTGCCAATAATTTCGACCCAATGTTCAGTCAGCAATGGGGATTGGATAATCTCACTTATTCTGACATAGATATCAATGTCATTCCTGCTTGGGAGATTACGAGAGGTGCGGGTATTAAAGTGGCGGTAGTGGATCAGGGTATAGATGCGGATCACAATGATTTAGATGCTAACATTATTATTTCTCCCAGTTGGGATGCACAGGGTAAAAAATCTCCCAGCGTTTTTAAGTCTGGGAAATTTCATGGAACTTATGTAGCTGGCATAATATCATCAGAGCGAAACGGTTCTCAGGTAATGGGTGTTGCTTATGAATCCAAGATACTACGGGTCAGTCACGATTTGGCCGTCACTACAACAATTTCCGGAGAGCTTGCAAGTGGTATTAATTGGGCTTGGCAAAATGGTGCAGATGTGATCAGTTGCTCATGGGGAGATGGCAGCGGGTCGGTGTATAATATGATTCAGAGTGCCGTTCTGGACAGGGCTATTGCAGATGCTCTTAGATTGGGTCGAAATCGTAAAGGCTGTGTTGTTGTGTTTTCGGCTGGTAACGAGGGTAATAATCACCCAGCGTTCATCCAAATGAGTTACCCTGCTAACTCCCATACCGACATATTGGCAGTGGGTGCAGTTGAACCTAATGGTAGCAGATGGTATAAATCCAGCTATGGCTCGGCATTAGATGTGATGGCCCCTGGCGTCGGTGTCCTGTCGACAATGCCTGGTAACGATACTGCGTCCTATAATGGCACCTCCTCCGCTGTACCATATGTTTCCGGAGTTGCGGCATTGATGTTGTCGGTTAAGCCGACCCTTACCGCTTGGGAGATAAGCAACATTATCGAGAGGACGGCCCGCAAGGTCGGAGGGTACAACTATTCGACGACATCGGGTCGCCCGAACGGAACGTGGAACGAGCAAATGGGTTACGGTCTGGTGGATGCGTACGCAGCCGTCTTGGCTGCCAGTTCTCAGCCTCCCTCTCCTCCCTCGATATCTTGCGGTGGTGGTCAGCGGCTTCAGGGGTACGAGTTGGAGCGGGTGTTGCAGGGTATGATGCAGTACCCGACTTTTTGGGTCACCCCGGGCAGTACGGCTTATTTCGGCGTGGATGGCGGCGGGAATCCGGGCGAGACTTACGAATGGGATTGCCCCTACCTCCCGCCCTACACGAGCACCGACCGCTATTTCGGACTTGACACTGACCCGTACTCCGGCCCGATGCTCTACCCGGTCAAGTGCCGCGCCCATAAAAACGGCCTAATTTCCGATTGGACAACGGTTTACCTCTACGTCGCCAACCAACTTCCCCAACCCTACAACTCCCCGATGGAGGAACCGGAACCGAAACCGAGGAATAAACTACAAAAGAAAGCCCGAACTTCCGTTCGGGCTTTCTCCTTCGGTTACCTCAACTTATTCCTGTGATAGTGTGGTGTGACGTAGAGGGCGAACCAGGCGATGGCCAGGGCGGATAGGGCGATGTCGACGAAGTAAATCGTGCCCAGTCCCCAGTACTCGGCGATGCGGCCCCCGAAGAACATCCCCGAACCGATGCCGACGTCCCAGCCGGTCAGATATGTTGCGTTGGCTGTTGCGCGCCGTTCATTCGGAGCGAGGTTGACAAACAGCGTATTGGTGGCGGGAAACATCGTCCCGTAGCCGAACCCGATGAAGAACGCGGCTGCGAAGTAGACCGCGTAGGCCCACGAAAGACTCGCCCCGGCCGCCAATGCCAGAAAAGCCTCGCACAGGATTCCGACGAACACCACCAGCATCCCCTGAAATATCACCTGCGTGATCTGCCCCCGGTCGACGCGTTTGCCGCTGCCGATGCGCGAGATGATCAGCCCCACGGCCATCACCGTAAAAAAATATCCCGTGTTCGCAACCAGCCCCAGCTCCTTGGCGTGCATAGCGATGAAGGTCATCGTCATTCCCCACGGCACCGCCATCAGCATCATCGCCCCGCAGGCCGGAAGCCCCGCCCGCAGGATGAATCTGTCCGTCGACACCCCTCGCGTCATCGTCTTGGGCACGACCCGCGGCGCCTTCACACTCGCGGCAAAGGCCAGCCCCAGTCCGCCCGAGGCGAGCGAGCACAGGAAAATGGTGTCGTAGTTTCCCGACGCGGAGATGAACTGTCCGATCATCGGCCCGATACTCATCGCAAGGTTGTTCATCACCCCGTAGTATCCCAGCCCTTCGCCTCGTCGCGAAGAGGGCATAATGTCGATCACGAGGGTGTTGCCGGTCGTGGTCACCGTTCCGAACGCGAAACCGTGCAGCACCCTCAAAAGCCCGAACACGAGCAGCGTCCCGGCCACAAGATACCCCACGAAGAATGAGATGAAAAGAAAATACGCAAAAATGTAGAGTGTTTTTCGCTGGAACGTGTCGGCGATCCAGCCCGCGAACGGCCTCACGCACAACACGGCCACGGTGTAGCACGACAGAATTATCCCGATAGTCGTCCGTCCCGCGCCGAACATCTCCTCCAAATAGAACGGCAGCGTGGGCACGAGCATATAAAACGCGAAGCACATCAGGAAGTTGGCTATGCAGATCGTCACATAGCTCCGTGTCCACAACTTTTCGACTGTCATCTCTCTGCTTATCAGACTCCCCCCAGAATGTGGGCGTTTATCTCCAGCACTTCGTTGGTCAGCGCCGGGATCACCACCACCTCGACTCCAGCGTCGGCCAGCTTGTCTATGCCGTTGCACTTGGCGAGTTTTGTCGGTTCGCGGACGGTGAACACCGCGCGCTCGATTCCGTGGCGCAGGATCAGATCGGAACAGGTTTCGGGCTTTGAGCGCCGCTCCGTACAGGGTTCTATGGTGCTGTACACGGATGCTCCCCGCAGGTCGGCTCCTGCGGCCAATGCTTTTGCTATTGCTTCCTCTTCGGCGTGGTTTTCGGGCGCTGTTTCGCCCGTGTAGCCGTCGAATTCGCGACCGTCCCTTGTCACCAACACCGCCCCAACGCTGTATCGTTCCGGCACTGCCTCACACATCCGGCTGTTGTGCACCGAGCGCGACAGGTAGTTGCAGTCGACCCTGTGTTGCGTCCTGTTCACGAAGTGCAGTACTGAGGTTTGGCCCAGTTTTTCGGTCTTCACCAGCGACATTGGCGGATAGTGTCCGTCTGCCACCAGCCTCGGGGCTCTTTGGTCGGCCACGAGTATTGGAGCTATCGCGAGCCTCATCTCGTCCCAGTCTTTCTCCCGCAGGAACATTGACAGAGTCTTGCTTCCTCCCTCGATCATCACGGTCCGCACCCCCATCCGTCTCAGTTCTACCATAATCCCCACCGACGTTAGTTCCGGGCGAGAAATCACCGTCGCTACTTCCGACAGCCTTGGTGAGACGTCACCCGTTGTGAAGACAACTTTTTGGCCTTCTCCTTCGGTGAAGAATTTCGATTGCGGGTCGACCTTTCCGCTTCCGCTCACCACCACTTTCATAATGTCGGCCGTACGTCCCTCGGCCAGACGCTTCTTTCGCAGATTGGGGTCACGTATCACCAGCGCGGGATTGTCCTGCCGGACTGTTTCGGCCCCCACCAGAATTGCATCGCACTCGGCCCTGAGCGAGTGTACGGCTCTCCAGTCCTCGGGCGAGGAGAGGATCAGGCGTTCTCCTTCGCGGCTGTTGTCCAGATAGCCGTCCAGTGAGATTGCCGCAGAGATAATTATTCGCATCGTTTCAGTGTGTAGATCGTTATTTCCGGTCGGGCACCCACACGCAGGGGGATACCGACATATCCTATGCCATCGTTGACGTAGAGCACATTTTTTTCTTCATCCTCGTGGCGTCCGCTCCAGTGCTCATACAGATACTGTGCCGGCGACCAGCCCAGCGCCTTGAGTTGCATCGCGTGGGTGTGTCCGCTCATCGTTACGTCCCCCCTTCCCCGCTCGGTCACCCTGCGCCACATTTGCGGCGTGTGCGCCATCACGACATTGAACGGCCGCCCCTCCACTCCTTCGAACGCCGCATCGATATCGACCCCCGCCAGCATCGTATTGTGTCCCCGGTGCATCCCGTCGTGCGGGAAGTCGAGCCCGGTCAGCAGTATCGAATCGCTACCCCCGTCGCTCCTGCCTCGGCGTATGTATACGCTTTCGTCCGACAGCGTCCTCCACCCCATCCGTGCCACCTTCTGCCTCATCCTCTCGAAATTCTCCGTCAGCGCCACCGAGTCGGCCCCGTGGATGTAGAATCCCAAGTCGTGGTTTCCCCACACGCTCCACACTCCGTCCGGCGCCATCAGTCCTGAGTATATCTCGATCATCTCCGGCTTGAGCTCCTCGTGCGATATCGTCACCAGGTCGCCCGTGTTCACAATCAGATCGGCCCTCGCCTTTCCGACCCTCTTCACCATCCTTTCATATCGCCCCGCGTGGTCGGAGTTCGTGTGCAAGTCCGAGATGTGTACGATTCGGTATCCGTCGAAGCCCTCGGGTACACGGGGCGAGCATACCTCTAACTCACTTACTCTCAGCGACAAGTTCCCCACGAATGTGGTCCAAAAAAATATCGCCCAAAGCAGTTGCATAATCGAACTCACAAAGATAATAAAATTTTTTTTAACAAAAAAGCTTGGTTTTTAAACAAAACGTATTTATCTTTGCACTCGGATGAACGTACAGAACATACAGTCTTGGTGGTGGCAATTGTTGTTTGGTAAACAATGATGCGCTAAGTTTGTATTTATATATGGATAGCCCGTTGTTTACTGAAAACAGCGGGCTTTTTTTATTGCATTTTTTTAACCTTTAAACCATAAGCACTATGAAAACAAAGAAAATTCTTCTTCCGGACAACGAGCTTCCCCGCCAATGGTACAACATCGTGGCCGATATGCCCAATCGTCCTCTGCCCCTTCTCCACCCGGGCACCAAACAGCCCGTCACCAAGGAGTTGATGAACCGCATCTTCGTCGAGGAGCTGGTCCATCAGGAGATGTCCACCGAGCGCTTTATCGACATTCCCGAGCGCGTGCAGGACATATATCGTATCTGGAGATGTACTCCGTTGGTTCGCGCTTCGGAACTCGAAAAGGCCCTCGACCTTCCTTCCGGCATCAAGATCTACTTCAAGAACGAGAGCGTCTCCCCCGCCGGGTCACACAAACCCAATAGCGCCGTTCCTCAGGCTTACTACGCCGCCGCTCAGGGCCTCAACCGTATGACCACCGAGACCGGCGGCGGACAGTGGGGTTCGGCTATGTCTATGGCTGCGGAGATGTTCGGGCTCGACCTTCGTGTCTATATGGTTAAGGTCAGTTACGAGCAGAAGCCCTACCGTAAATCTATGATGAACACTTGGGGCGCCGACGTGTTCCCCTCGCCCAGCGACACCACCGAAGCCGGTCGTAAGATCCTCGCCGAAAACCCCAATGACGGCGGCTCGCTCGGTACCGCCATCTCGGAGGCTGTCGAAATGGTGATGACCCACCCCGACGCTCGTTACTGCCTCGGTAGCGTGATGAACCACGTGATCCTCCACCAGACCATCATCGGCGAGGAGACACTGCGCCAGATGGAGATGACGGGCGACTACCCCGACGTTGTGATCGGTTGCTTCGGCGGCGGTTCGAACTTCGGCGGTATCGCTTTCCCGTTCCTGCGCGAGAACCTCGCCAAGGGCCGTAAGACCCGCTTGATAGCTGCCGAGCCGACCTGTTGTCCGAAACTCACTCGCGGAAAGTTCGAGTACGACTTCGGCGACGTTGCCGGGTTCACTCCTCTAATCCCGATGTTCACTCTGGGGCACGAGTTCCACCCCGCCGACATCCACGCGGGCGGCCTTCGTTACCACGGCGCCGGCACCACGGCCAGCCAGCTTTATAAAGATGGATTGTTCGAGGCTGTCGACATCGAGCAAGTAGAGTCTTTGGCCGCGGGTGTTTTGTTCGCCAAGACGGAGGGTATCATTCCCGCTCCCGAGTCGACCCACGCTATCCGCGCAGCGATCGACGAGGCTGAAAAAGCTCGCGAAGCCGGCGAAGACCGCACGATCGTGTTCAACCTGAGCGGCCACGGGGTTATCGACCTGTACGCCTACGAGCAGTATCTCTCCGGGGCTCTCAAGAACTACACTCTTTCCGACGCCGAGATCGCCAAAACCGTCTCGCGCCTCGAAAAGCTGGCCTGACCCCGCACCATAAGACAACGAACCCGCCTCAATACCCACCGAGGCGGGTTTTCTTCTTTTCCACCCGCTGTTCGATCGCAGGATATTTGTCGAGAATCGCGGCGGTCACATTCCGGTTCACATCTACGCCCGACCGATTATTTATCTTGATCAGGGTTATATCTTCGGGTTTTCCCATATCGTCCTGTTCCCACGCTCCGAATGGCACGGGTGCTGTTTTCGTTCCGCGGGACACGGCTGACGCCCACAACCAGATATCGTCGACCGTCGGGGCGAGTTTCATAAACAGTTCCGGAACAAGCATCTCAGGATCGAGGCTGTGCGGTGGATATAGCACTCCTCCCACACCGGTTGCCAAGTTCCGATAATTCGGCTTGAGCGAACGTAACACATATCGCTCTTTTTTGTACCGCTTCCACTTGCCGTACGGTTTCAGATTGCCTTCCCTGTCGAATTCGATTCGCCTGACCCTGTGTCCCACGATGGCATCGGGATATTTCCCGTGCACCTTCATTAGCATTTCGACCAGCCGCCGGTCGTAGCGCACATCGTCGTCGATGGTGATGATGATATCTTCCGGGAAGTCGTGCAGCGCAGGTACGAGTTTGGTGTATGAGCGTATGTTTTCTTCCCAGAACCGCACCTCGAAACGCGGCTCGTTGGCCTCGATTGCCTCTATCTCGTCCGGTAGCACACGATCGGGAAACTGCGATGCGGTGAGGTAGAGGAGTATTTTGTCGGGAAGTACCGTTCCTTCGAGTATCGACCTTATCGCTTGTGCAGCACAGCCTAAGGCTGCCGGGAAGGATGTCAGTGATACTATTAATCCGGGGTTCATTGGCGCAAAGATATAAGAATTTTTTATAACTTTGCACCTCTATGAATAACCGCCCTCTGGCTGAACGCCTTCGACCCACCACGCTCGACGAATATATCGGGCAGGAGCACCTTGTGGGTAAGAACGGGGTGTTCCGGCGCTTTATGGAGACCGGTAACGTTCCCTCGTTCATCCTTTGGGGCCCGCCGGGGGTCGGTAAAACCACCCTCGCTCGGCTGGTTGCCAACACCCTCAAGCGCCCGTTTTACACTCTTTCGGCCGTTGCCGCCGGGGTTAAGGACGTTCGTGAGGCTATCGAGAGTGCCCGTAAGCAGCAGTTCTTCAACACTCCCTCGCCTTTCCTGTTCATCGACGAAATCCATCGCTTCAACAAATCGCAACAGGATTCTCTGCTCGGCGCTGTCGAACAGGGTGTGATCACTCTCATAGGCGCCACGACCGAGAACCCCTCGTTCGAGGTTATCTCTCCTCTGTTGTCTCGCTGTCAGGTCTACGTTCTCAAACCGATGGACGACGGGGACTTGCAGATCCTTCTCGATCGCGCCATCGGTACCGACGAGGAACTTCGCGAACGGGGCGTGGAGGTGATCGAAACCGAGGCACTGTTCCGCTTCTCCGGCGGTGACGCTCGCAAACTCCTCAACATTCTCGACATCCTCGCTGCTTCGACCGACGGCCGCATCACAATCTCCGACGAGACCGTCACCGACGCCCTCCAGCAGAACATCGCCCTGTACGACAAGAACGGCGAGCAGCACTACGACGTCATCTCGGCTTTCATCAAATCCGTCCGCGGTAGCGACCCCAACGCGGCTGTCTACTACCTCGCCCGTATGTTGGCCGGTGGTGAGGAGCCTCGCTTCATCGCCCGCCGCCTCGCCATTCTCGCCGCCGAGGATATCGGTTTGGCCAATCCCAACGCACTGTTGATGGCCAATGCGTGCTTCGACATAGTTCATAAGATCGGTATGCCAGAGGCACGGATCGTCCTCTCCGAGGCCACGGTCTACCTTGCCAACTCTCCCAAGAGTAACGCGAGCTACCTTGCTATCGAAAAAGCGATGGGCTTCGTCAATGGCGACACCACCAACCGCCCCGTTCCGCTCCACATTCGCAACGCCCCCACCAAACTGATGAAGGATCTGGACTACCATAAAGGATATAAATACGCCCACGACTTCGAGGGCGGGTTCGCCGACCTTGAGTTTATGCCCGAGGGCCTGGAGGGTACCCGCTTCTACGAACCCAATACGGACAACCCCACCGAGGCACGCTTCGCGGAGCGTATCTCACAACTGTGGAAAGGAAAATATAAATAAGATTTATATCTTTGCGGTTGTGAATAGGAAAAATCTTCCTGTAAAGTGTACTTGTCGTAACTGTGGCACCGTTTTGGTCGGCCGTTATTGTCATATTTGCGGGCAGGATTTGTTTGCGGGGACGGGTCGTCGCGTGAGCGACATAGTATACAACTCGTTCGATGTGGTGTTTGCGTGGGATAACAAGGTGTGGAGATCGCTCGTTTCTCTCGTTGCTTTTCCGGGTAAGTTGACAAGAGAGTATCTCGATGGTCGGATAGCGCGATATGTCCACCCGAGCAAGTTGTTTTGGTTTCTCACCATCATCTTTTTCGCGTTGCTGGTGGGTGTGGATATTCCGCCCAAAATAGAGACTGAGACCGAAACTGTGGCTGTGGATCAGGTAGAAGAGTCGGACAAAGATTCGAACGTGGGAGTATTCGAGCTCGGGTTCGGGGAGTCAGCACAATATGGTCCCTCGCTCGACCAAGATGAGATCCTCGAGACACTCTACTCCTGGGCACCCTATCTGGTGCTTATTTTGGTGCCATTCTTTGCGCTGCTTGTTCGGATATTTTTCTATAATCGGAATTATTATTACGCTGATTATCTGATTTTTGCGCTCCATTTTCACGCATTTTTGTTTTTGTTGTTTTCGTTGTGGCTTTTGATCAAAAAGGTTTTCCCGTCGTTCGACCATTCGCTATGGTTTGTGTTCATCATTCCGATGACCTACACTGTTGCCGGTTTGCACAGAGTTTTCGGTTCGCGCATCGTGCCCACCATTTTCAAGATACTGCTTTTGGCGCTGTCTTATTTTATCGTTATGATAGCGGTGGCTGTGTGTTTCATAGTTTTTTATGCATCAATAGTTAAAAAGATACCTATACCGTTATGACCATAATTCAATTGGAATACCTGCTTGCGGTTGCTAATTGCGGTAGTTTTTCTCTTGCGGCCGGCCAGTGCTTCGTCACCCAGCCGTCGTTGTCGATGCAGATCAAGGCTCTGGAGGAGGAGCTGGGCGTGATCCTTTTGGATCGTACCAAGAAACCCGTCATTCCTACCGAGGCTGGCGAGGTTGTTTTGAATAACGCTCGCGAGGCTATCCGGTCTTACAATTACGTCAAAGAGTCTGTCAATGAATTGAAAGGTGAGATCTCCGGTACTCTTCGCCTCGGAGTTATTCCCACCATCGGGCCCTACCTTATCCACCGCTTCATTCCAGGCTTCATCGCCAAATATCCCCGCGTAGAGTTGGAGATCTTCGAGATGGATACTGTTCCTATCTGCGAGGCTCTCGGGCGCGACTCTCTCGACGCGGCTTTGGTTTCGAGCGGCACTACTCCCGATGGTATAATGGAATACGAACTGTTCAGCGACCGGTTCCACGCTTACGTCTCTCCTTCGAGCGAGCTTGTCGACCGCACCAACATCCGCATCGAGGACATCGACCTTCGCTACCTGATCCTTCTCACCCAGGGTCATTGCCTTCGCGACCAGGTGTTGGAGCTCTGCGCCGGTAAGCGTGCCGTCAAGGGGCGTTATAATTTCGATTGCGGCTCGTTGGAGACCATTATGCACATCGTCGATTGCACAAATTGTATGACCATTCTTCCCGAGATGGCTACCGCTTTCGTTCCCGCCGAGCGTCGCGAGCAGCTCAAGCCTTTGGCCAAGGGGGCTACTTCTCGTAAGATCGCTCTGGCGGTTCGTCGCACCTACGTCAAACACTCTATAATTTCGGCTCTTCGGGACGCCATTCTGGAATCCCAAAAAAATTCGTAACTTTGCGGGATGGAACTACTCACAACGATCATCGAAGCTATTCAGGATAAGAAAGGTAAGAACATTGTTTCTCTCGATATGACCGCCACGGACGGGGCTCTGTGCTCTTGGTTCGTGATTTGTAACGCCGACTCGACCACCCAAGTAGCAGCCATTGCCGCCGGTATCGAGGAGGAGGTCGAAAAGAAATTGCACCAGCGCGTCTGGCGGGTCGACGGGGCTGCTAACGCCTTGTGGATTGCTATGGACTACTTCGACGTTGTGGTGCATATCTTCACTACCGAGATGCGCAGCTTCTACAAATTGGAGGAACTCTGGGCCGACGCGCCCGTAACACATTACGAAAGTGAGCAATAACACTCCCAAACCCTCGCTTCCCAAACCGCCCGCCCAGCCCGGTAGACCGAGCCCCTTTTTGTGGGGTTGGTTATTGATTTTGGGTATCCTGCTCGTTTGGACCTTCACCGGCGACCGTTCCGGACCCGCCGAGAGCGATTGGAAAACCGTTCGTACGGATATGCTCGCCGCCGGTAGCGTGACCAAGATCGTCGTGGTTAACCACGAAACGGCCGAGGTATTCCTCTCCAACGAGGCTACCGAAAAGTATAAAACCCAGGAGCGTTTCCGTAACATTCCCGCTGCCGGTAACGGGGCCCAGTTTCGCTTCACCATCGGCTCCGTTGACCTGTTCGCCGAGCAGGTCGCCGCGGCTAATGCCGAGTTCTCGCAGGACGTTCCGCTCGACTTTCGTAACGACAAGAACGGCATCGGCACTATGTTGTTGAACTTTCTTCCGTGGCTGGTTTTGATCGGCTTCTGGTTCTTTATGATGCGCGGTATGTCTGGCGCGATGGGCGGTGGTGGTGGCCTGGGCGGCGGTATGATGGGCGTCGGTCGTGCTAAGGCCCAGGTGTTCGACAAGGAGAAACAGACCAAGATCACGTTCAAGGACGTGGCCGGGTTGGAGGAGGCTAAGGTCGAGATAATGGAGATCGTAGACTTCCTCAAGAAGCCCGACAAATATAAGGAGCTCGGCGGTAAGATCCCAAAGGGGGCACTGCTCGTCGGGCCTCCGGGGACTGGTAAGACTCTTCTGGCTAAGGCTGTTGCCGGCGAGGCCGAGGTTCCTTTCCTTTCGATCAGTGGGTCGGACTTCGTCGAGATGTTCGTCGGGGTCGGCGCTTCCCGGGTGCGCGACTTGTTCCGGCAGGCTAAGGAGAAGGCTCCTTGCATCCTGTTCATCGACGAGATCGACGCCATCGGCCGTGCCCGCGGTCGCCAGGGCGGTATGAGTAGTAACGACGAGCGCGAAAACACCCTTAACCAGTTGCTCACCGAGATGGACGGCTTTGGTACCAACGCCGGGGTTATCCTTCTTGCAGCTACTAACCGCGCCGACATTCTCGATAAGGCTCTTATGCGCCCGGGTCGTTTCGACCGCCAGATCGAGATCGGCCTTCCCGAGCTCAAAGAGCGTGAGCAGATCTTCGAAGTCCACCTCAAGCCTCTTAAATTGGCCGACGGATTGGACCGCGAGTTTCTTGCTCGCCAGACTCCCGGCTTTTCCGGGGCCGACATCGCTAACGTTTGTAACGAGGCTGCTCTGATCGCAGCTCGCGGCGGTAAATCGGCTGTGGATAAAGAGGATTTTCTCGCTGCGATCGACCGTATCGTCGGTGGGTTGGAGCGCCGCTCGCTGGTTATGAGCGCCGAGGAGCGCCGCCTGACTGCTTTCCACGAGGCTGGGCACGCAACCGTCAGTTGGTTCCTGCGGCACGCCGACCCTCTTATAAAGGTTACGATCATTCCTCGCGGCCGGGCCCTCGGTGCTTCGTGGTACCTGCCCGACGAGCGTCACAACACCACCCGCGAACAGTTTATGGACAAGATCTCTTCTCTGCTCGGTGGTCGCGTTGCTGAGGAGGTTTTCTTCGGTACTTCCGAGACCGGCGCCCTGAACGACCTCGAACGCGCCACTAAGATGGCTTACGCGATGGTCGCTTACTTCGGTATGAGTGAGAAGATTGGTAATATGAGTTACTTCGATTCGGGCGCGGCGGACGTCTCATTCACTAAGCCTTTCAGCGAGAAGACCGCTCAGGACATCGACTCGGAGACCAAACGCCTGTTAGGCCTCGCCGAGGAGGCTGCCCGCCGCGTCATCACCGACCATAAGGAGGGCTTGACTACCCTTGCCGAACGACTTCTGGAACGCGAAACTGTTTTCGCAGAAGACCTCGAAGATATTTTCGGTAAAAATATGCGAAAGGAGGCGTAATCCTGTGGAGGAGACGAGACATAACTTTTGGGTTCGGGCGGCTACAGGAGTGGTTCTCGCGGCGATTGTTCTCGGGGCTGTGCTGTGGTGCGAGGCCAGTTACCTCGGCTTGCTTGGGCTTGTCGCTGTCGGTTGCGTTTGGGAGTTTTTCCGCCTGCCCCGACTCGCTCTGGCCTCGCGCCTGTGCGGGACTGCCTACATCATCATCACACTGAGCCTTATGGCCAGCTTCCCTCGCCTGTTCGCATTCGCCTTCATCCTCACCGTTTGGGCTAACGACATCTTCGCCTACCTTGTCGGTGTCGCCCTCGGACGCCACAAAATATGGCCCCGCCTGTCGCCTCACAAATCTTGGGAGGGCCTCATCGGTGGTGTCGTCGGGGCTGTCGTAGTCGCTGGGGCGGCCGGTTATTTTCTGTTCGACGGCCAGTGGATTGCCTGGAGCGTCGGCGGTTTGTTCATAGCTATCGGGGCTGTTGCCGGCGACTTGGCTGAGAGTTTCTTTAAACGTGTTGCCGGGGTTAAGGACTCTGGTCGCCTTCTTCCCGGGCACGGTGGAGTTCTCGACCGGTTCGATGCTATGTTGGGCGCGGCTCCTTATGCTTATCTGTTTTTGACCCTGTTCCTTAGATGATCGAGCGTTTTTCCATAAGTCGCGAGGCTCGCGGTGTTGTTCCCGTTGCGGGGGTTGTTTGCGTCCTTTTGGCCGTAGGGTTTATGTTGCTCACCTGCCGCCTCGTCGGCTTCGAATTGTTGGCCGCCTGCCCTCGGGCCATCACCATTATCGCTGCCTTCTGGGGTGTCGCCGCCTTCGTCACTTGGGGCTTCATCGTCTGGTTCTTCCGCATTCCCATCCGGCCTCTTCTTGCCGACGACAGCGTTGTTTTCTCTCCTTGCGACGGTAGGGTTGTGATCGTCAAGCCCACCACCGAGAGCGAGGTCACCGGCGAGGGCCGTATCCAGATTTCAATCTTTATGTCGATCACTAACGTCCACCAGAACTTGTTTCCCGTCGGTGGTCGGGTTACATATTTCCGCCACCACAACGGCCACTTCCACGTCGCGTGGCATCCCAAGGCTTCCGAGAAGAACGAACACACGACTTGGGCCGTAGCTTCTCCTCGAGGTACTGTTGTCTTTCGCCAGATTGCCGGCTTCGTCGCCCGCCGCATCGTTTCTTACGCTCGCGCCGGTTCCTCGGTCATTCAAAATACCCCTTGCGGGTTCATCAAGTTCGGTTCCCGGATGGATCTGTTTCTTCCAGCCGATGCCGAGATATTAGTCGCCGAGGGTACTCTCACCCGCGGCGGACAAACCCCCATAGCACGTTTCCCGAGATGAGATTCCACGGTACGGTCGTTCGCGGCCAGCAGATAGGTCGTAAGTTGGGCTACCCGACTGCCAACATTGTGATGGACCCTGTTATAGATCTTCCCGGCGGGGTCTACGCCGCTCAGGTCATTTACCAAAACAAGCGTTACGACGCGATGGGCTACCTTAGTAAGAAGCCTTACGTTTCGGACACTTGCCGCGTTTTGGAGCTCAACCTGTTCGACTTCGATGGCGACTTGTACGACCAGTTCATCGAGCTCGACTTGTGGGATCACATCCGCCCCGAGCGTAAATTTCCTTCTTCCCGGGAGCTTCGCCGCCAAATTCAAAAAGACAAATACGCAGTACAGTATGCACTCGAAGTCCGTAAAGCACGACTATTATAAGGTAGCCGACATCTCTCTGGCCGATTGGGGCCGTAAGGAGATCGACATCGCCCAGCACGAAATGCCCGGCCTGATGGCCCTGCGCAAGAAATACGGTTCCTCGAAACCTCTGGCTGGCGCCCGCATTATGGGTTCGCTCCATATGACTGTCCAGACAGCCGTCCTGATCGAGACTCTGGTCGAGCTCGGGGCCGAGGTTCGTTGGTGTAGTTGTAATATCTTCTCCACCCAGGACCACGCCGCCGCCGCCATCGCTGCTGCCGGTATTCCCGTCTTCGCTTGGAAGGGCGAGTCGTTGGAGGATTATTGGTGGTGTACTGCTCAGGCGCTTTCTTTCCCGGACGGCAAGGGCCCGAACCTGATCGTTGACGACGGTGGCGACGCTACTCTGTTGATCCACAAAGGTTGGGCGGCGGAAAACGACCCATCTACTCTCGACGTCACCCCCGAGAGCCACGAGCATAAAGTGATCCTCGATACGCTTCGGGGTCTGCTGGCCAAGGAGCCTCACAAGTGGCACGACACGGTTGCAGAGCTTCGCGGCGTCTCAGAGGAGACCACTACCGGCGTCCACCGCCTCTACCAGATGAAGGAGCGCGGCGAGTTGCTCTTTCCGGCCATCAACGTGAACGACTCCGTCACCAAGAGTAAGTTCGACAATCTGTATGGTTGCCGCGAGTCGTTGGCCGACGGCATCAAGCGCGCCACGGACGTTATGATTGCCGGTAAAGTGGTGGTTGTGTGCGGTTATGGCGACGTTGGTAAGGGTTGCGCCCGCTCTATGAAGTCTTACGGCGCCCGCGTTATCGTCACCGAGATCGACCCCGTTTGCGCTCTTCAGGCAGCGATGGAGGGCTTCGAGGTGAAGCGGGTGGAGGACGTTCTGGCTATCGGCAACATCTGGGTCACCACGACCGGCAACCGCGACATCATCACTCTGGAACATATGCGCTCGATGCGCGACCAGGCTATCGTCTGCAACATCGGCCACTTCGACAACGAAATCCAAATGGAGCGCCTCGAAAGCGCACCCGACGTCACCAAACTAAACATAAAACCTCAGGTCGACCGCTTTACTTTCTCCGGATCCGGGCCAGACGGTTCCTCAGGCTCCGGCCACTCTATCTTCGTGCTGGCCGAGGGTCGCCTCGTCAATCTCGGTTGCGCTACCGGCCACCCGTCGTTCGTTATGTCGAATTCGTTTACTAACCAGACCCTTGCTCAGATCGAACTTTGGCAAAAGTCCCTTCCCGTCGACGTCTACCGCCTTCCGAAGGCTCTCGACGAGGAAGTTGCCCGGCTTCACCTCGACTCGCTCGGTATCCGCCTCACAGAACTCACCGACGCTCAAGCTGCTTACATCGGCGTCCCCAAGACCGGGCCCTATAAGCCTGAGCACTACCGGTATTAAGGCCGAATAATCGCTGTTGTCACCTCAGTTTGTAGAGTTGGTCGCGTAGCTGCGGCTCAAACCCCGCTCCCCTGATTGCTGCTTGTATTCCCTCGGCATCGAATTGGTTTCGCGCTCCGGCCGCCGAGACCACGTTTTCTTCTATCATAATGGAACCCAGATCGTTAGCTCCGCTGTGTAGCGCCATCTGCGCTACCTGCACCCCGACCGTCAGCCACGATGCCTGAATGTTTCGTACATTGTTGAGTACCAGCCTACTCAGCGCAATCACCCGCAGATATTCCAGCGGCGAAAACCGCGACACCACAGGCTTGAAATCCGGCGCCACTCCCTCTCTCTCCAGTGCCGTGCCGTCGCTCCGAAACACCCACGGAATGAATGCCACAAAGCCGTGCGTTCCCTCTGGTCGGGCGGCTTGCAGATCACGTAACTTGATGAGGTGCTGCACAATATGTCTTGGCGTCTCCACGTGGCCATACATCATCGTGGCCGAGGTCGGCAGATTCATCCTGTGCGCCTCCGCCATCACTTCGAGCCATTGAACCACAGTCGGTTTGCCCGGCGAGATCGCCCGCCTCACTTCATCGACCAGAATTTCTGCTCCCGCTCCGGGCAGCGAATCCAGCCCCGCAGCCACCAGCCGTTCCAACACTTCCCGCACTCCCAATCCGCTAAGTCGCGCAATATGAGCCACTTCCGGCGGCCCCAGCGCGTGCAGCCTCAGCCCGGGATAGAGCCGCTTCAGCTCCCCAAACAGCTCTTCATAGAACTCTATCCCGAGCCCCGGATGCAGCCCTCCTTGCAGCAATAGTTGGTCAGCCCCGAGCGCCAGTGCCTCTTCGATTCGCGGTACATACTCCTCCAGCGCCAACACCGACGCGCGCTCCTTTTCCGCCGGTCGACAGTGAAAATTACAGAACTTGCAGCCTGACACACAGACATTTGTGATGTTCACATTCCTGTCGATCTGCCACGTCACCACTCCCGGCCCCCCGGCATACCCCGCACCTGCTGCCTCGGCCATCACCTCTCGCCTCACATCATCCGCTGCTCCCGCCAAATCACACAGAGGCACTCTCTCCCACAGAAAGAGTGCCTCCCGCTCTGTCAAGTCCTCCCTCCGCCTCGCCTTATCGAGAATGTCTTCTTTAATCACAGGGCTCCGTTGTCATTTAAAAACTTTCCGAATTTGTCGGACTCTATGCACATCTCACAGTATTTTTTCTTCAGCGTACTGTCTACCAATCTAATGCCCTGACTATCCCTTGAACAATACCTCATACTTCCCAATATCGTTTCTTGTTCACAAGGATCGAGACTCTCCCACCAAAACTTGTTGACAAACACAGCGTCGTACGGAATCTTATGGGGAATTACATACGTATCGAACATCGCCTTCTCCATATTATCCAGTCTGTCGAAATCCTCGTCGCTCAGCGCACCGAGCACTATTTCGGACCCTCTGCTATTCCTTATCCGGTCGAGCATTTTTGTTCTGCCCATTTGTTTGACTCTTTTTGAGTCGGGTTGCAGGAATATTTCGGGAAGTATATGTGAGGAGACCGATGCGTCGGGGCCTAATATTATTGTCGAGCGAGGGTCCTTCAAGTAGTTCTTTATGTCTGCCAAGGTATCGCTACCCATCTTTCTGCTGCCCTTTTTCCAGATTATCATCGAGTTATACGAATCTTTACCGTCTTCGATTTTGAATCCAATGTGTTGTATCAGTGTATCTGCTTTGTGTTGGTGAAACAGATACTGAGAAACAAATGCCATTTGGATATCCCCGTTACTACTAAGACTACTGATAACGTCGTCGTAGCTATCCGAAATGGCAACATCCATCTTGAACCTTTCCCCTGTGAACCATTGCGTTCTCTCGTATAATTTACTGTTTATTGGCCTTAGATCCCACCTATACCTGTCGGCCAGATCATTTTTGTCGTTGACATGGAAGGGCGTCATTCCGACATAAACAATCTTCTCCTCGGGGAGCGACACCACCTTGAACAACGAAACTGTAGCCACAACAAGTGATACCACCCCTATTCCCAACGAAACACAACTCAGCCATAGCGCTTTGCGTGCCTCTCGTTTTACGTCATCGTCGTGTTTCGCGTGTTTTGCCAATAGTTATTTGTGATCTTCGTTTCCGCTCTGCACTACCCGCAGGACCTTGGCCTGTTCTTTGTCTGATCTGGATGTTTTCATTTCACAAAATTCGTTAGTAGTTTCACCCCCGGAGGCCACAAAAAAAGTGCCAAACCGGCACTTTTTTGATTTCAAACGAGGTTTCCGCATTGATTGCTCAATGCCCCCCGGCGCGATTATTCGGCCGCGATAGCTTCTGCCGGACAGACGCCCGCACAGGCTCCGCAGTCGATGCAGGCCGAGGCGTCGATAGTGTACACATCGCCCGCCGAGATAGCTTCAACGGGACATTCGTCGATGCAGGTACCACACGCGGTACACAGCGAAGGATCAATTTTGTATGCCATAGGTTTTTCTAAAAATTTAAAGTGCAAATATAGCTATTATTTTATAATTTCAAACCTCGTGTAAGGCCTCAGTGCTTCGGGCACAATAATTCCGTCCGGCGTCTGATAGTTTTCCAGCAGCGCGGCCACAATCCTCGGTAGTGCCAGCGACGACCCGTTCAGCGTGTGCGCCAGTTGCATCTTCCCTTCTGCATCACGGTACCTCAGCTTCAGCCTGTTGCTCTGGAACGCCTCGAAATTCGACACGCTCGACACCTCCAGCCAGCGCCCCTGCGCCGCCGAATAGACCTCGAAATCGTACGTCAGCGCCGATGTAAAACTTATATCACCGCCACACAGCCGTAGGATCCGATACGGTAGCCCGAGCGCCGTGATCAGACTCTCCACGTGTGCCACCATCCCATCCAAGGCCGCATAAGAGTCCTGGGGTCGTTCCAACCTCACGATCTCCACCTTGTCGAATTGATGCAGCCTGTTCAAGCCCCTCACATCCTTCCCATAGCTTCCCGCCTCGCGCCTGAAACAGGGCGTGTATGCTGTTATGCAGACCGGAAAATCACTCTCGGCCAGTATCACATCGCGATAGATATTCGTAAGCGGCACTTCCGCCGTCGGTACCAGATATAATCCGTCCGCCGTTGCGGTATACATCTGTCCCTCCTTGTCCGGTAGTTGCCCCGTCCCGAATGCCGATGCTTCGTTCACCATAATCGGCGGCTGGATCTCGGTGTACCCCGCGGCGACGTTCCTCTCCACAAAGAACGCTATCAGTGCCCTCTGCAAAGCCGCTCCCTGGCCCTTGTAGACCGGAAAGCCGGCTCCTGTCAGCTTCACACCCAGTTCGAAGTCTATGATCCCATACTTTGCGGCCAGTTCCCAGTGCGGCAAGGCACCCTCGTCCGGTAGCGCCGGAAAATCTTCCCTCAGCTTCACCACCACATTATCCTCCGCCGTCCGCCCGGCCGGTACAAGCTCCGAGGGCAGGTTGGGCAGCTTCACGATTTCTGCTTCGAGTTCGGTGGCTGCTTTTTTCAAAATATCTTCCAGCTCTCGCGAACGTTCTTTGAGTATCGCCACCTGCGCCTTTGTGCTCTCCGCATCTTCCTTTTTGCCCTGAGCGATTAGTTGGCCGATGGACTTTGCCAGTTGGTTTTGCTCAGCCAACAGATTATCCAATTCGGTTTTGGTCTCTTTTCGTCGATCATCCAGCGCTTCTATCCGGTCGATGATCGGTGCGGCATCGAATCCCTTCACCGCCAGCCTCTCCACCACCCGTTCTCTCTCGCCTCTTATTTGTTTTAGTGTAAGCATCCTCGTGATTGTTTTTCAGAGCCCAAAGATAATATTTTTTCCTAACTTTGCCCCCATTATGGAGAAAGCGAAAGAAGTTATCCACACCCTGCGCAACTCTTCGGGCGCGAGCGTCGGCGTGACCAATGTCGGCGCGGCACTGGTTTCGGTTTGTGTTCCCGACCGTAGCGGCCGCTTGGCCGACGTTGCGTTGGGTTACAAGGAGTTGACGAGTTATTACGGCGACGGGGCTGCTTGCGGTAAGACGGTCGGTCGTTACGCCAACCGTATAGCCCTCGGGCGCTTCACCCTCGACGGCACGGAGTACCGCTTGGCCCAAAACAACGGCCCGAACGCTCTTCACGGCGGCGTGGAAGGATTCGCCAACCGCTTGTGGGACAGCCGTCAGGAGGGCCCCGACCGCATTGTATTTTCGCTCTTCAGTCCCGACGGCGACCAAGGCTACCCCGGCGCGCTGCACGTCGAGGCCATATACGAATGGAGCGAGCAAAACGAACTCACCATCACCCTCTCCGCCCGCTCCGAGGCACCCACCGTCATCAACCTGACGAACCACGCCTACTTCAACCTCGCGGGCGAGAACTCGGGTAGCGTCCTCGGTCAGACCCTCCGCCTGAACGCCTCCACTTACCTGCCCTCCGATTCAACCCAGATCCCCACCGGAGAACGCGCTCCGGTCGCTGGCACGCCGATGGATTTTCGCCAGCCCAAACCTCTCGGACGCGACATCGACGCCCCGTTCGAACAGCTCATCATCGGCAAGGGTTACGACCATTGCTTCCCTCTGGACGGCTACCGCCCCAGCTTCTTGAACGAGGCTGCCCGGCTGAGCGATCCGACCTCCGGGCGCACCCTTACGATCCTCACCACCCAGCCGGGCATCCAACTTTACACTGGTAACTGGCTCGACGGCAACCCTTTGTCCAAGAGTGGCCGCCCATATGCCGATCGCGACGGGGTGGCTCTCGAGTGCCAAAACTTTCCCGACGCTCCCAACCAGCCCGACTTTCCCTCGCCGCGTCTCGACCCCGGACAGACCTACCGCGAAACGATCGTTTTCAAATTTGGACTAATTTAGTTTCCTCGCTCCGTCTCGAATTACCACGTCGTAGACCTTTGCGTCGATTCCGAACTTGGCCTTGTAGTTTGCCACTGCTGTGGCCACGAACGCGTCATAAAGCCCGTCCTTCACCAGGTTGATTGTGCAGCCTCCGAAGCCGCCTCCCATCACCCTCGACCCGCTCACTCCGCACTCCCTTGCCTGCTCGTTCAGATAGTCGAGTTCCGGACAGCTCACTTGGTACTTCTTGCTCAGCCCCTCGTGCGTGCCGTACATCAGCGCTCCCACCTTCTCATAGTCTCCCTTCTCCAACGCCACCGTTGCATCCAGCAACCTCTGTATCTCTTCCACCACAAACTCCGCCCTCACATAGTCCACCTCGTCGACCTTCCCGTGCACTTCTTCCAGCATATGCATATTCGCATCGCGCAAAAGCTTCACTTCCGGATGGTTCTTCGCAATTTCGGCCACTACCCTTTCACAGCTTTGGCGACGCTTGTTGTACTCTCCTCCGGCCAGATTGTGCGTCACCATCGTGTTTAGTAGCACCAGTCTGTATCCCTTCGGATCGAACGGTACATACTCATACTCCAGTGAGCGGCAGTCGAGCTTCATCAGGTTTCCTTCCCTTCCGCAGCACGATGCGAACTGGTCCATAATTCCACACATCACTCCTACATAGTTGTGCTCCGTTGCCTGCCCAATCAGTGCTATCTCGAAACGTTCGAATCCCAACCCGTAGATCTCGTTCAGCGCATACCCGAAACAGCTCTCCAAGGCTGCCGATGACGACATTCCTGCTCCCAGCGGTACATCTCCCGCGAAGACCGTGTCGAAACCCTTCACCGGTTTTCCTCTCTTAGCCATCTCCCTGCACACCCCGAAGATGTAGCAGGCCCACTGCTGGGTCGGCTTGTCTGCTTCTTCGAGCCCGAACTCGGCGCTCTCTCCCAGATCGAGCGCATACGCTCTCACACGATCCGATCCGTTCGGCTTGATCTCACAATACATTGCTTTGTCGATTGCTCCCGGTAGCACGAAACCTCCGTTGTAGTCGGTGTGCTCGCCTATCAGATTGATTCTTCCGGGCGAGGTGTATAGCTCCCCGGCTGCTCCATACAGTTCCTTGAACTTGTTGCGAATGTTAGTAGTGTCCATAAGTGAGGCCAAAGTTATACAAAATCCGCGAGACTTTCGTACCTTTGTGGCTATGAAAACTTGCGTTCTTGTTTCGCTTCTTTGCGTTGTTTCGCTTGCTGCTTGCGGTGGTCATTCTGCCCGCGGCGGCCAGCGCTCTGAGCCTCAGGCCGTCGCCCGTTGGGGTTACTCTCTCGTTGCCTCCTATCCTCACGACACCGAGGCTTACACTCAGGGCCTTTTCTGGTACGACGGCTCCCTTTGGGAGAGTACCGGCGAGTACGGCCGCTCCGCTATTCGCCGCGTCGACCTTGAAACCGGCTCCGTCGAGGCCCAGACCCGCTTGCCCAATGAGTTCTTCGGGGAGGGTGCTGCTCTTCTCGGCGACCGCATCTTCCAGCTTACCTGGATGGAGAACCGCGCCTTCGTCTGGGATCCCGCCACTTTGGAGCTCACCGGCCAGTTCACTTACCGCGGCGACGGTTGGGGCCTCGCTACTGACGGTACTTCTCTCTATATGAGCGACGGTAGCGCCAATGTTTCTGTCCTCGACCCCGCCACTTTCCGCCCTACACGCACTTTTCAGGTTCGCCACGAGGGCGAGCTTCTGCGTAACATCAACGAGATGGAGTGGATCGACGGCCGCCTTTGGGCCAACATCTACCTTACGAACGAGATCGCCGTGATCGACCCTTCGGACGGTCGCGTCGAGGCCCTGATCGACCTTTCGGGCCTGATCGCCCAGCTCGTAATCACTCCCTCGACCGACTTTATGAACGGCATCGCCCACGACCCCTCCACCGGGCGCATCTGGGTTACCGGTAAACGTTGGGACAAACTCTTTGAAGTGAGGATCGTACGATGAGCGACATCCGCACTCTTCTCGGCCAGCGGGTTCTGGTTCTCGACGGCGCCACAGGAACAATGCAGCAGCGGGGATTCTCCACTGCTCAGATCCACGAGATGTACCTCGAGGCCGGTGCCGACATCATCTCCACCGACAGCTTCAACCTGAACGCCATCTCTCTGGCCGGCCACCCCGAGCAAGGCCCCCAACCCAACTCCGGCTCCCAGCCCACGCAAGGCTCCTCGCCCGACCCCTATGCCTTGAACCTTGCCGCCGCCCGCCTCGCCCGCTCTGTTGCCGACCGCTTTTCGACTCCCGCCCGGCCTCGCTTCGTCGCCGGTTCGATGGGTCCCACAACCCGCTCCGCAGCTCTCGGCGCCGATGTCGACGACCCGTCTGCTCGCGACGTCACCTTCGCCCAACTGGCCGACGCATATTACGATCAGGCCCGCGGACTGGTCGACGGTGGGGCGGACGTGCTTCTTGTCGAGACCGTCTTCGACACTCTCAACGCCAAGGCGGCCCTGTTCGCCATCGCTCGCCTGTCCGACGAACTCGACGGTGGCCGGATTCCCGTTATGGTTTCCGGTACGATCGCCGACACTTCCGGCCGCATCCTCAGCGGCCAGACCGTGGAGGCTTTCTGCGCTTCTGTTTTCCACTCCGAGCCTCTTTCCATCGGATTGAATTGTGCTTTCGGCGCCCGGCAGATGCGCCCGTTCCTCGCTCGCCTCTCCGCTGTCGCCGAGTGCCCCGTCTCCGCCCACCCTAACGCCGGATTGCCCAACCTCTCTGGTGGTTACGACGAGACTCCCGAAGAGTTCGCTGCCCAGATCGAAGAATTCCTCCGTTCCAGCCTCGTCAACATCGTCGGCGGTTGTTGCGGCACCACTCCCGACCATATCCGCCTTCTTGCCGCTCTGGCTTCGAAATACCCTCCCCGGCCCGTTCCTGCTCTCCGCCATACGACCGTTCTCGCTGGCCTTGAGCCTCTTGTGATCCCTCCAGTGCCCAATCCCGACTCCCCCGACCCTCACCTTATATATATCGGTGAGCGCGCCAACGTCGCCGGTTCTGCTCGCTTCGCCCGCCTCATCCGCGAGGGACTCTCCGACCCTGCCCGGTTCGAGGAGGCTGTCTCCGTCGCCCGCGACCAGATAGCCTCCGGGGCCTCCATCGTCGACATTTGCTTGGACGACGGACTGATCGACGGCCCCTCCACTATGCGCCGCTTTTTGTTGGCCGCTGCCGCCGAACCCGAGCTGGCCCGCGTGCCTTTTATGATCGACTCGTCGTCGTGGGATGTCCTCGAAACCGGCCTGCAATGCATTCAGGGTAAGGCACTTGTCAACTCTCTCTCTCTCAAAGAGGGTCCCACCGAGTTTCTTCGCCGTGCCTCGCTCGTCCGCCGCTTCGGGGCCGCTCTGGTCGTGATGTTGTTCGACGAATCCGGTCAGGCCGACACCTTCGAGCGTAAGATTGCCGTCGCCGAACTGGCTTATAAACTCCTGACCGATAGCGGTTTTCCTCCCGAGGACATCGTCTTCGACCCGAATGTTCTCACAATCGCCACCGGCATCGCCGAGCACGACAATTACGCCGTCGACTTCATTCGCGCCACTGACTGGATCCACTCCCACCTGCCTCACGCGCGCGTTTCGGCCGGGGTTAGTAACCTCTCGTTTGCTTTTCGCGGTAATTCGCGCGTTCGCGAGGCTATGCACTCTGTGTTCCTCCACCACGCTCGTGCGGCCGGGCTCGATATGGCTATCGTTAACGTTGCTTCGATGGTGGCTTACAGCGACTTAGACCCTGAGCTTCGCACCCTTGCCGAGGACGTCGTGCTCAACCGTCACCCCGACGCCACCGAGCACCTCGCTTCCTGGGCTGAGAATGCAAAGGTCACAGTGTCTGCGACTTCCGCAGTTTCTGCGCAATCCGGGGTGTCGCCTGCGCAATCCGGGGCACCTGTCTCGTCTACCGCTGTGAATGAGCGCATTACTGCCGCCATCCTGAAAGGTTCCGACCAACATATCACCTCCGACGCTCTCGCTGCTTTCCACGAATTGGGCTCTCCTCTGGCGGTCATAGACTCCGTTTTGATGCCTGCAATGGGTCGCGTCGGGGAGTTGTTTGGCGCTGGCCAAATGTTTCTTCCTCAGGTTGTTAAAAGTGCCCGCGTGATGCGCCGCGCCGTCGACGCCCTCGCCCCTTATATAAAAGGTACGGCCTCCAATGAGCCCGCAAACGGCACCGAAAACAACCCCTCAAGCGCACCGAAAAAGCTGCTTTTGGCGACTGTTCGCGGCGACGTCCACGACATCGGTAAGAACATCGTCGGGGTTGTTGCGGCTTGTAACGGACTGGAGGTTATCGACCTCGGGGTGATGGTAGAGCCCTCGCTGATCGCCGACGCAGCTGCCGATAACTCAGTGACTGTCATAGGTTTAAGCGGCTTGATCACGCCTTCGCTCGACGAGATGATTGCTGTTGTTCGCGAGCTCGAGCGGCGCGGTCTCCGCACTCCGGTTTTGATCGGTGGGGCGACCACTTCGCGCCTCCACACGGCCGTTCGGATCGCTCCCGAGTACAGCGGGGTTGTCGTCCACGCTCGCGACGCTGCCGAGGGTGTACGTATCATCTCGCGGCTACAAAGCACTGACAGCGAACTCTTTATCGCCGAACTAAAAGCTTCCCAGCAGACCGACCGCGAGGAGTACGCCGCCTCGTCTTCCTCTGCCCCTGTTTCTCTGTCCGAAGCGCGCCGCCGTGGTTACTCCAAGCCCGCGCAAAACGTTGTGCCTGTGGCTAATACAGGTCGCGTTGTATTCGACGATTACCCCATTTCGCTGATCGAGAGGCACATCGACTGGCCAATGTTTTTCGCGGCTTGGAAGGTTCGGCCCAACAGCCCCGAGGGCGAGAAACTCCGCGTCGACGCTTTGTCTATGTTGGAGCGCATCAAAACCGACCATTCGCTTCGCCTTGAGGGAGTTGTGGGCGTTTTCAAGGCTCACCGCGGCTTGGAAAACGAACACCCCGACATCCCCGACGCAACCCCTAACGCAACCCAGAACGCAGCCTCCGGAAGCGCCACCGACGACATCATCGTCACGGGCGTTCGCGGCGAGCAAATTCGCCTGCCTATGTTGCGCGACCAAAGCACTTCCAATCTCTCTGTGGCTGACTACGTTACGAACTCTTCCCAGGACTTTATCGGGGCTTTTGCTCTCACTGCCGGTGTTGGCCTCGCCGAGTTTTCCGAAACCCTCCGCGCCGAAGACGGCCCTCTCGGTGGCGAGTATGGTGCGCTGATTGCCAAGCTGTTAGCCGACCGACTCACCGAGGCATTCGCCGAATCCGCCGTCCACGAGATCTACCCCAGTCGCCGCTTCGCCTTTGGCTATCCTGCCACGCCCGATCACTCTTTAAAAGCCGAGATTTTCGAGCTCCTCGGCGTCTCCCGTACCACCTCTATGCGCCTGACTGACAACTATATGATCACTCCCGGCGAGGCCCTTTGCGGCATCGTCATCGCCGACCCTGCATCGCAATATTTCACCCTCGAAGGCCTCTCCGACGAGCAGTTGGCCGACTACGCCCGCCGCCGAGGAAAAACGCCCGAAGAGATCAAAAAATTTATTGGAAAGCTTTGAAAATCATCGACATAATCACTCGTGCTGCCGCCTCTCACTCCGCCCGCTTCACGTTCGAGCTCCTTCCGCCGCTCAAGGGCGAGGGTACGGGTCTGGTCTTCGAGGCGATCGACACTCTGGCGCCGCTCGATCCGGCCTACATCAACGTCACTTTCCACCGTGAGGATGCCTCCACCGGTGTTCGACATCGCCCTGGTACTGTGGGCATTAGCGCTGCTATCGCTCGTCGTTACGGCATCGAGACCGTGCCTCACATCATCTGTGGCGGGATGTCGCGTTACGACATTGAGGACGCTCTGATCGATATGGATTTTCTCGGCCTTCACAATGTTTTAGCCCTCCGCGGTGACGGCGATTTCGCTCTCCGCCCCGGCGATTCTGCGGCCAACTCAAGCAATTGCGCGCTCGATCCCGGCAGCCATTCTCACGCCGATAGCCTTGTCGCTCAGATAGTTGCAATGAACCACGGCCAGCTTGTCGACCCGCCTCCCGCAAGCCGGGCCTCAGCCGCCCCCCCCCACCGCACCGACTTTTGCATTGGCGTTGCCGGCTACCCCGAGGGTCACTCCGAAAGCCCTGACCTTCAGACCGATATCGCCTTCCTGAAACGTAAAGTCGACGCCGGGGCCGATTATATCGTTACCCAGATGTGCTTCGACAATCGCCTCATACTCGACTTTGCCGAGCGTTGCCGCGCTGCTGACATAAACGTTCCTATCGTCCCAGGTATCAAGCCCTTAGCCACCCTTGGCCACCTTGAAATTCTCCCCAAAACCTTCCACGTCTGCCTGCCCGAGGAGCTCTCTCGCGAGGTCCTCAAATGCCGCAACACCGCCTCCATTCGCCAAGCCGGTATCGAATGGGCTGCACATCAGGCTGCCGGGCTCAAACGTGCCGGTTTTCCCGTCATCCACTTTTATTCGATGGGCCGCACCGACAACATCGCACAGATCGTCAAACGAATATTTTGAGTTATGAAAATTCTGGTTCTCATCGGTGGCATCGCCTCCTCGTCGCTCAACCGCGCGCTGTTCGCACAAATGCGCCCCCTTGCTCCCAAATCAATGATCTTCAACGTGTTCGACATCTCTTCCCTGCCCTTTTTTTCTCAGGATTTGGAAGCCGCGCCGCCCACTCCCGTCGTCAAACTTCGCGAAACCGTCGCCTCCTCGGATGCTGTCCTGATCGTCACTCCCGAGTACAATCGCTCGCTTCCCGGCGTGCTCAAAAACGCTCTCGACTGGGGTTCTCGGCCTCCCGGTCAGAACGTTTGGGCCGGTAAACCGACTGCCGTAATCGGCGCTTCGACCGGCGCGATCGGTACTTTCGGCGCCCAGCAGCACCTTCGCAACATCTGTTCGTGGCTCGATATGCCGGTTATGAACCAGCCCGCGGCCTACTTCAACTCTTCGACCAGTATGCCGGACGGTGCGCTGACTGATGATTCCGCAAAATTTTTGCAAGGTTTTTTGGCCTCCTTCGAGCGCTGGATCTCGTTGTTTTCCAAATAGATGGACGGATTTTTGTCACAGGTTGCGGCCGATCTCCATCGGCGTTACGGCCCGGAGGTTTCGTCTCTCACCGTGATGTTTCCTTCGCGTCGCGCCGGACTGTTTTTTGGCGAGGCATTGGCTTCGTTGATCGACCGCCCTGCGTGGCAACCTGCTGACCTTTCGATAGATAGCCTCGCTCAGGAGCTTTCCGGACTTGTTGTCGGCGAGCGTCTTCGGTTGGTTGCCGAGTTATTTCGCGTCTACTCCGAGTTCCACCCTTCGGAGACTTTCGACGGCTTCTATTTTTGGGGCGAGCTCCTGTTGGGCGACTTCGATTCGATCGACAAATACCTGATCGACGCCGACACATTGTTCTCCAATCTCGTTGACCTTCACTCACTTGACAATCGGTTCGACTATCTCTCCTCGGAGCAGCGGGCCCTTGTCGAGCGCTTTTGGGGTACCTTCGAGCGAACCGGAGCTGCGACGTCTACCGAACAGGCTGATTTTCTGCGCATTTGGCGTACTCTCGGACCTGTCTACCACCGCTTTCGTGGCCGCCTTCGCGAGCTCGGCATCGCCTACCAAGGGATGGTCTACCGCGAGGCTGCCGAACGTATTCTCCGCGACGAAGCACCTCAAATTCCTCAGCGTCATTACGTTATCGCCGGTTTCAACGCCCTATCCCGCTCCGAACAGACGGTGTTCGAGTACCTTCAAAAGACCTTCCGCACCGACTTTTACTGGGACTTCGACAACTATTTTTTGCTCGATCCCTCTCAGGAAGCCGGTCGTTTTATGCGCGACAATTTGCGCCGCTTTCCGCCTGCCTCGCAGCTCTCCGGCGGTCACGATAACTTCATCAAACCCAAACACATACGCTCCGTCTCGTCGGCTTCCGACGTCCTGCAATGCAAGTGGGCCGGTACCACTTTGGCCGACCTGACCTGCTCCCGGCCGCTCGACAAAAACACCGCCGTCGTCCTCTGCGACGAGGGCCTGCTGACGCCTCTTTTGTGGTCGCTTCCTCCTCAGGTTCAGTCTGTTAACATCACAATGGGCTACCCTCTTCGGCTCCACCCTGATTACACTGCGATGGAGCGCCGACTCGTTGAGCTTCTTCGCCGCCACCGTGACAAGGATTGGCACACGATCTCGAACGGCCTGCTCGACCAAACCCAAGATTTGCTCGACGACTTCGACAATGCTCCCGCCTCCAACACCGCCGCCGCTCCCGCCGAAAGCCTCGAATACTCTGGTTTCCAGTCTATTATCTCCGACCATATTTGTGCTCTGACTGCCTCTCTCGACACCCTCGACATCGCGATTTCGCCCCGCACTTTCGCCACTCTTCTTCGCCGTAGCCTCCAGTCCATTCGCGTTCCTTTCGAGGGTGAACCGCTTGAGGGAGTGCAGATTATGGGTATTTTGGAGACTCGCGCCCTCGACTTCGAGACGATCATATTTCTCTCTGCCGGCGACGGAACAATGCCTGGTAATCTCGTTGGTGCTCCGTCGTTTATTCCCTATAGCCTTAAAATGGCTTACGGCCTGCCCACTCCCGAGCATCACGAGGGCGTTTGGGCTTACCACTTTTTTCGGCTTATCTCGCGCGCGACCAACATCGACCTTGTTTGGTCGTCGACTTCGGATGAGCGCACGGTCGGCGAGCCCAGTCGTTACATCCGTCAGCTCGACTACGAATCGCCTCACTTCGTTGAGCACCACAGCGTTACTGTCGACGTCAACCTCTCGCCTTCTGCTCCGATCGTCGTGCCCAAGCAGATCGAGCGCCTTCCTCGGCGCCTTTCGCCGTCGCTTTTTTCGACCTACGTGGATTGTCCGTTGAAGTTCTATTTTCGCGCTGTGGCTGGTCTGCGCGCCGAGGAGGAACCTGCCGAGGAGGTTGATAACGCACTGTTGGGCAACATCTTGCACCTTGCGATGCACCGACTCTACCTTCCGCTCGCCAACACTCCCAACCCACAGTCGCAAATCCGCTCGCTCATCGGTTCGGGGGCGATCGATGCAGCGGTCACAGGCGCCATATCGGAACTCTTTTCCTCCGAGGCCGCTGGCAGTATCGCACTGGTTCACAAGACTATAACCGGTTACATCAACCACCGTATCCTGCCGTTCGACGCTGCGCAGGATGAGCCGTTCATTATCGAAAAATTGGAGGAATGGATCGAGGCGCCGTTCGAATTTTCGCCGCCCATCGGACTCGCCGAAATACCGCCTGCCGGAAGTCCTACTGCCCCCTCAGTAGCAAGCACCATCGCCCCACCCGCCGAAACCGCCGCAGTCCCTCACACCGTAACTTTTTTCGGTAAGGTCGATCGTATAGATCGCCTGTCTGACAATACTTTGCGTATTGTGGATTACAAAACCGGTAGCCCTCACAACCGCCAGGCGGCCGAGCTCCAGATCGCCCTTTACGCCCTTATGTTGCGCAACGCCACGCCAGACAAAAACGCCGAAGCCCGCCCCACCCCCAACATCCAAACCTCCCTCTACTACGTCCGCCTGCTTCCCGAGACGATCGCCTCCGATGGCATCGAGCCCGACACCGAACAGCGCCTCCGCGACACCCTCCGCGAACTTTTCGACCCCTCGATCCCCTTCTCCCAGTGTTCCGACCCGGCTCCTTGCTCCTGGTGCGACTTCAACGCCATCTGCCGTAGATAACTACTTACATAGTAAATAGTTCTCTATATTTCGGTAGCGGCCACAGCCTCGCATCCACAATCATCTCCAGGTGGTCTATGTGGTCTCTGATTGCCGGTAGATACGGCGCCACTTCTCGCTCGTAGCCCACCGCCCTCACCCTCACATTTTCCTCCCTGTTCCACTCTTTTCGCGCTTCCACCATCTTGTGCACCAGTTCTCTGATTCCCACCACGTGCTCCGATATCCTCTTCAGGGCCTGTTCTTCACCGGTTGACATTCCGATCGCTGCGCCCCGGAACACCTCCCTGAGCCTCACTACATTTTCCGCCAGCACATTCTGATACCTCAGGGCCGTCGGAATGATGTGATTCAGCGCCATATCGCCCAGCACCCGCGCTTCGATCTGCACCTTCTTCAGATATGTCTCGCACTTGATCTCGTATCGCGCCTCCAGTTCGGCCCTCGAAAAGACCCCGAACTGACGGAACAGGTCCATATTTCGCTGCTCGATGTACTCTCTGATTGCCGTCGTCACTTCCGTCATCGCCTTCAGCCCTCTGCCCTTTGCTTCCTGCCTCCATTCGTCGCTGTAGCCGTTCCCTTCGAAACGTATTTTGGCCGAGTCCGTGATAAATTCGCGTATTACTTGTAGTATCGCATCGTCCTTTTTCGCCCCTTCTCGTACGAGTTGTTCGACCTTTCCGTGGAATAGCGACAGTTGCTCGGCCATCGCTGTATTCAGAACAATCAGCGGCATCGCACAGTTCGCCGAGGCTCCTAACGCCCTGAATTCGAACCTGTTGCCCGTGAATGCGAATGGCGACGTTCGGTTTCTGTCCGTGTTGTCCAGTAAGATTTCGGGGATCTTTCCGATGTCGAGTTTGATTCCCGTCTTCTCGTCCGGTGTGAGTGCTTTCTTGCTCACTCTCTGCTCGATTTCGTCCAGTACCGCACTCAAAGTGTGGCCCGTGAATACCGAGAAAATGGCCGGTGGTGCTTCTCCTCCTCCCAATCGGTGCGAGTTTCCTTCCGTAGCGACCGAGGCCATAATCATATTTCCGTGCTCGGCGGCAGCCCTCAGCGCACACACGAAGAAGCTCAGGAACTGCATATTACTCTTCGGTGTCTTGCCCGGCGCGAGTAGATTTTGGCCCTTGTCCGTTGCCAGCGACCAGTTGACGTGTTTGCCCGAGCCGTTCACCCCTGCGAAAGGTTTTTCGTGGAAGAGCACCCTCAGTCCGTGACGCATCGCCGTGCGCCTCATTATGGTCATCAGCAGCGTGTTATGGTCCACCGCGATGTTTGCTTCCTCGAACATCGGTGCGCACTCATACTGGTTGGGGGCGGTTTCATTGTGGCGCGTCTTGAGAGGAATCCCCAGCCTAAAACATTGCGTTTCAACATCTTTCATATAGCTCACCACCCTGTCCGGAATCTCGCCCCAGTAGTGATCCTCAAGCTGTTGATCCTTCGCCGCGGTGTGGCCCATCAGCGTTCGGCCGGTCTGCACAAGATCGGGCCGCGCCTTGAAGAGCGCCTCGTCCAACAGGAAATATTCCTGCTCCCAACCCAGCGTCGGCACGACCTTAACCACGTCTTTGTCAAACAGTTGACACACCGCCACAGCCTCCTTGTCCAGCGCAGCGATGGAGCGTAGCAGCGGGGTTTTGAAGTCCAGCGCCTCGCCCGTGTAGGAGATGAAAACGCTCGGGATACACAGCGTGTCGTCGATCAGAAAGGTCGGCGACGAGGGGTCCCAGGCGCTGTAACCTCTTGCCTCAAAGGTATTTCGGAGTCCGCCCGTGGGAAACGACGACGCGTCGGGTTCCTGCTGGACGAGAAGGTCGCCGCTGAAGTTTTCGACAGCCCCGCCACCCCAAACGGGCTCGAAAAACGTGTCGTGTTTCTCGGCCGTGGAGTCGTTAAGTGGCTGAAACCAATGGGTATAGTGCGTCGCGCCACGATCCATCGCCCACGCTTTCATACCGGCCGCAACCTGGTCGGCAACGCGGCGGTCGATGCGGCGATTCTCGTCGATAGCCAGATTTACACTCTCAAAAACGTCCTTCGGAAGGTAATGGCGCATTTGGTCGCGACCAAAAACGTCGCATCCGAAGAAATTTGATACTTTTTTGCTCTCCATTGGGTAAAATTTAGGGGGTCACGCCGCAAAAATACACTTTTTTCGGAACATACCCCCTATTTTTTAGGGGGTACAGCCGAAAAAATGCAAAAATCAGTCAAACGATTGCATTCCCGAACCCGAAATGCGTATCATTCGCTGGTAATCGGTCGGGTTGAGCTCCATAAAGAAGTAGTGGATCGGGTCGACGCGGATACCGTCCTTACGAACCTCGTAGTGGAGGTGGGGAGCGAGAGAAAGTCCGGTGTTACCGGTGCGGGCGATGATGTCGCCACGGCGGACGTGGGCACCGACCGCAACGCCGGAGCGACTAAGGTGGCTGTAAGTGGTCTCGTAACCATCACCGTGGTCGATCACGAGGGTGAGCCCAGAGCCGGTGTCGCGGCGAGAAACGTCGCGAACGGTACCGTCGGCAGTCGCGAAAACGGGAGTACCCTCGGGAAGGGTGTAATCGACCCCCGAGTGGGGCCGCAGGGAGCGGTAAAAGGGATGGATACGAAGGCCGTAAGAAGCGGTGAGGAGAGTGAGGTCGTTATTGACCACGGGCTGGATAGAGGGAATGTGGTTAACGCGCGGGCCCATCTCGGCAACGCGCTGCTGGACGCCGGAGTAGATGGCGGAAAGGCGACCGACCTCGCGGTCCAATCCGTCGAGGCGGGAGAAGAACTCGGAAGCGAGAGCGCGGTTACTCATATCGGATAGGCGCTCGTAAGCCAACCACGTCTCGTCCTGGCCGATACCGCCGAAGTCGTAAGGATCGCTCTCGAACAGCACGCGAAAGACGTTACGGTCGCGCTCGGCGACGTTATCAAGAACGACAAGAAGAGAGTCGTAACGCTCACTGAGGCGCTCGTATTCGCGTTCGAGGCGGTAAGTCGAAGTACGAAGTCGGAACTCGGCGGGAGTGTCGAAAAAGAAAGAGAACACAGCGTAGTACAACACCGCGATACCAACCCAAACAAGGGCCTGAATGAATATCTTACTCCGTTTCATCCCAAGGATCGAATATGAGGTTGTCGTTGGCAGAGTCGATGATGGTCTGGAACTCCGCGGGGTCCATATCTGTCTGGAAGTAACTGACGGGGTTGACGCGAGTTCCCATAAAACGAACCTCGTAATGGAGGTGGGAAGAGGTGGAAGTACCGGTGGAGCCCATCTCGGCGATCAACTCGCCTCGCTTAACGAACTGCCCCTTGGCGACGAGGATCTTACTAAGGTGGGCGTATTGGGTTTGGTAACCGAATCCGTGGTCGACGATGACGTTCAACCCGTAACCACCCGAGCGACCGGTGAAAGAAACGAAGCCGTCGCCGGCAGCATAAACGGGGTCGCCGGTACGGCCGCCGAGGTCGATACCGGTATGGGGGCGGTAGTAACCGTAGATCGGGTGGAGGCGCATACCGAAGGGCCCGATACCGCGAAACTTCTGGATGTCGATGGGAAGAAGAGCGGGAATAGCGGTAGCCATCTTCTCCTTATCGGCGGCGAGGCGCTGCAACTCGTCCAAAGAAACGGACTGGAGGTAGAGACGGCGGGCGGTGGCGTCGAGAGAGCGGGAAGCAGAGAGCATAACCGAAGCAAACCGGTCGTCGGCGATGTCGGAGTATTTCGTTTCGGGGTAATCGAGGTAGATACCGGGAATGTCGAGGGTGTCGGCGCCGAAAAGGGAGCGGTAAACGGAGTTATCGCGGTGTTTTAGCTCGTCGAGAGTACGGTCGACGGAGCGGATCTTCTCGCCGAGGATCTTGTATTTCTCAACCAACTCGGCGTTGTCTCGCCAGATATTGTAGACCTTGGGGGTATAGAAACCGTAAGTGAAAACCAGGTTGACCAACGAGGCGATGATGAACCCGAGGAACAGGTAGCGCAACACGCTATAGACCCCATATCGTATTGACAGTGAGGCTCGGTTTCTTTTCGCCTGACGCTTAGCGGCCCGGAGTTCTTTTTTTGGCATACGACGAGGGGACAAAGTTACTCAAAAAATCATATCTTTGCAACGCAAATTTCAAAGCCGTTCGTATATGACCTCAACCAAAATACGCGAGACTTTTCTCGAATTCTTCCGCGGAAAGGGACACACCGTGGTGCCGGGCGCACCGATGGTAGTCAAGGGAGACCCGACGCTGATGTTCACAAACGCAGGAATGAACCAGTTCAAGGATGTGATACTGGGAAATGCGCCGGTGACGAGCCCCCGGGTTGCCGATACTCAAAAGTGTCTGCGAGTGTCGGGAAAGCACAACGATCTGGAAGAAGTGGGACACGATACGTATCACCACACGATGTTCGAAATGCTGGGAAACTGGTCGTTCGGAGACTACTTCAAGAAAGAAGCCATCGAGTGGGCGTGGGAACTACTGACGGGTGTGTACAAGCTACCGGCAGAGCAGATATATGTGACGGTGTTCGAAGGAGACGAAGCGGACGGAGTGGCGTTCGACAAGGAGGCGTGGGATATGTGGAAGGAGTTCGTACCCGAAGACCACATACTGAGAGGAAACAAGAAAGACAACTTCTGGGAGATGGGAGACACGGGGCCGTGTGGGCCGTGCAGCGAAATCCATTTTGACAACCGTTCGGCTTCGGAAAGAGAGGCAGTGTCGGGAGCAACGCTTGTTAACAAGGACAACCCGCTGGTGATAGAGATATGGAACCTTGTGTTTATGCAATATCTAAGGCGCGCGGATGGCTCGCTGGCGCCGCTGGAGATGAAGTGCATAGACACGGGAATGGGATTCGAGAGGCTGTGTATGATAATCCAGGGAAAGAAGAGCAACTACGATACCGATGTGTTCCAACCGACCATACAGCGGATTGCGGAGTTGTGTGGGAAGAAGTATGGGGTTGTTGCGGCGGACGATGTGGCGATGAGGGTGATCGCAGACCACCTGCGAGCGATAGCGTTCTCGATAGCCGACGGGCAGCTACCGTCGAACGTCAAGGCGGGGTATGTGATACGAAGGATACTGAGGAGGGCGGTAAGGTATGGGTATACGTATCTGGGGTTCACGGAGCCGTTTATGTGGAAACTGGTGGGAGGGCTGGCAGAGCAGATGGGGAAGCAATTCCCGGAACTGGCAGCACAGAAAGGGCTGGTGGAGAAGGTGATACAGGAGGAAGAAGCATCGTTCCTGAGGACGCTGGCGACGGGAATAACGCTGTTGGAAGGGGTGATGGCGAAAGTCGGAGACGGGAAGGTGATCTCGGGCAAGGATGCGTTCCTGCTCTATGACACGTATGGGTTCCCGATTGACCTGACGGAGTTGATAGCCAGGGAGAAGGGTTTGGGAGTAGATCTGGCGGGATTCGAGAAGGAGCTGGCGGCGCAAAAAGAGAGGTCGAGAGGAGATGCGGCAGTGGAAACGGGAGACTGGGAAGAACTGATACCAATTAAAGAGAGTGAGTTTGTGGGGTACGATCAGCTTAGGGCCGAGGTGAGGATAGCAAGGTGGAGGAGGGTGACGAGCAAGGGAAGGACGACCTATCAGATAATACTGGACAGAACGCCGTTCTATGGAGCAGCAGGAGGACAGACGGGAGACACGGGATGGCTTACGGGCGGCGGAGAGCGGGTAGAGGTGGTGGACACGCTGAAGGAGAACGGCCAGACGGTACACATTGTGGCAAAGATGCCGAGCGATACTGGAGCGGTGTTCGAGGCGGAAGTGGACGAAGAGAAGAGAGCAGCAGCAGCAGCAAACCACACGGCAACCCATCTGATGCACGAAGCGTTGAGGACGGTGTTGGGAGGACACGTGGAGCAGAAGGGATCGTTGGTGTCGAGCGAAGGGCTGAGGTTCGACTTCTCGCATTTCCAAAAAGTCACGCCGGAAGAACTACGGAAAGTGGAGAAGCTGGTGAACAAGGCAGTGAGAGAGAACTATGTGTTGGAAGAAGACAGGAACTGCACGGTCGAGCGAGCAAAAGAAGCGGGAGCGATGATGCTGTTCGGAGAGAAGTATGGCGAGCGGGTAAGGATGGTGAGGTTCGGGAACTCGGTGGAACTGTGTGGAGGAACGCACGCGAGAGCAACGGGAAACATCGGACTGTTCAGGATACTGAGCGAAGGAGCCATATCGGCGGGAGTGAGGCGAATAGAAGCAGTGACGGGGCTGAGAGCAGAACAACATACCTATACGGTGGAGGATACCCTGAAGGCGGTGCAGGATACGGTGAGAAACCCAAGGGTGATGGAAGCGGTGCAGAAGATGTTCGAGGAGAATGAAGCCTTGGCGAAAGAGGTCGAAGCACTGAACAGAGAGAAGATGGAGGAGATGGCGGAAAAGATAGCAGCAAACATAGCCACGAGGCCGGAGGTGAACGGAATGGTGGTGGTGAGGCAGGTGTTGGATATGAAGCCGGAGATGGTGAAGAATCTGATGTTCGCGATGAAGGGAAAGAACCCACGGTTGGCAATGGTGGTGGGAGTGAGGCAGGATGAGAAGCCAACCTTGGCGATTATGCTGGGGGATGAGGTGGTGGCGCGAGGAGTGAATGCGGGAACGGTTGTGAGAGAGGCGGCAAAGGAGATGGAAGGAAGCGGAGGAGGACAACCGTTCTTTGCAATGGCGGGAGGAAAAAATGTGGACGGCTTACAGGCGGCGATGGACAAAGCAGTGGAACTGATTAATGGTTAAATGGAATATGGGAACGAAGATTGACAAGAAAGTATTACTGATGATCCTCGATGGATGGGGAGACGGCGACCACGGAAAAGACGATGTGATCTGGCAAGCACATCCGGAGTATATAAACGCACTGGAAGCGAAGTATCCGCACGCGGAACTGAAGACGGGAGGAGAAGATGTGGGACTACCGGAAGGGCAGATGGGAAACAGCGAAGTGGGCCATCTGAACATCGGAGCGGGGCGGGTTGTGTATCAGGACCTGGTGAAGATCAACAGAGCCTGCAGGGATGGGTCGATAGCGAAGAATCCGGAAGTGGTCAAGGCGTTCGAATATGCGGTGGGTCGCGGTGCGGCGGTGCATCTGATGGGGCTGGTGTCGGACGGAGGAGTGCACAGCTCGATCGACCATCTGGAAAAACTGTGTGACATATCGAAGCAATATGGAGTGGAGCGGACGTTCATTCACTGCTTTATGGATGGCCGGGACACCGACCCAAAGAGCGGAAAAGGCTTCATCGAAGCCCTCGGGAAGCACATCGCCAAGAAGGAGAGCACGGGAACCATTGCAACGGTCATAGGGCGGTACTACGCGATGGACCGCGACAAGAGATGGGAGAGAGTTAAGGTGGCGTATGATGCGCTGGTCTCGGGCGTGGGGGCAGGTGTGGCGGCGAGTGCGGGTGCGGAAGGTATGGTGGGGGCGGTGCAGACGTCGTATGACGAGGGCGTGACGGATGAGTTCATCAAGCCGATAGTAGCGGTGGATGGAACAGGAAAACCGGTGGGGACGATCCGGGAAGGAGATATGGTGATATTTTTCAACTTCCGGAACGACCGAGCGAAAGAGTTGACGGAAGTGCTCACGCAACAAGATATGCCTGAAGCGGGAATGCACACCATACCGCTGTATTACTGCACGATGACGCCGTATGACGCAAAGTTCGAGGGACTGCACATACTGTTCGACAAGGAAAATGTGGAAAACCCGTTGGGAGAGTACTTGTCGGGATTGGGGCTGAAGCAACTGAGGATAGCGGAGACGGAAAAGTATGCGCACGTGACGTTCTTCCTGAATGGCGGGCGCGAGGCGACCTTCCCAGGAGAAGAAAGAATATTAGTACCATCGCCGAAAGTGGCGACGTATGACTTGCAACCGGAGATGAGTGCACCGGAAGTGGCCGCAAAACTGGTCGAAGCACTGGGAACTGGAAAGTATGACTTCATTGCGCTGAACTTCGCAAACGGAGATATGGTGGGGCACACGGGAGTGTACGAGGCGATTGTGAAAGCGGTGAAGACGGTGGACAAGTGTGCGGGAGAGGTGATAGATGCCGCGCGGGCGAACGGGTACGAGGTGGTGGTGATAGCCGACCACGGAAACGCGGATCACGCCCTGAACGAAGACGGCTCGCCAAACACGGCGCACTCTTTGAATCCGGTACCCATCATTGTGGTGTCGGACAGGGTGGCGAAGGTGGCGAACGGGGTGTTGGCGGATGTCGCGCCGACGGTATTGAAGCTGATGGGCCTACCCCAACCCAAGGAGATGACGGGGAGGGTGCTGGTCGAAATGAAATAAGTCGTGGTGGCCTTGAAGAACGATTTCGTGAAAAAGCTGTTTCGACCCAAGCTGCTCGATACGCTGAAGGGCTACACGAAGGAGCAGATGAGCGCCGATGTGATGTCGGGAGTGATAGTGGGAATCGTAGCGCTACCACTGGCCATCGCGTTCGGGATAGCGAGTGGAGTAACGCCCGAGAGGGGGCTGGTGACGGCGGTGATAGCGGGATTTCTGGTGTCGCTACTGGGAGGGTCGAGGGTGCAGATAGGTGGCCCGACGGGGGCGTTCATCGTCATCGTCTACGGGATTGTGCAACAATTCGGGACGAGCGGGCTGATAGTGGCAACGATTATGGCCGGAGTGATGCTCGTGGCGATGGGGCTACTGAAGTTCGGAGCGATAATCAGGTTCATACCCTACCCCGTCGTAGTGGGATTCACAAGCGGGATAGCGCTGACCATCTTCGCGACGCAAATCAATGACATACTGGGGCTGGGAATAGCCAACGTACCGGCAGACTTTATAGACAAGTGGGCCGTGTATGGGCAGAGCATTGCGAGTTTCAATCCGTGGGCGTTCGGGATTGGAGCCGTGACGGTGGCAATCATTATGTGGATGCCGAAGGTGTCGAAAAAAGTTCCGGGCTCGCTGGTGGCGATAGTGGTGATGACGGGAGTGGTGTGGCTGTTACGCGAATATGCAGGAGTCGGCGGAATCGAGACCATAGGAGACAGGTTCGCATTGGGAAAAATGAGCATAGCAGCCGAAGCGCCTAAGATAGATTTTGCGATGGTCAGGGAGCTATTGCCGGCGGCGTTCACGATTGCGATGCTGGGAGCGATCGAGTCGCTTTTGAGTGCGACGGTGGCGGACGGAGCGACGGGAGACAAGCACGACTCGAACACAGAGTTGATTGCGCAGGGAGTGGCAAACGTGGTGACGCCGTTCTTCGGAGGAATACCGGCAACGGGAGCCATTGCGAGAACGATGACCAACATCAACAACGGAGGTCGGACGCCGGTCGCGGGAATGGTGCACGCGGTGGTGCTACTACTGATTATGCTGTTTCTGGGGAGCCTGACGAGGCACATTCCGATGAGCTGCCTGGCGGGAGTATTGGTCGTGGTGGCGTACAATATGAGCGAATGGAGGCAATTCCGCTCGCTTGTTCGGGGCGAGAGAGCAGGAGCAGCGGTACTACTGGCGACGTTCCTACTGACGGTGGTTTTCGATCTGACGATAGCGATAGAGATAGGGCTGTTGTTGGCAGTGGTGCTGTTCCTGAAGCGGGTGTCGGATGTGACGACGGTATCTCGATTTCGGCGCGAGGTTGCCGAAGCAGACTATGTGGAAGGAAGTGTGGACACGGAGAAGCTGGAACTACCAAAAGGAGTGGAGGTATATGAGATAGACGGACCGTTCTTCTTCGGGCTGGCGGGAAAGTTCGACGATGTGATGAAGGCAATCGGAGACAAGCCGGAGGTAAGGATCATTAGGATGAGAAAGGTACCGTTTGTGGACTCGACGGGAGCGCACAATCTGGAAAGTCTGGTGAAGGCCTCGCAAAGAGAGGGAATAACGATCCTATTGTCGGGAGTGAACGACGGAGTGAGGGAGACCTTGAGGGCCTATGGGATAGAAGAACTGGTGGGGAGGGAAAATGTGCTGAGCAACATCAACGAGGCGGTGGCCAGAGCGGGAGAAATCGCAGGGGAGTGACGGAGTGGGGGAATGGTGTGAGGGGCGGGGGTTATTTTCTAAAGGAGACGGTCTGGTCGATCATCTGGTCGCCCACGATACGGAAAAACTTTTGATTAGAAGTCGGAGAACCGAGAGGCCCAAGGGATTCGGAATAGGGGCCTAGCTTGATGAAGTCGAAGTTGGAGAGGATGATGGAGGCGGGCAATCGGTCGCGGCCGGAATACCAGGCGGTCTTCAAGGGGGGGATGGCGGGGGTAGTTTTTGAGACCGCGGAGGTCTGAAGAGCACCGGTTTTGACGCGGGCAGCGAGGCGGTTTACCTCGGCAGGGCAGGCGTCACCACCCATAAAAGCAACGCAAGTGACCGCGTCGCCGTAACGGGCGAGAAGCCCGTCGAGAAGCTCGTCGGAGAGCGGTTCGCCGGTGGCCTCGCGAAGGTGGGGGCTATGGCAACCCGGGCAGGCATTGGGGCAACCGGCAAGGTTCAGGGCAAGGGTCGTCTCGCCGGGAACTTCTTGAAAAACAATATCATAACTTGCCAGCAAAAGCATCTTTAACGAGCAGCAGCATCGCTGTCATCACGAGATAAGCTCCCCGCAGTAGCGTAGTGCCGCTTGGCAGCCTCCTTCTGGCGGGCGGCAGAGAAGTTACTAATCCGTTTCATATAACCGATAATGCGAGTGAGATAGTCGAGGTGCTCGCTACCACACTTGGGGCACTGTTTGAGGTGGCGTTTGTCGATGTGACCGCAGTCGTTACAAACAGTATTCGGAATATTGAAAGTGAAGTAGTTACAACCCTCCTTGGCGGCAACGCGCAGAAGGTGGGCGTACTGCTCCTTGGAGAGGTGTTCGTCGAGGTTCATATGAAGAGCCGAACCGCCGGTCAGGTGCTCGATATACTTACGGCCGTGCATACGGAACTTGTCGACAATGTTCAACGAAGGATCCTCGACGACATAAAAGTAACTATTGTAACAGTCGCGACCGACCTTGTAACCAGCCTCGCGATCCCATTTGGCGTGCTTGACGCCGACGTTCTCAGCGGGAATCATTTCGCAATTGAACATCACGTCCGAAGTACGGTACTTCTTATTGAAGCGCTCGATAGTACCGAGGATCTCCTGAGTGAAAGCAGCGTACTGGTCGTTGTCCGAAATCTCGATACCGAGGAACTCAGCAGCCTCGACCAAGCCGTTAACGCCGATGGTGAGGTACTGGCGTCCGAGGTTGATGTAACCGGCGTCGAAAAGAGGAAGCATCTTCTTGGAGTACATCTCCTTGAGGTTCTCGTTATAAGCATTCTGGACCTTGTGAACCAAGTCGACGACCTCCTCGAGGAAGAACTGGTAGGGAATACCCTGCCGGACGGCGTACTGGATACAACGGTTGAGGTTGATAGTGAGCACGCTCTTGGAGCCGGTAGAGATACCGCCCGCGCCGAGAGTGTAAGAGAACTCGTTGTCGGTGATCTCGTTACGAAGTCGGCAGCACGAAGAAAGCGAGTCGGCGTTGTCGGACAGGTAAGTGAAAAACGAGTGACCCTCGGCGTACATCTCGGCAGTGAACTCGCCGTACTCCTTATCCTTGGGAGCGCCATTCTCGGTGAGCAGAGCCATAGTCTCGACGGGGAAGGTAAGCACAGTACGGAGTCGCTCGGCGTTGAACCAACGCATAAACCGTTTCTGGAGCCAACTCAGAGAGTCCCAATCGGGACGAGAGCCGTCCGGAAAGACGAAGTTCTCGAACAGAGATTCGAAGTAGTAACGGTCGTAGTAAGATATGTTCCAGAAGACAGCCTGGAAGTTACGAGCCCCGGTGGGCTGGTTGATCGAGTAGACGATCTGCTCGAAGTAGTCGGTAATAACTTTATCAAGAGTACGTTTACGGTTCGAAAGGTCGGCCTGGCGATCGGGGTTTTTCCAATAATCCCGGCCGAACTCAAGGCCGATGAAGTAATTCATATACATCAGGAACTCGGGAGTAGCGCAAGCCCCGGAGAGCATCGAAGAGACGATGAAAACCATATTGACGAAACCGCCGGCGAACGACTTGAGGTTAGTGGGAGCCTTCGAGTTACCGCCGATAGAGATGGTACCACCGATCAACCAGGGATACATCGTAATCGAAGCGCAGTAGTTAGCAAGCGAAGTCTCGTCGTTCTTATAGATGAAGTGGTCGTTGAGAAGCTGGATATATTTGTCGGACAACTCCTTACCGTACATCTCCTTGAGCCGGTCGGTGAGGATACGGCGGTTGAGGCGGATGAAGTTACTCTTGGGAAGCTCGCCCATAAGAGTGGCCAGGTTCTTATTCTCAACATTAGCGTTAGCGTCGTATTTAGAACCACTGGCGGCGTTCGAAGCGTCGCAATACTCCATCAGGAACTTCAACTTCTCGCTCACCTCGCGATCCTCGGCGTGCTGCTGGCGGTACAAGATATAAGCCTTAGCGACGGCGTAGTAACGCTCGGCCATAAGGGCAACCTCCACCTGGTTCTGGATCTCCTCGACGGTCATCTCGCCAGTGATACTGACGCGGCTGAGGATGTTGGTAATCACGTCCTGAGTGGCGAAACTACCAACCGAAAGGAAGGCCTTCGAGATGGCGTTGCGAATCTTGTCCACGGAGAACGGTTCCCGTTTTCCGTCGCGTTTGATGATGAAAGTTTCCATACAATGACCGGAGTTACAGTGAATGTGTTTGCAAAGGTATCGCAACTATATGGCCCGAAAAAGGGCCCCAGCTTTAAGTTATCAACAACTACTCCACAAAACGCACAAAGGGCTGAAAATGTTGTATTTTCAGCCCTCCGGTCGTCGATTCAGAGCGGGTTATTTCTCACTTTCGTTGAGGATGCGCATTGCGGCATCAAGGATCGCCGTGTCGTGTAACGTGACCACACCGCCGTCGGGGCCTTTTTCCACGTGGATACCCACGTGGTCGGACGCGCCGTAGTGTTTACCGCCGAAGTAGTTGCGGACTGTGGAGACGTCGATGCCGAGTTCGTCAGCGATACGCTGAGAGCTGCCACTCGGAAGCCGATCCTTGATGCGGCGCAGCTCATTGAATGTGATTACCATATCGTTAAGGTGTTTTAGGTGTTAAGGGTTATGAAACGAAATTAAGCAAAGTTTAGCAAACGGCCAAATATTACCGCAAAAATATTACACACTGACAGGATTTTGTCAGGCGGCTGTCAAAATGGCAGAAAAAGTCAATTGGCACGAGGTTTGCAAGCAATATGGCCACCAACAAAGACGTTAGTAAATCAAAAAACACTATGGGAAAAATCATTGGAATAGACCTGGGAACGACCAACTCGTGTGTGGCTGTGATGGAGGGTGCGGAACCCGTCGTCATACCTAACAGCGAAGGTCACAGAACCACCCCATCGATCGTCGCTTTCACAGACAGCGGCGAGAGAAAAGTGGGCGAACCTGCAAAAAGACAAGCAATTACGAACCCCGAACGGACCATCTTCTCGATCAAGCGCTTTATGGGCGAAACATACGACCAGGTGAAGGGCGACATCGAAAGGGTACCTTATAAGGTCGTGAGAGGAGCCAACAACACCCCCAGGGTGGAGGTCGACGGGCGGGAGTACACCCCGCAGGAGATCTCGGCAATGGTATTGCAGAAGATGAAGAAGACCGCCGAAGACTATCTGGGAACAACGATCTCGGAAGCGGTTATCACGGTACCGGCGTACTTCAGCGACTCGCAACGGCAGGCAACCAAGGAAGCGGGTGAGATCGCGGGCCTGAAGGTGAGCAGGATCATCAACGAACCGACCGCAGCAGCGCTGGCATACGGGCTGGACAAAGCAACGGGAGACAAGAAGATAGCCGTGTATGACCTCGGGGGCGGAACGTTCGATATCTCGATACTGGAGCTGGGCGATGGCGTGTTCGAAGTGAAATCCACGAACGGAGATACCCATCTCGGAGGTGACGACTTCGACCACGTGATCATAGACTTCCTGGCGCAATCGTTCGAGAGCGAGCACAAGATCGACCTGAGGAAGGACCCGATGGCCTTGCAGAGGCTGAAAGAAGCGGCCGAAAAGGCGAAGATCGAGCTGTCGAGCAGCGTGTCGACGGAGATCAATCTACCCTACATCGCGCCGGTGAACGGAACGCCGCAACACTTGGTTGTGACGCTGACGAGAGCGAAGTTCGAGCAGTTGGCCGACGCACTGATTAAAAGAAGTGTCGCGCCGTGCGAAAAGGCGTTGAAGGATGCGGGATTGAAAGCGAGTGACATCGACGAAGTGATCCTTGTGGGAGGCTCGACAAGAATACCGGCCATTCAGAAGAAGGTCGAAGAGATATTCGGAAAGTCGCCCTCGAAGGGTGTAAACCCCGATGAGGTTGTGGCGATCGGTGCCGCGATACAGGGAGGTGTGCTGACGGGTGAGGTGAAGGATGTACTGTTGCTGGATGTGACCCCGCTGTCGCTGGGAATCGAGACGATGGGAGGAGTGTTCACAAAACTCATCGAAGCAAACACGACCATACCGACCAGAAAGAGCGAAACGTTCTCCACAGCAGCGGATAACCAACCCTCGGTGGAGATCAATGTGTTACAAGGCGAGCGACCGATGGCGTCAGGAAACAAGAGCATCGGGCGATTCCACCTGGATGGAATACCCGCAGCGCCGAGAGGAGTACCGCAAGTGGAAGTAACCTTCGACATCGACGCGAACGGCATCTTGAACGTCAGCGCCAAGGACAAAGGAACCGGAAAGGAGCAAAAGATCAGGATCGAAGCCTCGAGCGGCCTCACCGATGCCGAAATCGAACGGATGAGAAACGAAGCCAAAGCAAACGAAGCGGCGGACAAGGCAGAGAGAGAGAAGGTGGACAAGGTGAATGCAGCCGACTCGATGATCTTCAGCACCGAAAAGCAACTCGCGGAGTATGGAGACAAGATCCCGGCAGACAAGAAGGGTGCGATCGAAACCGCGCTGGGAGCCCTCAAGGAGGCGCACAAGGCGGGCAACGTCGACGAAATCGACAGCGCAACCAAGCAACTGAACGACGCCTGGCAGGCAGCAAGTCAGGATATGTACGCCGCGAGCCAGCAGGCCTCTTCGGGCCCGGCGGGTGGCGAACAATCCGGTGATGGCGCAGGCGGCTCGGGGTCGGGTTCGGGAAGCGACAACGTAACGGATGTCGATTTCGAGGAAGTGAACTAAATCCTCAATGTGATGATCGAAGGCGGGCTTTTCGGAGTCCGCTTTTTTGTTTTGTGGCGACGGAGGGGCGGATGTGTAAGGATTTGGTTTTGTGGAAAGTTGTGTTTAACTTTGCGGTTACTTTAACCTAAAACCATTCCAAACTATGAGAACAACAAAATTCAGGATCTTTAAACCCGTGGGGGGGGGGGTATTAAACAGTTAGTATTATTTTGTGTTGTGGTGTTTTTCGCGTCGTGTACCACGGAGCTCACGGAGGATGTCGGGATGGAGCCAGGGGTTTTGGATCAGAGTGAGCAGGAACAGATCGACGCAATAATCGCGACCCGGGCAACGACAGTGCAAAAAGCAGTATATCATGAAGTTACAGACTCTTGGATCGCGCCGCAAGCAGACCCCTACACGCTCGAAAATTTCCAAAAAGCATACGACAAACTGGCCGCAACGACGAGAGGATTCGACCCGGCAAAGAAACTCGAAGCCACGCATTACGCGCTAAAAATCTACCCCAAAACCGAGGCCGAGCAATGGGAGATCGAGATGATGAAGGACGTTCATGTGGCGTACATTCCCTTTGATTATGTGCAACTTACGCAGCAGGAGGTCGAGCAAATCGCCCATACTCGGTCGGCGGCCACGACTTTTGCCGAGCGCAGTCCGTACACCGTGACGCACGACGATGTCGAGTCGACCGACGGCGGTCCGACCGGCCCCCAGACCTTCCAACTGCCTATCCTTTACGCAGTTTGGCCTGTCGACAAGCCTCTGCCCGCGAGTATCGAATATGTGATCGACTATGAGGTCTTCCTACCGCGAGCCGCTGCGCGAGCCAAAAGTACAGAGGCGATGACTATATTGGAGACCGAGGCTATAATGTCGGCATTGGGATATTTGGCAATGGTCCCGAGAGCAACACCAAGTGCAGTAACGAGAATGTCAGGGGATCCTGTTCCCTATGCAGCAGAGGGACGTCTTGTCACTTACGATAGCTCATTAAATCGTAATGTCCCGTTGAGTAATCTTGATATAACATACCAACTCGGTACTAATATTGTGAGTGATATAACGCGTAGTGACGGCACGTTTATTGTCGTTGTTTACTCGTCACTCGTCACTAATCAGGGAGACTTGGTTACTTTGCCACTAACTGTTACTTACAAGTATGATCGGTATCGAAGCGCTGCCCAGTGGACGATAACTACGGAATCGAGCACAAACCCATACACTCGAACCATTTTGCCAACACTTGTAATAACTGATGGCTATGATTGGTATGGGAATCCCGATGGTATACCGATCACTGAGGTTCCTTCGGACGATCGTCAGGCCAATGAGATTCATCGGGCAGTGAACTACTATTACAATGTTCAAACAGAGTTTCCGAGGCACTGCCCTCCCGGCGGGCTTAGGATTATGACCAGCAGTAACTCCGGAGGGAACGTTGCCGGATATTGTAGTTTTTCAATATTTAGAGATGCTAACGGTTCTATCATAGTGGATAAAACTATTTCTTCTACTTTTGTATTCATATATAACAACGGAAGATCTAACGGGAATGTAATAGGAGTGACTTTGCACGAGATAGGACACGCAGTGCATTTTCAGGAAGATCCTGATCACTGGGATAATAGTCATCGGTTTTTATGTGAATCTTTTGCCTCTTATGTCGGTTGGTATTTAGGTGAGCAGTACTATAAATCTATTGGTTGGGTTAAGCCAAATGGCAATTCGACCATTACCGGAAATGATCAACAAACGTGGACGAGAACAACTAACTCTTCTCCTACTATAGGATTTGGGTCTAATAATCGTGGATGGTATTCTCCGTTGTTTATTGATCTAACAGACGACCATAATCAAAAAACATCTCCCACTTCTCCCCGTCCGAATGACCAAATAAAGAATGTGCCTCCCCATATTGTATGGGCGATTATTGTTACCTGCTCAAATTGGGAACAGTGCAGAGGATTCCTCGAAGCAGTTGGTTATGATGCTCATCCCTCGTTCTGCACACCTGTAGAGTTTGACAATTGGATCGCTGACTTCGACTACTGGTTTGAAAATTACAACTGAAGATATCTGTTATGAGAAAGATTATTGTAATGTTGTCGCTCGCGATGTTGTTTGTGGGCTGCAAGAAAGGGCCGAAAGAAGAACCAAAACCGGAGCCGTTCCCAATAGGGACTTGGCATACCACTCATCAATTCTTCAACCTGACCGTAGCCGACGCCCATCCGGGATTTGTAAAGGAAAAGTTAGAACAAGAGACCTCGGTAGAAATTCCGGAGGCAAAATCGTATCGATTGATGTTCAACGAAGACGGGACTGGAATCGGTTCCGGGAGTTTACCCAACGCATCTGGGTGGTATGATTTCGAATTTACTTGGCTGTTGTCCGAGGACGAGCTTACGATTACAAAAGCCGAGTCGGAATCTGACGGTGTGTTTTATTTGAATCGACTTGTGTTTAACGGCCTCGTTTTTATTGACACCGGTGAGGTTGAGGACATAGTTTGGAAAGAGCAGTCGGACGCAATTGCGAAGGTCGATTGGATGGTTGAGGAGTCTTCCGCCGACAAGATGGTTTTGTCGTGGTCAATGTCGACACAAACACGCATCACTGACATCTGGGTTGAGTGGAGAGAAACTCTCACATACCGCTACACGTTCAAAAAACAATAATGCGCGTCAACTCATTCATCGCCGAGTTGGATTACTGGGTTAGCTAAAAACGAATAGGAATCCGTTTTTTTGTTATACATTTGCAGTCAAATATTTGACAGATATGAAAAAGCTATTACTACTTACAATGGTTGCAGTGGCGATCGTCGGATGCTCCAAAGATGGAAGCGACTCGTACATAACCGCCGAAAGCGTGACCATCAGTCCGAGCAGGGTCGAGTTGCAACCGGGCAAGACCACAACGCTGAGAGCCACCGTGCTACCGGCAAATGTGGAGAACAAAACCGTGCAGTGGATCAGCCATAACGAATATGTCGCAACGGTCGACCCGGCGACGGGAGTAGTGACGGCGCACGCGCTCGGGCAAGCCACTATTATCGCCCAAGCAGAAAACGGCGTCAGCGGAGAGTGCACAGTGGTGGTGGTGAGAGACCCGCAGGAAGTCAACAGAGACAGGGCGGCGCTGATGGATCTGTACAACGCGCTGGGAGGCGACAACTGGGCAGTCAACACCAACTGGGGATCGGACAAACCACTCACAGAGTGGCACGGAGTCGAAGGCCCGCGGGATACAGGAAAAATCGAGAGGATAGACCTGTATATGAACAATATGGCGGGCGAGATCCCCGCATCGCTGGCCAATCTGACCGATCTGGTGGACATAAATCTTGCTAACAACAACATCTCGGGCCCGCTACCGGCTACGCTGGGGACACTACCCAAACTTAAGTATCTGGCGGTGTTCGGGAACCGGATGTCGGGCAAAATACCGGCGAGCGTGACGCAAAACGCCGATCTGTGGAACAACTGCTGGGCGCACATCATATGGAAAACAACTTCGATATAGACGAAGTGAACGCAAAGGCCACGCTGTTCGATGTTGTGGATATGGACGGGGGCAGGATCGTCGCCGCAGAAGAGTATGCCGAAAACGAATACACGGCCCTACTACAATTCGGCCCCTCTTACTGGGAGGGAGTCGAAACACTGAAAGAACTCTACAACAAATATAAGGATCAGGGCTTCGACATAATCGGGTATGCCTCGCTGGGACTGGATCTGTTCTCAGCCGGAGAAGTGAGGGACTTTGTTGAGCAAAACGAGTTCCCGTGGAGAAACGTTTTGTGGGACGAGGACAATCTGATACACGAGATAGATCCTATGTGGAGCCTGCGCAACTACTATCCATATTACAGTCTGCCGTTCGTCACGGTTGTGGACAGTTCAGGGGACATTGCTTTTTACAGCGATAATCTGGACAAAGAGAATCAAGGACTGGAAATATTCCTCGACGAGAAGCTGGGAGGAGTCGCGCCGCCGCAATACTATACCTCTACGGACTACTCGGCAGACGGACGTGTGTCCAAGCTGCAAAGCGCAACCGAAGGAGACGGAATCGACGTGGTGATGATGGGAGACGCGTTCTCAGACCGAATGATCGCAAACGGAACCTACGAGAGGGTGATGAGAGACGCGATGGAGTATCTGTTCGTGGAAGAACCATACAAGTCGCACAGGGCAATGTTCAACGTCTATATGGTCGATGTGGTCTCGCCCAACGAAGGCTACGAGTATGGAATGAAAACAGCGCTGGATACCTGGTTTGGTGATATGACCCTTGTGGGAGGCGACGACTACGATGTGACCGACTACACGCGAATGGCGCTGTCGGAAGAGAGGATGGACGAAGCGATGACCATAGTGATGATGAACTCGACCGAGTACTCCGGAACGTGCTATTTGTACTATCCCTCGAGGGAGGGCGACTACGGCTCTGGGTACTCCATATCGTACTTCCCGATGGGCTCAGACAAGCAGGTATTCAGGGAACTGCTGAACCACGAAGCAAACGGACACGGGTTCTCGAAACTGGCCGACGAGTACTTCTACGAGGGATATGGAGCGATGCCGGAGAGCGAGAAGACAGGCTTCAGGGAGGTTTCCGAAAAGTTCGGCTGGAACAAGAATGTCGATCTGACGGGCGATCCGACGCAGGTGAAGTGGGCAAAGTTCATTTCGGATTCACGCTATGCGGGGCAGGGTCTGGGAACGTTCGAGGGTGCGGCGACCTACTTCCGCGGAGCCTGGAGGCCAACCGATAACAGCATTATGCACGACAACACGGGTGGGTTCAACGCCCCATCGAGAGAGTCGATCTACTACAAGATGCACAAGATGGCCTACGGACTCGGCTGGCATTATTTCTACGAGGAGTTCGTGGCGTGGGATCTGAGCCATCGGACGCGTGCGGCTGAGGGGGTGTCGGCGACCCGTGGTGTCGGGGTGTTGCGGCCTTCGACTCCGCCTGTCGTGCGCCCGTACACGTGGAGAGAGCTCAAGCCAGCCGGGCGGTAGTTTGACACCGGTGATGTGAATTTAGGCGAACCCCGCAGGGTTCGCCTTTTTTGTGGGGTCGGCTTTTTTGTGGGATGTGGCGACGGAGGGGTGTTACGGTAAACGTTTGGTTTTTCGGGGAATAGTTTTTAACTTTGTGGTCGCATTAACCTAAAACCATTCCAAACTATGAAAACAACAAATTTCAGGATCTTTAAACCCGTGGGGGGGGGGATTATTAAACAGTTAGTATTATTTTGTGCGGTGGTGCTTTTTGCGTCGTGCGT
>DBDI01000002.1 GCA_002293505.1 Alistipes sp. UBA936 | reverse complement strand
GAGTGGGAGCCGGTGTTGTTGTACGACCCGTTGTCGCCTCTTTCGCCGCGAATCCGGTGTCCGGAAACCACGTTGCGGGTCGAGCCGGACGGGCGTGTGTTGGCCTTTGTGCGCAACGACCAAGGCCCGGCGTGGGTCTTCGAGAGTCGAGACTGCGGTCGAAGCTGGGCCCCGGGAGCGCACTTCGCGCCGATGGCGGTGGGCAACTCGAAGATCTTTGCGGGCGAGCTGTCGGACGGACGGCGATACCTTATATATAACGAGGACAGGGGATACTTCGAGCGATCGCTGCTGGTGATCGCGCTGAGCGAACCCGGTGCGGCGCACTATTCGAGGGTGTACAAGCTGTTCGAGGATGTGGACGAGGTTTTGGGTCGCGGGTCGAAGTGGTTCTATCCCTGTGCCGTCGAGTCGGACGGGGCACTTTATGTCGCCTGCACGTTGCAGGAGCCGACCGACCACAGGAGTGCCGTTATCGCGCGCCTCCAACTTTAGCGGGCGGCGCGGCTGAGGCTGTGGATGATGCCGTCCACCAGGCCGATCTTGGGAACGATGATCTGGTCGATGCGGCAGGTGCGGGCGGCGGTGATGAAGAGGTCGAGCGCGGGGGCGATCACGTCCGCGCGGTAGTCGTTAAGGCCCATACGCTCGATGCGCTCGGCGAGGCTCATTTCGGACAATTGCTCGGCCAACAACTCCAACTCCACGAGGCGCAAAGTCTCGCGCTCTTTTCCGGCCAACATCTTGTGCGCCTTGTTGATGTTGCCGCCCGAACCGATAATCGCAACGGGCTTGTACTCCGTCCGAACACTCTTCAACCATTTACGAAAACGTTCGCACTCGGCTGGGTCGACCCCGCCGCTGAGAGTGCGCACCGTGCCCAACGCGAACGACTCCGAGCAGGCCCGGCGGCGGTTACTGTAAACGGTCACCTCGGTCGAACCGCCACCAACGTCGACGTACAGGTAGCGCTTGTCGGAGTTCATCAACCCCGCGATGTCGCCCGCCTCGAAGATAGTTTCGGCCTCCTGCCGGCCTGAGATGATCTCCACCGCGATGCCGCTGCGGGAGCGAATCTCCTCGACTATTGCGGGGCCGTTTGCCGCCTCACGCATCGCCGAAGTGGCGCAGGCGCGGTGGGCCTTAACCTCGAAAACCCGCATCAGGTGGGCAAAAGCCTGCATAGCCTCGACGAGGCGTTCGCGCTTCGCGGGGCCGATCTCACCGTGGGTGAAAACGTCCTCCCCGAGGCGAACCGGAACCCGAATAAAGGCTGCCTTCTTGAACTCGACCGCGCCCTCGGAGCCCTCCGAGTCCGAGCCGCTGGAACCCACCCCCGTGCCGCCCCGTTCGACGTAGCTGATGAGCAGTCTGAAGGCGTTGGAACCGATGTCGATGGCGGCAAAAGTTTCGCGGGTCATACTGGTGAATTCTCGGGGGATTCGTGGTGCAGGTTTTCGAAGTAGTCGTACAATTCGCTCTGGCTGCGGTGGGCGGGGGCGTCGTCGGGTCGCGGCACGTAGTCGTTGTGGTAGGGTGGGGCGATGCGGCGAGCCTTGGTGTTGTCGGCCCACTGGATGGCGAAGTAACCCTCGAGCGTGGCGTGGATGGCGCGGTCGCGAATCGGAACCCCCACCTCGACGCGGCGTTCGAGGTTGCGGGTCATTGCGTCGGCCGACATAATCCAACTGCGGGGTTTGCCGCCGCACGCCGCGATGATGACCCGGGCGTGTTCGAGGTATTTGTCCACGATGCTGCGCACCTCGATGTTCTCGCTCAGACCCTCGACCCCGGCCTGCAGGCAGCAAGCCCCGCGAACCAGAAGCCGGACTTCGACCCCGGCCCGCGACGCCTCGTAGAACTTACGCACCATTCGTTCGTCGGTCAGGGAGTTGAACTTGGCGTGGATCCAGGCCGGTTTGCCGCGGCGGGCGTTGCGGATCTCCTCGTCGATGATGGTCTCGATCTGGCGGCGCATAAAGTAGGGCGCGACGAGAAGCTTTTTGTACGTCGGGTGCTTGTGGGTGTTTTGCAGAAAGTCGAACACCTTGCGGGCATCCTCAACCACGGCCTCATCCGCCGTCAACAGTCCGATGTCGCCGTAGATGCGGGCGGTGTCCTCGTTGAAGTTACCGGTGCCGACGTAGACGTAACCGCGCAGGGAGTTACCCTCGCGACGCTCGATGAGCAACAACTTGGCGTGGACCTTCAGCTCCTCCTCGCTATGGACCACCTTAACGCCACCCTGCTGCAAAAGGTCGGTGTTGTCGATGTTCTGCTCCTCGTCGAAGCGAGCCTTCAACTCGACCATCGCCGTGACCGACTTACCGTTCTGGGCGGCGCTCAACAGGGCGTGAATAACCTTCGAATGCTCGGCGGTGCGGTAAAGGGTGATGTGGATGGATTGCACGCGCGGGTCGACAGCCGCCTCGCGCAACAGGTCGATGAAGTGGTTGAAAGTGTGGTAGGGGTAGAACAACATCACGTCGCCGTTGCGGATCACCCCGAGGACGCTTTCGCGCGGGTCGATGCGGGGATGGAGCAGGGCGGTGCTACGGGGCTCTTCGAGGGCGGGGTTCACGCGCGGAAAGCGCATCAGGTCTCTCATCTGGTGGTAGCGGCCGCCGGGCTGAAGTCGCTGGGGGCGGCGGATACCTAACTTCCTGGCGATCGTTTCCAACACGTCGGGAGGCATCGTCTCGTCGTAAACAAGCCGGACGGGGCGGCCGTGCTCGCGCTTCGAAAGGCCCTGGAACATCTTCTCCGAGAGGCTTTTCGACACGTCGTCGTCCAACGGAAGGGTGGCGTCGCGAACGATCTTGAAGGTGTGGGCCGAGATAGTGTCGTGGGGGAACATAAAGAATATGTCGTCCAGAAACAACCGAACGATGTCGTCCAGAAAGATCACGTCAGTGCGGCCGGGGGCGGAAGGCAGAACGACGAACCGTGGGCAAGCCTCGCTGACAGGCATCTGCAACAAGGCGTAACGCGACGAAGCCCCGGAGGTCATCTTAACGGCCAGGTAAATTTTACCGTCCCCCAGGAAAGGGATCTCGACGCTCTTGCGAAGAAGAAGCGGCACGAGGCGGATCGAAATGACGTTCGCAAAGTAGGTGCGACAGAAAGCCAACTGTTCCTCGCTCAGGCCCGTTTCGTCGACCAGCCGGATGCCGTGGGTTTCGAGCTCGGTGCGAGTGGCGTCCCACGTCTGGCGAAAAAGCTCGCGCGACTCACCCAGGCATCCGTCGATCAGGGGCAACAGTTCGGCAGGAGTATAGCCACCGGTCATTCGGATAGGTTTTTTGCTCTTCAGCTCGGCCAGGCGGATGATGTTGGCAACGCGAACGCGGATGAACTCGTCCTGATTGTTCGAAAAAATCCCAAGAAAACGCAGGCGCTGGACAAGCGGCACAGTCGGGTCGCGCGCCTCCTGCAAAACGCGGTCGTTGAACTGCAACCAACTGAGCTCCCTGTTATAGATCGTGGTCATACCAGCGTGGTTAGGTGGCGTACGAAAAGCTCCTCGCCCCGCGAAACCCAACGGCGAAAGGCCTCCGTGTCGGCCCCGTATTGGGGGATGAAGTCGAGCAGTTTGTCGAGGTCGAATCCGTCCGCCACGATGCCTGCGCCGACTCCGGCTGCATCCTCGGCGTTGATCTGCTGTTCGAGGTGGGCGGGGATCATCAATGCAGGTTTACCCAACCACATTGCCTCGGCAACGGACTCGAAACCGGCCGTGGTGGCGTAACCGGCACAACCGGCCATCAGTTCGAGAAACAGGCGGTCGTCCAGTCGGTGGAGAGTGAATCCGGGTTGGGGTTCGGAGGTCTCGGGAGCGTCTTTCTTGTCCCAGAAAAGGTGGATGCGCTGTTCGGGGTTGCGGCGCTGCCAGACGCGAAGCTCGTCGGCGTAAGCGGGGTTGAGAACGTAACCGAGCAGGTAGTCGCCCGTGGAAGGTTCGAGAGTGAAGACCTCGGAGCGCAACAGAGGCGGAACAACAGCCATACGCTCGCGGTAGAAATCCTTCAACGGGTAGAGAGACAAGGCCAGCGTCTTGGTCGTCCCCAGCGAGCAGAGCATATTGTTGAGCCGCAGGGCGAACTGACCCTGATCCGTGAGAGAGCGGTTGTGGAAGTCGGGGTGCTCGACAAGGAACTGGTGGCCGATACTGACAACCGGAGTGCGAAACCGGTGCATCAACGAAGAAACGCCGGTGAGCATCTCGTAGAAGTTAACAACAGCGTCGGGAGCCGTCTTCTCGATGCGCTTGGCCAACAGGTTGACGCTCTTACGCCAACGGGCCAGTCGCTTGGGGGTGGTGTTGGCGATGATGGTTTTGGTGAGGCGGCCCTTCTTACCACCCTTACCGTAGTCGAACGACGGCGAGTCGAACGTACGCAACGGAGCGTCGATCTTCTCGGTGAAAAACGCAGGCAGAACTCGGTTGGGGTTCTTGCCCACCAGAACCTCCACCACCTCGTGGCCAGCCCGACGAAGCATCTGTGCCAACGCCAATGCCTGGGTCAGGTGGCCGCGCCCCTCGCCCTGTACTATGAACAGATATCTCATTTCCTATCCTCCTCTATGGCCCGACGGATAGCCCAGTGGCCGTCGAAGTCCTCGGTCAACGCAGACAACGACTCAATCCAATCGCCCGCGTTGAGGTACTCCACACCCTCGATCATACGGATCTCGGGGTGGTGGATGTGGCCGCAGATAACCCCATCGCAACCTTTGTGCCGCGCAATCTCGGCGATGTGTTTTTCAAAGTCGCTGATGTACGAAACCGAAGCCTTCACCTTGCGTTTCACCTCCCCGGCAAGAGAGTAAGCAGGCAACCCACGCTTGAGGCGACGGTAGTTGTACCAACGGTTGAACCACAACAGAGCGCTGTAACCGACATCTCCAAGCCGGGCCAACCAACTCATACGAGAAGTCACGCGGTCGAACACGTCGCCGTGAAGAACGAAGTAACGCTTACCGTGGCTCTCGTACACCCAGTCGCGCACTATCTCCACCCCGCCGAAGCGGAGCGGGATAATGCGGTCCAGAAAATCATCGTGATTGCCCCTCACGTAGACAATCCGCGTGTCGTGGGAGATGTCCAACAACAACTTTATGAAGTTGGTGTGGCGCCGTTTCCACTTCGCCTTCTTGCCCCGCAGGATCGCCCAACCGTCGATTATGTCGCCACACAGGATGAGTGTCTCGCAGGTGTTGTCCCGCAGGAAACGGTTCGCCTCCTTGGTTTTGCTCCACTTCGAGCCCAAGTGGACGTCCGAGAGAACTATGGTTTTGTGGTGCCTTTGCATACGCGTTCTGCGCAAAGGTACGCACAAATTGTTACATCGACGTTAAGAGCGCGTAAACTTCGCGAGCCGTGTCGACAGTCTTTAGAGCTTGATGAAGATCTTTTTACGGTAAAGCGGGTAGACGATGCACCACAACAGTCCGATCAGGGCCACGGAAGCGACAAGAGCACCCCACTGGGGAGAGCTCACAGAAGCGACCGTGCGGGCAAACCACGAGTAGATGGAGAAGCTCTGCTCGCCGACCGAGAAGCGGAAAACGGGGAACGACCAAACCGAAGTCAGAACCCAAGCGAGAACGTAAGCGAACAGTGCGTTGGTACCGAACGTCGCCCCGAAAGTTGCCCCGAAGCGCTTACCGCGGTAGTCGTAGAACCACAACATCAGCAACCATATCATCATCCCGAGTCCGGCGGTGTAGAAAACGAACGTGGGTGACCAGATCGGCTTGTTGATCGGGCAAACGGTGTTCAGGGCGAGGGCCGCGACTATCAAAGACCCGCCGGCGATACCGAGGCCGCCGAGAGTCTTGGTTTGGTCGGACTGGTGCTCACCCACGAACTTACCCGTCAGGTATCCGAGCAGCACTGTCGCAACAGAGGGAATGGTACTGAACAACCCTTCGGGGTCGAACGACGCCTTGGGCTGGAGGAGATGGCGCACGCCCAGAAGAAACGCGTCGATGCGGTTACCGACGAAGCCCTCCTTAGTGGCGTCGCCAAGCAACTCGACGCACAACCAGTAACCAACGAGGATCACCCCGACGGCGAGAGCGATACGGCGAAAGCTCTTCAACCAAAGGGCCAACACACCGCCGACGAAGAACGAAATCCCGATACGCTGCAACACCCCCATTATACGAAGAGTCTCCAGCGAGCGCCACTCGCCCGAGTAGAAGTTCCAGAACGGAAACCAGTTCAACAGCAGTCCGACCAAAAAGATCAATGCCCCGCGTTTGGCCAGCCGCCAGAAGTTTGCACTCGTGAGTTCGTGGCCGCTCTTGCGGTACGAAAACCACATCGAGATACCGACGATGAACAAAAAGAACGGGAACACAAGGTCCGTGGGTGAGCAACCGTCCCACGGCCGATGCCGCAGGGCCGAGAAAGCCCCGCCCGACTGGTTGTTCACCATAATCATGAACGCCACGGTCAGCCCGCGGAAAATGTCAAGAGAGAGAATTCGGTTCATCGTTTAGAGACAGAAGTTTTTGTGACAGGTACCAAGGTAAAGCCCCAACTGTATTCGCGGTCGGAGTAGATTGTGGCGTAGGGTTGCGGTCGGTCGCCCCAACTGTTGTAACCGGCAACGCCCTGATGAACCCCGTCAAGGCAAACCTCGACAAAATCACGCGGGACGATATCCGCCGCGTGGGTCTGCTTGCGGAGACGGTTGGCGGCTGTGGCCTCGTCGTGATTGGCGCGCTGGGCGGGGGTGTGGTTGAGCCACTGGTAGGGTTTGTCGGCCTCCTGTCCGTCGAAGTCCTCGACCGAGTTACGCAGCGCGTTGAACTCCATCTGGCCCTCGGCAACCATCCGAAGTCCGAGTCCGGCATCGTCGAGCAGTTCCAACCAGCGGGTCTGGGTGTGGTGGCCATTCTCCTGAGGTCGGACGTAGGGGGTGTAGAGATCCCACGCCTTGGCCGAGTACAGCCCCACGCGGGTTCCGCGGAAGCGGTCGGCGTAGTTCTCCTCGGGCCCGCGACCGAACCACGAAACGTTGTCCATCCCGGCCGGAGCGCGGAACCGAACCCCGATACGCGGAATCTCCAGAACCTTTTGCAACGCTTCGAGCTCCTCGGCGGTCTTGGGAGTGAAAGTAGCCACCTGGCCGTCGTGCGTGGTGGCGTTCAGCAGGGCAAGGTCGTAGGTCTGGCTCATCGACATCGGAACGTAACGCAGAGCAGCCTCCACGTGGCCGGTGGGCCAAACGGTGTAATCGGTGTGGTAGGCGATGCGACCGAGACCTTGCTCGCTCAGGTCCCAGGCGTAGGTGATGCTGAGTTTCACCTTGTCGCCGTCGCGGGTTGCGGTTGCGTTCTCCACGCGCGGGTCGTTGCTCAGGGTCTTCCAGATCTGGAGGCGGGCCGGGGCGCCGTTGCCGTAGTCGTTGTCGGTGGGGCCGCGCCAGAAGTTGGGCCGCAGGCCGAAGCCCTCGGAAAAGTACTCCACCCCGTCCACCTTATATGATGTTGCGACGCCTGCCGCGCGGTCGAACGCAAAGACGACTCGAGGTGAGGATATGGCGATGAGGTTACCGTTGTCGGAGATATCCAACGCAGGAGTGCCGCTCGGGATGCGGGCGGGGGTTGCGGGCCGGGCGGGGCCTTTCAGCGGAAGCTCGAACTGGTCGTAGGCAATGGTGTGGCCCGCGGGAACCAGTCCGGCGGCGCGGCGGTTCACCACGTCGAAGTTCAGGAAATACTCCTCGCCCGCGCCCACCCGAAGCCCACCGACGGGAATGGTCACGGTCTCGGAAGTCTGAGGAGCAAGCGACAGTGGCAGCACCCCACTACGGACGACGCGCTCGTTGCGGCGGATCTCCCAGCGGACGGTGTAGTCGGCCAGCGAGGTGAAGTAGAAACGGTTGGTGATCCTCACGCGGCCCGCGGCAAGATCCACAGCCTCGAAGCCGACATCCTGGTGGGTGTATTTGACCTCGCTTATGGCGGGGTGGGGCGTCTGGTCGGGCCCGACGATGCCGTTCGCAACGAAGTTACCGTCCGAGGGAACGTACTCGCCCCCGAAGTCGCCGCCGTATGTCCAGAAGGGCCGCCCCTCGGCGTCGTACGCAAGGGTCGACTGGTCGATCCAATCCCAAATGAAGCCGCCCTGCAACTGGGGATACTTATAGATAGCCTCCCACTGGCCCAACAGGTCGCCCGAGGAGTTACCCATCGCGTGGGAGTACTCGGACGGAACGACGGGCCGGTCGGCGCCCTCCTCGCCGCGAGCACGAAGCCACGCAGCCGAAGGGTACTGCGGAACGTACATATCGGTGTTCCACTCCCACAGAGCACGCTCGTAACAAACCGGCCGCGCCATCAGGTCGGCGTCGAGATCCTTCAGCATCACGTAGGCGTTGTAGAAGTTGAACCCGTTACCGGCCTCGTTACCCAGCGACCAGATAGTCACCGAGGGGTGGTTCTTGTTGCGGTGGAACATCCGGCCCACGCGGTCGAGGTGGTGTTCGAGCCAGTCGGGGTTGTGGCCCAGCGTTCCGCGGCGCATATCGGTCGGCCAGATCTTGTAGTACATCCCGTGGGACTCGATATTGGCCTCGTCGTAGACGTACAGTCCGTACTCATCGCACAGGTCGTAGAACAAGTCGGCCTGCGGGTAGTGGCTCAGGCGGACGGCGTTGATGTTGTTGAGCTTCATCAGCTCGAAGTTGCGGCGCATCTCGGCAGGGCTTACGTAGTGTCCGGTGAGCGAGGTTTCGTGGATGTTGGTGCCCTTGAGTTTGATGGGTTGGCCGTTCACGAGGAACAAGCCGTCGCGGATGGCGATGTGGCGGAAGCCCACGCGTTGGGTGATCTGCTCGGGGCCTTGACCGGGGCTTTCGAGGGTGATGTGCAGCGAGTAGAGGTTGGGCGTTTCGGCTGTCCAGTGGAGAGCGCGGGGAAGGGTCTGCTCGTCGAAGCGCAGAGAGAGGCTCTCGCCTGCGGGAATGGTTTCGGTGGAGGAGCCGCGGAGCACGACCGCGCCGGAGGGATTGAGCAGTTCGTATTTCAAAGTCGCGGGTCGTGGCTCGGCGGTGGAGTTGGTCAGCTCGGCGGAGAGGCGCAGCAGCCCGTCGGAAAAGTCCTCCGAAAGCGAAGAACGAACAGCGAAGTCGGCAACCGCAACCGGAGCCCGGGAGAGAAGCAACACGTCGCGCTCGATGCCGCTCACGCGCCAAAAATCCTGACACTCCAGATACGACCCGGTGCTCCAACGGGTGATCACCAGAGTGAGGGTATTCTCGCCCGCCCGCAGGAACGGATCGAGCAGGAATTCGGCGGGGTCTTTCGACTCCTCGCTGTAACCCACGATCGAGCCGTTGAGGTAGACGTACACGCCCGATTTAGCAGCCGCAAGGTGGAGGATAGTATGGCGGTCGGCCCAACCGGAGGGCAGACTGAACGATGTGCGGTAGACACCGGTGGGGATCGCCTCGGGCAGGAGCGGCGGAGTGGGTTCCCAGGTCTTGAACTCAAACGGGTGGTTGACGTAGATCGCCGTACCGAAGCCCTGAAACTCCCAGTTACCGGGAACCTTAATATCGTTCCAATCGGCCGCCGGAGCGGAGGCCACATCCTCGGGAACGTCGCGGAAATCGTCGAAGTAACGGAACTTCCAAGTGCCGTTGAGCGACGTCTGCAGGGCCTCTCCGGAAGCGTCCCGTGAGACGAACGAAGCGTGCGGAGCGAGTTTGTTTACCGAAACGACATCGAGGTCGCGGTGCCACGGAAGGGCACTCTGCGCGGAAGAAACCACAGGAATCATCGCGAGAAGAAAAATTAGGCGAAAGTGTCTCATAGTGGCGCAAAACTACGAAAAAAATTTGTACATTTGTGCCACCTAAAAATTACTGACCTATGGAGAAACTCAAATCAATAGTGTCGAAGTTCGACATTGCCGGAGAAATCAAAACCATCGCACCGTTCGGGACGGGTCTGATCAACGATACATACAAGGTCGAAACAGACAGCGGAACAGACTATGTGCTGCAACGGATCAACCACGCCATTTTCCAAAACGTGGAGATGCTCCAAAACAATGTCGCAAGAATCACCGACCACGTAAGAAACCATCTGACCAAGCGCGGAGCCAAGGATATCGAGCGTCGGGCGCTGAGGCTGGTGCCGACCAAGGACGGAAAGCTATACTACCACGACGGCGAAAGCTACTGGCGGGTGACGGTACTGATCCCGGGAGCAACCTCCCACGAGCAGGTGACCCCAGAGCTGGCGTACCACACCGGACGCGCGTTCGGCGATTTCCAGGAGATGCTGGCCGACCTGCCCGGAGAACCACTGGGTGCGACCATCCCCGATTTCCACAATATGGAGTTCCGACTCAAGCAACTGGGTGACGCCATCGCCGAGGACAAAGCCGGGCGCGTCAAAGAGATGAAGCCGGTGATAGACGAGATTATGGCCCGGGAGGACGAGATGACAGCCCCCGAGCGGATGGCCCGAGCGGGCGAACTACCAAAGCGTACGTCGCACTGCGACACGAAGGTGAACAACGTGCTGTTCGACGCCGCGACGGGCGAGGTGCTCTGTGTGATCGACCTCGACACAACGATGCCCGGTTTCGCGATGAGCGACTTCGGCGACTTTATCCGAACCGCCGCCAACAAGGGCGACGAGGACGATAAGAACCTGGCCCGAGTGGGTCTCGATATGGATATCTTCAAGGCCTTCACCAAAGGCTATCTGGAGACCGCGGGACGGTTCCTGACCCCGACCGAAGTGGAAAACCTGCCGCTGGGTGCAAAGCTGCTGACCTATATGCAGACCGTGAGGTTCCTGACCGACTACCTCAACGGCGACACTTATTACAAAATCAAGTCCCCGGAGCACAACCGCGAAAGGACGATGGCACAGTTGGCACACCTGAAGAGTCTGGAAGCACACGAGGCCGAGATGAAAGAGTATATCAAATCACTGAAAAAATAAACTAACTCAACCAACTATTATGAAAAAGCTACTTTTGTTAATCGTCGTCTGCGCTCTCGCCTACGGAGCGAGCGCCCAGAACATCATCCGTACCCCGGTACCCGAACGGGCAAAGGGCCAAACCGATATGGTGGGTTTTGCAGCAGATCCCATTCCCGTCGTCCGCGTCGGCTTCATCGGACTGGGTATGAGAGGCCCGGGTGCGGTGAACCGCTTCACAAACATCGAAGGAATCGAGATCGTCGCCATCTGCGATATGGAGCAGCAAAACCTCGACCGCGTACAACAAATCATCGAAGGAGCCGGACGCCCCAAAGCTAAGGAGTACATCGGGGATGAAAACGCGTGGAAGAAACTGGTCGAAAGAAAAGATATCGACCTGATCTACATCGCCACCGACTGGGTGAAGCACACGCCGATGGCTGTCTACTCGATGGAGCAGGGCAAGCACGTGGTGAGCGAAGTGCCCGCCGCGATGACGATGGACGAGTGCTGGGCGCTGGTCGACACCGCCGAAAGGACCCGTCGCCACTTTATGATGCTCGAAAACTGCGCTTACGACCGCTTCGAAATGGCTACCCTCAATATGGCCCAGCACGGAGTGTTCGGTGATTTGGTTCACGTCGAAGGTGCATACATCCACGACCTGCGCCAGCTGAGTTTCAACGACCGCTTCTCGGAAACCGAATCGTATCAGCCCGGAGCCGGACACGAACCCAACGACCAGGTGAGAAGAATCCCCGGCCCGGTAGGCTACTACGACAAGTGGCGTCTGGAATACAACGCCGAGCACACCGGAAACCCCTATCCCACCCACGGCATCGGCTCGATCGCTCAGATCCTCGGCCTGCACAGGGGTGACAAGATGAACTATCTGGTTTCGCTGTCGAGCGCACAAAAGGGCATCACCGCCTACGCAAAGGAACGTTTCGGCGAAGACTCACCCGAAGCAAAACGCGAATACAAGCTGGGCGATATGAACACCACGCTGGTGTACACCGAAAAAGGCCGCTCGATGATGCTCCAACACGACGTCACCTCGCCCCGCCCCTACGACCGCAAGCACGCAGTGAGCGGAACCAAGGGCTACGCAGCGAAGTATCCCGTCTACACCATCGCCATCGAACCCAACGGACACAGCCCGATGAAACAGGAAGAGATGCGCGAATTCCTCACCGAGTGGGAACACCCCATCGTTAAGGAAGTGGGCGAGATCGCACGCTCGATGCCCGCCAGCCACGGTGGTATGGACTTCATTATGGAGTACCGCCTGATCTACTGTCTGCGCAACGGTCTGCCTTTGGATATGGACGTGTATGACGCAGCCGAATGGTCGTGCATCGTGCCGCTGAGCGAACTGTCGGTTGTGAACAACAGCGCACCGGTGGAAGTACCCGACTTTACCCGCGGAGCGTGGAACAAAGTCTGTGGCTACTCGCACGCAATGGCTGAATAATTTTCGTGAAAACGGCGGTGATGCGGCGTTGCGCTCAAAATTTGCTCAGTCACATACAAACCAGTATGCTCCTTCGCAAATTTATCGCGCGCCTTGCCTGACCACCGTTTTGACAAAAATTGCGAAGAAAGGGGCCCCGATGTGGGGCCCCTTTTATATGCGGGGTGGGGGGGGAGACCGGCAACCGGGCCGCGCGGTTAGCGGTTCTGGATGAGATATTCGGCGATCTGGACGGCGTTTAGTGCCGCACCCTTACGGATCTGGTCGGCAACGCACCAAAAAGTCAAACCGCCCGGACAAGCCAGGTCCTCGCGGATACGCCCGACATAAACCTCGTCTTTTCCGGCAACCTCCAGCGGCATCGGATAGCGCTTCTGGGCTGGCTCGTCCACAACCACGATCCCCGGGAAAGCCTCGAAAGCAGCCCTGGCTTCGGCGGGCGAGACGGGTCGCTCGGTCTCCACCCAAACGCTCTCCGAGTGGGCCCGCAGAACCGGTACTCGAACGCAGATCGCAGACACGGCAACGTCGCTGTGCATAATCTTGCGCGTCTCGTTCAGCATCTTTGCCTCCTCCTTGGTGTAGCCGTTGTCGAGGAACACATCCACCTGTGGAATAAGGTTATATGTCAGCTGGTAGGCGAATTTCGACACGGTGGGTTGTTCGCCGCGGGCGATCTGGCGGCCCTGTTCTTCGAGCTCGGCCATTGCCGAGGCTCCGGCGCCACTGGCGGATTGGTACGTCGAAACGTGCACGCGCCGGATGTGAGAGAGGTTCTCGATGGCCTTCAGCGCGACCACCATCTGGATCGTTGTGCAGTTCGGATTGGCGATCACGTTTCGGGGCGTGTCGAGCGCGTCTGCGGCGTTCACCTCGGGCACCACCAGAGGCACATCGTCGTCGAGACGAAAGGCGCTCGAGTTGTCGATCATAATGGCTCCGTGGCGTGTGATGTCGGCCTCGAACTCGCGTGACGTTCCGGCTCCGGCGCTGACAAAAGCGTAGTCCACCCCCCGGAAGTCGTCGCCGTGTTTCAGCAGTTGCACTTTCACGCGTTTGCCTCGGAACTCATATTCGGTTCCGGCGCTGCGTTCCGACCCGAACAACAACAATTCGTCACACGGGAAATTTCTCTCGGCCAGAATCTTCAGGAACTCCTGACCCACGGCGCCGCTTGCGCCAACAATTGCCACTTTCATTTCAGTCTACAAAATTTTGGTTTTCGGGTGCAAATATAATCGCTGCCGCGTAATTTTAACAATTTGTGCAAAAATTTCACAAATCAGTCAAAAAACTCATCGAATTCAACAACCGGCTCTGCGAAGTCGCCCTCTCCCATCTCGCGACAGTTGTAAATCACGGCTCCTTCGGGAACCTCGAAACGATCCGTCTGCGAAATCCCCAGCCCCGACGCGGCATAGACCCGTCGCATAAATTCACCATAGATCGGTAGCGCGATCACGCTGCCTTCGCCCGCCGTCCGCGGGTGGACACTCTGGTCTTCGCCACCGACCCACGCCCCGGCGATCAGATTCGGGGTTACGCCCACGAACCACGCGTCGCGATTCTCCTGACTGGTGCCCGTCTTGCCGCCCATCTCGCCCGTGAAGCCCCACTGCCAACGAAGCCGACCGGCCGTTCCGCCCGAGACAACCTCCTGAAGACTCTGGAGCGTCGTATATGCCGTCACTTCGCCGATTGCGTCGGTGGTTTCGGGCAGGAAGCTGCCCAGCAGGTTGCCCTGCCGGTCTTCGATTCGGGCGACGAAGATCGGTTCGGTGTTCACACCCTTATTTGCAAAAGTTCCGTACGCCCCCACGAGCTCCATCAGCGACACGTCCATCGTCCCCAGCGCCAGCGCGTGTACCGGGTCGATCCAGCTCCGGATGCCGAGGTTGTGTATGAAGTCCGCCACGGCCTCGGGACTCTTTGCCTGCTTCATAATCCAGGCTGTGTAGTTGTTTCGACTCAGCGCCAGGCCCCATTTCAGCGGATGCATCACTCCGTCGTACTCCACGTTGCCCGCCTCCTTGGGCGACCACGGCTCGGAGAAGGTTTCGATCGTCACGGGCAGGTTCGGCACGGGGGTGCAGGGATCGAGCCCCAGTTGCGAGAATGCAAAAGTATAGACGAACGGCTTGATGGTCGAGCCGCACTGGCGCCTGCCCTGCGAGGCGTTGTCGTACTTAAAGTATCGGAAGTTCGGCCCGCCCACATAAGCCTTCACGGCTCCGGTCTGGGGCTCGATGGCGACGAACGCTGCCCGCATCAGTTTTTTGAAGTGGATAATGCTGTCCCGCGGGGAGATGATCGTGTCGCGCATCCCGCGATAGGTGTAGAGCTTCATCTCGACCGGAGTTGCGAACGCTTTTTCTATCTGCTCGCGGCTGGCTCCGGCGTCGTCCATCGCGAAGTAGCGGTCGCTGTACCTCATTGCCGAAGCGACAATGGCGTCGATCTGGGCCGGGGTCTGGTTCTGGAAAATCACCCCCGAGGTTCGGTACTGCCTCTCCATAAAGGGCTGGATCTCGTTCTTTAGCCGCTCCTCGACTGCCGCTTCGGCGAAGCGCTGCATCTGCGAATTGACCGTAGTGTAGATCTTCAGTCCGTCGCGATAGATGTTATAGGGTGTGCCGTCGGCCTTGGTGTTCTTGTGCACCCAGCCGTAGATCGGGTTTGTCTCCCAGCGGTGTAGGGCGTATTGGAAGTCGTAGTCGTTCAGATACTGACGCCGGGTTGGGCGCTCGGCCTGCATCACCAGCCGCAACATCTCGCGAAAGTACGTTCCGCTGCCTTCGTCGTGCGACACGGGGTTGTAGTCCAGCTCGATCGGCAGCGCGGCCAGAGAGTCGTACTGGGCACGGGTGATGTAGCGGTTCTGCATCATACGCCTCATCACGGTGTTACGCCGCCGCAGCGAGTTCTCGGGATTGCTCACGGGGTTGTAACGCGTCTGAGCATTGACCACTCCGACCAGCGTCGCGCTCTCCTGAATGTTCAACTCGTTCGGAGTCTTGCCGAAGAAGGTGTGTGCGGCGCTTTTTATTCCGTAGGCGTTCGAGCCATAGAACACCGTGTTGAGGTACATTGCGATGATCTCCTCCTTGGTGTAGTTGTACTCCAGCTTGATGGCGGTGATCCACTCCTTGAGCTTGTCCGTGCCGATCCAACCCTTACGGTTGAAGAGGTTTTTTGCCAGCTGCTGGGTGATGGTCGACCCGCCACCCTGACTCTGGCCGAGCCCGACGGTACGAAACGCCACGCGAGCCAACGAAATGAAGTCGATCCCGCTGTGACCATAGAACCTCACATCCTCCGTGGCGACCAGAGCCTCGACGATATCGGGCGTGAGGTCGGTGTAGTCGACGAAGGTGCGGTTCTCGACGTAGAACGTTCCCAGCATCTTGCCGTCCTCGGAGAGGATCTCCGTGGCGAGGTTGCTTCGCGGGTTTTCCAGCTCCTCGAACGTGGGCAGTTTGCCGAACGCCCCCAGGGCCGTCATACCCAACAGAATCAGCAGCAGCACGAACGGCGCCGCCAACAAGATCCAGAATATCTTCACCCACTTCGACATAAACCGCGACCCTCCTTGTTTTTTAGAAACTTCTTTCGGCCGGCATCACGAACGCCCGGATTCCTTGCATCGGAGCTTCGGCGTCGATCTCGCGAAACGCTTCCAGAATGGGGTCCACCCGGTCGTCCTCACAGAAGATCATCAGCGAGGTGTTCATCGAGGGCCAGGCGTGGTTTCCGTAGTGTGGTTCGCCTCCTTCGCTGCCGCGCCCTTCCGTGAGCGCCCATCGGGAGAAGCCCTTGACGTGTAGCCTGTCCAGCGCCGCGTTCACCGACAGCGTGTGGGCCTGATTGTACGATACGAATATTGCTTTCATCTCTTTCTTTTTAAGTTTCGGCGCTGGAACAGCGAGTACAGAACCGGAATAACGATCAGGGTTAGCAGCGTCGAGAAGGTCATCCCGCCGATGATGGCGATGCCCATCGGTTGCCACAGCTCCGAGCCCTCGCCCAGTCCCAAGGCCATAGGCATCATACCCAGGATCGTCGTCACGGAGGTCATCAACACCGGGCGCAAACGGCTCTTACCCGAGGCGACCACCGCCTCTTTGGTTCCCATTCCGCGCTCGATCAGCAGGTTGGCATAGTCCACCATCACGATACCGTTCTTGGTCACGATCCCCACAAGCATAATCGCCCCGATCATTGCGATCATCGAGAGCGGAGTGCCCGTCAACCACAGCGCAAGGAACACACCCGTGAAGGCGAACGGCAGGGTGAACATAATTATGAACGGCATCTTGAGGCTCTCGAACTGCGTTGCCATAACGATATACACAAGCGCCACGACCAGCAACAGCAACGCCCCGAAGTCGCCCATCATCTCCTCCAGATCCTCCATCGAACCGCCCACTTCGAGTGCTACCCCGTCGGGAGCTTCGTACGAATCCAGCACCGCACGAACCTCCTTAACCACATCACCAAGGGCGTAACCCTCGCCGACCGAAGACTGAACCGTAACGATACGTTGGCGGTTCTCGCGCTCGATGGTCGGAGCGGCGTACTCCTCCTGCAGCGATGCAACCTCGCTCAGCTTGACCGGAGCGCCCGTGGCACTGTACAGGGTGATGTTCTCCACATCGGTGAACGATTCGCGGAACGGTTCGTCGTAACGAACCACGATGTCGTACTCGTCCCCGTCCTCGCGATACTTACTTGCGTCCAGCCCGTTGATACGGTTACGAACGAAAGTGGAGGCCGTGGCGGAAGAGATACCGTAGTAAGCCAGCTTCTCGCGGTCGAACACAACATTGTACTCGGGTCGCAGGTCGTCGCGCGAGAGCCGAACATCGCGCGCCCCGGGTAGTTCCGCAATACGGCTCTGTAGGTCGAGTGCAACGTCGTTCGTGAGGTTCATATCCTGCCCGAATACCTTCACGTCGACCGTCGAAGCTCCGCTCATACCGCCCTCCTGACCGCCCGGAACAACGTTGTAACGTCTCAATTCGGGAATCGCGGCGAGGTCGGCGCGCAACAGGTCAGATATCTCGAAGATCGTACGACCGTGCCGCCTGCCACCCTCCCTCTCGGAGAGTCGCGGAAGCCGCATCCAGTAGTTCATCACATAAGACCCGCTCTTGGACATCGCGGCGAAGAAGTTGTCGGAGCTGTTGGCCCCGGCGTCCGTTGCGACCATTATCACCTCGGGGTACTTCTCGTGTATCATCCGCTCGATGCGCAGGGCGATCTGCTCGGTGTAATCCACCCCGAGGTTTTGGTCCACCTCGGCACTGGCGGTGATGATGGCGTTATCCTGCGGCGGGAAGAACTCCATCGGAACCTGCGTCACGAGCAGCAACGACACGAAGAATATCGCCATCGTCGCGATGAGGGTTTTCCACCTGTGGCGAACGACCCACGAAAGGATCCGCGCGTACGCCTCGTCCAACCAGACCAGGAACTTGTCGATCGGCTTATACACGATGCCGATACCTTTATAATTATGCACTCCACCGTCGATGCGCAGCAGGTAGGCCGACAGCATCGGGGTGAGTGAGATTGCAGCGAGGGTCGAAGTGACGATTACGATCGAAACGATCCAACCCAGCTCCTTGAACATAATCCCGGCCATACCACCCAGAGTGGTGAACGGCAGGAACACCGCAACCACAACCAGCGTCGTCGCAATGACGGCCAACCAGACCTCGTTCGTACCGTAGATCGCCGCCTCTTTGGGTTTCGATCCGCGCTCGATGTGGGTGGTGATATTCTCCAGCACCACGATCGCGTCGTCCACAACCATCCCGATGGCGATCGAGAGCGACGAGAGCGAGATGACGTTCAGCGTCGAACCGGTCAGCTTTAGGTAGATGAACGAAACGATGAGCGAGATCGGAATCGTAAGGCAGATAATGAACGTCGCCCGCCAACGGCCCAGGAAGAACATCACGACCAACACCACGAAGATGAAGGCGAACATCACCGCCTCCGAAAGTGACGAGATACTGTCGCTGATCGCCTCCGAGTTGTCGATCAGGATGTCGACCTTGACGTCCGCCGGAAGCGATGCCTGAATGGCGGGCAGTTGGTCGGTGATACGTTTTACGATCTCCACCGAGTTGGCCCCGCTCTGCTTCTGGACGATCATCATCACCCCGTGCCGTCCGTCGATGTACTGCACCTGGGTCATCGTCGCCAGCGTGTCCTTCAACTGAGCCACGTCGGAAAGCAAAACAGTCCGTCCCCCCGCGTTCGACACAACCACATTTCGCAGGTCGTCGCTCGAGGTGAACTCGCCGTCGCTCTTGATGTTGTAGGTGTATGTGCCGATGTCCATCGTACCGGCGGGAATGTTGACGTTCTCGGCGGCGATCACGCTACCCAGTTGCTCGATAGTCAGCCCGTATGCGTCCAGCTTCGAGGGGTCGACCCTCACCTGGATCTCCCGCTCGGGAGCACCGGCGATACTGACCGCCCCCACCCCGTCGACGCGGTTGAGGGTGTTGACCAGCTTGTCGTCCAGAATCTTGTTCAGCGCCGGGTAGCTCTCGTCGGCCACGGCCGACAGGAACATCACAGGGAACATCGACGAGGACAGCTTGAACACCACCGGAGGATCCACCTCGTCGGGCAGCAGCGAGGTCGAGCGCGAGATCACGTCTCGCACGTCGTTCGCCGCCTCGGTCACGTCCGCCCCCCACTCCAACTCCAGAATGATCATCGACACGTTGTCCGACGAGCGCGAGGTGAGCTCCTTGAGGTTGTCGACCGTGTTGAGCTGGTCTTCCAGCACTCGGGTGACGTTGGTTTCTATGTCTGTTGCGTTGGCTCCCGGGTAGGCGGTCATAACGCTCACCATCGGGATGTCCATCTCGGGGTACATATCTATCGCAAGGCCCCTCAGGGAGAATACCCCCAGAACCAACACGGCGATAAATATCATTATTGTCGATATCGGCTTTCGGACCGATGCCTCATAAATCTTCATACGCTTGACAGCTTAATGGTGCTTAATTGATCGTTACGGGAGTTCCTTCGTTCAGGCGCGAGAACGACGTCGTGGCAACCTGTTCGCCGGGCTCCAGACCCGCGGTGACGACTATGCGGTCGCCGATCTGACGGCCTATCTCGACGCTGCGGCGGTGTGCCGCTCCGTCCGAGATCACCCACACGAAACGCTCGTTACTACCGATCTGGCGCTGGATGGCCACGTCGCTCACCATCACACCGGGTGCGTTACCCATATTGATCATCGAACGGGCGAACATACCCGGGCGGAGTTTACCGCCGCCGTTGGGGATGGTCACCTCGGCCATAAAAGTACGCGTCGCGGGGTCGATCGACGGCGACACGAGAGAGATCTTACCTGGAAAAGTCTCGCCCGGAAAGATATCCACAGAGAAGTTAACCTCCGAGCCCTCGTGGACGAAGCGGAAGTATTGTTCCGAGACGTTGATCCGAACCTTCAGTCGGTCTATCTGCATCAACTCGAGGATCGGGGTCGAGGTGAACAGGTTGCCCGGATCGGCATTGCGCGCCGTCACCACCCCGTCGATGGGCGAATACAATTTCACGTGACTGGCCACGTTGTCGAACGACTCCTTGGCGATCAGGTACGCGGCTTCGGCCTGACGGAACGCCTGCTCCGACACCCCACCCACCTTGTAGACGCTTTCGATACGGCGGAAGTCCGCTTGGGCGATGTCGAAGTTCACCTTTGCGGTGTTATACTGTGTCGGGTCCATCTCGGCCACCAGTTGTCCCTTACGAACGCGGTCACCCACGTCGACAAGGATACGCGCGATGCGAGCTCCCTGAAGTGCCGGAGTGATGTCGACCTTTTGCCACGGCTCGATGTTGGCCGTGAACTCCACTTCCTGGGCTATGGTCTCGTCCACCGCCGTGGCAACCTTCACTGCAACGGGTGCCGTGATGGTCTCCGTGGCAGCCTTCTTCCCCTTGCAACCGGCCATCGTCAGGCCGACTGCAACAATCAAAATCAATACCTTTTTCATATCTCCTATTCTTTTCCTATTGTTTTCTGGTAATCGGCCTGCGCCACGAGGAAGTCGTGGATGGCCTGCGAGTGGTTTAGTCGCGACTGTGTGAGGGCCAGTTCGGCCTGATTCACCTCCAGCATCGTTCCCGCTCCGGCGTCGAACCTCGTGCGTGCTATGGAGTAGGCCCGGTCGGCAAGGACGACTGTCTTCTCGGTAGAGAACATAGTCGCTCGGGCGCTCAGCAGGGTGTTGACCGCGCTGACTGCCTCGACCTCTTTGGCGCGGCGCAGGTTCTCCTTCTGGAGGTCGATCTGCGCGACGCTGTTCTTTAGTTGCCTCACGTGGGCATTGTTCTTGAAGCCCGACAGGATCGGGATCGAGATTTGGAACCCGGCCGTCACCGGAGTCTGCCACCACCACTTGTTGATCACACCCGGTCCGGTGCCGGTCATCATCGAGCCGAAGTCGATTGTCTTGTCCTGCCCGGAGGAGATCACCTGACCGTACGCCGCCAGGGTCGGCAGTCGACCTGCGTTGGTGAGGCGGATCTGTTGGCGGGTAAGGTCTTGCTGGAACTGCAACTGGCGCATCTCGCTGTTGTCTGTCAGGTCGATCTCGGGTTGCGGCAGGGCATAGAGCTCTTCGCGATAGTCATCCAGGTCGCCCTCCAGCTTCACGGGCACATCCTCCGGAATGCCGAGCAACATACGAACCATCTGGATCGACACGACTATGCCGTTCTCGGTCTGGATGATGCTCGGGGCGAGGTTGCTGAGTTGCACCTCGGCCGTCAGCAGGTCGTACTCCGAGGACAATCCTGCCTCCATCATCGTGCGGGTATTCTCCACCGTCTCGCCTGTCGTTCGTTCGCTCTGGCGCAACACATCGTACGACTTCTCCAACAACAGCGTCTGGAAGAAAGCTTTCTTCACGGCGTTGGCCATATCTATTCTCGATGCTCGGGCCTGCTCCACAGCCAGCTCCTTCTGCATCGTGTTCATCCGCAGGCCCGCGTAGACCTGAGGCGCGAACAGCGGCAGGGTTAGGTTTCCGTTCGCCGTGGCGGACATATCGGCTCCCAGCGAGAGTCCCTTGGACATCTCCTGCTGCTTTATATTAAAGGTATACTGTCCTCCCACGGAGAGTTGGGGCAGATGACCCGAGGCTGTTTCGCGCCTCACGTAGTCCATCCGGCGCACTTCCAGGTCGGCAACTTTTATGGTCGGGTTTTCGCTCAGCGCGATCTCCAGCGCCGTCGGCAAGTCCAGCCTCAGCGTGTCCGTGGTTTGAGCTTGCGTTTCCGGAGTCGCGATGATCGCGAGGGTTCCGGTCAGGGCAAATCCCAGGAGTATCAAACTTTTTTTCATATCTCTGTTTCGTTTTTCCGCAAAGTAGGGGAAGCAAAGGTAGGAAAAAAAGCTGGGGAACCAAAAAAATCACCTATCTTCGCACTCTATGGCAACCAACGATTGGAAAGAGAGACTGGGAATGGTCTATTCGACCAACCCTGACTATGAGTATAATAAGGGACACGAACCTGAGGCCCAAACCCCGGCGGCGGAGAAGCAGGCGCTGAGGGTTGGCCTGAGTAAGAAGCACCGTGCGGGAAAGACCGTAACGCTGGTGAGTGGTTTCGTGGGCCGGGCGGAGGATCTGGAGGCGCTGGCCAAGACGCTCAAAACTCGCCTCGGGGTGGGTGGTAGCGCTAAGGATGGCGAGATCGTCATCCAGGGTGACTTCCGGCAGCGGGTGGGCGAGATCCTGCGCGCTGCGGGTTATAAAGCGACCAAACTGTTGATGACCGTGCTTTTCGCGTGTGTGGCTCTCTCGGCACAGGCTCAGTATTACAGTTGGGGCCCTGCTCCGGCGTCGATCCGGTGGAACAAGATGCAGCGTGGCGACGTGAAGCTCATCTACCCCGACTACTTCGAGGATGGGGCGCGGCGGGTTATGTGGTATCTCGATACGATGCGCCTCACGGAAGGCTATGGCTACCGGCACGGGGCGATGCGCACTCCGGTTGTGGTGCAGACCCAGAACACGATCGGTAACGGGATGGTTATGTGGGCTCCGCGACGTATGGAGATCTTGGCTGCTCCGGCGGCCTCCTACTCCGAGCCGTGGTTGAAACAGCTTGTGGCGCACGAGTACCGCCACAACATACAGTACAACAACCTGCGCCGCGGCCTGAACCGTCCCCTGATGTGGCTTTTGGGCGAGCAGGCGGGGTTCTTGGGCGTGGGTCAGTTTTCGCTCTACATTCTTGAGGGCGACGCGGTGATGGCCGAGACCGAGATGAGCGCCTTCGGGCGGGGGTTGCAGCCGTCGTGGACTATGCACTACCGTGCGATGGGTAACGTTGGGCAGGATCGTCGGGCCAGCGACTACTGGTTCTGCGGTTCGTTCCGCGATTACGTGCCCGACCACTACCAGCTCGGCTACCAGATGGTGCGCTGGGGTTACGACCGCTTCGGACCGATGTTCCTGGACGCTCCGGCTCGCTACGTGTCGCGCAACCCGCAATTCATCTGGCCGATGGCAATCGCGCTGAAGAAATACTATGGGGTGACCCAGACCGGCCTGATGCGCGCCGCGTTCGCCGACCTGAACGAGTACTGGCGCGGGCTGCCTGCGGTTGTCGACTCGTCCGAAAGGTTGCTCACCCGGGAGACTTCCTACACTACATACCGTTGGCCGTTGTGGTTGCGGGACAGCGAGCTTGTTGCTTTCAAGAGCGACTTCGACCGGCCGTCTCGCGTTGTTCGGGTCGGGTCGGACGGTGGCCGCGAGAAGATTATGACCCGCACCGGTTCGGTTAGCTCGCGACCAGTAATGGCCGACGGACGGATGTGGTGGACTGAGTATCGTAACAGTGCTCTGTGGGACGAACGGGTTAGCTCGCGGCTGGTGTCGTACGACACTGCGACCGACCGCCGACGGACTCACCGCGCGAGTGGCGAGCAACTGTTCTATCCTGTGGTCGTTGGTACTGGTGGCGAGATGGCCTTCGTGAAGTACGACTACTCGGGTCGCTACTCCATTGTAAAGGGTCTGGAGGGCGAGCGGTTCCGGGAGCTTACCACGGTGGTGGAGTTCCCCTTCGGTACCGAGCTTGCGGGCCTGGCGTGGGACGAGAGCACTCACGCACTCTACTTCATCGGGCTTGAGGACTCGGGTATGTTCCTCGGGGCGATTCCCGGTCTGGGATGGTTCGGCCTGGATAATCTTCCTGTTTCGGACGAGGTGGTCGAGGGGCTCGAAAGGTTCCGCCGCCTGACCCCGTCGCGACACATTACCCTGAGCGACCTTCGCGCCTCCGAGGGATGGTTGTACTTCGGGTCGATCGCTTCGGGCCGCGACGAGGCTCACGCTCTGGAGGTCGCTTCGGGCCGCGAGTACCGCCTGACCAGTTCGGCTTTCGGGTCGTTCCAGCCTTCGGGCGCGGTGGACGGTAAAGTTGCGGTGACTACCTACGACCGCCACGGCTACCACCTTGCACTGCAAAGCGTCGGCCAAGCCTTGCCGGTCGAGCCGCGCGACCTGCCCGTGGATCTTGTCAACCCGCCGTACAAGCGTTGGACTGGCGCGGTTCGGTTCGACTCGCTGGTCTACTCGCCCGACCCCACGGCCGCCGCCGCTCCGACCCATAAAAGATACCGCCGCCTGCCACATACTTTCCGACCCCACAGTTGGATTCCGCTGGACTTCTACCCGCCCGAGGCACTGGACGAAGCCGATCTGGTGATCCGGGCCGGGGCTACGGTTATGTCGCAGAACTTGTTGTCGGACGCGACGGCTTGGTTGTCGTACGGTTGGGCGGGCCGGAAGGACGTGTCCGGCGCTGGTGGTTCGATCCTGAAGGGTGGGCTGTCTTGGCAGGCTCTGGGGCCATTGGTCGAGGTTGACTTCACCTGGGGCGGTGACGATCAGTTGCTCTACTCGCCGATTCCCGCTGCTATGACGCTCGACCGCAAATCATACTTCGCCCTCACCGGCCGGGTGTCGCTGCCCCTGACTCTCGGTTCGGGTTACTGGAGTAGCCGCCTTACTCCCGCCGCGGAGTACTATTACAATAACGGACTGATCTTCGAGGGCGGCGCGATACGTGGTACGGGCGAGCTGACAAAGGGTGTGGAGCGACTGATGCTCTCGTTGGCTTACAGCGGTCAGACCCGAATGGCTCCCAAGGAGTTTGCGCCGCGCTGGGGTCTTACTGCTCGCGCGGGCTGGGTGACGAACCCGACCAACAAACGCTTCAGCGACGTGTGGATGGCTTCGGCCGGTGTTTGGTTGCCGGGCGTGGTGCGGCCGCATAGCCTGAGGCTGCGCGGCGCGTGGCAGCAAACCGGGGATAGTCCCGACGCGCCATACTCGTTCCGGCTCAAGGAGCTCTTCCCGCGCGGCGCGGTGCACGACTTCTCGGCCCGGCAGATGGCGTCGGCGTCGGTGGATTACCAGTTGCCGTTGTGGTACCCCGAGGGTGGGATCCGTGGGGTGGTCTACTTCAAACGCATTCGACTGAATCTGTTCGGCGACGTTGCTCGTTGGCAACCCTTCGAGACGTTCGGATGGGTGAGTTCGGCGAGCACGGGCGGCTCCTCGGCGACGGGCGACTGGCGGGAGATCACCTCTTTCGGCGGCGACCTGCTGTTGGACATCAGCCCGTTGAGGATGCCCGCAACGACCCACTGTACAGTGCGCCTGTCGGTGGCCAAGCCGAGCAACCGCAACGAGGTGTGGCTGGGCTTCGGACTCGATATTCCTCTTTAGGGATTCACACGCGTCAATGGGGTGACGTCGAGGGAGGCGCGCCGCCCGGCAAGGAATGCGAACCGCCCGGCCGAGGCGATCATCGCGGCGTTGTCCGTGGTGAACCGTAGCTCCGGTAGAAACACCCGCCAACCTCTCCGCTCGCCCTCGGCAAGTAGCGCCGCTCGAAGCCCGCTGTTGGCCGAGACCCCGCCCGCGGCAGCTATTTCCGTTATGCCGAATTGCCGCGCCGCCCGAACCAGTTTGAACATCAACGTCTCGACCACCGCCCGTTGCAGCGAAGCACACAGATCGGCCAGATTGCGCTCCACGAAGTCGGGCTCGGCCGCAACCGCATCGCGCAAAGTATACAGGAATGAGGTCTTCAATCCGCTGAAGCTGTAATCCAACTCCGCGACGCGAGGCCGGGCAAACTGAAAACGGGCAGAGTCACCTGAGGCGGCCAGTCGGTCGATCTGCGGCCCGCCCGGATAGGGCAACCCCATCACCTTGGCGCACTTATCGAACGCCTCGCCCGCCGCGTCGTCTATTGTCGTCCCCACGATCTCCATCTCCAGCGGTGAGCGAACCACCACGATCTGGCTGTGGCCGCCCGAAACCAACAGACACAAAAAAGGAAACTCCGGATGGGGCAGCTCCCTGTCGGGCAGGTCGATGAAGTGGGACAGTATGTGGCCCTGCAGGTGGTTCACCTCGACCAGTGGTGCTCCCGTCGCGAGCGACAATCCCTTTGCGAACGACACCCCCACGAGCAAAGATCCCAACAGCCCGGGCCCGCGGGTGAAGGCAATCGCATCGAGTTCGCGTGCCGCAACCCCCGCATCGTTCAGTGCCACCTCGACCACCGGAACAATATTCTGCTGGTGGGCCCTCGAAGCCAGTTCGGGGATCACACCGCCGTACTTGACGTGCACCTGCTGGGAGGCGATCACGTTCGACAGCAACACCGGGCCGCGCAAAACAGCGGCCGAAGTGTCGTCGCACGACGATTCGATACCCAGAATCAGAGGAAAATCCCTATCTTTGTGGTTTGGCATTTTATGGCGCACGCGTTCAGGTGGGCAAAGTTATAAAAAATATCGTGAAAGTGGCCGTTGCACTGGTCTCGGCACTGTTGCTGGTTGTCTTGTTGGCTCCGGTGGCGGTGTCGTTGGTGGCGAGTGTGCCGGGGGTGCAAAACGCTATCTCCCGGCAGGTTACGGCGCGGCTGTCCGAAAGGCTCGGGGTTGAGGTGTCGATGGAGCGGGTTAGATTGCACGGGGTGAACCGGGTCGTGGTGAATGGGTTTCGGGTGGGCGATTTGAACGCCGACACGCTGTTGTGGGTGCGACGTCTGGAGGCGCCTGTGCTCGATTGGGGTATCGGGGGTGGAACACTGACTTTCGGGCGGGTGGAGCTGCACGGGGCCGAAATGTGGATCCGGCGCGACGCTTCCGGCGTGGTGAACATTCGCGAGGTGGTGAAGGCGATCCGGGGTGGCCGGCCGCGAAACCCCGACCCGAAGTTCAGGATGCACATAGTGGGCATTCAGGCGGACAGCATAACTTTCGGACTGTTGCGCGACGACCGGCCACCTCGGGCCCGGGGGGTCGATTTCGGGCGGTTCGTGACCGAGAACACGCGGGTGGTGCTCGACGACTTCACGATCGACGGGTCGCAGGTTAGGATGCGCATCCGCGAGCTGGCGTTCGACGAGGGTCCGCTCGGACGAGGCGTGGCGACGGGGCTCGATATGCGGCATCTGGAGGCGGAACAGTTGTTGGTTGCTCGCGGGTTGGTCGCGTTGTCGGGGGTTCGCGTCAGGGCGTGGGGGTCGGATGTAGCTCTGCCGCACGTGCGGCTCCAGGGCGCGAGGCCCGATTGGAAGATATTTCGCTCGTTGGCGGACAGCGTGAGGCTCGATGTGGCAGTGGGGGGCGGATTGCGCAGCGCAGGGGGCGAATTGCGCAGAACCGGCGGCGGAGAGGCTTCGGGCGGCAACTCGGCGCAAAACAGGCTGACGACCGACCTGTTGGGGCTGTTCGTGCCGGCGGTG
>DBDI01000005.1 GCA_002293505.1 Alistipes sp. UBA936 | reverse complement strand
CCGATATGGATTTCGAGTGTCCGGCGGTCGTGGCGGAGGCTATCAGGGCGCGTGCGGCACACAACGTTTACGGTTACGATATTTGCGGCGAGCTGTCGGCCCCGTCGGTGATGCGATGGCTGGCGAGGCGCGGCGGTTGGGTGGTGGGGCGCGATTGGCTGCGATTCACACCGGGGGTCGTGGCGGGGTTGGGGTTCGCGATCCGAGCCTTCACGAAGCCGGGCGACGGAGTGGTGATACAGACGCCGGTCTATCCGCCGTTCAGAGTGATGATCGAGAGCAATGATCGGCGGGTGGTGGTCAATCCGCTGCGGGCGACGGGAGAGAGTTTCGAGATCGACTTCGAAGACTTGGACTTGCGGTTGGCCGGGGCGCGGGCGTTGATTTTGTGCAATCCACACAATCCGGTCGGGAGGGTGTTTACGAAAGAAGAACTGAGGCGGGTTGGCGAATTGTGTGATAAGCACGGCGTTACGATCATCTCGGACGAGATACATTCGGACTTGGTCTTCGCACCGCACAAACATCTTCATATTGCGCAAATGGATCCTCATTTTGCGCAACGCACCATAACCTTCGTCGCCCCGAGTAAAACATTCAACGTCGCGGGACTGGCAACGTCGGTCGCCGTGATACCTTCGGAGAAGATGCGGGCTGAATGGGATGCCGAGTGGGGAAGGTCGCACGTGATAGAAGGGACGGTGTATGGGCACGTGGCGCTGAGGGCGGCGTATGATGAGGGAGAGGAGTGGCTGGAGGCACTGTTGCCCTATCTGGCGGCGAATGTAGCTTATGTGAGGGAGTTTCTGACCGAGCATATCCCGGCAGTTAAGACGATCAGGCAGGAGGGAACCTATCTTATGTGGCTCGATATGCGGGGCCTGGGGATGGGGCACAAGGAGCTGATGGCGTGGCTGATCGAGGAGGCGGGATTGGGACTGAACTCGGGGGCCGATTTCGGACGAGAGGGGGTGGGCTTCGTGAGGATGAACGTGGCAACGAACCGCGCGACGCTGGAAAGAGCGATGAAACAGTTGAGAGATGCTTGTATCCGTCATAGTACCGGTCTATAACGCCGAGCGGTGGCTGGGGCGCTGTGTGGAGTCGGTGCTCGGCCAGACGCACGGAGAGTTGGAGTTGATACTCGTGGACGACGGGTCGGTGGACGGCTCGGGGGCGTTGTGTGATGATTATGCGGTCCGGGATTCGCGGGTGAGGGTGATCCACAAGGCGAACGGCGGGGTGTCGGCGGCACGGAACGACGGGCTCGAAGCGGCCAGGGGAGAGTGGATTGCGTTTTGCGACAACGACGACTTTATGGCCGCGGGGATGGTGGAACGACTGCTGGGGATTTGTGTGGAGACGGGCTCCGACATTGCGCAATGTGGTACGGCGCGGGGGCTTGCCGAGAGCCTGCCGATGCCTCCTGCCGGGCCGGTGAAGGTGATGACGGGGCGGGAGCTGCTGGAGAGGTTTCGCTCCGAGGGAACGATATACATCTGGGACAAAATATACCGACGAGGGGTGTGGAACGGGGTGCGGTTTCCGGAGGGGTCATACACGGGCGAGGATGTGTGGGTGGTGCATCATCTGTTCGGCGCGGCGAGGACGGTTGCGGTCACGCGGGAGCGGTTGTATTACCATTATCGCAATCCCCAGAGTGTGATGCAGCGCGGGTTCGACGTTCGGTGGGCGACGGGAGCGCTGGACGACAGGGAGGCTTTCGCGAGGGCCGAGAGGTTGCCGCGGCTGTTGGCCGACACGCTGGCGCAAAAATTCTACACGGAGGGCTATCTTCTTGTGATGAATGCGCGGTATGGGCGGGATCGCGCTGAGAAGCAGGAGTTTGCGAAGGAGCACAGGCGGCTTTTGAGGCGAAATTACCGTCGGGCGATTTTTGCGCAAAAAATAAAATTTCGAGACCGGGTTTTGATGACCGTCCGGTTGGTCGTACCGCCCGTGTTTCACGTCTATAACTATCTGAAATTCCGAATCTTAAGAGGCGACCGGTCGGTTCGCTATGGCGAGGTGAAGTAGGCCACCCGCCCCAATCGAAAGTTGTAAATTTTTGGAATAATTCGCACACCCTCTTGACAAGGGGGGGTGTGGCGTATTACATTTGCCGCCGAATCGACCCCATTGACCAACCTAAAAACTTCTAACCACTAACCCGAAATCGTATTGAAAAGGGAAAAACTTCTTGAAATCGTATCGTCGGCCGTTGCGGCCGAGAGCTACGCCTTCCACACGGGTGAGCTGCAAAACTTGAGCGGAACGGTTCGGCTCTACCCGGCAGTGTGGCTCGCCCCGCCGGTGGTGAAAAAATCGACCGGCCGAAACGAGGGCGAACTGACCTATCGACTCTCGCTACACGCGATGAAACTGCCGACCGAGGCAGGCCTTGCGACTGAGATCTGGAGCGCACTCGAAAGAGACGCACTGAGCATCGCCGCCGAGATCGCATCACGACCCGAGGTGTGCTCCATCTCCGGAGTATCCTGCACCCCGGCCTCACAATCTCTCACCCCGCACGGCGAAGTCTCGGTCGAGCTCGTCTGCGAGGTCACTCTGTGGTATCACAACCCGCTAACCTAACCCAAACCCTCCGTATGAATGTAACAAATTACCCGAAGGCGTATCAGAGCGCCTTCAGAGAGGCTCTTTTTGTGCTCGGCAACGTGGGAGCGCCCCTCGGGGTGGACATTTCGATCGTCTCACCGGCGGTTTCGTCCGCGCCTCTCGGAACCAAACGGATCTACGCCACGGCTTCGGCTGCGGTTAATGTGGCGCCCTATGTCCGGGGATTGATTGATCCCCAGCCCTTGTGTGACTTCCCGGCTGGAGTGGCCATAGACTCTGGTCGCATCGTTCCCTGTTGTGTGTCGGCTCCGGGGATGAACTCCTCTGTCGTTATTCTGGGCGGCGGGGTCGAAGACCTGCCCCCGGAACGGATCTTGTCGGCGGCCCCGAAGCACGTGGTCATCTGCCCTGGCGAGCGTGACGAGATCTCGGTGTTGTCACGGCGGATAGTCTCGCCGTCGGTGGTGGTCGCAACCGGATCCAGCGAACTATCGGGTAGCGCCGGTATGCGCGAACTGTCGAGCGACAATATAATAACGGTAGTAGTGGAGCCCGAGCAGTTACTGGCTTCTTTAGGGTTTGCTGCCGCCGAGGTCAGCCACTTCTCGGTACGCCTCACAATGCGCGGCGGGACGGATCCGGCACGCGTTCTGGAGCGCCACTACACGCTGGTGCCATCGCTGGCTACGGGTCGCCGACTGGCTTGGGTCAATCGCTTTGGGGCCATCGACTACTACACGTTCCCGACCGTGAAGAGCATCCGCCGCTCAGGTTCGCTCGACAGGCTAACGACTCCCGCCGGAACGCGAACCGTCGCAACCACCGCGGCCAGAAGCGAGATGCTGGTTTCCGATCCGTGCGACGAGCCGATGGCCGACTGGCTGGCCGAGATACTCTCCGCACCGTCGGTATGGGAGGTCGAAGGCTCCGAGGCCCGGCCGGTAAACGTGACAGGTGGTCAGGTGGTCTCGTCGTATCTGCGTCCAACGTGTGTAGAAATCGAAATCTCCGATCCGAGCTATGGAACTGTACGTCGATAACACACCGGTCGGTCTCGACCCGACAACCGGGGTGGCGGTGTCGTTGGCTGTTGCCGCGCTGACCGATCCGCGAAAGGGTCGTGCGGGATACACGCGCACGTTGAGGGTTCCGGCTACCCCGGCGGCCGAAGCGGTGTTCGGCTGGGCGGGTGAGATCCACGCCGCGGAACGTTTCAACGCCACTAACCACGTCGGACGGCTCGAACACGAGGGTGCAACCCTGATAGAGGGCCCGATGTGGCTCGGGCGGGCGGTCAGAGGCAGCCACTACGAGGTGCACATCATCGGAGCCTCGCGCGAATGGGTGACGGTGGCATCGTCGAGGCGACTGGGAGCGACGTCGGTAACTTTCAACGGAACGCTGAACGCCGCAACGATCGCCAGCGGCTGGAACGGCTCGTCGCCCGTGAAGTTTTTCCCCGTCGCCCGTCAACGCCAGCAGTTGGACTACTCCTCCGGAGGGGTGATTCCGGCCCTGAAAGTGCTCTCGACGGACGACTACCATCCGTTCATACACGTGGGAACGCTGCTTCGTCGCATTTTCTTACAGAACGGCTATGTGTTGGTATCGGAGTTCGCCGACGGGCCGGAGTTCGACTCGCTGTGGATGAGCGGTGCGTACCCCACGAAAGACGTGGCCGTCGCGCGGGCGAATATGGACTTTCTGGCACGTCGCCGGAGTGCCGGTTCCGCCGTTGCGAACTCCCAGGGGAGGGTCTATGCCGATCCCTATCAGGTGGCCTACACGGTGGGTAATCTGGTCGACGGGGAGGTAGGCGAGGATACCTATTCTAATGGAGGCCATTTCCAGATGGACGACGAGCGGATAGCGTTCATTCCTACGACGCCGACCACACTGGGTTTCCAGTACCATCTGCGCTACACGACCGACTACCGAATGAAGAGCCGCACGGAACTGACGGGATTCAACGAGGTCTATCTGGGAGAGCAGACACCAAGGAAGTTTACGCTGGCAAACCCCTATCCGGACCGGCGAGAAACTTTCCGACCGTCGCGAAGCTACACGCTGGCGGTATTTGCTCACGTCGCCGGGCATCAGTATCAACTGCGCTACAATCGAACAGATCCCGACGGAACACACGCGATGACCGGCCCTACGATTCTGAGGCCGTTCGCGCCGATGGAGATAGGCTATGCGTTGTCGGTGTCGGATCCGGAACTGTGGCACCGAACCTCTTCGACAGGCGCGTGGAAGCGGTTCACGGGAGATTGGGCGCTGTATGACGGATTTGTGGGCGAGACCGGAACGATGGATGTGGAGCTGACCGTCCGCACGGCGCCGGAGAATGTGTCGCTTGGCGCACCCAAGTTCTTCAACTCTATCTACTTCGGAGGCGCCGAACCGGGAATGGGGCTCACGGTGAGCGAAAAAACTTGGATCAGGCCCGTGTTCTATGCTCAACCGACCGAAGGCGCGGTGCTGACTTTCGCCGATGTGTGTGCCCACGACTGCACCCAGATGGAGTTGATAGATGCGTTGAGGCAGATGTTCAATCTGTATTTCCAGACGGACAACCGCTCGCGGCAAGTGAGGATGGAGCCTGCTCCGGCGTTCTATCGCTCGGAGCGTGTGGTCGACTGGACGGATCGCGTGGATCTGGGCCGGCCGATCGAGGTGGAAGAACTCGGAAGCGATCTCTCTCGCGAGATGGTGTGGTGCTACGCGGGAGGCGATGGGGCGGTGGCGCGCCTGAACCGTACGAACGGAGGCCAGATGGGTCGCTGGAGCGCGAGTGTCGAGAATATGGCCGCCGGAGCAGGAACTTCGACGTGGGAAAACCCACTCTTCACACCCTCGCTCGGAACCACAGGAGCCTATCAGGGTGCCCCGGGAGCGATAATCGTTCAGGCGGGAGACCTCGCGGCCGAAACGCTGGAACGAACCGAGGATCTGAACTTCGCGCCGAAGATCGTCCGCTTCGAGGGTTTGAAAGCTCTTCCGGCGGGCCAGGTGTGGGGATGGCCTACGGCCGGAGCAACGACCTATCCAAAGATCGCATTCCACGCGCCCGAAAGCGGCTACACCCTGTGTTTCGAAGACCGCGACGACTGCACCGGACTGCACGCCTACCGCGATGGCGATGTGAAGCTGTGGAACTCATCGCGCCGAATCAAGGCGTGGCTGTCGCTGGAACCGACCGACATAGAGTCGCTCTCCTTTCCGTCCGACAACCCGACGGGCCCCGACTTCAGGTGCTTGTATCGTTTGACTCTCGATGGTGAAGAGTGTCTGTACCGGCTCGAAGAGGTTGCGGACTACGACCCGATAGCGCGCTCGACCCGCTGTACATTCATAAAACACATTCCTTAAAACACAGAAAAATATGACCCCGGAACAGATCAGCACGCTCCTCGCCCAACTCTTGGCGCAGAGCGAGCAGGATGCTCTCATCCGTGAAAAAGCCCGATTCTGAATGACTATGACCCAAACCGTGTACGAAAAAGAGCTGGCCCGAATGGTGTCGCGCCACTATGGCCGAGTGTCGAACTCGAAACTTATCTCCATCCTGTGTGAGATCGGTGTGGTGGATCTTTCGCGTTGTCAGGTGCTCGCAATCCGTCGTTGGGTCGAGGCGCAGGTTGGGCGCGGAGTGGGCAAGGTGACCGCAATGTGGCAGGCCGCCGAACACTTCGCCGTGACGTATGAGTTCGTCCGAAAGGCAATGTACTACTACAAAGACATTAATCTCTAAAACTCTAACTCCAGCTATGATGAAATCCAAAATCAAGATCACAAACTCACGCCGCGGCCCCGCGGTGATCGACATCGAAGGGATGATTGGTGTGCCTGAGGAGTGGCAGTTCGACGAGCCCGCCCAACGGGTAGCGACGTTCGACAAGTTCCAAAAGACCCTTGCGGCGATCGGCAAGATCCGTGCGGGCGAGGTGCTTGTCAACATCCGCTCCACCGGCGGCGACGTCCGCGACGCACTACTTATCTATGACGCCCTGCGCGAGCTCGATGCCAACATAACAACCCACTGTTATGGCTACGTAGCCTCGGCAGCGACGATCATCGCACAGGCAGCCAGTCCCGGTGGGCGCAAGATATCCTCCAATGCCCTCTATCTGATCCACAACTCGGTGGCGGGCTGCGAGGGCAACGCCATCGACCATCGCCAGAGCGAAGAGCTACTCACCCGAACCGACCAACGTCTGGCAGCGATTTATGCCGAGCACTCGGGCCGCGAGGTGCAGGAGTTCCTCGACCTGATGGCCGAAAACAATGGCACGGGGCGCTGGCTCTCACCCGCCGAAGCTTTGGAAGCGGGCTTGGTGGACTGCATTTGCGAACCGGTCGGCCCGCCGACTAACGCCGTGGACGGAGACGTACTGCGCTGGCAACAGGACGCCGAACTGGATAAACTTCGCCATCGGATAGTCGCCCTGGAGAGCGAGAACAAACAACTCAAAGCCCGCCCGACACAAACCCGAATCACCGAAGACCCACCTCCCACGGAATGCCGCCGTTCGGCAAACGAAATCGCCTACAGGAGGGATGTCGAGAATTTTTTATAAACCAAACCAACTAACCCAACAAAAACCAAACACAATTATGAGTCAGATCGTAGAACCGAAGACCTATTCAGGCAAAGACCTCGAAACAATCTTTTTCCGCCCGATGCTCACCGGCCCCGACGCCGAGGGGTTGGGCATCCGTGTGATGTACAATATGCCCGTCCCGACAACTCTCAACTTCTGGCGCGGAGCGAGCGACGTACTCCAGAAGTTCTCGTCGGGCTGGACGGGCGGCGCGGCTTCCGAAAAGTTCCAAAAGACCATCGACCTCTCCAAAGTGAAGGCCGAGATGGGTTACTCCGCCGCCGACTACTTCACTATGGTGTACGAACAGATCGCCGCCAGCTCCGACGTCAACCTCGACGACCTGACCGGCACCGAACTCGAACAGGCCGAAACCCAACTGTTCCGTGAGGCGCTGGCCGAAAGTATCCGTGCAACGATGTGGATCGGGAAGACCGGCCGCGAGAACGGCAAGTTCGACACCTTCAGCGGGATTCTCTCCCAGTTGATGACCGATATGGGTGCCGAAAATCCCCAGATCACAGCTGCCTCGATCAACGACGGCGACACCGGCAGCGCAATTCTCAAGAAGCTCTGGGCAAACGCTTCGCCCCAGCTCAAGGAGCTCAAGGGTGATGGTCAGTTGGCTTTCTTCGTCACGAGCGACGTCTACTCCAAGTACGAGGAGGAACTGGACGGTGCCGCGCTTGAGGCAGCCTACATCGCCCGTCAGGAGGGCCGTCCGTCGTTGTCGTTCCGCGGTATTCCCGTCGTTGATATCCGTCTGAGCGGCTATCTGGGTCAGGTCGGCGACCTTGGTTCGTCTTGGGCTATCCTCACCGACCGCCGCAACCTTGCGCTGGCCGTGAACACATCGGACTTTCCCGGAACCGAGATCCGTATGTGGTACAATCCCGACGAGATGCAGAACCGCCAGAGGGCAGTCTTTGCTGCCGGTTGCGACTACCTGCTTCCCGAGTTGATTACCTTCGCGGCTAAATTCTAACATCCGCACTGCAGGGATGCCGCATCTTCCTTCACTTGAAAGGATATCGGTGCGCCCACGGGGTGGGGTGAACCGTGTCGAGCTTGTCTCGGCACCACAGTTCACCCCCTCCGCCCCGGGGGCCGAATGGGTCTTTCGCGAAGACCACGCCGAATACTCCTGTGAACTTCTTGACGGGGGCATCGTCCGCCACCGACTGAGAATGGAACTCCCCGCGAACGCACTCTCTCTCGCCGCGACTGATCGACTGATCGCCCTCTCGCCCCACGGGTTTGTGGCCCGCGTTACTCTGGCCTCGGACGAGAACCTCACCATCGGTTTTTCGGAGCGCTTCGGGGTTTCCTACCCGCTGCGTCTTGCCGAGTACTCTTGTTCGTCCGGCTCCTCGCCCGACGACTTTCCGACCGTCTCACTGACCTTCGAATGCACTCACTAAAAAACCAAACAACGAATGGATAATAAGAAAAACCGCTCCCGCACCCGTTCTCGTATCGTGACCGCCTCGGTGGAGCAGCCCTTCTCCGGGGGCGAGCTTGCTCCTTCTCCGGGCCGCGTCTCCGATGGGGGATTTTGGCGTTGGGGCGACGACAATCTCTTTCCGAACGCCCTGGCCCTGATGTCTCGCCGTAGCACCATCCATCGCCGCATCATCAACGACAAGGCCGACTACATTTCGGGCAAGGGTTGCTCCTACGACACCGACAACCTCGTGCTAAAGGCCGTTTCCGATCGGGCTAACGGTTCGGGCGACCCTCTTCGTCAGGTGATCAACCGTCTGGCGTTCGACAAGGCGCTGTTCGGTAACGCGTTTCTTGAGGTGGTGACCGACGCCGACCACTCCTTCCTGTCGCTCTACCATCAGGATGCTTCCCGCTGCCGCATTGCTCGTGACAACACCGCCGTGATCCTCCATCACGACTGGGCACACTACCGTCCCTCGGAGGCGACGCGGGTTCCGCTCTATCCCAACTTCGAGGTGGGTGACGACGGCTGTCTGCGCGCCATCATTCACTACAAGGACTACGAGCCGATGTTCCAACACTACGGCGTGCCCTCCTACATCGCCGGTATGAACGTCTCCACGATCGCCTACAAGACCGACAAGTGGAACATCTCGCGCCTCGAAAACTCGTTCCAGCTCTCCGGCGTGATGATGCTCGACGGCGGGGTGGACGACCAGGCGGCCGCGATGGAGATTATGAACACCGCCAACAAGAAGTTCGCCGGTAATCCCGGTCAGGTGATGTTCGTCGTTCGCGAGGGCAACCGCCAGGACAACTCGCGCTTCATCCCCATCACGGCGGACAACGACGGCGACTGGAAAAACCTCCATGACCAAGCCACCAGCGACATAGTTGTTGCTCACAGTTGGTTTCGCGCTCTGTCCGGATTGGACTATGGTGGCGGCTTCAGCGCCGAGCGGATCCTTCACGAGTACGAGATCGCTCTCAACACCGTAATCGGCGTCGAGCAGGAGGAACTTCTTGAGCCCATTCGCCGCGTGATCGAGTTGGTGTTGTCCGTCGACGCATCGTCTCTGGAGGTCATCAACCGCCCGCCCACCAAGGCCAAGCCCGATTATATGAAGGTGTGGGAGGCGCGTAAGGCCGACGGTTACGACTTCGACGCTACCGATCCCGCCCAAAACCTCTACCTGTCTCAGATTCGAAAACACAACCTCCCCAACCCCGATTGACCCTATGGAAATCCTGATTACACCTGCACGTGTCGCCTCGTTGGCGTTTCGCGCACCCGACTTCGTTCCTCCCGAGTCCATTCCTCCCGAGACGATCCTCGCCGCCCAACAGAAGTTCATTCGACCCGTTCTGGGCCCCGAGCTTTACGCGCAACTCTGCGCTGGCGCCTACCCGACACTGCTCGAAGACTACATCGCTGCTCCGTTGGCTTTGTACGTTAAGATGTTGTTGATGCCTTCTCTGGCTGTTCAGGTCGGCGCGGGCGGGGTTGTCGAGGCGACGGGTAAGAACCTTGCCCGCGCCTCCTCCGAACGTATGCAAAGCGCCCTCGGCCGTCTTCGCGGCGATGCCGAGGCCCTGATTCGCCGCGCCGTGGAGCACATCGAGGACTCCGGTCTCTATCCCGACTACGACCCGCGCGAAAACATCCTCCATCACATCTCGATCGCGGGCGGCGTGTTGCTCGACAAGAAGTAGCCTCGTTATGGAAAATTTGTTGAAATACGGTTGGGGGGCGGTGGCGGGAGCTGTCGCCCTCCTTGCTCCGATTCGGGGACTTGTCATCTGCGCGGTTGTCTTCGTTGGTATAGACTTCGTCACCGGCGTCATTGCTTCCCGCACCCGTGCCCGCCGCGCCGACCTTCAGTGGCGCTTCTCTTCGCGCCGCGCTTGGGATACGCTCTATAAACTGATCTTCGTGATGGCTGGTATCGTCCTGGCGTGGTTGCTCGACAGCGTGGTTCTCACCTTCCTCAGCCTCCACCTTGCCAAGGTCTTCACCGGTTTCGTCTGCGGGGTTGAGTTTTGGAGCTACCTCGAGAATGCCTCCGACATCACCGGCCAGTCTCTCTTTCGTGCTCTTCGTCGCTTGTTGAAGGGTCGCGTGGACGAGGGGTTACGGTAGTTCGTCCATCAGAGCGTCGATATCCCGGCGCTCTTTTTTTGTCGGTCGTCCGGTTCCTCTGTCTCTGCTCACAAATATGGTCTCCCTCGGTACTGCCAGTTTCTCCAGCTCTTCGGCCGGGGTTATGTCCTCCGCATACTTTGCTACCTCGCTTGCCGGTTGTCGCCCTTTTGGGAATCCCAGCGCCCGGAACTTGTAGGTCACTTGGCCCTTTCGCACTCCGATTTCGTCTCCTTCCTTCACCTCATACGAGGGCTTGACCCACGCTCCTCCGACCGTGACTCGGTTTGCTTTCACCGCATCTGCCGCTACCGAGCGCGTCTTGTAGGCCCTCACCTCCCACAGCCACTTGTCGATCCTTGCTCCCATATCTCGGCCCCTCCCCTTTAAAACGCCACCCCGAAGCGTAAGTTTATGTCCACTCCTCGTATCAGCCTGTCGTCTCCCCACCAGCGATCCTTGTGTGCGAACCCTACTCCGTAGCCCGCGGTGAACTCCATCAGCCACCTCTCTCGCCACACTCTTCGCAAGCCCCACGCCGGTACGAACATCGTCCCTCCCGTTATTTCCACATAGTCGCTCGACACATATCCCGGGAAATAGTTTTGTACCTTTAGCGCCAGGAAGCTTCCCTGATTCTTGTCCGTGTTCCGGCCCTTTCCTTCGCGGCGATCTATCCCGTAGTACCACCTCGGTTCGATTTCCAGCGACGGCGCCATCATCCAGTAGTTGTCGTGGTAGTCGATCATCGTTCCCGTCCGCCAGTGCTCCGATGCTGCTCCGAGGTTCAGCCCTGCTCGCCCAATTATGGTTCCTGTCCGTCCCAGCGGATGCTCGTAGGCGTAGTGTATCCCCAGTAGATTTATCGTCACGGAGTGATTCGCCTCGACGCTTGCCGGTATCGCGAAACCCTCCTGCGCTTCCGCCTCCATATTCGCCCCTGCCGCCATCATCATCACCATCGCCGCGCCCCCGATCAACTTTTTCATACCTTTATTTAGTATTAAACTGATTCATCGTCCTCTCGATGCCCACGGTCACAAACGACTTCACCGCGTCACACGCCCTCCCGACCAGTTCCGGTAGTGCGGCACGTTCCTCCGGCGTCCAGCTTCCCAGTACATAATCGACCTGCGCTCCTCTGGCGAAGTCTCCTCCCACTCCGAATCTCATCCTCGGGAATCCGTCGTCCGACAGTGTCCAGATAATGTCGTGCAGCCCGTTGTGTCCGCCATCCGATCCCCGAGCCCGCAGCCTGAGCTTCCCGAATGGTAACGCGATGTCGTCCACCACCACCAGTACATTCTCCAGCGGCACTTTCTCGGCCTGCATCCAGTACCTCACCGCCTTTCCGCTCAGGTTCATATAGGTCTGCGGTTTGATCATCACCACCACGTTTCCTCTCACTCTCACCGTGCAGTTCTCTGCATACCGTCCCCCCGTAAAAGCAGTGTTGGACTCTCCCGCGAGGGCGTCCAACACTTTGAAACCTACGTTGTGCCTGGTCTCCGCGTATTCACTTCCCGGGTTTCCCAACCCGACTATCAGAAACTTGGCCATATCTCATCGCTTACTTCGATTCGGCTGCTGCCGCTGCTGCTGCCGCTGCTGCTGCGCGGGTCACACGGACTGCACACACTGCTGTCGAGGCGGGATTGAGCAGTTTGAGGTTGTCGTAGCTCAGGTCACCCACAAAGATTGTCTTGCCGATTCCCAGTTCTGTGATATCTACTGTCAGTTCATCCGGCAGGTCTTTCACCATTCCGTTCACTGTCAGCTTGCGCTTGTTTTGTACGAGCTTTCCCCCCATCTTCACGCCTTCGGAGTTTCCTGTGATCCTCACCGGTATGTCGATCGTTACTGGTTTTGCGTCGTTCACTCGGTAGAAGTCCATATGCAGGATCTCTTCTTTGACCGGATGGAACTGCACTTCGCGCATCACACCCACTTCTTTCTTTCCTTCGATGTCGAACTCCACGATGTAGCTTTGCGGGGTGTAGATCAGCGGCTTTACCTCTTTAACATCGAGTGAGAAGCTCACCGGTTCTCCCTGGCCGTAGATCACTGCCGGGATCCTGTCTTGTTTTCTTACCGCCTTTGTCGGCTTTTTTCCGAACTCGGCCCTCTTTTGGGCGCTCAGTTTGATTGTTTGCATTGTGTTGTGTTTTTAGTTGTTATTACTTAGTGTTCAGCGCTCTCAAAGCACGGTTGCAAGGGCCGCAACTTCCCACACGCGGTTGCAAAGATAGATAAAAGTTTCTATCTTTGTGCCCGTTATGAGAAAAATCGTTTTTCTTTGCTCGGCTCTGTTGCTGACATTGACGGCGTGCGTCGACCGTGACTGGCGCTTCGAAAAGGGTGAGATCGACACCGGTATCGGCATCGCTCCGGATGGTATCGAGTTGCCCATCGGGGTGATCGAGCACCGTTCTCTGGGCGAGATCTTCAAAAACGTCAAGGAGCTCTCCACCGACCACGAGGGGTTCTACCAGGTTGTCTCTTCTGCTCAGCACACCTTCCACGTCGACGGCCACTTGCTCGAAAACATCGTGAGCTCTTCGTGGGCCGCTTCGAACAACATCTTGGGTTGGCAGCTCAACACGGCTGTCTTTTCCGACCTGACTAAGGCTCTTGAGAACTCGTCGATGAATCTGGACGTTGTTCCTCCGACTCTTATTTTATCCATCTCCAACTCTACTCCTGTTGCCCTGAACGGTACTATATACGTGACCGTTATTAACCGCGCCGGCGAGGCTTCCGCCCAGTTCCGCGTCGACGGACTCCATATCGCCGCCAGCGGTACCACCGACCTTTGCCTCATAGCTCCCGAGGGGACTGTTCCCGTGGACAAGATCTACACTGCCGTAACCGTTCCCGAGTTGGCCAACATAATGGACGAGATTCCCGACCGTATCGAGTTGTCCGTCGGGGCGACTGTTCCGAGCGGTAGTTCCTCCGCCATCGACCCCTCGCGTAGTTACCCCATCGAGGTTGGTTACGACCTGAAGTTCCCTCTCTCGTTCGGTCCCGATATGGCTCTTTCGTTGGACTTCAACGACCGCGGTGCTATCGAGGTGTTGCACGAGATTGCCGATTGGGGCGTGAACATCGCCGACTTCGACCTGTTCGTCGAGATCAATACCTCTCTGGGGCTCGCCGTTGCCGCTCCCACTGTCGAGTTTCTCGACTGGGAGGGCCGCCCCGTTGAGGGCGTTGCCGCTACCTTCATCGGTGAGTTGGGCGGGGCTTCTCCGTCATCGACTGCACCCACGGCCTCCAGGATGAGGATCTCCATCGAGTTTGCCGACGGCGATATGGACGTTCTCTCCTCCGTCGAGTCCATCCACATCCGCATTCCGTTGACCGGTACGGCTTCCGTTGCCGGCGAGCGTAATCGTTTTCGTCCCGCGGACTTCTTTTCCGGTCGTGCGTGGGTCTCATTGCCTGAAGGAGTAATACTATGAAAAAGATAATTCTCTCTCTGCTTTTCGCGTCCGTCTCTCTCGGCGCTTCGGCCCAGTTGAAGACGGCCTACTTTATGGACTACTCGGTTCCGCGCTTCGAGATGAACGCGGCCCTCACTCCCCGGGATGGCTTTCTGAGTGTTGTTCCTCTCACCAATATGAGCTTCGGTTCCGAGAGTAACTTCCTCTCCTTGGAGAACTTCATTTTCCACACTTCGGACGGCGCCGTCACCGGCTTCCACCCCTCCGTCTCCGCGTCGCAGTTTCTCAGCCGTATTCCCTCCAAGCCTTACACCTCTTCCGATTTTCGTTACTCGCTCGCCGCGTTCGGTAAATATTCCAGGATCAACGAACGCCAGGTTTTCCACTCCGGGTCGCTCGGCCTTCGGGTTATGGAGGACGTCAGTATTCCCAAGGATCTGTTTCGCGTGATGAAGAGCCTCGGTAACGGTTCTTACGACATCGGCGACCTCGCCTTCGGTATGAGCGCCTACCTTGAGGCTGCTTACGGTTTCGCAATGCCTTTGGAGTGGAACAACCTCGTTGTCGGCGGTAGGGTGAAAGTTCTTCTCGGGGCAGCGAGTTTTCGCGGCGACCTTCAGGACGCCAAGATCGACCTCTCCGACGACGTGGTCTCGATCCACGGTCGCGGACACATCAACACCTCACTGATCGGTAAAGATTACTCCCGCTTCGGCTCCGGTCGCTCCGTCTCGCTCGAAGACCTTCTCGATGACGTTGACGGCGGCGGTGGGCCGACCGCTTGGGGTGCCGCTATCGACCTTGGTGCCGAGATGACTCTTCTCGACGACCGCCTTCGTGTTTCGGCTGCGGTTAACGACCTCGGGTTCCTTCGTTGGGGCGCCGAGCACTCGTTCACCGGCCAGACCGACGACTTCCGCATCGAGTATCGCGGTTACAACACCGGCGAGGAGGATTGGGACGTGACCGACCCCGACGACATCGAACTTCGCCGTACCTCCTCTAAGGGTTACACCACCGGCTTGGGCGCGACCGTCAACCTCGGCGGCGAATATAACTTCCTCGACAACCTTCTCGGCGCCGGACTTCTTTCTCACACCCGCTTCTCCGGCCGCGGCGTCCAGACCGAGCTCACCGTCATCGGTACCGTCCGTCCTGCCCGTTGGTTCTCCGCCGCCGTAAGCCAGACCCTTCTGCATAACAAGCTCGGCGCTTTGGGCCTCGCCCTTAACTTCCACCCCCGTGGCGTTAACATCTTCCTTGGGGCGGACTACATTCCGTTGAGTTACGCTTCGTTCGAGATCGACAAGGATAAGCACCACTCCATCCGGGTGCCTCGTCGTACCAAATCTATGAACCTCTATATGGGCTTCGCGTTCACATTGGGTAAGAGTTCGAAGGAGTTTTAACGGCTCTTTTTTGGCGTTTCGCCGTTCGGTTTTTGTGATTTTGTCGATTTTTCCCTACCTTTGGGGATTATCGACAAAATCTTTTTTACACGTATTCCGATGAAAAAATCGACCAATCGTTGGATTGCCCTTGGGGTGATCGCACTTATAGTAATCGGGCTGGTTTGCTACCGGCTGTGGAGTAAACCCGACGAAGAGGATCCCGGGGCTGTGGGCGGTCGCGGTCGTGTCGGCGGCGGGCCTTTGAGCGTTCAGGGTATGGTCATTGGCCAGCAGCCGTTGAGCTTTTCGGTCGACAACATCACCGCGACCGTTACTGCGGACGAGGAGGTGAACCTCGCTTTTGAGACTTCGGGCAAGATCACCCACATCTACTTCCGCGAGGACACAGGCGTCCGTAAGGGCGAGCTCCTGGCCAAGATCAACGACGAGCCTTTGCAGGCTCAGCTCAAAAAGCTCCAGGCTCAGGTTCAGTTGTCCGAGGACCGGCTCTACCGCCAGCAGGAGCTTTTGCAGCGCGACGCCGTCTCCCGCGAGGCTTACGAGCAGGCGCAGACCGAGTTGGCTATGCTTCAGGCTGACATCGAGCTCGTCAAGGCCAACATCGCCCAGACCGAACTTCGCGCTCCGTTCGACGGGGTGATCGGTTTTCGCTTCGTCTCCGAGGGGGCTTGGGCTTCTCCCACGACGACCGTCGCTCGCCTCACCAAGATCGTTCCTTTGAAATTGAACTTCTCCGTCTCCGAGAAATACGTCGATGCCGTTCGTCAGGGTACCAAGGTTCGCTTCACCGTGGATGGTTACCTCGACGCTTTCGACGCTCAGGTCTACGCCGTCTCCTCCGAGGTCGACCTCGCCACTCGCCAGCTCGACGTCAAGGCTCTCTACCCCAATTACCGCGGCCAGTTGATGCCCGGTCGTTACGCTGCTGTGAGCATTACCCTTTACGAGCAGGAGAACGCCATCGTCGTTCCGGCCGAGGCTGTGATCAAGGAGATGGGTATTGACAAGGTCTACCTCGCTCGCGGCGGTACCGCCCGTTCCGTCACCATCGAGGCCGGCCAGCGTACCGACTCCCAGGTTGAGGTGCTTACCGGCCTTATGCCTGGCGACACATTGATTACTACCGGCACCCTCCAGCTTCGCGAAGCTTTACCGATTAGACTGAACCTGCAATGAATATATCCGAGTTAAGTATACGACGTCCCGTTCTTGCGACGGTGTTCTCGCTGGTGATCCTGTTGTTCGGGTTCATCGGGTTCAACTCGTTGGGTGTTCGCGAGTACCCGTCGGTTGACAACCCAATCATCACCGTTCAGACCTCCTACCCCGGGGCGAACGCCGACGTGATCGAGAACCAGATCACCGAGCCGCTCGAACAAAACATCAACGGTATTCCCGGTATCCGCTCCCTGACCAGCGTCAGCTCCCAGGGTAACAGCCGTATCACGGTCGAGTTCGAGCTGTCCGTTCCGCTGGAGACTGCTGCCAACGACGTGCGCGACAAAGTTTCCCGCGCCCAGCGTTACCTTCCTCGCGACTGCGACCCTCCGACCGTGACCAAGGCCGATGCCGACGCCAACCCTATCCTGATGGTGGCGGTGCAGAGCGACCAGCGCTCGTTGTTGGAGATATCCGAGATTGCCGACCTCACCATCAAAGAGCAGTTGCAGACTATCAATAACGTCTCCGGGGTCGAGATCTGGGGCGAGAAGCGTTACGCAATGCGCCTGTGGTTGGATCCGGTCAAGATGGCCGCCCACGGGGTGACTACGATGGACGTCAAGAGCGCCGTCGACCGCGAGAACGTCGAACTTCCCTCCGGCTCTATCGAGGGGGCGACCATCGAGCTTTCGATCCGTACCCTCGGACTGATGCACACCGCCGAGGAGTTCAATAACCTCATCATCCGTACCGATGGCCAGCGGGTGGTTCGCCTATCCGACGTTGGGCGGGCCGAGCTTTCGCCTCGCGATATGCGGTCGTATATGAAGATGAACGGCATCCCGATGGTTGGGGTTATCGTCGTTCCGCAGCCCGGCGCGAATCACATCGAGATCGCCGACGCGGTCTACCAGCGTATGGAGATGATGCAGAAAGACCTTCCCGAGGATGTGAAGACCTCCTACGGGTTCGACAATACACGCTTTATCCGCTCGTCCATCTCCGAGGTTATGAAGACCGTCTGGGAGGCGTTCGCGTTGGTGATCATCATCATCTTCCTGTTCCTTCGCGACTGGCGGGTGACGTTGATTCCCGTCGTGGTTATTCCCGTTTCGTTGATCGGTACGTTCTTTATAATGTACGCGGCCGGGTTCTCCATCAACACCCTCACTATGCTCGCCGTTGTGCTGGCTATCGGACTTGTGGTGGACGACGCGATCGTTATGACGGAGAATATCTATATCCGTATCGAGAAGGGTATGCGGCCTTTCGAGGCCGGTATCGAGGGGGCGAAGGAGATTTTCTTCGCCATCGTCTCCACGACCATCACCCTGGTGGCGGTGTTCCTTCCGATCGTGTTTATGAGCGGTATGACCGGTAGGCTGTTCCGCGAGTTCGCCGTGGTTATCTCCGGGGCTGTCGCCATCTCGGCTTTCGCTGCTCTGACCCTCACTCCGATGCTCTCCACGCTGATCCTCAAACACCGCGAGCGCCAGAATTGGTTCTACCGTAAGACCGAGCCCTTCTTCGATTGGTTGAACGCCTTTTACCGCCGCTCGTTGGCCGGGTTCCTTAATCGTCGTTGGTTGGCTCTTCCTATCGTCGGTGCGATGGTCGTTTTGATCGTTGTTTTGTGGAGCGTTGTTCCCGCCGAGTTGGCTCCTTTGGAGGACCGTTCGTCGGTTAGCATTTCGACCTCCGGGCCCGAGGGGATCACCTATGAATATATGCGCGACTACACCGAGGATATCAACCTGTTGGCCGACGAGGTCGTGGGTAACGATGCCGAGTTCATTACCGCTCGCGTTGGTGGCGGTGGTGGTAACGTGCAGATCCAGTTGGTCGAGCTCGGGGAGCGTAAGCGATCTCAGATGGAGGTTGCCGAGGCGCTCACGGCTGCGGTTCGATCCAAGACCGCAGCTCGTTCGTTCGTCCGCCAGCAGTCGACTTTCGGCGGTGGTCGGGGCGGTATGCCTGTTCAGTACGTTTTGCAGGCGACCGACATTGAGCGCCTGCGCGAGGTGTTGCCCGAGTTTTTGCAAAAGGTCTCCGAGAGTCCCGTGTTCCAGATGTCGGACGCCAACCTTAAGTTCACCAAGCCCGAGGCGCGCATCTCGATCAACCGCGACAAGGCCAATATCCTCGGCGTGAGTACTCAGAACATTGCCCAGACTCTCCAGTACGGCCTCTCCGGCCAGCGTATGGGTTACTTCTATATGAATGGTAAGCAGTACGAGATCCTCGGGGAGATCAACCGCCAGCAGCGTAACAAGCCGACCGACCTGAGCTCGATGTATATTCGTAACAGTGCCGGGGGGATGATCCAGATGGACAACCTCGTGTCGATCGACGAGAGTATCGCTCCTCCTCAGCTTTACCGTTACAACCGCTTCGTCGCTGCAACTGTTTCCGCCGGTCTGGCCCGCGGTTACACCATCGGTCAGGGGTTGGACGAGATGGATCGCATCGCTTCCGAGGTGTTGGACGAGACGTTCCGTACCGCCCTGTCCGGCGAGTCGAAGGAGTTTCGCGAGAGCGCCTCCAGCCTGATGTTCGCCTTCATCCTCGCCATCGTTTTGATCTACCTTGTTCTTGCGGCTCAGTTCGAGAGCTTCAAGGATCCGTTGGTGATTATGCTCACCGTTCCGTTGGCCGTTGCCGGGGCGTTGATATTTATGTTCTTCACGGGCGGAACGATGAATATTTTCTCCGAGATCGGTATCATTATGCTGATCGGTCTTGTGGCCAAGAACGGTATCCTGATCGTCGAGTTCGCCAACCAGAAACAGGCTTCGGGCGAACCAAAAGACGAGGCCATCCTCGACGCCTCCCTGCAACGTATGCGGCCGATCCTGATGACGAGCTTCGCGACGATTCTGGGCCTGTTGCCGTTGGCATTCGCTTCGGGCGAGGGGGCCAACAGCCGTATCGCGATGGGGGTTGCGGTGACTGGCGGGATGCTCATCTCCACCATTATGACCCTGTACATCGTTCCGGCAATGTACTCTTACATCTCCACAAATCGTAACAAGGAATGAAAAAGTTACTGATACTTTTGTTCGCTGCGGCGCCGCTTTGGCTTTCGGCTCAGGAGCGGGCCTACTCTCTGGGCGAGTGCCTCGAATGGGGCCTGGAGCGTAACTACTCCGTCCGCATCGCTCGCGGCGAGCAGCAGATCGCTGAGAATAACGCCACCTGGGGCCGGGCCGGTTTCCTTCCCGAGGTCGGGCTGAGCGGTGGTTACAACGCCGCGTGGAACTCCTCGCACACCACTCCCCGCGACGGCGAAGTCTCCAAGGAGCACGGCGCCCTCACCCAAACCGCTTCCGCCGGACTGGACGCCTCGTGGACTCTGTCCGAGGGGTTCAGCGTGCTCACCAACTGGAAACGCCTCCGCGAGCTGGAGCAGATGGGGGAGTTGCAGGCGCGCATTACGATCGAGGACTTCGTGTCGTCGCTCACGGCCGAGTACTACAACTTCATCCAGCAGTCCATCCGCCTGCGTAACTACCAGTATGCCGTGGAGCTCTCTCGCGAGCGGCTGCGTATCGTCGAGGCTCGTTACCTGCTCGGTGGCGGTTCTCGCCTCGGGGTGTTGCAGGCTCGGGTCGACTTCAATGCCGACTCGTCGTTGTACATAACCCAGAAAGAACGCATCGCCACTTCGCGCATCCGATTGAATGAGTTGATGGCAAACCCAATCGCCGATGAGAACTTCGCCGTCCGCGACACGACCATCCGCATCAACGAGCGCCTGAATTGGGGCGACCTGTACGACCGTATGATCGCCCAGAGCGCCGAACTTGCCCACGCAGAGCGAGCCGGTACTCTCGCCGCCCTGGACCTGAAGATGGTTCAGTCGCGCGCTTACCCGTTCGTGAGGCTCAACGCCGGTTACGGATTCGCTGCCAACGCCTACGAACGTGGCGGCACGCGGCGACGTACTTCCTGGGGGCCCGATGCGAACGTCTCTATGGGCTTCACGATCTTCGACGGCAGGCGCGGGCGCGATATCCGCAATGCCCGCATCGAGGCCGACAACGCCCGCCTGCGCTCCTCGGAAGTCCTGACGGCCCTGTTGGCCGACCTTGCAACGTTCTGGCAGGCGTACCAAAACAACCTTCAGCTGCTGAGCCTCGAACGCGAGAACCTCGTCTCCGCCCGCCAAAACTATGAGATCGCCCGCGAGCGATACCTCCTTGGCGACCTGTCCGGTATCGAGATGCGGGAGGCGCAGAAGAGCCTGCTGGATGGCGAGGAGAGAATCCTTGTGGCACAATACAACACTAAGATATGCGAAATTTCATTGATGCAGGTAAGCGGCCGTGCGCTCGACTACTTGGAACAGTAACCTCGATTTTGATTATGTCAGCACTCTCCGTGGGCGCCCAGCCCTCTTCGCTCACCGTCCCGCGCGTGGACTGGGGAGCAACTCCCGCGATCGAACACGTGGATGAGATGTTCGAAACGGCTTCCCTTGAGACCCACTCGGTGGACTGCCTGAATTGGCCCGAGCAGTTTCCCGAACGACCCGAGGTGGGGTTCAAGATCGCTCACAGTGGCGACGAGATCTACCTGAAGTTCTACGTCCACGAAAGTGAGCTTCGCGCCGCCTTCACTGCCGATAACGGCCAGCCGTGGACCGACTCGTGCGTCGAGTTCTTCGTCATTCCCGGCGAGGAGGGTAGCCCCTATTATAACATCGAGATGAGTTGCATAGGTTACGGCCTGCTGCATACGCGCGATGCCCAGGGACAGATCGTGATGCTCGAAAAGGAGGTGGGTCAGATTCGCCGCCTGCCGTCGCTTCCGCGCGAGGCGATAGAGAATACCGAAGGCGACTTCCGCTGGACGCTCACGATGGCTATTCCCGTGTCGGCGTTCGCGTGCACCGAGGTTGCGCCTCTTTCCGGTCGCACGTTGCGCGGTAACTTCTATAAATGTGGCGACGGCCTTCCGCGGCCCCAGTACCTGTCGTGGAGCCCGATCGACACCCCGCGGCCCAGTTTCCACCAACCGAAATTCTTCGGCGAGCTCCGTTTCGAGTAGTGTGGTACGATAGTTGAGAGGTTTTTAGGGCGAATAAACACTCACTCTTAAAAACATTTCGACTATGAGTTTCGTATGGTTCATTCTCATCGGGTTGGTGGCCGGTTGGCTCGGCAATCTGATCGTCAAGGGTTCGGGTTCGGGCTTTTGGATCAATTTGGTTGTAGGTATCGTCGGCGCCGTGTTGGGCGGTTGGTTGATGGGGTTGGCAGGCTTCGGCGGCGGGGGACTGATCTGGCAGTTGGTTGTTGCCGTGATCGGCGCGGTGTTGTTGCTGTTGATCGTTAGCCTGTTCACTCGTCGGCGCGCTTGAAGAAAGTGTTAAAAATGCACTCTCCGGTTCGTAAAACAGCCGGGGAGTGATTTTTTTTGGTATTTTTGTGTGAACTAAAAATCGGAAAACTATGTCGGATAAGAGCCGCCGCCGCGATGCGCTGAACTACCACTCGGAAGGGCGCCCGGGCAAGATCGAAGTCATCCCCACCAAACCCTACTCCACCCAGACCGACCTTGCGTTGGCCTACTCGCCCGGCGTGGCCGAGCCGTGCCTGGAGATCGAGAAGAACCCGCAGGACGCCTACAAGTATACCGCCAAAGGGAACCTCGTTGCCGTTATCTCGAACGGTACGGCAGTCCTCGGTCTGGGCGACATCGGCCCGTTGGCCGGTAAACCCGTGATGGAGGGTAAGGGGCTTTTGTTTAAGACCTTTGCCGACATCGACGTGTTCGACATCGAGGTGGACGCGAGTGACGTCGACCGCTTCATCGAGACCGTCAAGAATATCTCGCCCACGTTCGGAGGGATCAACCTCGAAGACATCAAGGCCCCCGAGTGCTTCGCCATCGAGGAGCGGCTGAAGAAGGAGTTGGACATTCCCGTGATGCACGACGACCAGCACGGTACGGCTATCATCTCCGCCGCCGCACTGTTGAACGCCCTGATCGTGAATGGCAAAAAGATCGAACAAGTGAAGGTCGTGGTGAACGGTGCCGGGGCGGCGGCGGTATCTTGTGCAAAACTTTACAAGGAGTTGGGTGTACGGGCTGAGAATATGTTGATGTGCGACAGTAAGGGGGTGTTGAACCTGCGCCGCACTGACCTGAACGCCGCAAAGCGTGAGTTCGCGGTGGACACTCCCCTCGATACTCTGGCCGACGCGCTCACAGGGGCCGACGTGTTTCTGGGACTCTCCGTGGCCGATGTGCTCACTCAGGATATGGTGCGTTCGATGGCTGTGGACCCGATTGTCTTCGCGCTGGCCAATCCCCACCCCGAGATATCTTACAAGGAGGCGATGGCTTCGCGACCCGACATAATCTTCGCAACGGGCCGCAGCGACTACCCCAATCAGGTGAACAACGTCCTCGGATTTCCGTATATCTTCCGCGGGGCGTTGGACGTTCGCGCAAAGGCGATCAACGAACAGATGAAGATAGCCGCCGTGCACGCCCTTGCCGAGCTGACCCGCGAGCCCGTGCCCGAAAGCGTCGCCTCGGCGTACAGCAACACCTCCATCCGCTTCGGCCGCGAGTACCTTATACCGAAACCTTTGGATCCCCGCCTGTTGTCGCGCATCTCAACCGCCGTGGCCAAGGCTGCGATCGAGTCGGGTGTGGCGCGGCGGAAGATTACCGACTGGGAGACCTACTCCCACGAGTTGGAACACCGGATGGGTCGCGACAACCGCCTGATGAGGCGTATCCGAACGATGGTCGCAACGGCGCCCACGAAACGTATCGTGTTCAGTAACGGCGAGGTGGCCGCCGTGATTCGCGCTGCTTCCGTGTTGGCTCGCGAGGGACTTGTGAACCCGATCCTTGTCGGCGGCCGGGCCCATATCGAGGCTGTTGCCCACGAACAGCACGTCACGCTGGAGGGCATCGAGATCCTCGACTTTACCTCCGAGGCCGAAAAAGGGCGCCGCGAACGCTACGGTGCGATGCTCCACGAGAGGTTGCAGCGCAAGGGTATGAGCCTTGCCGAGGCTGTATTCCGGATGGGTATGCGGCAGTGGTTTACTCTGATGGCGGTCGTTGCGGGCGATGCCGACGGAGCGATCGTCGATTACAGTCGCCGCTACACCCGCGCTCTGGAGCCCGTTCGCGAGATATTCGACGCTCAGGGAAAGACCCTCGCCGGAATGCACATAGTCAGCACCAAGAAGGGCCCGATGTTCTTCGCCGACACGGTCGTCAACCCCAACCCAACAGCCGAAGAGCTGGCCGAGATCACTCTGCGGGCCGCTCAGGCAGTGCGCCACTTCGGGTACGAGCCGGTGGTGGCGATGCTGTCGAACTCTAACTTCGGCACCGACACCGAGCCCGACTCCGTTAAGATGGCCGCCGCGGTGAAGATGCTACACGAACGCCACCCGGAACTGCTGGTCGAAGGAGAGATGAAGGCCGACACGGCGCTCGACGCATCACTACGCCGCGAGTACTATCCGTTCAACAAACTGGGCGAGAGGGAAGTCAACACGATGATCTTTCCGGGAGCCGCCGCCGGAAACATCGCATACAAGATGATGGATATGCTGGGAGGGGCCGAGATCACGGGCCCGGTGCTACTGGGGCTGTGGAAAAACATCCACCCGCAGAGCGAAACCGCCGACGAACGTTCCGTTATGAACCTGGCTCTGATAGCCGCTTCGAGCAACCCCGACCTGGGCGAATAAGGCGCAGCAGAGGCCCGCGGGTAATTTTTGGCACGGAATGTGCGAGGTGAGTGGGGAACGGACGAAAGTTTAACCAATCTAATAATGTGATTATGAAAAAAATTATCCTTGTGGCGCTTCTGCTCGTTCCGACGATGCTTATGGCGCAAAAACGTCAGGTCGAAGAGCTCCCCGCCTGGAACCTCAAGACCAATCTGCTGAGCGACATCACCACAACGATGAACCTCGGCATCGAATTCCGCCTCGGGGGACACACCTCGTTGGACATTCCTGTGAGCTGGAACCCGTGGGAGTTCCGTGGCGGCAAAACTATGTTCAAACATCTGGAGATCAAACCCGAATTGCGGTTCTGGCCTAAGGAAACTTTCCGCGGTCACTGGTTCGATATCCACGGCGGCTGGGCCAACTACGAAGTGGGCGGCTTGTGGCACGGACCTTTCACGAAGTATATGGAGGACAACCGCTTCAAGGGCGACGTGTGGGGTGTCGGTATCGGTTGGGGTTATCGTTGGAACTTCTCGTTCCGCTGGGCTCTGGAAGCTACTATCGGCGTGGGCTACGCTCACCTGAATTACGACCAGTACTACGGTACGTACAAATGTCTGGATTGCGACGAGATGGTCGGCAAGCGTGACAAAGACTACTTCGGCCCCACCAAGTTGGGTCTGAACCTCATCATCGGTCTGGGTGCCAAACCACAACCCGCTCTCGAACCCGTGATCATAGTCGTGGAACGTTACGAACCCGAGTTCGAAGTTGTCTACGTAGTTCCCGAGGTCGAACCGGTGAAGGTTCGTCAGGAGATGGGTCGCGCCTATCTGGAGTATCACGTCGGACGTTCGGAGATCGTGCCCAACTTCCGCAACAATGCCGCCGAGCTGGAGACCATCAAGAAGACCATCGACCTGGTGCGTAATGACGAAGATGTAACGATGAAGGGTATCAGTCTGGTAGGCTGGGCTTCTCCCGAAGGCACCGAGTCGAGCAATCAGAAACTGTCGGAAAACCGTGCAGCTGAATTGGAACTCTACATCGAGAAACATTTCGGCGTCGATTCGCGTATGATCACCGCCGAAGGTTCGGGCGAAGACTGGCAGACCTTCAGCGACCTGCTCGACGAAGCCAACTACTCGTACAGCGACCAGATAATCCGCATCATCGACGGAGGCAGCGCCGACTACGATGCTCGCGAACGTGAGATCCGCGCCGTGGACGGTGGCCGTCCCTATGCAGAGATCCTGCGCGACATCTACCCGAAGCTGCGCCGCACCGACTACTTCATCGACTATGAAGTTGCTCCGATTACAGTCGAACGCGCTCGCGAAGTGATCCTCGTCCGCCCGACCAACCTCTCGCTCGAAGAGATGTTCCGCGTGGCCGAAACGTACGAAAGAGGCAGCGAAAAGCACCGCGAAGTTATGGAGATCGCCGCCCGTACGTATCCCAATAGCGACGTGGCCAATATGAACGCCGCAGCTCACGCACTCGAAAGAGGCGATACCACCGCTGCTGCCGGATTCCTTGGCAAGATCAAGGATCACGGCGCCGCGTACAACAACAATATGGGTATCCTGTCGTGGTTGCGAGGTGACAAGGCTGCCGCCGAGCGCCACTTCTCCGCTGCCGGTAACACAGCTGCCGTCAACGCCGCCGAGTTGCAGAAACACCTCAACTCGATCAGGTAAGGGAACTTGTATTTGACAGTAAAAGGGCCGCCTCGAAAGAGACGGCCCTTTTTTACTGTCAGAGAGTATCAATAGTAAGTGATCTCGATTAATTCGTTACCTTCAGAATCAGAAATTACGATTTCTGTCGGATAGCCGTCGGAATCAAACGTGTAAGTAAATGACACAGAGGAACCGTGATCTATGGAGTTGGGAATGGAAGCAGGAAGATTTTTAGGTGAAGTCCCTTTGAAGTCTAAGTATTCTTCATCCAAGCGAAACGGATTCATCCCCAACACCTGAAATGCATTAAGATTCAACTTGTTTTCCTTGTCGGTGTATGTGTACGTTTCATCTCCTGCTTTGCTTAAATTGCCATTCGCCCACGAATAGGTATAAGCAGTATCGGTATTGGTTAAGTTGACAATACGTGACAAAAATCCGTCAGTGTATTGATATTTAAATCCTAGTTCCGGGTCTGATCCTGATTCTTCCCACTCTTGTTCGATTAAATAACCGTCGGCGTCAAGGTGATAGATATAATCGCAATCATCCCAAGCAGCCACGATGCGATTCGAACTATATGTATAATATATCTCAGAGCGTTCGCCATCCCATTCACTTACAACTTTCGTGAGTCTCTGTTGGTTGTCGTAGGTAAATGTATAAACGCCTTCTTCATTCAAATCAATGGTTTTGATTAATTTGCCTGTGTAGGTTTCGTTGCCATCCCCGTTGTCATCTTTGTTGCAAGCATTGAATGTGAGTGCCGCCAGAGACAGCATCAGAAGAAAAAGTTTTTTCATTTTGATTTGAGTTTTTAAAATTTGTTTTTCAAAGGATTATCGGGCCTAATGGGTAGATGTCCTCATTTAAGAGCGTCTTTGAGGTGTTCCCCGCTGAAATTCGTTTTCGGTCAATCGAAACGTAATAAACACGATAGGATTCATCGCGGATTTCCGCTTTGTAAAGATTCGTGCTCGGAGTATGGGTAAGTGCAACCAAATTCTGCCAATCAAGCCCAAAGGCTGTTGCAATTTTCTTCAAAGCCCCATGAATGTTTTTCATGTCTTCCGGGCGGTTCTTGAAGTTGGGATAGTTGGACAACACAGCGATCAAGTTATTTACAAACTTTTTTCTTTGTGCTACATCCCTAAATGCCTTCTCCACTTCATCGAGAATGTCGTTAGGGACAGCTCCTGTTTTACCCTCAACCCTAACAGGTCGCTCGGAATTCAAAGGGACTGCGATGTCGAAAATCCCTTTTTTACCATTCCTTCGTTTGTGCAGATGGATGTCAATCTTGGGATCATTCCAGTTCGGCAAAGGTGTGTTCGGTTTGTGGAAGTCAACCGTTTGTTTTGATAAAATGCCTTTAGTAGCCATAAAATCGGTTTTTCACCACCTCGCCCAAGGTGATGGTTAATGGTCAAAAAGAAAGCGTGGGCGAATTAACTTGAATTTACTGGCGGGTTCTAGTAAAACCTCGGTCAAAAACAAGCAACAGCCCACGCCGGTAAGGGCGTGAAGAGAAGTTGCTGTTTCCCGACCTGAATAAATTTACTAGATTTGCCAGTAGGAATCAGCTAAACACTTTCCGTGTTCAATATGTCACCGCAAAGGTAACAAATTATTGAATCACAAATCGTGTCCCTCTCTTTTTTGGCTGTTGCCGTTTGCAAAAGTATTAATTTTCAGATTAATTAATGAGTTGAACCTCACTCATTGTTGTAAACCACGTTAAAAGGGCCGCCTCGAAAGAGGCGGCCCTTTTTTTGTCGGGGTGACTAGATTCGAACTAGCGGCCACACGCCCCCCAGACGTGTACTCTAACCGGGCTGAGCTACACCCCGAACGGTT
>DBDI01000011.1:207-3228 GCA_002293505.1 Alistipes sp. UBA936 | reverse complement strand
CCATCACCGCGGGCACCAGTTGCACCTTCGCGATCCAGCCCAGCCACGCATCCACCGCGCCCGTCACATCCACCACCAGCACCACCGCGCCGACGACCACCGCCCACGCCAGGATAATTCTCAGTTTTCTCATATCTGTCCGATTACAGTTTGTCTCTGAATTCCGGATGGGCTATTGCCCTAAGCGCCTCGGCCCGCTCTCTCAGCGAGCGCCCTCGTAGCGCTGCCACTCCGTACTCCGTCACCACGAAGTCCACATCGTTCCTCGAAGTGGTCACCACTGCCGGCGAACACAGGCTCGGCACTATCCTCGACACGCTTCCCCCCTTCGCCGTTGCCGGTAGTGCAATGATCGACCTTCCCCCCTTCGACAGCCTCGCTCCCCTCACAAAATCCACCTGTCCTCCCACTCCGCTGAATTGCACCCCACAGATCGCTTCGGCGTTCACCTGTCCCGTCAGATCGACTTCGATGGCTGAGTTCACCGACACCATTCGGTAGTTTTGCCCCACCACATACGGGTCGTTCACCCAGTCCACCGGTCTCATCTCCACGGCGTCGTTCCTCCCCACAAAATCCCACAGCACCTTGCTTCCCACCAGAAAAGTCGCCACCGCCTTGCCCTTGCACACTGTCTTTTTGCTCCCGTCCACCGCCCCGCTCTCGATGAGCGACACTATGCTGTCCGACAGTATCTCGCTGTGTATTCCCAGATGCTTGTGCCCTGCCAGAAAACCCAGCACCGTGTCCGGTACCGCGCCTATTCCCAGTTGTAACGTATCTCCATCCTCCACCAATCCTGCCACGTTTCGCGCTATCTCCCTCTCCACATCGCTCACCGCCGCCCCAGCCACTTCCGGTAGCGGATCGTTGCACTCCACAACATAGTCGACCTCCGAGATGTGCACCGCGTTTTCTCTCCCTCCCACCCTCGGCATCGCCTCGTTCAGTTGCGCTATTACTGTTTTAGCCGCCCGGATCGCTGCCGGCGCATAGTCGCACGACACCCCCAGCGAGCACCACCCCTCATTGTCCGGTGGCGACAGGTTCAACAACACAGCATCCACCTTCAACTGCGTCCCCATCAGCGCCGGAACATCCTTGAAGAACGAAGGTATGAATTCCACCATTCCCGCCTCCGCTGCCGCCCTCGACGCCGGGCCCATAAACGTTGTAATATGCTTGAAATGCGTTGCGTTTGCCGGATCGAGATATTCGGTGTAGCCGACCGGTAGTACGTGAAAAGTTTTTAGATCAGTGAAGCGTATTTTCTGCGCCACCACTTCTCTCATCACCGCTTGTGGGTTTGCGGCTGCGTGGTGCGTTACGACCAGGGCGCCATCTCTCAACAGAGAGACCGCCTCCGCCGCCGTTATCTGTTTTTGTGCCACCGGTGGGCCCAGAGGGTCATGATCCCCCGACCTTCGGATTATGAGTCCGCTGCTCTGACCAACTGAGCTATGAGCCCTTCTTGCTTTTGCGGGTACAAAGATAGACAAAATTTTGTTAACTTTGCGGGTCGTGAACAACTCGCTTCGAAATCTTGCCGGCGACACTCTGGTTTACGGGGTCAGTACGATCCTTGCCAGGATGTTGTCTTACCTGATGGTTCCTTACCTCACTCGGGTTATGACCACCGGCGAGTACGGTATCGTGACCGACCTCTACTCTCTGATTCCGTTCGCTTTGGTTCTTCTCACCCTCGGGCTCGAAAGTGGTTTCTTTCGGTTCGCCGGTGCGGCCACGACCGAGGTTGAAAAACGCCGCGTGTTCTCTTCCGCCTGGGGTGCGACCCTCCTCGCCGCGGCTGTATTCGTTGCGCTCGTTTTGATTTTTTGCCGCCCCGCCGCTTCTACCCTCGGTTACGGTTCCCAGCCCTCTTTGGTTTGGTTGACCGGCCTCGTCGTCGGTATCGACGTTGCTACTGCGATACCCTTCGCCCGTCTTCGCGAACAGCGCCGCCGCCTCTCTTACGTCTCCATCCGGCTCGTCTCCGTTGTTGTCAACCTCGCCCTTTGCATTGTTTTCTTCTCTTGGCAGGGGCTCTCCGGCGCTCAGTGGGTTTTGTGGGCTAACGTCGGTGGTAGCGTTGCTTCGATGTTGTTGCTCTGGGGCGGCCTTCGCGGACTCGGGCCTCGTATCGACCGCGGGTTGCTTCGTACTATGATGGCGTTTTCTCTTCCGTTGTTGATTTCCGGGGTTGCCGGTACTGCCGGGGAGTTCGTCGACCGTCAGATGATAAAATGGTTGATGCCTCCCGAGACCGCACTCTCTTCTCTTGGGGTTTACGGTGCGACTGCTAAATTGGCTGTGATAATGGTTCTGTTCACTTCGATGTACCGCCTTGCTGCCGAGCCCTTTTTTTTGAGGCGTTTTGCTCGTGGGGAGTTCGAGCGCCAGAGCCGTGCCGCACTTTGGTTGTATGTCGCCGTGGCGTGCCTGATCTTCGCCGTCGTTATGCTCGCCCGTCCTCTTGTCTTGCAGATCGTCGGGGTTGAGTTCCGCGGTGGCGAGCGCTTGTTGCCTATCCTGCTCGCTGCGAACGCTCTCGCCGGGGTTGTTTTGAGCCTTTCTTGGTGGTACAAGCAGTCGGGGCGTACCTGGATGGCGATCGCTATCACCGGGGCCGGTCTCGTCGTCGCCGTCGGCTTGAACCTCGCTCTGATTCCTCGGCTTGGTTACGAGGGGGCTGCTTGGGCTCGCTTGGGTTGCGAATGCGTTATGGTTGTTGTAAGTTTGACATTGAAAAAGCGATATGAAAGTACGAGTCATCAATCGGTCGGCGTTTGACCTTCCGCGTTACGAAACTCCCCTGTCGGCCGGGCTCGACGTCCGGGCGAACCTCTCCGAACCCGTTGCCCTCGGCTCTCTCGAACGGCGCGTGATCCCTACCGGTCTGTTCGTCGAGTTGCCTGCCGGTTATGAGATGCAGGTTCGGCCTCGCTCCGGGCTGGCTGCCAAACACGGCGTTACGGTTCTTAACGCTCCCGGTACCATCGACGCCGATTACCGCGGCGAGAT
>DBDI01000011.1:0-141 GCA_002293505.1 Alistipes sp. UBA936 | reverse complement strand
TTTCTCAGACGGAACGCGGCGCAGGCGGCTTCGGTAGCACAGGGCGGTAATGAGATTCGCAGACATACCCGGCCACGAGCAGATCAAGAGCCGCCTCACCGGAGCGATCGAGGCTGGCCGGGTGAGCCACGCCCAGCTCTT
>DBDI01000023.1 GCA_002293505.1 Alistipes sp. UBA936 | reverse complement strand
TCGGGCCGCCACCGCCGACTCGCCCGCCCCCGCAACCGAAGCCCCCGCCCGGCGTATCGTTTGTATGTCTTCGAGCCACGTTGCTTTTCTTTCTGAGCTGGGCGCGGCGGATCGTATCGTCGGCATTTCCGGTACCGGTTTCGTCACTGACCCGACCATCCGCGAACGTTGCCGTGCGGGTGATATCGCCGAGGTAGGGTGGGATTCGAACATCGACGTGGAGCGTATCGTCGCCCTGCGGCCCGACGTTGTGTTGATGAGTTTTCCCGAAGAGCGGGCGCGACTGGAGGAGATGGGGTTGCGATGCTTTCCCGTCGAGGATTGGACCGAGACCACGCCTCTTGGCCGCGCCGGGTGGATCGTTCCGATCGCCGAATTGTGCGGACTGGGCGATGTCGGCGCCGCGCGACTGGCTGAGATCACCCTGGGCTATAACGAGACCGCCCTCCAGGCCCGCGAGTTAGCATCCCGTTCCGGCGCACGACCACGGGTGATGCTCAACGCACCCTACCGCGACGTGTGGTGGGTTCCCGCGGACGACAACTTTATGGTGCAACTGGTGCGTGATGCGGGTGGCGAATGGATCTTCGAGGGGCACCGGGACGGCCCGGCGACAGGCGGTTCACGTGGTTCAGGCGCCTCAAACAACTCCGGTGCAGAGAGTTACCCCGTCGGTATCGAGGAAGCCTGGTTGGCGATGCAGGGCGCCGACGTTTGGCTCAACACCGGCCATTACGACTCGCTGGCGGCTCTGTTGGCCGACAATCCGCGCTTCGCCGATGCTCCTCCTGTCGTCGCCGGTCAGGTCTTCAACAACACCGCCCGCACCACGCCCGAGGGCGGTAGCGACTTCTGGGAATCGGGTGTCGTGCGGCCCGACCGCGTTCTGCGAGACTTGGTGGCAATCCTCCACGGCTCCGACCCTGCCGTCAGCCCCGACCCCAGCCCCGATACCTTATACTATTACAAACGCCTGCGGTGAAACGACTTTTTCTTTTGGCCGGGCTCGCCGTCGTTGTGCTGTTCGTTCTCGACCTCCTGGTCGGGTCCGTCCGTCTGAGCGAATTGGGCGACGCGGCTGGATTCATCGTTTCGCGGTTTCGCCTGCCTAAGGCTGTTGTTGCGGTTTTGGCCGGGGCGGGGCTCGGGGCGAGCGGATTGCAGATGCAGACTCTGTTTCGTAACCCTCTTGCCGGGCCTTACGTGTTGGGTATCAGCTCCGGCGCGAGCCTTGGCGTGGCTCTGTTTCTTCTCGGGGCACCTCTTGTCGGGGCTGCTGGCGGTTGGTTGCATAGCGTTGGTATTGTCGGCGCTGCCTGGATCGGTGCCGGGGCGATCTTCCTCGTCGTGATGGTTGTCAGTCAGCGGATTCGCGACATTTTGGCCGTCCTGATCATCGGTATGATGCTCGGTAGCGTTGCCGGGGCGTTGGTCGAGGTGTTGCAGTACTTCAGCGGCGAGGGGGCACTCAAGTCGTTCGTTATCTGGACGATGGGGTCGCTCGGTGGTGTCACCTTGCCGGAGTTGGCTCTCCTCGGGCCTGTTGTCGCGGTCGGGTTGGCCGGGTCGTTGGCGCTGGTTAAACCACTGGACGCATTGCTGTTGGGCGAGACTTACGCCCGGACTATGGGGATTCACGTCGGGACGGTTCGCGTTCTGGTTTTTGTCAACACGACGCTGTTGGCAGGTACTCTGACTGCTTTTTGCGGTCCGATCGGGTTCCTTGGCCTTGCCGTGCCTCACGTCGCGAGAATGATCACCCGGGAGGCGACCCACCGCGTGTTGATGCCCGCGTCGATGATACTCGGGGCGGCGGTGATGTTGGCGTGCGACGTTGTGTCGAGTACAGTCGGATCTACTCCGCTGCCTATCAATACTATAACCGCCCTTGTCGGGATTCCCGTGATAATTTTGGTCGTGGTGCGCGGAGGGCGCCGGGCGTGGTGACTTTGCGCGACATCACGATCGGTTACGGAGCCCGGGTGTTGGCTTCGGGCCTTTGTGCGGAGTTCGCTGTCGGGACGTTGACCGCGGTTGTCGGCCGCAACGGCGCAGGGAAAAGCACTCTGCTGCGGGTGGTTGCCGGGCTCGCTGCGCCGCTTTCTGGGGAGGTGATTTTTCGTGAAAACGGCGATGATGCGGCCGACCTTTCGCGTCTGGTTGCATTCGTCTCCACCGAGCATATCCGCGTGCTGGGCCTGCGTGTGCGCGACCTTGTGGCTTTGGGTCGTACGCCATACACCGGCTGGACAGGCTGCCTCGGGCCGGAAGATAAGGCTATTGTGAATGAGGCGATTACGACGGTCGGGATGAACGCCTTTGCCTCCGCACTCGTCGACACGCTCAGCGACGGCGAGGCCCAACGGGTGATGATCGCGCGGGCGCTGGCGCAGGATACGCCGGTGATTGTGCTCGACGAACCGACCGCCTTTCTGGACTATCACGCCCGACGAGAAGTGGTGGCGCTACTGGCCGAGCTGGCGCACGAGAGGAGCAAAACCATCGTCTTTTCGAGCCACGAACTCGACCTTGTGGAGCGGTTTGCGGACAAAAAAGTGGAATTATAACCGATTTTTTTGGCGGGAACAAATTTTATATCTATCTTTGTCCCTCCAAAACCGGCCCATTCGTCTATCGGTTAGGACGCAAGATTTTCATTCTTGAAAGAGGAGTTCGATTCTCCTATGGGCTACAGGGGCCGCGTCAGTGGCCCCTGTTATACTGAAATAAAGCTAACGAAATAGAAATGGCAAACCACAAGTCATCACTGAAAAGGATCCGCCAGATCGCCACGAGGCGATTGAGGAACCGCTACTATCACAAAACAACCCGCAATGCCGTCAAGGCGCTGCGCAACACAACCGACAAAGCCGCCGCCGAAGCGCTGCTGCCCAAGGTGACCGCAATGCTCGACAAACTGGCCGGCTCGAACGTCATCCACAAGAACAAAGCCGGAAACCTGAAGAGCTCCTTGCAGTTGCACGTCAACGCGCTGTAAGCCGCCATCGGGGCGAGAGTGAGGAGGGCCGTTTCAGGAGGGGGGGGCGCTGCATTTAGATGGTGGACGTAGCTCAGCTGGTTAGAGCGTCGGATTGTGGTTCCGAAGGTCGTGGGTTCGAGCCCCATCTTCCACCCGGGGGCCGAGCAAAAGCAAGGGCCCGAAGAAAACAGGAGGGCCGGAGCAAGCGAGGCCGGAAATATTAGAGGCCGGAACAGAGGCCTGTAAAAGTGAATAGAAAAGATCCCTGACCGGGGGTCTTTTTTGTGTTTTCGCGCCTCATCCCCGGCGCGATTTTTGTGGGTGTTCCCCGCCAAAACACTAACCGCAATGAGCAAACTCAGCGACTTAATCCATCTTGCCAATTCAGGTGGATGTAAATCAAAAGGGATAATCGGCGAAGACAACAGTTGTGAGGTCACGGACACCAGCGAATACCCCTACTGTTGTATCGCCCGCCTGGAAATCAAAACCGCGAGCAACCAAACGGACTGGGGTACAGGTTTTTTCATCTCTCCTCACTGCGTGATCACCGCCGCTCATAACGTCTACAATGGCGGCCAAGCTCAAAATATCGCTGTGATTCCTGGCGCGAAAGGTAGATCGGAGCCGTATGGTCGGCAGTATACTGACGACTTCCTGTGGACAAAAGAATGGCGACTGGGCAAAGGCTGGCAGTACGACTTCGGTGCCATAATTTTGCCCGATGACACGCTGTTTACGAATATCAAGAAAAGGTATTTCGGTTACAAAATTCACGAACCCTCCGATGTCGATGTCGAACTGGCCGGATATCCCGTGGCTCAGGAAGAGAGGAGGGGCGCGAAACCTTACAAGGAGGGTCACCAGCGGTTCTCGACGGGTCGGATCCGCAGTTACGATGACCGTTTTCTATATTACGCCGACACTTTGGACACGATGCCCGGACATAGTGGCAGCCCCGTTTTCGTCGAAGAGGGTAAACAACGCTATGTGGTTGGCATTCATCACTATTTCCTCGAAGATGGAACCCAGAATCGCGCTATTCTTTTGAATGAATCGGTTATGGAACACTTGTACGAATGGTCACAAACATAACTATACGCTCTATGAAAAAGACAGTACTAACATTAATTTTGTGTATTATGGCACTCAACGCAGGGGCACAAAAGGTGGTTTACAGTATGCCTGACGGCAGCAAAAAGAAGTATTTTTCGGAGGAGATTGACATCTGCTTCACGAAGCCCGATCCTCAAAAACCAGTGAAAGACAACCCATCGAGAGGTCAAGCTGAGTCGGCATTAGGAGGTGTTACTTCGTTTCTTCCTACGGCGGTCAATATGGGGTTCAAGTGGATTGATGGTATGCTTGCCAAACGGGTTGCGAAGTTCAAGGCGGAACACACACGGTTTCAAAGTAATATATTCACTGATGCGGCAGGGATGCCCGATTTTACGTTCCGACGTACGGTGATCTTAGGCAATAATGAAGAGACGGCCCTGGAGATTAAGTTCAAAAAGAAGGTTGTCGACTCTAACGAAAATCATTTCGTCTATTATGTTGACGGGGTTACTATGAACTACGCCTCGGCCAAGGTCAAGGAAGGCGACCGCATAGACCTCACTATTTCAATTTCGCCAATTATTTATCTGCCCCCGGATGGCGAAAAGATGCAGGGCGAACAACGTATGTTGGAGGTCACTCCGATCACCATTCACTCGGTCGGAGGTGACGACAAGTCGTGTTTGTGCCTCAGCGAGGGTCTGAAGTACCGAACCAACATACTGATCCTCCCCCAGAAGGCATTCCTGCTCGGGATGACGGTGAGTGTCGTCGAGAGTAATCCGCGGGTGATCAAGGCGGAGAGGGATCTGGTGAACTGGAACACATATCGGGACGACGTGAAAACGGGCCTGATCGAGCCGACTGTAAAGATTTTGGTCGAAGGAGCCAGAAGTAGTAGTGAGAGAAGTACTCAGAATTCGGTGCCAGGTAATCCAGAGAAGAAATAGTATTCTCGCACACATTCCGCCAAAACGTCAGTTCCGCCTGCCAAAACGACACAATATCGCGTTTGGCACGTTCGTTGTATGTACGCCGCACCGAAAACGACTAAAAACCCTAATAATTTACCAACACAAACTATGAAAATCAAACCATTGGCCGACAGGGTGCTCATCAAGCCCAATCCGGCCGAAGAGAAGACCGCGGGGGGCCTGTTCATCCCCGAAACTGCTAAGGAAAAACCGCTCGCCGGAACCGTTGTGGCTGCCGGGCCCGGAACCGAGGAGATCAAAATGGAGGTCAAAGCGGGCGACAAAGTGCTCTACGGTAAGTACGCCGGCACCGAAATCACCCACGAGGGTGATACGTATATCATTATGAAACAGAGCGATATTTTCGCAATAATCGGATAAGGAAAACGACAAGCTATGGCAAAAGAGATTAAATATAACACCGAGGCGCGCGAACTTCTCAAGGAGGGTGTCGACGCGCTCAGCAATGCTGTCAAGGTGACACTCGGCCCGAAGGGTCGCAACGTGATCATCGACAAGAAGTACGGCGCACCGCAGATCACCAAGGATGGCGTGACCGTTGCCAAGGAGATCGAGTTGGAGTGCCAGTTCGCCAATATGGGTGCCCAGATGGTTAAAGAAGTAGCTTCTCGCACGAACGACGACGCCGGGGACGGTACCACAACCGCGACCGTTTTGGCTCAGTCGATCATCGGCGTGGGTATCAAGAACGTCACCGCCGGGGCTAACCCGATGGACCTCAAACGTGGTATCGACAAGGCTGTCAAGAGTGTCGTCGAGTCGCTCGCCAAACAGAGTAAGAAGGTCGGCGGCGATATGGAGAAGATCAAACAGGTGGCTACGAGTTCGGCTAACAACGACGAGGCTATCGGCGCCCTGATCGCCGAGGCTATGGGTAAGGTCTCCAAGGAGGGTGTGATCACCGTCGAAGAGGCCAAAGGTACCGACACTTACGTCGACGTTGTGGAGGGTATGCAGTTCGACCGTGGCTACATCTCGGCTTACTTTATGACCGACTCCGAGAAGATGGAGGCTGTGATGGAGAAACCCTATATCCTGATTACCGATAAGAAGATCTCGACCCTGAAGGAGATTATGGGCGTGCTCGAGCCTATCGCTCAGCAGGGCCGCGCTCTGGTTATCATCGCCGAAGATGTCGACGGCGAGGCTCTTGCGACTATGGTTGTCAATAAACTGCGCGGCACTCTGAAGATCGCTGCCGTCAAGGCTCCGGGCTTCGGCGACCGCCGTAAGGAGATGTTGCAGGACATTGCCGTTCTCACGGGCGGTACCGTCATCTCCGAGGACACCGGCTTCGTGCTCGACCAGGCGACTCTCGACCAGCTCGGTACGGCCGACAAGGTGGCCATCAACAAGGAGAACACCACGGTCGTTAACGGCGGCGGTAAGAAGGCTGCCATCGACGCCCGCATCGCCCAAATCCGTAAGCAGATCGAGCAGACCACCAGCGATTACGACCGCGAAAAGCTCCAGGAACGCCTTGCGAAACTGGCCGGTGGGGTTGCCGTTCTTTACGTTGGCGCTGTGACCGAGGTCGAGATGAAGGAGAAGAAAGACCGCGTGGACGACGCTCTGGCCGCTACTCGCGCTGCCGTCGAGGAGGGTATCATCCCTGGCGGCGGTGTTGCTTACATTCGCGCTGCCGACGCTCTCGAAAAAATGAAAGGCGACAACGAAGACGAAACCACCGGTATCGCCATCGTCCGCCGCGCCATAGAAGAGCCTCTGCGCCAGATCGTTGCCAATGCCGGTGGCGAGGGCTCCGTGGTTGTCAACAAGGTTCGCGAGGGTAAGGGTTCGTTCGGTTACAATGCCCGTAGCGACCGTTACGAGGATCTGTTCGCAGCCGGTATCATCGACCCCACCAAGGTTGCTCGCGTTGCTCTGGAGAACGCCGCTTCGATCGCGTCGATGTTCCTCACCACCGAATGCGTCCTTGCCGACAAGAAGGAGGACACACCCGCTCCGATGATGCCTCCCGGAGGCGGAATGGGTATGATGTAGTCGGAACGCCGACGGCAGTGGCAATGGCCACAGCGATATTTAGCTACGCAAAAGCAAAGGCTCGATTTTTTTCGAGCCTTTTTTGTATCTTTGTAGCAACATATTGATAGCGTTAGCTATTGTTTTAGGACCAAGAAAACGACCAAAATTCTCCAACCCTAAGCAATCAAGCTGGCGTCTACGTTCGCGTGGGCGTTATTTTTTGGTTGGAAGGTGCTTGGTCGTACCTCTTGGTCGGAATTAATTGCCCACGTTTTGCGTGTAAAACAATGGCTTTCGAGTAGAAAATTATTGTTTAACCATTAATAATTACACGCTATGAAAAAATTCTTTATTCTTTTTGCTCTTGCAGCTATGGTTTCTGCCGCGATGTTTTCCTCTTGTGACAAAGGTGGCGGGTCGGAAGGTCCCGATAACCCCAACATCCCGACCGGCGGTGTCGAGATAAACGGTGTTGTTTGGGCGACTCGCAACGTCGGCGAACCGGGCAAGTTCGTCGACAAGCCCGAGGACTTCGGGATGCTCTATCAGTTCAATCGTCGCACCGGTTGGAGCGACACCGATCCGCTCACTTCTTCGCCCGCCGGACAAACGTGGAACAGTTCACCGAGCCAGTCCGACTTTTGGACCGAGGCAAATGACCCGTGCCCTGAGGGATGGAGAGTTCCGACGTATGAGGAATTAGAGACGTTAGTTCGTACGTACGAAGTCGGTAACGATTGGGTTATAGAGACTGACAACTATCCTGCTGGCAGGATTTTTGTCGATCACAACTCTAATAATTCACTATTTTTTCCAGCGGCTGGCGATATACAAGGTAATGCAGGTTATTACGGGTTTTATTGGAGTTCGACGGGAACACGTTCCTCTTGGGGACGTCAGTTCGTCTATTGTCTGTTTTTTGCGGATTATCTTGCTGAAGTGGGCTGGGATGAAGACCACTATGGTAGTGGCGTCGTACCATACGGCGACGCAGCGGACGGCTATCCTGTTCGTTGTGTCGCCGCGTAGTTGTCATTCCGAGCGAGGCTGGAAGTCGACGAGGAATCTACCGAATACAGATAAGGGCTCGATTTTTTCGAGCCTTTTTTGTACCTTTGTCATATATGACAAAGGTGACGATCTATACCGACGGTGCTGCGAAGGGCAATCCCGGCCGCGGGGGCTATGGGGTTGTGCTGCTGGCCGGCGGCACAACAGGCACAAAAGGGGCCGCAGGAACCGCGGGCGACAGGGCAACCTACCGGAAGGAGCTCTCGGCCGGTTACCGCCTCACGACGAACAATCGTATGGAGCTGTTGGCTGTGATCACCGGCCTGGAGGCGCTTCGGACGGACGATTGCGAGGTGACTGTCTACTCCGATTCTCGTTACGTGGTCGACGCCGTGTCGAAGGGTTGGTTGTTCGACTGGGAGCGTAAACGCTTCAAGGACAAGAAGAACCCCGACCTCTGGATCCGCTTCCTTCGCGCTTTTCGGCGCCACCGCGTTCGCTTCGTTTGGGTTAAGGGCCACGCCGATAATCCCGAGAACAACCGCTGCGACCTTCTGGCCACTTCGGCCGCCGATGGTCCCAATCTGCTGGAGGACGCCGGCTATTTGGCGTAGCTTACCGCTCTCGTTTCCCTTATGACCGTGATCTTTACTTGTCCCGGATAGGTCATTTCTTCTTGAATCTTTCTTGCGATTTCGTGCGCCAGTTGGTCGCTCTGTACGTCATCCAGCTTGTCCGCTCCCACGATTACCCTCAGTTCTCGGCCTGCTTGAATCGCATATGTTTTCATCACTCCCGGATACTCCGCTGCGATGTCTTCCATCTCCTTGAGCCTCTTGATGTAAGACTCAACAACCTCGCGGCGGGCACCGGGCCGTGCGCCAGAAATAGCGTCGCAAACCTGAACTATGGGGGCGATAAGAGACGTCATCTCCATTTCGTCGTGGTGTGCTCCGATGGCATTTGCTACTTCCGGCCTCTCCTTATACTTCTCCGCCAGTTGCATTCCTATAAGCGCGTGCGGTAGTTCCGGTTGGTCGTCCGGTACCTTTCCTATGTCGTGTAGCAGCCCTGCTCGCCTTGCCGTTTTGGCGTTCAAGCCCAGCTCCGCGGCCATCGTTCCACATAGGTTTGCCGTCTCCCGGGCGTGTTGCAGCAGGTTTTGGCCATACGACGAGCGATATTTCATCTTTCCTATCAAGCGTATCAGCTCCGGATGTAGATTGTGGATTCCCATATCAATGGTGGTCCGCTTGCCTACTTCGACAATTTCTTCTTCGATCTGTTTTTCGACCTTCGCCACCACTTCTTCGATCCTTGCCGGGTGGATCCTTCCGTCGGTAACCAGTTGATGCAGAGCCAGCCTCGCGATCTCCCTTCGCACCGGGTCGAAGCCCGACAGAATGATCGCTTCCGGGGTGTCGTCCACAATTATCTCGACTCCCGTTGCTGCTTCCAGTGCTCGGATGTTTCGCCCTTCGCGGCCGATGATTCGGCCCTTGACTTCGTCGCTATCGATGTTGAACACCGTCACTGAGTTTTCGATCGCTGTCTCCGTCGCGACCCTCTGAATCGACTGTACTACAATCTTTTTTGCCTCCTTGCTGGCTGTCATCTTGGCTTCTTCCAAAGTCTCGCTCACATACGCGGCGGCCGACGCCTGTGCTTCGGAGCGCATATTTTCCAGCAGGATGTTCTTGGCTTCGTCGGCACTCATCCCTCCGATTTGTTCCAGCTTCGTGTTTTGCTCCCTGATGACTCCCGCCAGCTCCTCTTTTCGCTTATCCAGCGAGGCCATCTGCGCTGTCAGTTTTTCTCGAAGTCCTTCTGCATCACGGGTTTTATTCTCCAGTTCGCGTTGTTTTCCTTCGAGCGCGCTCTCCATTTGTTTGAGTCGTTGTTCGCCTTGGGCTACTTTTTGGTTTCGCTCGTTGACGTTTCGGTCGTGCTCGCTTTTGAGTTGAATAAATTTTTCTTTTGCTTGCAGGATTTTCTCTTTTTTGATCATTTCGCCTTCAGCTTCGGCTTCTTTGAGTATCGATGCTCGGCGATTTTTGGTTCCGTTTCCTGTCAGATAGATTGCGAGCCCTCCGGCTGCTGCGGCTGCCGCGATGGCGATGCCTATGGTTGCTATTATGCTCATTGTTTGTTAGTTAAAAATAAAAATAACCGCGATCCCTCTCCTGTTTGACGAATCTCTCAATGCGTCATATACGGGGCCTGGGACTTTTGCCGCAAACGTCCAACGGCACCTGTTTTCGGATCGAAAACGTATAAGGTACACCCCTCAAAGTTGCCCCTCGGGGTTAAGGCCTGTTTTTGGCACCTCCACTTCAGCCCTGATCTTAGAAAATGTTAGTTTCGCAAAGCTTAAGGAATCGCGGTGTGTGTTAAAACTTGTATGTTTAAGAACCTAAATATTCGTTTACTTCTTTCTCCAGCTTTGCCAGCCTTGCCGCTTCTTCGCTCGGCGAGTGTCCAAGCCTCAGTTCTACATTCTCCATCGCCAGGGTCAACGCCGCCAATGCCAGTTGATCCTTCGGTAGCAATGACGCGTGGGCGTTTCCCATATAGAGCCTGTTGACTTCTCTCTCCGCGTGCCTGTAGAGTTCTTCATCTGCTGCGTCGATATCCGGGAACGGATAGCTCGTTCCTGCGATTTTTAGTGTTATCGACAGCCGCCCCATTGCTATTCTTTATTCAGTAGTTCGATGCACGCATCCACTTCCCTTATCAGCTTGTCCACTTGCTCCCTGCTTCCCAGCTTTTTCGCCAAACCCTTCACACTTACCCTCTTTGCTTCGTCGCTGTGGGCCTCTCTCAGCGCCTCGTTTTCCTCTTTCAGTCGCTCTCCCCTCGCTTCCAGACGACCATTCTCATCTCTCAGCCGACGGTTTTCGTCCATCAGCTTTCTCACTCCTTTTTCCAGCGCGTCTATGGTGTTTTTCCCGGCCATTGCTTCACAAAGATACGAAGAAAAATCTTAATTCGCGATTCTTAGGGTCGAATTAATTCGGCTTCGAGGTCATATTCACTTGCTTGCGTGATCCTTACGTTCGCCATCCGGCCCTCCTCCAGCTCGCCCGGCCCTGCGGTGAGGAGTATCTCCGTGTCCACTTCCGGCGAGTCCCATTGCGAGCGGCAGACCCACACGTCGCCCTCTCGCCTGTCCACTATCACCCTCTCTTCTCTGCCCACCCTCGCTTCGTTCAGCTCGGCACTTATTCCCGCCTGCACCTCCATCAGCCGTTCGACCCTCGCTTGCTTCACCTCTTCCGGTACATCGTCCTGAAGTTCCTCGCCCGCCCAGGTGCCCTCTTCGGCCGAATATGGAAACACTCCCAGCCGTTCGAACCGAGCCTCGCGCACGAAATCCAACAGTTGCTCGAAATCGGCTTCCGTTTCGCCCGGAAACCCCACCAGCATCGTCGTCCTCAGCGCCAACCCCGGAACCCGTTTGCGCAAATTGAGGATAAGGTTGCGCGTTCCGTCCCCTCCCAGACCCCGTTTCATCGCACTCAGCTGCCCGTCGGCTATGTGTTGTAGCGGAATGTCCAGGTATTTGCAGATCTTCGGCTCCGCGCTCATCACCTCCACCACGTCGTCCGGAAAGCCTGCCGGATAGGCATAATGTAGCCTGATCCACTCTATGCCCTCCACCCGCGCCAGCCGCCTGAGTAACTCCGCCAGCCGCCGTTCGCCATACAGATCGAGCCCATAGTACGTAGTGTCCTGCGCAATGACTATCAGCTCTTTCACCCCTCCCTCCGCCAGTTCTTCCGCCTCGGCCACCAGCTCCTCCATCGGCACCGACACGTGCCCCCCGCGGATCAACGGAATTGCGCAGAACGAGCATCGCCGGTCGCAACCCTCCGAGATTTTCAGATAGGCATAATGGCCCGGTGTGGAGATCTTTCGCCCGCCGCAAGCCACCCCCGCCCCCTCAGCCCCTGCCCTCACTCCGAGCTCGGCGGCAATCCCGTCCAACCCTCTCGCCCCGAACCACCCATCCACTTCGGGTATTTCGGCCTTCAGTTCGTCGGCGTAGCGCTCGCTCAGGCAGCCCATCACATAGAGCCGGTCGATCTCTCCGCGCTCCCGCGCCGCCGCCAGCTCCAGAATCGCGTTCACGCTCTCCTCCTTAGCGTCGCCGATGAACCCGCAGGTGTTCACAACAACCGTCCGCACTCCCTCGCTGCCGGCAAAGCAATCGAGCTCCCGGTCAAATACAACCACCCTTCCGCCCGCCGCCTCGACCCGCGCCGCCAGATGCTCGCTGTCGACCAGGTTCTTGGAGCACCCGAGCGTGACAATGTTAAGCAAACAGCGCATCGACAAAAGCTTTTCGGTCGAACACTTGCAGGTCGTCCACTCCTTCGCCTACACCGATCCACCGCACCGGCACCCGGAACCGCTCGCTGATGCCGATCACCACCCCGCCCTTCGCCGTGCCGTCCAGTTTGGTAATGGCCAGAGAGTTGACCGCCGTTGCGGCTGTGAATTGTTTTGCCTGCTCGAAGGCGTTCTGGCCCGTGCTGCCGTCCAGCACCAGCATCACCTCGTGCGGCGCGTCGGGAATCACCTTCGCCATCACGTTCCGGATCTTCGAGAGTTCCGCCATCAGCCCCACCTTGTTGTGCAGCCTTCCCGCGGTGTCGATTATAGCCACATCGGCTCCCGCGGCTACGGCCGAGCTCAGTGTGTCGTACGCCACCGAGGCCGGGTCGGAACCCATCTGTTGTTTGATCAGCGTCGCTCCCGCCCGGTCGGCCCACACCTGCAGCTGGTCTATCGCGGCGGCGCG